>CAYUVA010000016.1:0-83790 GCA_964448115.1 uncultured bacterium
GCTGGCAATGGTGTCGGATCCATCCGGTCTTGGCATCGCTGAGGTCGAGATATTCATCATGCAGGCGCCAACCGGTGTTCTCCTTGTCGAGGTAGATCCGGCAAACCACATCTTCATTCTGCCGAAGGCTGAGATAATGCCGGGGCTTGCCTCTGAAACCTTCCTTTTAAAGCTAGTTGCCCGGGATTCTTTCATGTATGAAAGCAATCCCTGGCCGAGCCTGAAGGTATTGGAATAAAATATGATTACCACCGCTAAAATGCATAGCTTCCATGCTTTGTTTATGGCAACCATGCTTCAACTGCGGTACATGTAAGGAGGTCATCATCATGCGCAGATGGATGGTTATCTTAGCTCTTATCGTTGCTGTGGGATTTGTCAGCTATTGCTCCCACAAGGATCGGATTCGCCTTTATACCAAGTGGACATCGAGAGGCTTAAACTACAAGGGTGGAGACATCACCATCAAGAATGCTAGAATATGGACTGGAGATCCCGCAGATCCCTGGAAGTCTGCTATGACGATCAAGAATGGGGAGATCGTTGCAATGAATGCAGATAAGCCATCCGGCAAGGTGATCGACGCGGAGGGAAGGCTTATATTGCCTGGCTTCTGCGATGGACACTGCCACCCACAGACGCCTTATGTGCTGGTGAGTCCAGAGGCTCCAACATTATTCCACTGTAAAACTCCTGAAGAAGTGCTTGACGAGGTGCGTAAGTATGTGGAGGAACACCCGGAAGATAAATATCCACGCATGTTCGGATGGGAAGCATATATCTTCGAGGAAGGAGTTAAGCCGACAAGACAGATGCTAGACGAGGTTATAGCAGATAAGCCTTGCTATCTTGTACACCATAGTGGGCATGTGCATTGGGCAAACACCAGGGCGCTGGAGCTTGCTGGCATACTTTACGAAACCCCGCCTGAAATGAGCTATACCGGTCATATCGAGCGCGATCCAGAAACCGGTATGGCAACCGGTTACCTCTCAGAAACTGAGCTTGGCTCGACCGCAGGAGTGCTACTCAATACCGTAAAAAAGGTGCAGCCATATTCCTTTGAGGAAGTGGTGCTGATTCAACGCATGATCCTGGAGATGTATGCTGAGACCGGCGTTACCAGCATTCATACCAAAGATGGCGACCCGGATATCGTACGAATTTACATGCAGATACTAGAAGACGATGCCCTGCCGGTACGGGCGGTTATGGATAATCTTTATACCCCCTGGAATACGATGGAGGACTTCCAACAATGGGCTGATTTGCACAAACAAATTCAGAATTCCGATCTCCCCAAGGGATTTCTCAAGGCTAACGGCGTGAAGTTGATGGTCGATCTTCCAGTGCATACTTGGATGTTCGAGCCTTATGCGAATGATCCAGAAAATGCTGGCAAAGAGGTCTGGAAGAGAGAGGAGATCCTGAACCAGATGCTAACCGCTGATAGGCTGGGATTGACCATAAACCTCTTAACTATGGGCGATCGTGCTGTGCACGAAGCCCTGAATCTCCTTGATGATGTCAACAAGCTGAATCCACCCCGCCCCAGAAGACACACCCTAGAACATGCTGAATTCATAAAGGATGAGGATATTCCACGCATAGCAGAGATGGGTGTCCTGGTGGTGATGAATCCCACATTCTCCTATCCATTGATGGATTACCAGCACGAGATCGAGGCAACCTTCGGTAAGGAAAGAATGGACAAGGAATACCAGCGCTGGAAAGATTTGATCGCATCTGGTGTCTATGTGGTTTGTGGAAGCGACTTCCCATTGACACCGATGGACCCGCTGCTTGGTATCCATGTTATGGTAACTGGCGCTGATAAAAACGGCTTGCCTGAGGGTGGTTTATGGCCACACAAGAACACAACCGTTGAGGATGCACTGCGAACATACACTACCAATGCAGCTTATGGATCATTCGACGAGGCAAGGATGGGTTACCTCAAGGTAGGGTATGTTGGAGATTTCGTGATGCTCTCTGAGAATATCCTGGATCCCGCTTTTGACACCGATCGACTCATCAAGGTAAAACCGATGCTGACCGTGTTCAATGGTCATATAATCCACAAAGATCTAAGCGAGGGAGACAGGGAGATAGACTTCGGCAGCCTGTAATATGCCCTAGTTTACAGAAAATTAAGGGCAGATCAGAAAAATCGGAACAAGCTCGCACCTGAAAAGAGCAGTTTGGATATGAAAATTTTCAAATGCTATAATTCCCTATCTTTCCAGACAAGTAATCCAAAGCCGAAATGCTTAATTGGGGATTCAGGGAATTATTTCTGCCTCGATATTGCCATCCTTGAGGTAGGTCTTGATCCTTGCGCTTGTATTTATATTTCTCTTTAGCAATTGCAATGCTACCTCATTCTCGATCAGATTCTGTATGGCTCGCTTTAATGGTCTAGCCCCGTAGTTTGGATCGAATCCGACCTCAGCCAGATGTTGATAGACCTGTTGCTCTATCTCAAGGGTTATGTCTTTTTCAGCCAATCGCTTCTGTATGCGCTCGATAAGCAGATGCACGCTCTGTATCACCTGTTCCCTGGTGAGCGGCTCGAAGATGATTATATCATCGATGCGGTTGAGAAACTCGGGCTTGAAGAACGATTGCAGTTCCTTAGTTACCGCCTGGCGCATCCGCTCTAACTCCTGTTTAAGCTGTTCCTGGCTGATATCTGGTGTCAGGGAGTGTATAAACCTGGAGCCGAGGTTGGAGGTCATAATTACAATAGTATTTCTGAAGTCAACGGTCTTACCCTTTGGGTCGGTAAGTCTTCCATCATCGAGCAATTGGAGCAACAGGTGAAAGACCTCAGGGTGTGCTTTTTCGATCTCATCAAAAAGCACCACCGAGTATGGTTTGCGTCTGATCGCCTCGGTCAGTTGCCCCCCTTCCTCGTAGCCGACATATCCTGGAGGTGCTCCAATGAGCCTTGAGACAGAGAATTTCTCCATATATTCGGACATATCGATGCGCACCGGGGCAGCCTGGTCGATGAGATCAAGCGCCTTGTCAGGTACAAAGCGGTCGGTGATATACCGTGCAGAGAGCTTGGCGGCTGCCACGATGGCATCGTCGGTTATGCAGACATCATGGTGTTTTTCATATTTATCCTTCAATCCATGCAGAATTTTTATAGTGTCCTCGATGGAGGGTTCTTCGACCAGCACTGGCTGGAACCTTCGCTGCGTGGCGCCATCTTTCTCGATATATTTTCGCTATTCATCGATCGTTGTAGCGCCCACGCATTGCAGCTCCCCGCGAGCGAGCGCCGGCTTTAACATGTTGGATGCATCGATGCTCCCCTCGGCAGCGCCGGCTCCGACAACATTATGCAGCTCGTCTATGAAAAGGATGATTTTTCCGGCTGCTTGCTTTACCTTGTCGATGATCGTCTTTAGCCTCTCCTCGAATTCGCCACGGTATTTAGCGCCGGCGACCACGTACGAATTTTTATTTCCTTAATCAGCGCACGGTAACTATATTCATGTCTATTGATAAGAAAATGTTCTGCCATTACATTATATATTGTATTTATATGTTTTTATTGAATTTGATCGAAAATCCACCTAGCCAATCTCTCTTTGATAGTCTTAGGGGGCGATGATCCTTAATTTGTGGGCTTTATAAGCCAGGTGATCTCCCTTAATTTCTTTCATCAATAAAAAAATCACAACCATTTTGTGCTAAATTCAGCCTTCAATGTGTGCTAACTGTCTATTTATTAAAACAATTATTTTATAATACATTTATAAGCTGATAACAATAAATCAAGGATATTATTATTGACAATGGCTATAAGATGATTTATATTATATTATATGAAGATAGCGTTGGAAATAATTATAGTATCGCTTTTTACTATTGTTATACTTGGATTTTCTCTGATATATAATTCCTGCGAGAGCTGTCATGGACCGACTCCGACCCCATCCCCTGAACCAACATCAGCTACTATTCCGCCTACCTTTACTAATAGTCCTAGTTTCACACCCACTTGTACTCTCTCTCAAACACCTACCGAAACCGCGATAGATACCCCAACTCCCACAAGTACACCATACGATACCTTCACGCCGACTACTATTATCACTAGCACTCCTACTGCCAGTTTCACGCCTAGTTTCACAGCAACCCCGACAGCAACTCGCACACCGACTGCAACATATTCCCCTAGCCCGACAATTCCGTGCATTCATTTCGACAGGGATTTATACATCGGTTACGGAGATAGAGCTGTCATAACCGTTTATGATCCTTCAGCAAACAAGGACCCGAAGCAGCAGGAACAGGTTACAATACATGTCTCCGAGGCGGGGAGCTGCAACGGCATCCAATGCATATTAACTCTCAATCTAACAGAAACATCAAGGGATAGTGGGATCTTCAGCACCCATGCAGCCTTAAAAAATATTGGATTTGGTCATTGCGGTGATTGTGGCAAAGAATTTGCTGGTAAGGTGCATCTCTCTGTTGAAAGCGAGGCATACATCACCGCGTTATATACCTCTTATCCTATAATGGATGAAAGGTTAGCCTTGGGAAAGGGAAAGTTGCCCAGTTTTACATTTTCAAAGGACACGATAAAGAAGAAATCCTGGGGCAGGCAATCAAATCCTCCCTGCGCTGCTTATGCCAGGTGGGTAGAAACGACGATTACTCCGACCTTTACGCCCACGGTAACTCCCCGTTTCACTTGTACAAATCCACCTACCCCAGAGGGAGCGGTTTATTTCGATAGCTTCGAGGTTAAACCGCCTAATGGTATGGAATGGACACTTACAAGACACGGCTTTTGGCATTATGACGGACCAAGCAGCCGTTTCCCTGAGGTTCACACCGGGTGTCGTTCACTACATTTTGCCAATAAACTGACCGGCAACTACGACACTGGTGAAATTGTGAAAGCTGATGCTATCACACCGTTGTTTTATGTACAAGGTCAATGTTACCTGAAGTTTTGGAGCTTCGAGGAGGTGCAGCCGGATCACAACGGATGGTATGACATACGAATGGTCTTTATTTCTCCCTGGGATGATCAGCTTTGGTATCCGATCTGGATGTCATCGCTCTCAAAGTGCGACTGGCGAGAGGTAACCATCGACCTTAGCATGTATCAAGATACCTTTATCCAGTTGTTGTTCCATTTCAACTCGATGACCCGAAGCAAGAACAACTATCGAGGTTGGTATATCGATGATATAGCTGTATTCCCCTACCCAGAGGATACTCGATTGATTCCCAAGAAACGATTTGCTCCAACTAAGGGATTTACCCTTGAGGAGCTTGGTGGCTACCCGCTCGGACCCCCCTCAGGGATACAATCTCGAGAAATAACGGGTGGGGTGGGATTAACTTGGGAAGAAGTCAGTGGAGCAGAAGGATACAGGGTTTACCGATACGAGGGACCCGCATCCGGATACACCACTTTACAGACCGAGTTCGAGGATTATACTGCCAAAGAAGGGGTAAGCTATCTCTATGAAGTATGTTCCTTGAGTCCAGAAGGCTCTGAAAGTGAGCCATCAGAGCCGGTAGAAGGTATGTGGGCAAGACCCTCGCCACCGAGCGGTTTCTCAGCCTTCGGCTCTGATGGCACCGTTTACTTGGAATGGATATGCAATCCGGTTGAAGAGCAGGTTGCTGAATACCTGGTATATGATGATTACGCAACCTACCCGATCAAGCGAACCTACTGGTGTTATACTGAATTAGCTTGGACTAGATCTAATACTTATCATGTTCGGGCTATCGATGAGGCTTACAATTTAAGCGATCCTTCTCTTCCAGCATCGGTTGGTGAGCCAGACGGTCCATCCCCTACTCCCGACCTAAGTCCACCGGATATTTATCTTGAGGAAAAAAGTGATTGGATAATCGATATCTTCCATTACACCAAACCTTCTGTTGCTCGCTACGAGGTCGAACTTTTTCGAGATGATATCAATATCGACAGCTTGACCTGCATTTGTGAGGGAGATCACGAGGGTTTGTGTAGTTATTACCTGGAGTATCCTGATCAGCCGGGAGTCTATTACGCTAACGCGAGGGCATGTTCTGACTACCAAGGTTACGATTGCGGAGGCTATAAAAGCTCCCACCAGGTCTATGTAGGCGCTCCACCAATAAAAATACTTAAAGAGACTAATTACCAGGTCGATGATGGTTCGTTATTCGTAACATTTGGGTGGCTGCCGGACTTTAGCGAGGAACTTTGGTACTATGGAAATCTTACAGTATTTGATCCCATGCCTCCTTATGAGTTTCCCGAGCAACTAACATCCAGCCAAAGTATAAATTTCGCCGATGAGTGGTTTGACTATGATTATACGAAGATCCAGATACAAGTAAGTGCATTCGACTACCTGCATAATTACCTCGGTTACCCAAGGACATATCTATGGCATATTCCAACCTTGACACCAACACCAACTGCACTACAGTCGGGCACCCCGACACCGTTTAGAACGCCACCACCCTTTTCAACGCCTACCCATAACGGCTGTGGCAATCAACCCTCGATAATCTCTTGCATTACCGATGAGGAAGGATGTTTTTTATACTTGTTTGGCGATCCGGCCGGTGGCTATGACCAGGTTCGAATCGAGTTTGAAAATATATATGAAGACTGGAGTTGTCCACCGATAGCGCCGGAATTTCCATGCGATAACAAGCCGATAGAGTTCGATGGGGATCCTGATGATGTTGAGCTTCGACTGGTGCATTATCCTTTGCAGGATCTGGGAGCGGAGCTAGAGGTCGTGGGAAGTAATCGTTACGCTCTGCTATGGGATGGCATAATGGATTACGGTGATAATCCGCAATATCCTTATAGCCTTCAAATACTTCCCACAAAATATGGGAAAAGATACTACCCTTTGCAAGCAAAGGTATTGTTAACCGAGACCTTCCTCAACCCGGACTGTAGCTCTTATGAGAACCAGGTGGGCAGTCAGTTTGCCAATCTATATGCAGTTCCTAATGCATTCGATCTCAAGGTCAAAAATGGATGGGATACTCACTGGCATGATCGAGTAGAACTCGATATCCCAGGATATCATTCCCAGGTCGATATCGGATTCTGGTGGCAGCCAGAGCAAAGCGCCTGTTATTTTAAGCCCTATATATTGAAGGAGAACAACCAGACCATCTGGACGACCAAGCCTATTTATGTCTCTGGCAAACCGTTTGCTCATTACCTTGAGTCCGAGCCTAATTATGTATTTCAATGGAATTGTAAAGATCTTCAGGATAAGTGGATCCCCAGCGGCACCTATCGTGTAGTCGCTGAGATCTCAAATGTTCCCGGAGATTCAGAAAGACAGATCTCGCTCAAACCCTGGTTATTATATCTAGAGGCTCCAAAGTTAGAGGTTATCGGATGCGATGAGGAGTCTGAGGGATATGTAATTAACCTGGAGCCTCAGCTTCCAGTGATGGTCGGTGCAACTCAATCCGGCGCATATCCAGTTTATACTTATGAGGATGACCAGGTTGTCTATGATTACATCCCTTTTGTAAACACCAACACAATAACTTGCAAGGTACATATTCCCGATGATGAGAAGTGGGATCCTGACTGGCGGGGAGAGTTATTCCTAAGAATCGATCAAGGAAATGATCTTCTCGATTTCGCAGAAAATGGTCAAGATCAAATAGTGGTCGAGTTGACCGAAGACATTTTAAACCCGGGTACAGCTACAGCTTATGTCGATCTGATAGCAGTTCAGGATATCCAACAACCATTCTCACTAGTTACCATTAAGGGCTATTTCACGCCGAGTTCTCCGGGGAAAAAGACCTACAATCCCTGCGAGGATGATTTTGCATTAACAATCGTTGTTTCTAGACCCAGTCTTTGGGTTAATGGAGTATCTTTTATCAAGGGATTTATCGGTGGCTCCAATGGAGAAGCCGCTTCAACATTCGGTGATATAGCATCCTCAGTGCTTATCTGGGGAGATGTTCGCGATCTTGTAGTCGAGCTTTACAACTTGATCATTCCCGGTCAGGAATTCGATGAATTCAAGGCCGGTTTCGCAGCAATTGGCTTAGGGTTCGAGTTCGGCTCCCTACCGGCTGATATACCTGATTTCTTTGCAGCTACCATCAAATCATGCGGTAAGACCGCTGGAAAGAAGCTTTGTAGATACATTCTCGATGTTGCCCATAGCACAAAGGGGCTTGGTCTAGCTCATGTCGAGGATCTGGTGCGCTATGTCAGTGTAAGAGTTCCACAAATAGATCTTCTCTGCCGTTATCAACCTTTTGAGTTTAGTTACCTCCATGATTTCTTAAAGGCTTACGGTGATCGAACTGCTGCGCTGATCGACGATATCATTAGTCGATATGGAGATGATATTGCTGCAAAGACCGTTATCCTGGTCGCCAAAGAGTCTGTTAGTTTAACTGATGACGGTATTAGAGGGCTTGCAAGGATCATAAAGGAGCACTCCGAGGAGGTTGCAGGTGCGATATGTGAAAGATATTCGAATGATGTAATAGAAAAAACCAGCCTTTTATTTCTCAATATCCATGAAAGTCATTTTAATATTACAGGTGATGGTGTAAAATACCTGGCGGAAATAATGACAGAAAAAGAGTATGATCCTTTTTTTAAGGCGGTTACTACCTTAAAAACCGAAGTTAGCATGCTAACTGATAATGACTTTAATATAATCTTGAAGAGAGGATCAAACGGAAGCGATTTGTCTAAGAATTGGATCAAAGGAAGATTAGGTGAACGATTTTATCAAGAATCCGGATGGTATAGCAATGTCTATGGGGAGACTGGAGATGCTACCAGAACATTTGTTGATTTTGCTGATGCACCAAATGCTGATGATGCGACAATGATATGGGAGGTAAAGACAGGTGATCTTAATTACATAAAAAGATGCGATGCCCAGCTACGCAACTATGAACAGGCTTATGTAAATGCTGAAAAAAATCTAGTTTTACCAGATGATATTTATAGCAATTTACTTTCAAGTGAATATGGTGAAGAATTAATTTCTAGGGGATGGAATCTTGTTAACTCAGGCAGAAATCTTAAATATTATGAAGACCTAATGAAATCTCTATCAAAATGATAATAACAAGTGCAGAATACGAAGAAATAGTTTATATATTTAATTATATTATTAGTAAGTTGTCTTACCATAATAACTTGCTAGATTTTAAATATTTTGATTTTTTGAAACATTATTTTATATTTTATGAAAATCCAAATATTGATAATTGTGGTAATTTAATAGAAAAGACACCCTTACCGCTTTTTCGTTCCATTTCACCATTTTTTTCTATTGATTATCTTTATATATTATTTGAACATTTATATAATATTAAATTAACTAAAAATAGCTATATAAAACTAACCGATGAGATTATAATTAAGATAATAAATATTACTGAGGATTTATTGAAAAAAATAGACCTAGAGAATTTAGTAAACCAAGATTATAAAATGATATATAATATTATTTTATCAAGAAAACATGATAAAAGATATTATTGTACAAATAAATCATTTGTGGAGGCTTTATCACATACGAAATTAGTAAATTATATCAAATTTAATAAATATTTACAATGTACTTATCATAATAAATTTCATTACTCTTATATATACAAAATAGATGGATATGAATTATTTTATCTATTATCATTTCTTAATATTATTCTAAAGGAATCCTTGCATTATAAGAAATATAATAAAATAATATATCTTTCTGCTAGAAATGTTTTTAATATATTTATATATTTAGTCCCATTCAATTTTGATTGGTTAATTAAAAATAAATCATCACCATATAATTTATTAAATAGATACCAATATTTATATAGTTTAATTTATAATATATATGACATTAAAAATTATCTTAATGATTACTTAGAGGTAAATATGATGAATGAAATATATCATTATTTCACAACATTAAATAATGACAATATCATATTATCAAATAATAGAATATTGGAAAAAATATTTTATTTCTATAATACATTACAACCAATAGTAAAATTAGAATTTAGTAAATACTTAATAATTAGAAGAGAATGTCTTTATGAAAAAATAAAATATTTTATACAAAGAATAGATGATTATTATGAATATATAGACTTTCTTTGCATAAGTTACAAAAGAGAAAGACCCAATAGCAAATATTATCCTGAAATGAAAAAAAATTTAGAAATGTTACATGAATACTTAAAAAATAATAAAAAGGAATTTATAATTATTAAAAAACTATACCTTTAAAAAATAATTGATAGCTGCGCTTGAATGAAAACCTTACATAATTGATGAACTCCCGAGGATAACGAAGCTCACGAAGAAGAGTGCGAGTAATGTAACCAGGACGAAAATATAGCATCAGCAAGCCCTTCCTGCGCAGTCGAATAAGCTCCTCATGCGAGAGATGCCGGGAGCGCACCGGCGATGAACCATAGCTTAACCCATCAAGGCTACCGTTTATTAAACCCTCGCTAACCGCCATGTCGTAATATTCAGTCCCAGGAAGAGGAAAGGCGATGTTTATGTCGAAAAAGTCGGCGTTTAGCTCCCTGGCAAAGTCTATAGTGCTCTTGACGGTATCTTTCGTATCCCAAGGCAAGCCGATGATGAAGAAGGTATGCGACTTGATCCCCAGTTGGCGACAGAGCTTGATCGCCCTTTTGGCATCATCGAGAGTGGTTCGCTTCTTCATTGCATCTAAGCTACTCTGGTCTCCGCTCTCGATGCCGAAGCCTATGATGTGGCAGCCGGCTTGCTTCATCCAGAGCAGCTTCTCCATGTCGATGGTATCAACCCGGCTGTTTGTCGCCCAGGTTATTTGCAGACCCCAGTCGATGATCCCGCTACAAAGCTCGATAAGCCAGTCGCGCCTCAAGGTGAACGTGTCCGCATTGAACAAAAATGTCTTGATATTAAAGCGTTCCACGCATTCTCGAAGCTCCTTAAGGATGCTCAAAGGGGTTCTATAAACCACCCGCGAGCCGCTTATCTTGCCAGCCGGGCAGAAGATGCACTCATAGGGGCAGCCGCGGCTGGTCTGAATGGTGGTTATAGGCTTGTTGGTGTCCGGAGAGAGATAAAGGCGATTATTAAGCAGATCCCTGGCCGGAAGGGGTAGCTCATCGAAGGGCTTGATATCTCCTTTGTCATCGGTGATTTCGATATGATCCCCGCTTCTGTAGGCTATACCGGGGATAGAGCCTAGCTCCGAGCCAAACACTATCTTGTCGATTACCGCCTCCGGCTCGATGCGTACCGCTATGTCCAAGCCTTCATAGCGCTCCATTATATCTTTGCTGAATATGAGGAAATACGCACCAAAGGCGAGGGTCTTTATTCGGGGATTGACCTGCTTGGCATACTGGCAAGCCTTCATATCTTCGTGGATGGTTGATGTAGTAACGCTGATGATCAGCCAGTCGTAGCCCTGGGCAATATCAGCCCTGAAGTCATCCCAGGTCTTATGTTGCGCAGGATAATCTTCGATGGCGCATTGTGCTCCTTTTCCTCGCAGGATGGCTGCACACCAGGCGAGATCGAGCGGGGGAAGCACCAGTTGAACGGTCTGATCCTCAACCAGCGACTGGCAGCGATCATCCCGTCTGAAAAGACCGGATGGAGGATTTATCAGAAGTACTTTCAATGGACTATCCCTTGAGCATGGAGTTTCCACAATTGTCAACTACCCCGTGGTACCGTGGTACCGGCTTTGCAGCTTTGCGTGATATTCTTTCGCTGCCAATTGAACTCAATGACCTATCCCTTGAACTTCAGCTTGGACAACAGCTTTTTTATTCGTCGGCGATTAGGTATATACCTTGCAGCACGAGTTATCAACCTGTATGCAACTTTGCTTCGAGCCATGACCGTTGCCGGATCTCCAGCATTTATCCCCCACCAGGTTACGCAGATACGGCAATAATAGGGCGGAGACTCGGTGTTTATAGCTTTGCGAATGCGCCTATAATGGGGGCTGTTCCAGATACTGTCAAAATCATCGGTCAGAATATTCCCCATCGAGTCCGGGTATGCGCAGCAGGGGCGCACATTGCCGCTAGAATCAATAAATGCCTGATCCCAAGGGGAGTAACATTTAAGGGGGAAGCGACTGCCTGGAGGATTATGGTCAATGGTCTTGAGGTCGCTCTCATCTTGCGCTTTATCAATACTCTGAGCCGGGAGAATAAGCCTGATGCCATACTTCTCAGCCCTCACCGCTGCCCGCTTGAATGCCTCGTGCAGATTGTCTCTTTGTTTTGAGATCGCAAGGTAGCGGTATCTAGCCGGGATGCCATCCAGGTGCAGCTCATTGACCACCACAGAGCCGATGCCCCATTCCTTAGCCTGCTCGATCAAAGTGGGGAGCTGCTCGAAGTTGGTCGATGTTGGCACGAAGATGATCCCCACCTCGCTGCCGTTGTTTAGAGACCGCTTGATGCTAGCGGCTGACCTCAGGTTCTCGGTTACCCGGTTATATTTCGCCCTAGGGCGGATATGCTCATAAGTACGCGCATCAGCGCCATCGAGCGACACCCAGATCTTCCCGCGCATCATAAGCAGCCTTTTCGCCAGCTTTGCGGTGAGCAATACGCCGTTGGTTACCAGGAAGGGGATAATCTCGTATTCTTCGAGAGCATCGATGATATTATCCAGGTTTTTCGCCATCAGCGGCTCCCCGTCCCCTTGCAGCTCGACGATCTTGAGGTAGGGGAACAGCTCCTCTTTAACCCGCTGGAATACATCAGCGCCCAGGTCGCGCCCTTTTTGCGGATTGAAGGTTCTTACCCCGCATATAATGCAGTCAAGGTTACAGCGCGAGCTGCTCTCCAGCCAGATATGCACCGGCTTGGAGCGAAGATGCAACCTGCCAGCCCTTCTCTCCTCGATATTCAGCTTGAGGTTATCTTCCTTTATTTGTGTATATTTACCCAATTATACCGCCTTTTACGGAGCCAACGAAAAAGACTAGATTTTATTTGCAAAAAAGCCGTAGCCTAGGGTGTAGGCTCTCTGTTTGTCCAGCTTGTCCATCAAGCCGCCCAAGAGCGGAAATAGCACGAAAAAAAAAGGGAAACTTATTATTCTAAGTGGGAATAAAATCATCTTGAGCCATCTCGGCTCGATGATAACGAATAACTGCTGATAAAGGATGATTAGCATCATCGAAATATACTTGAAATAACCACCGCGCGGTTCAATCTCCTTCACATTAAAGCCGGCAGCCTCCAATAAACCGCGCAGACCATAGCGCGTGTATCTGAAGTAGTCGTGCGGCACCTGGTGCTCGCCAAATGCTAGCGGCGCAGTGCCGATTATAGCTCCGCCTGGCTTAAGCAACCGGTGCAGCTCTGCGAGAGCAAGCCACGGCTCCCTTAGATGCTCCAAGACCTGCGTACAGATAACAATATCGAAGCTCCCATCAGCAAAGGGTAAGCTGTGCAGATCAGAAACCACATCCAGCTTCGAGTAGTCCCACTTTCCTTCACCCTCAGCGAAATCAACCGCTGTATAATGGTGATCGGCGAAAAGCTCCGCATAGGGCGCCTCCCCAGCCCCGGCATCGAGCACCTGCAAGCCGGGCGGGAAACCGCTCATCGCATCCTTAAGATAGGCATATATCGAGCCTTCCTCGTGGTTGAGCTTATGATAGAAGCTGCGGGGGAACATGGTGCGCAGCAGCCGGTCCTCGTATTCCATCCCTATCTTCCCTTGAAGATGAAGTGAGCGCCGAGCAGGTTGGGGAATCGCTCGATCAGACTTTGTCCCAGTCGATTTATTCCCGGTATATGCTTGAATAAGCGCATCAGGGGATAGCTCCCCTCGGAGATGCGGTATTCGAGCAGCTCCAAGCCTGCCTCAGAAAAGTAGCGCTTGAATGAATCGAAGGTGAAGAAGCGAAGGTGAGTCCAGTCCAGGATGCCGGTCTCGCTGTACTCGAAGCGACCGAGCAGAAATCGCCAGCGCATCCTATAGTGCAGCACATTCGGAAAGGTTACAAGCAGGTATCCAAAGCTGTCTAATAGCTCTTTTAGCCTTGCCAATACCCCGAAGGGATCGACCAAGTGCTCGATCACATCCGACATTAGGATCACCTGGTATGGGGGGCTAAGCAGATTGAGGGTCTCGGCATCTTCGATGTCAGCTTGTATGACCTTTGCCCCGCTCTTGCCTGCCTGCGAGGCGAGCAACGGGTGCACTTCTACAGCATCCACCGAGCATCCCCTGCTTTGCAATTCCTTTGTCATATAACCAGAGGCGCATCCTATTTCTAGCACTCGCTTGTTATAGCCGACCATCTCGATGAGCATGCGGTGCACATCGGTAAGCCCATGGCGTTCGATTTGCTTCATTGCCTCGATTGCGGTCCTCTCGCTGTAAAGCAGGCTGGTCATTTCCTAAGATAATACAAACCCTTTCTAGCCATATCGCGCAGCATTCCGACGGTCCCCTCGGTGCGATGTATCTTGCGCAGGTACTGGAAAAATACGGCTGGGTTGCGGAGCAGGTTTCCGATGCGTCTTCGTTTGGCTTCCTCCAAGGCAGCAACTATCTGATCGCGTTTAAGTAGCGGGTACTCGATCACCGGCGAGCATCCCCCCTCGAAGCTGCTCCAGTCATCGGTGGTGAGCCAGCCGTTTTGTTTAGCCATCTCGTAGAATTCGGTGCCGGGCAGCGGGGTTGCTACCGAGAACTGATAGGTTGTCGCTCGCAGGGAATAGGCGAACTCCATTGTCTCCTTGATGGTCTGCTCGGTCTCGCCGGGCAAGCCGAACATGAAGGTTCCGTGAGTATATATGCCCACCTTGCGGCAGAGGTCAACGAAGCGGCGCACCTCTTCGAGCTTGAGCGGCTTTTTAATCGCCCTGAGTATATGTTCGCTAGCCGTCTCCACGCCGAACTTGACGCCGTGGCAGCCGGAGCGCTTCATCAGCCGCAGCGTCTCCTCGTCAATGCGCGCATCAGCCATGCACGACCAGTAAACCTTGACCCCGCGCTTCAGGATCTCCTCGGCGACCGCCCGCGCCTTTTTCTTATCAGTGGTGAAGGAGCTGTCGTCGAAGTATATCTCCTCGACATCATAGCGCTTGAGGACATACTCGATCTCATCAACGATCGCCACCGGATCGCGGTAGCGAAGCGATGGCTTGCCGTAGAGCACATAAGGCTCGATGCAGAAGATGCAGCGAAACGGGCAACCACGCGAGGCAATCAGGCAGACATTGGGATATTTCTTGCAAGTGGGGTCAGTATATTTGAAAAGGGGCACATCGTCTCGTTCAGGATAGGGGAGGCTGTCGAGATCCTCGATAAGCTCACGCCTGCCGTTGTTGATGATGTTCCCCTCCTCGTCCTTGGCGGCAATACCGGCAAGCCTTCGCCAAGAGTCGCCATTATCCATGTAAGCGTGATAGACCTGGAGCAGTGTCATCTCGTACTCTCCGAGCAGCACGCCATCGACATATTCATGCGCCAGGGACTCTACAGGGAGAGCGGTAACATGGGGTCCGGCTAAAAGCACCAGCGCGGAAAGCTCCTTCTTGCACAGCTTTGCAAACCGCCAGTCCTGGTATATCGAAGGGGTGCCGGTCTCGATTACCACTATCTTGGGCGCCATCTCCTTGAGCTGTTTCATTGTTTGTGCTGTGGAAAGCTCCCCTGCTATGGCATCGAGGAATTTTGCCTTGATTCCCTCCCTCTTCAGCACCGCCACCGCGTAGCAGGAGAAGAATGGATAGGGATAGTATTGCAATGTCTCGGAGCGCTTGCGGATGGATGGCCACCTGGAGCCAGCCTTGACTCCATAAGCATCCGGCGCCTCATGCCACGGCGAGTTTACGATTACGACTTCCATCTTTTCGTCTTCCTGTGTTTTAAGAAGAACCTGATTATATTTCTAATATGATACCAGGTCATGATGTTGAAGAGATTGCGGGCGCTCTCTCGGTGATAGCGATGGATGACCACTGCCTGGGGATTGTAGTAGATCTTGTATCCTGCCAGGCGAATTCGATAACACCAGTCAACATCCTCGTAATATAGGGGATCGAACCTTTGGTCAAGCATGCCGACCCTATCGATAATCTCCCTTCGCACCATGAGGAAGGCGCCCAGAAACCAGTCAACTTCCCTTGCCCTTTCGTGATCCCAGTCCATCATCAGGTAATCCCTAAGCAGCGGGTGCTGGTGGTCGTGGAAATTGGTCGCCCAGCGCAGGAAGATAGCCTTTGGAGTCGGAAAGCGCCGGCAGTTGTATTGCAGGGTGTTATCAGGATTGAGCAGCTTGCAGCCGGCTGCACCAGCATCTTTATGCTCATCCATGAAGCGCACCATCTCGGCAAGGCAGCCATCCTGCACTATCGTATCCGGGTTGAGAAGCAATATATATCTCCCGGAGGCTTGTCTTATCGCCTGGTTATTATTGCTGGCAAAGCCCTTCTTCTGGCGGTTACAGACCAGATTTACCTGCGGATACTCGGTCTTGACCAGAAGCGAAGTCCCATCGCTGCTGGCGTTGTCAATGATGAACATCTCGAAGTCTATGCCTTGCGGCTTTTTGAAGATCGATGGCAGGCAGGTGCGCAAGAACTGCGCCTCGTTAGTGCTTATTGTTACTATAGATAAGTCCATCTAGTGGTTCAATAACCTCGCAATTGGCACCATACACCTTTTTTGCATCCCTTCTAGCTCGGCTCACTTTCCTTTTAGGTACTGTTCTGCCGCCCAGGCGGCTATTGCGCCCTCGGCGGTTGCCAGTACCACCTGTCGCAATGGTTTGCTCCTTATATCGCCGATTGCGTATATTCCCGGGATGCTCGTCTCCATAAGCTCGTTGGTTATTATGAATCCGTCCTTGTCAGTCTTCAATCCTTCGCAGACGATATCGCTATTGGGCACATAACCGATGAAGATAAACACCGCGTCCACATTCAGCTCGCTTGGCTGGTTTGTTTTCACATTGCGCAGCCTCAGTCCGCTCACCATCTGATCGCCAAGTATATCCTCAACTACCGTATCCCAAACTATCTCGATCTTGTCATTATCAAGCACCAGGTTCTGGTTGAATGTGCTTGCTCTGAATTGATCTCGGCGGTGGATAAGATATACCTTGCTGGCGAACTTGGTCAGGTAATTAGCCTCTTCCAGGGCGGTATCGCCACCACCGATCACTGAGACTATGCGGTCCTTAAAAAACGGCGCATCACAGACCCCGCAGTAGGAGACTCCCCTGCCGGTGAGCCTCTTTTCGTTTTTCAAGCCGAGCTTCTTGAAGTCCGAACCGGCAGCAATGATCGCAGCCTTGGCCGATACAGCGTTGCCATCATCTAGTTTCAAGATCCTTTTATCATCTTGGGTACATATCTCCTTTACCTGGTTATACCTGATCTTGGCGCCAAATCTTGTTGCCTGGCGCTCGAAGAGCATTGAAAGCTCTGCGCCAGCGATGCCATCGGGGAAGCCGGGGTAGTTATCGATCTTGTGGGTCAGGTTGACCTGTCCACCAGGTGCTGATCTCTCAAAGACGACAGTGTTTAGCCTTGAGCGGGAGGCATAAAGCGCTGCGGTCAGTCCCGCCGGTCCCGCACCCGCGATAGCGATATCAACATCCTCGGTAATCATCATTTAAGGACTCCTTGATAACTTATAGCTTTTAATAAATGGCGCTATTTAGCATAACAGATCTTTGAAGGCTTGTGTAGTTGTGGTGATCTTTTATGATCCTTGACCTTTGGTTATGAGTGCATGTATATAATACCATGTTTGCAAAATGGATGTTATATTGATTTACCTTGATGAAAGTTGAACCTCGTAATTAACGGATAAAAAGAAGGAGAAATAATCAATGCCCGAAGACGAACTCGAAGTCATAGCAGACTTTAAAAAGAGCGACAGCGCTTATATCAAGGCTTCTCTCACCACCTGGAAGGGGGATCTTTATATCGATATAAGGGAATTCGTGGAGAGCGAAAGATACAGCGGTCCTACAAAAAAGGGAGTCCGCTTCAACGCGGAGAACTGGACTCTCTTCAAGGAAATGGTGGATAAGATAGAAGAGGAGATGGTGAAACGCCAATAGTATTTTAATGGTCTTGGAGCCAGCGAGCAGGAATTGAAAAAAGATGGAAAAGCGCCTTGAAGAGCTAAGGAAAGAGCTATTCCTTGCAGATATGGATAAGCCTTTTTTCCTGGAAGGTAGCAATGATGTCCTGGTCTTATTGTTTCATGGCTTCAATGGCAGGCCGGGGGAGATGATGCCACCTGCCAAGGCTCTTAATCAAAGGGGTTATTCGGTAAAGGGTATATTGCAGCCCGCACACTGCGGCAGCTTCGTGGAATTCAAGCGAACCACCTGGAAAGATATTGTCGATAACGCTCAACTGGAATACATGCAGGCAAAAGAGAAATATAGACGCGTTATCATTGGCGGATTGTCGATGGGGGGATTGACATCGCTTTACCTGGCTGCAACCAACCAGGACTTGGATGCGCTGATCTCGATGTCTGCACCGGTAGCATTGAATACCCAAAGGTTGAGGATGCTTCTAAGGAGCATAGGTCTATTTTCATCCAAGTATCCATCGCTATCATTTGGCTTGGATATAGCCGACCGGGATGTTCGTCGTCTTTATGGCTCCTATTATCCTTACGAGTCGGTCAGCTTTGCATTATCCCTGCTTGATTTCATCGATACGCTTAAAGGTTTGTTGCCAAGGATAACCGCTCCAGCTTGCATCCTTCATGGAAAAAGGGATCTCTTCTGGGCGCCGGACAGTCTTGATTATATCTTCAATAATATCTCCTCGAAAATAAAGCAGAAGCATCAATTGCCCCTATCAAGGCATGTTATCACCCTTGACCTTGAGCGCGAGAGGGTCTGTAGCATCATGGTCGATTTCGTGGATCGCATCGCATCGTGATAATAGCCCCCTAGCTGGGACCAATGGAGAATCTCCAGAATAAATACCGCGTATCAGCCACAAAGTGCGATCGCTATGAGCTGCCATTGCTCAAAGAGAAGATAGCGCTGCTTTTAGAGCTTATAGGGGGGGCAGACCAGTTCTTCAAACATGGAAGCAAGGTTTTGCTCAAGCCCAACCTGCTACTTGCCAGGGAGCCTGAAAAGGGGGTTACCACCCATCCAGCGGTCGTAGGGGCGGTTGCTGAGCTGGCGCTAGATCACGGTGCCAAGGTCAGCATCGGGGACAGCCCCTCCGGCGGGCTTAAGAGCATGGATAAGCTATGGGCTAAAACGGGCGTGAGCAGTATGGCAAGGAAATACGGTGTTCCCCTCTTGAACCTGGAGAAATATGGCGTCGAGGCTAGGGATATCAACTTTGGCGACCTTAAGAAGGTCTATATATCCAAGGCGGTGCTCGAAAGCGATCTCGTGGTCAATCTGCCAAAATTGAAAACACACAACCTTACTATAATAACCCTTGCGATGAAGAATTCTTATGGCTGCCTGCCCGGTTTCCAGAAACCCCAATTGCACAGCATGTTCAGCAATGCAGCCATTTTTGGCGCCCTCGTCGCCAGGATACACGCGTTGATCGAGCCGGGCTTGAACATAATGGATGGGATACTCGGCATGGATGGAAGGGGTCCGACCACGGGAGATCCCTACTGGGCGAAGATGCTTCTTGCCTCCGATAATGCCCTGGCAATGGATATGCTACTCGCAACACTAATGGGGATCAATCCCATGAAGATCGAAAGCATCACCGAAGGTATAAAGCTAGGAGTTGGACCTGGCGATCTATCCCAGGTCGAGCTTGTCGGTGGTAACATGGAGGATTTTAGGCTGGCTGGCTTCAAGGTGCCTAGCAATAAGGCTATGCGCCTGATGCCCAACCTGGTCGGTCGGGTCATGAGCCATTTCTTCTGGGTTTATCCCCAGGTCGATCCGCTCAAGTGCACCCTGTGCAAGGAGTGCATCAAGATCTGTCCTACGGGGTCGATCAGCGAGGTACATGATGCTGCTTTCGTTGAGCGCAAGACATGTATTACCTGTTTCTGCTGTGTCGAGACCTGCGAGTATGAGTCGATCGAAGTAAAAACCAGCCTGGCAGCCAGGAGGTTCTTGAGTCAATAGAGCCGTTTGCTTCAATAAAATTGACTACAGTATTTGGGTGATCGACTCTTTCTTTTTTGCGCTTTTGGGTGAGCATCTTTTCCAGCCTTGAAATTATGCTAGATGTAAGATAATGATAACAGCAACTATGAAACACCTAGGACTAAGAATACCTGACACGAAAAGGGGATGATAAGATGGAGCTTTGTCTAAACCAAGAATTGCAAGAGTTCAAGGAGTGGATAAAGAGACTTGCCGATAAGGAGATCGCACCCTGGGTTACGCCAGAGCGCGAGGCTGCAGGGGAATTCGATAAGGATAATTGGCATCGTCTTTGCAGGGAGGGTTTGCTAGGGCTTGTGATACCAAAGCAGTACGGGGGGCTGGAAAAGGACTACTTCCACTATGTCATCGCCATGGAGGAAATCTCCAGGGCTAATGCAGCGCTAGGCACCATCTACGATGTGCACTGTTCCCTGGTACTGGAGATACTGCTTCGTTTTTGCAGCGATGAACATAAGAGAAAATACATTCCGCCGCTTTTGAGTGGCGAGAAGATGGCTGCCTTCTGTCTGACCGAGCCTGACGCTGGCTCCGATGCAGGGGCTGGTCGCACCAAGGCTGTCAAACAGGGTGATGCTTATGTGATAAATGGGCATAAGCACTTCATTATGAACGCGCAACTGGCTGATTTTTATATAGTTTTTGCCAAGACCGATCCAGAGGCAGGTGCGAAGGGGATCTCTGCCTTTATCGTTGAGCGCGATAATCCCGGAGTCAAGGTTGGCAAGGACTTCGACAAGATGGGCATACGAACCAGCTATACTGGCGAGGTCTATTTCGATGATTGCGAGGTTTCGGATGATAACCTGATTGGCAAGGAAGGGATCGGCTTCAAGATCGCCATGACTGCACTCGACTACGGAAGGATGGGCATTGGAGCGCAATCGGTCGGCGTTGCCCAGGCTGCGCTCGATGAGTCGATCGCCTTTGCTAAGCAGCGGGTCCAGTTTGGCAAGCCGATCGCCCAGCAGCAGGCTATCCAGTGGATGATCGCCGAGATGTGGACTGAGATAAATGGCGCCAGGCTAATGACTTACCAGGTGGCTGACCTTGCCACCAGGAATCAGCGCTTCAGCGTGGAGGCTGCCATGGCAAAACTCCAGGCATCCGATGTGGCTGTGCGCTGCACCCGCAAGGCTCTACAGATACATGGCGGATACGGATTCATGAAGGACTTCAAGGTGGAAAGGCTCTACAGGGATGCCAAGATCATGGAGATCTACGAGGGAACCTCTGAGATCCAGAAGCTCATCATCTCAGGTGCATTGCTAAGGTAATAAGAATACAACATAAAAAAATCAAGGGAGTTGGATATCATGGACTTCGATCTCCCCAAGCAGATCAAGCTGGTGCAACGAACCACCTTTAACTTTGCCAAGGAGGTAATCGCTCCCCTGGTCGATCAGATGGAGCAGGATGGCAAGTTTCCCCAGCAATTGATCAAGCAGATGGGCGACCTCGGGCTGCTCGGCTTGATTACACCAAAGAAATATGGCGGTTCTGAGCTTGGATTTCTGGCAAGGACAGTTGCACTGGAGCAGATAGGTCGCATCTCGGCTGCGGTCGGTTTATCCCTCCAGGTGCACCACATGGGGGCAGCAGCCATCGATGACTGGGGTAACGAGAAGCAAAAGGAGCGCTTCCTCCCTACCCTGGTCAGCGGCGAGCAGCTCGGAGTTTGCGCGGTAACCGAGCCGACCGGTGGATCCGATTTATTAGGCATGACCAGCACGGCTTTGCCATACAAGGATGGATATAAGCTAAATGGCAGGAAGTGCTTCATCACCAATGCGCATCTATGCAATACACCGGTTATCATTGCTAAGACCGGAGCCGGGGCGCGGGGACTTAGCGCCTTCATCATTGAGAAAGGATGCGAGGGATTCGCTGCCGGGCACGAGGAGAACAAGGTCGGATTGCGTGGAGCTGATACCGGCGAGCTTATTTACAAGGATTGCTTTGTGCCTAAGGCTAATCTCATTGGCGATGAAGGCGAGGGGATCAAGGTCGCACTTAAAACTATCAGCGAGGTCGGTCGTCCCGGCATCGCCGCTGTCGCTCTCGGTGTGCTTCAGGCATGCCTCGATGAGGCGGTGAAATTCGCCAATGAAAGGATGCTCTACGGAAGACCCATAGCACAGCTACAGGCTATCCAGTGGCATATCTCCGATATCTACTCGGACCTTGAGGCTGCTCGGTTGCTTTGTTATCGAGCATCCTGGCTAAAGGACAAGGGGAGGGATTGTGCCACGGAGATGACCCATGCCAAGGTATTCGCTACCGAAGCAGCGGTACGCGCTGCCCAAAAGGCTATCGAGATACACGGCGGAGCTGGAATCATGATCGAATACCCGGTGCAACGATACTGGCGCGATGCAATGGTGCTTATCTCCGCGGGGGGAACTACCGAGATAGGCAAGATTGTTATCTCAAGATCTGTGCTTAGTTGAGGAGGGAATCTGCATGAAAAATCTAAATATCATCGTATTTATAAAGCCTGTACCGGATCCGAATGGTTGGGATAAGCTCAAGCTGGACGAGGAGACCTTGCTCTTGGAGCGCGACAAGGTGCCGCCGGTGATAAATCCGATGGATCGCAATGCGCTTGAGGCTGCTATCCAAATAAAGGCAAAGCATGGCGGCACGGTCAGCGTTGCCACCATGGCTCCGCCAAGCGCACAGGAGCAGCTATTAGAGGCGCTTGCCATGGGCGCTGACCATGCTTATTTGCTTACCGATAGAGCATTTGCCGGCGCTGATACGCTTGCTACCGCCAAGGTTCTTTCCGCAGCGGTTCATAAGATAGTCGAGACCTTGTTTGAGGCAACTGGCTTTGACCTTATCCTATGCGGCGCATATTCGCTGGATGGAAGCACATCATCGGTTGGTCCCCAGGTGGCGGAGCTTCTCGGTATCCCGGAGTTAACGCATGTGATCGCTTATGAACTTATCGATTCAAAGATCCAGGCTCACTGCCGCATAGAGGGAGCCACTGTCGTTTACGAGGCAGACCTCCCCGCGCTTCTCACCCTTGACAAGGAGGTAAATAAACCGCGACCAGCAAGAATGATGGGCATAAAAGATGCCCTCGATAAAGGGATCACCACTTGGGATAAAAAAGATCTCCATTTGAAAGCAAGCGAGATCGGGCTTGCCGGCTCCCCAACCCAGATGCTTAATATATTCGCTCCCGAAGCAAGGCGAAAAGGTGAGATCATGCAGGGAACTACCGCCGAGATGGTTGAGAAACTTGTCAATAAACTACGGGAACAGAGGTTGATCCGATGAACAAGGGGGACTCAAAGGTGGCTACTAATAAAGGAAAGAACGCGATTTGGATATATGCCTCACACAGCGATGGCAAGGTTGATGATGTGGTGCTGGAGCTTCTGGGCAAGGGACAGCAATTGGCAAGGATAACTGCTACGCCCCTCCAAGCGATCATCATCGGCAGCGAGGTGAGACAGCTTGCCGAGAAGCTCATCGAGTATGGAGCAGAGACGGTCTATGTTATAGACGATACGAAACTTGGTGAGTTGGATACCTCCCTTTATGCTGCTGTAATAGCCGAGATGGCTGGGAGATATAAGCCTAATGTGCTTCTCATGGGCGCAGACAACCGAAATGCTGCCTTGGCTGCTCGAACTGCGGCTCGACTCGGAACCGGCTTGAGCGCTCATTGCGTGGATCTCAAGTTCGATGGCGACAAGCTGGTACAGACAGTGCCCGGCTTCGGAGGCAATATCCTGGCAAATATAATATGCCCCAAGCGTAAACCGCAGATGGCGACAGTTATGCCCGGAGTCTTTATGCCTGTGCGTCTTAAAGCAAAGGGAGCAAGGATCCAGCAAGTGAAGATGCCAACATTGAAGGATATAAGAACCTGCCGGATTGTAAAGGTTATCAAGGACAAGCCGGGCAAGGCTGATGATTTAACCAAAGCATCGATAGTGGTAGCAGGCGGATATGGAGTGGGATCAAAAAAGAACTGGAAGCAGGTGGAAAAACTAGCCGAGTTACTAGGTGCCTCGGTCGGCGCTACAAGACCTCCAGTTGACGAGGGCTGGGCTGGTATTGATCAGATGATCGGCGCTAGCGGTAAATACATCAGCCCCAAACTATACATCGCTCTTGGCATCAGCGGCATGATGCACCACACGGTCGGCATCACCAGATCTGACACCATAGTAGCTATAAACAACGATCCCAACGCACCAATCTTCAAGATGGCTGATTATGGCATGGTCGGTGATTTAAGGCAGGTGCTCCCTACCCTGATCGGTTACCTTGAGACCGGCAAAGGGATCGCTGAGCCGATCCAAGCACCTGATTACACGCGGACTCCTGATGCATACAAAGAAAGCCTGCGTTCTATGCGCCCCAATATGTATAAGTTCGGCAGGCTCATCGAAGATCCGGTCGAGGATCCGTTGACCCGTAGAACCGTTGAAGGACATAGCCAGATCTTCAAGGCTGGATACGATCCTAAGTACCAGGAGCTGGTTACAACTATCAGCCACCTGACTGGCAAGCGCATCTCAAGATATCTATCGGTGATTCGCTCGGTAGATGACATGGTCTCCAACTGTCGCATGAAGCGTTTGATGTTCAATCTGACCGGCACTTGCACCGGCGGTAGATGCGCGGGGTGGAATGCGATGAATGCGCTCTGGTCTATCTCCTGGGAGATGGATAGGGATCTGGGAACCAACTACCACCAGCGACTTACTGAATGGCTCATCGATGCTCAGAGCCGTGATATAACCCTAGCCGGCGCCTTAACCGACGCGAAGGGACACCGCAAGCTTCCCCCGTCAAGGCAAAGCGACCCGGATATGTACCTGCACGTGGTGAAGCGCCTCAGGGACGGCATAATAGTGCGTGGCGCCAAGATAATGATCTGCGGGATCGCCGCTGCCAATGAGATCTTCGTAATGCCTACCACCGCGCTGCGCAGATCCGATGCTGATTATGCGGTCGCCTTTGCTTTGCCCAAGGATGCAGAGGGGCTTACCATCGTCGAGACCAGAAGACCATCCGATGAGCGCGAGCTGGAGGATGGATTCGATATACCGGTGGACAAAGGTGGCATAACCCAGGCATACCTTTTCTTTGAGGATGTTTTTGTCCCTTACGAGCGCGTGTTTATGTGCGGTGAATATTCTTACGCTGGCGAGGCGGTCTATCGCTTCACCCTCCCCTATCGTTCAGCCATTGGCGGCTGCGTTGCCGGGCAGGGCGATGTCATGGTCGGCGCTGCCATCCTAATCGCCAGAGCTAACGGACTGCCGGAAAAGACCTTTAGGGATAAACTGGTGCAGATGATAATCAATAATGAGACCACCTTTGGAATGGGCTTGGCTGCCTCGGTGATGGGCACACAGCATCCCTCGGGATCCTGGATACCGAATCCTATAATCGCCAATGTCAACAAGGTACATGTGGCTACCCTGCCTTACGAGACCAAGCGCTTGCTGCAGGACATCGCCGGTGGCATCGGCGAGACCGGCTGCATGCCATCATACAAGGATATGCTTGACAGCCGCTATGGACACCTGATCCGCAAGTATTTAAAGGCGCACTCACCAGCTGAGACCAGGATGCGCATAGCCCGGCTCATCGAGTGGCTGACCATCGGAGCCGGCGTCCCCGGCTGCATGCACGGCGGAGGCTCGCCGGATGGAGCAAAGATGGTTATCTGGGCAAAGAGCGAATTCGATGAGTTTATAAAGCTTGCAAAGGAGCTAGGCAATATCTCGGATATATCATTGGGGGGATGAAGGCTTGAGGCTTGAGACTGACACGGTTCATCTAAGATATTTTTATCAGAATTCTTGGATTCCCGCCTGTGCGGTAATGACGAAAATACGGAAATTACTGCCCCTCTTGTCATGCCCGCGAAGGCGGGCATCCAGTATTTTAAGTACCAAGTTAATAGTATTAAACTTATAGATTTTTGAAATATCAAGACACAAAGACCCAAAGAAGAGAACTGGTAATCGGTTAATAACAAACCTACGAGGGACACCAAATGCTGGAAGAGCTAGCCAACCTGACCCTGGATGAGGTGCTGGAATATACCAGCCAGAAGTCCCCTGGCAAGATCGCCTTGATCGAGGGGAACAAGACAATAACTTACTCTATGTTGAGCGAGCGCGTCAATTGCCTGGCAAACTCACTGGCAGCTTTTGGGATAAAGCCGGGGGATACTATCGCCCTTTTCCTCAATAAAGGCATTGAACTGCCAGAGACCTTCCTCGCATCGGCTACCTGCGGGGCACTGGTGGCGCCAGTCAACTTCAACCTCACCATAAATGGCATAATGGATATGCTCCAGGAGATAGAGCCAAAGGTCGTGATCACGCACGATGAATTCCTTGAGGCGGTGCAGGCTCTAAGGCAGCATTTCAACTTCACCCCAATCGTTGCGGGTAAAGCAAACCTCCCTGATGGATATTTATCCTATGAAGAATTGATATCCAAAGGCGCACCGGTCAGGCTGCGAATCACCAGTGATCCGGACACGCCGATCTATCTCAACTATACAAGCGGCACCACTGGACGACCAAAGGGAGTGATTACCACCCACCGCATGATCGGATACAATACCATTTCAGCTATCGAGGCTCTGGAGTTATCGGTAAATGACATTCACCTGGTTACCTTTGCTGCTTTTTCGCACCCTCATGAGTTTTTTGCCCGCGCCCTTTATCTCGGTGGAAGCGCGGTGATGCTTGACAGCATCTATCCCAAGTCTATCTCGGAGTGTATTGAAAAACACAAAGTTACCTGCCTGATGGCTGTTCCCCCTATCCTCAAGCTGTTGACTCCCTTTGGCAAAAGCGGCCGATACGACTACTCTACCTTGCACCTGGTTGAAGCTGGTGGGATGCCGACTCCGCCTGAGCTATTTACTGATTTCAAGCGCCACTTCGGTATCGAGATAACCCCGGTGTGGGGTTCTACCGAGACCAGCGGCATTGCATTCGCAACTCCCAAAGGTTGCTACCGGGAAAACTCGGCAGGGAAAATCTGCCCCTACTATCGATTTAAGGTCATCGATGATAAGCACGATCCAGTACCGCTCGGGCAGGTTGGCGAGCTGGTCATTTCAGGAGCGGCGGTTGTAAAGGAGTACTTCAAGCAACCCAAGGCGACCAAGGAGTCGATCCAGAAGGGCTGGTTTTTCACCGGCGACCTGGTAACCGTGGATGAGGATGGCTACATCTATTTTGCAGGCAGAAAGAGCGGCATGATCAAGGTCAGCGGTCTAAAGGTGTTTCCCAAGGAGATCGAGGATGTCCTTTTTAGCCATCCTAAGGTCGAGGAAGTGGCGGTTGTCGGTATCGATGACCCGCTTAAGGGAGAGGTTCCCAAAGCCTTTGTGGTTCTCAAAGAAACCGAGCAAGCCACCGCTGCGGAGCTTATTGACTATGCTGCCAAGTTCCTGCCTCACTACAAGATTCCCAAGCAGATCGAATTCAGGTTCAACCTCCCTAGAATTGGAGCTGGAAAGATCGATAGAAAAGCGCTTCTAAAGCCAGTTGAGGATCAGCAGAAGGAAGCTAGGCTGCATGAGCTTAAGGAAAGGCTCAACCGAATAGATCTCCATATACTCCAATTACTAAACGAACACTTTAAGATCTCGCAGGGAATTATCGAATTTCTCAGGGGAAATAATATGCCGCTTTACATTCCAGAGATAGAGGAAGAACTGATCAGAAACATACTGGGACATAACTCCGGTCCCTTGCATGATGAGATAATCGAGGAGATATTCCGCAAGATCCTTTCAAGTATGGATTTTTATAAATAAAATAAAGCCGTTAAATGGATAAAAAGGTTAAAGGCAGCAGCCGTCAACCGCTGCGCATCAAGAATGTCGAGTTCAATGCCCAGACCAGGGTCATAATCGCCGGTCCCTGCGCGGTGGAGAGCTATGAGCAATACCGCACCATCGCCCAGTTCCTGTCCTCGATTGGGGTCAGGTTCATGCGCGGCGGCGCCTTCAAGCCAAGAAGCTCACCATACAGCTTCCAGGGACTGGAGGAGAAAGGGATGGAGATAATCAAGGCGGTTGGCGACGAATTCGGCATGGCGACCGTCTCCGAGGTGCTCGATGAGCGAAGCCTGAAGGTGGCTGTAGATCATGTTGACATGCTCCAGGTAGGTGCCCGTAACATGGACAACTACTCCCTTTTGAAGATGGTCGGAGCCAGTGGCAAGCCGGTGCTTTTGAAGCGCGGTTTCATGGCAAAGATCGAGGAATTTCTGCTCGCAGCCGAGTACCTCTTCGCCCAGGGCAACGATCAGGTGGTGCTCTGTGAGCGTGGCATACGAACCTTTGAGGATATGACGCGAAATACGCTCGATCTGGCTGCTATTGCCCTGATAAAGAAACTATCCTCCAATCTTATCATCGCGGATCCGAGCCATGGAACCGGTCGAGCGGACATCATTCCCCAGATGGCAAGGGCTGCCCTGGTCGCCGGCGCAGACGGGCTTATCATAGAGGTTCACAACAATCCGAAAAAAGCGCTTAGCGACGGGCTGCAATCGCTCGATTTCGATACCTTTGCTCGTCTCTACGAGGATCTGCATAAAACCGCTGAATTCATGGGAGTAAGGCTTTCATGAGCAGAGCATCCAAGGCACAAGCGGAACCGGAACCCCTGGTCGCGGTCATAAAAAGAGACCAGATCCCGCAGTTGCCCTATCAATTCGATAAAAAAAGCGTTGATATTATTAAATCGATGCTCGCCGAGACCCTCGAACTAATCGGTTTCAACGAAATCAAAGGCGCAAGTGTTATCATAAAGCCTAACCTGGTGCGCCCAGCCCTGAGAAAGCTGCCCGGCATAACTACTGACCTCAGGGTAATTATCGCTGCCTGCGAGCTATTTAAGGATATGGGTGCCAGGACGGTCATGGTAGGCGACAATCCTGGATACGGGCTATCCTGCCGTGAGGCGCTGAATGCTGGGAACGCCGTTGAGCTTATCAAAAGGACAGGCGCCGAGGTTCGATTCTTCGATCAAGAGCCACAGGTTACAGTGGCAAATAAGGAAGCGCTTCTGTTCAAGAATATAAAGGTGGCAAAGCTTATCCTCGATGCTGATCTACTGGTCAATCTCCCCAAGATGAAGACGCATGTACACACCCAGGTATCGCTAGGAATGAAGAACCTGCAAGGGATCTTCAGCGGAGAGCAGAGACTATTTTATCACCGCAATGACCTTAGCCAGAAGATAGTCGATACGGTGCGGGTACGAATGCCTGACCTGAACATCATAGACGGCTTGTGGGCAATGGAAGGTCAAGCGCCTTTCTTCGGTAACCAGATAGCCGATTTCGGCACCATTGTCGCCAGCAGGGACATCCTGGCGGTTGATATCATCTCAGCCAGGCTGATGGGATTCCATCACTCCGAGATAGCGCATATAATGCTTGCCCTGCAACAAAAGCTCACCGATGTCGATCCTGCAAAAATTCAAACTGTAGGGACTCCATTGGAACAAGTGGCTCGGCATTTTATAAGACCGGTGGTGAGCAGCCTCGGAGCCTATGAGCATATAAATGTATTCGAGGGCGGAGCATGTCTCGGATGCATGTCAGCGCTTAGGCATTCGCTTGATAAGATGAACTTCGATCAGCTATTTCCAAAGCTTGGACAGCTTAGCATATATCTTGGCAAACCGATGCTGGGAGCGACAAGCATAACTGATTGGTCAGGCGATCTATGGCTGGTTGGCAACTGTGCCTTGGAGCTTACCACCTGTCCCATCAGGGATAAGCGTGAGGTCGGCTTCGTGCCTGGATGTCCGCCGCATGTGCTCGATTTCTACAAGGCAGTGTGCCTTAAATATGGTTTGCAGTCTAAGGATCAGGAGTACGATGAAATATTCAGATAACCCTAATCCTTTATTTCATCGATATTCTTTGGCATATCCTTTATTATAGTATCTTGAACCGAGGCGACCAGGTCTCTATCAGCTATCTTTACAAGAACCGTTCGGTTTTCATGGTCATCTCCGATCAAAAGTGGACCCAACACCTTATCATCCTTGAGTCTAACAGTTATCTTGGCTCGCGGGGAATCCAATCCATACCGTGATAGATCACCGGCAGGCTCGGAGATGATCTCTTCCATCTTCACATAATCGGTAGCCCAAATAATTTTATCCATCTTGGCTCGAGGAACCTTGAATTTCTCAGGTTCTACAAGGTACCAGTCATCTCCCTTGCGCTCAAAGACCATATTGGTATCAGGCAGCTCTATCTCGATCGATTCCAGATCCTCCCTGGAAAAATTCATCAGCATTTTATTTCTCAAGTCGAACAGGCTCTTGTTTATGCCCTTGAAATCCTTGTTGGCAATGGAGAACACCGCATTGATATCTGAGTTGGTCGCATAGTAGGCTTCCTCGCCTCGAACCAGGTCGCCGACAAACAATTGGTGGATTTGGTCTCGAGGGAAGGTTTGCTGTACGGTCAGGGTGTACCATGGCTTATCCAGTCCATATTTTGCAAGCCTGGGAGCATCCTCATCGATGTACTCCTTGACCTTCATCATGGAGAGGGTTGCCAACATGCTGTTTATGAAAGCATCATCTCCCTTATCCTCGAATGGTTTTGCCAGGCTCCACTTGCCCTCGTCTTCATCTTTCACAGCTTCTATGATCTCATCATTACGTTTAATTATCAGCCTGGCAACCGATTCGCGAGCAAACTTGAGCACGCTGCGCTCACGCAGGTCGATCGGCTGCTTGTTAAGATCATCGTACAAGCTTTTTCTCACCCTGAATACCTGCCTGCTTTGTCCGCGCGTGGCATAGTATTCTTCCTTAGTTTCATCATCGACCCTGTTACCGATGATAAGGGTCTTTTGGGCATTATCCTCGCCGACCAGGAATGAGACCTTAAGCTGCGGCTTATCAAGTCCATACTTTTCAAACTCCTCTGCCTTCTCCTCGATAAATGCGGTTATGCGCGAGTTATTGATGCTATTGATCAGCTTTTCTATCTCCTTATGGTCGCCGGGTGCATTTTTAGGCTCGACAAGCTTCCAAACATCGCCGGAGGGATGCTCAATGACTATCCTCGGTTTGTCCTTTGCTTCTATGGTTAGCCTGTTTACCTCGTACAAGTCGAGTGAAAGGATTTTCTTATCCCGCAGGTCAAAAAGCTCCTTATTCGCGGTAGTAAACAGCCTGTTCTGGGCGAGCATGACCGTGGGCTTTTCGTGCATTCTTGCATATCGGTAGGCTTTTGTCGGATTGGTGTTACCTAGCTCTATAGTTCTTGTAATCTTTCCATCATTGCTGCCCACTGTAACCCTGATTTTTGGGGGGTGAAGCCCGAAGACGACGAGATCCTTTGGCGAATCGGTAACGATCCGCTCTCGTTTAGCGGTGACCAGGGTGCTCACCAATCCATCTGCTGCCACCTCATCAGCCGGGGCAGGTATAGGCTCCACGATCCGCCATTCATCCTTATCTTTAACAAGCCTTATGGTCAGGTTCTTGTCGATATTTTCGAGTGTTATGGATCCAACCTGTTCTTTCTCAAGGTCAATGAACTTTTTCTGTTGTTCCTCGATTTCCTTTTTCTCGCTCAGGTACTTGTGTTCATAGAAGTAGAAATATGCTGCAATAAAAGATAGTATGATAAGTAGTACAGCAGTGGTCTTGAAGCTCATATCACCTGCCCCTTCTTCGAGATACGATTATTGTTATCCCTACAAATACGATAAACGCTGGTATCAGGATCAATGGTATCCAGAATGCCACGGACGCTTGCCCCCTGGATAATATCAATGGTTGGTTCCTGACATCCTTCGGCTTTATGGCGATCAGGTCTTCTTCCTCTGCCAAGAAGTTAACCGTATTCAAGAATAGGTTCAGGTTTCCTTGGCTTGCCAGCCATGAATTGGTTATGAAATCGGAGTCTCCGAAGGCTGCAATTCTGCCCTTGGTATCTTTATCTACCGATATGGTAGTTATGGCGGCGATCGATATCGGTCCGCTAACATCTATACCCTCGTCGAACTGGGCTATGCCCTCATTCATCAGTGTATCGATATTTGTCTCCGCCCAACTGCTTGGTCCGCTAAAAGCCAGCTCTTCAACCGTAATCGTACTTTCATCCAGGTCAGGATCTGCCGTAATGGATCTCACCATGGGGAACACCGATGCGAGGTTGAACTTCCTGGTTATCTCATGTTCAGCATAGGTAGTTATCACCGGGACGGTCGGGCTGGTGCCGAACAGCCTGGAAAGCCTATCCACCACGATATCCTTTCCAATATTTACCCCAAAACCTCTCAGCATCCCCTGATAACTCGTATTGATATCGGGATCGACCATGAGCAAGAATCGTCCCCCTTTACCGATGTATTCCTCTATTAGATCGATTTCCTTTGGAAAAACATCGGTTATAGGACCGGCTTCGATAAGGACAGCGCAATCTTGGGGCACCGTTTCTTCCCTGAATAGCTCGATCTCTTTTATTTCGTAGTTATTATCCTGGATATGTTGCTTCAGGGCGCTGATCCCGTTTTCCTCCTGGTCATCAAAGCTTTTTTCTCCATGTCCTTTCATGAAATATACCACCTTTTTAACCCCGCGAGTGATCTTGACCAGTGCATTGGTGATCGACTCCTCATCGTAGGTGGTTATCTTCTCGGTATTATCACCACAGGTAAAAAACAAAGTACCATACTCGGTTATTCTGGCAGCCTCTGCTTCTTCGGGTCGTTCATCTGGATCAATGAACTCAAAATGAAACTTAGGCGACACTGCACGATAGTTAAAGAGCAATTCTTCGACCTGGGCACGATCAGGGCTTGTTTTTCTGAAGAAACATTTAATATTGACATCATCCTTGAGATTTTCGAGCACCTTTATGCTCTGCGGTGATAAAGAGTGAAGTTTAGCCTCGGTAAGATCCCACTTAAGATTATGACGGGCAACGATGGTATTGACCAGCACAAGGATAGCCAATACAGCAACCACCATTAAGATGGTATTAGTGCCGTACTTCGTGGTTCTTTTTGCAAGGAATCTACGCAGGGCTGATGGGTTGCTAAATACCCATATCAAATCGAGAACCGCCCCGATAATGACCAGGATGGCCGGAACATTAGCCATGGAACCGGTAATGGCTGCAAATATCAGCCCAACGAAGATCGCTATAAGTCCGACTATTCCGCATGTATTGAGTATGACTTTCATCTCCTAGCCCCTCCATTTCTTTGTTTCAAGGGATCGCAGGGTAAGAAACAGGAAAAACACTATAAAGCTAAGATAGTAGATCAAATCATTTATCTGAATTACTCCCTTGGTGAAGCTGTCAATATGCTCCATCAGTGATAGATTGCTTAGCAGTTCGCCAATGCTTCCCTCGGCAATGATCTTTGTCCAACCGATGATCCAAAAAAGCAACAGTGCCCCGAAACTTAATAGCGCGGCTACTATCTGATTCTCGGTCAGGGTTGATAGGAACATACCTAGCGATATGAAGGCTAAACCGAGCAGAATCAAGCCGAGATAGCCGCTCGCTAAGGGCAATATCTCAAGCTCCGAGTATGACTCAACGATAATTGGCTGGATCAGGTTGATAGATAGCATAACAAGAAATACCAGCCCGGCAGCCATGAACTTTCCCATGACCACCTCGCCATCTTTCACAGGGTAGGTCAATACCAGTTCGATGGTGCCGCTCTTTTTCTCCTCGGAGAAGAGCCTCATGGTTATTAGTGGCATCATAAGCAGCATCACCACTGCAATGTTATGGAATAATGGAACGAACACCTGCTGGTTCAGATTCATGGTGAACTGCTGATACTGCTGAAAGCGGATCGCCTGCATGGACAGCTTGGTGTAGTGCATAAGGATGGTATAGAAGAAGAATCCGCTTATGATAGCAAAGATAGTGAACACCGAGTAGGCTATGGGAGATATGAAATAAGATTTAAGCTCCCGCTTCATTACATAATATGTTCTTTTCATCATGCAGCCCCCATTTCTTCCTTGACCAGGCGAACGAAGATATCCTCGAGCGTCATCTCCACTGAGCGAAGCTCCAACAATCCCCAGCCATTGGAGATGATCGCCGCAACGATCTCCTTGCGCAGGTCTTTTTCAACCTCGGTCTTTACATAGTACTCGAAGATCCTATCCTTTAGTCTCTCGGTTTGGTTAGCCTCCACCACTCCAGGAATTGCCTTGATAGCAGCTATAACCTTCTCAGGAGCTCCCTCTACCTGGAGCTTAAGTTCATTTGCCTGCTTGAGCTTAGCGTTCAGGTTGGCTAGGGTATCCTCTACCACGATATGCCCCTTGTTGATAATAACAACCCGCTCGCACAACATACTCACTTCAGGGAGAATATGTGAACAGAGAATTATTGTTCTATCATGTGCCAGCTCGCGTATCAGGTTGCGTATCTCGATTATCTGACTGGGGTCCAACCCGATAGTAGGCTCATCCAAAATAAGCACCTCCGGATCTCCAATCATAGCCTGCGCCAGCCCGACTCGCTGCTTGAAGCCCCTTGATAGATTGCCGATTATTCGATGCTTTACATCGTTGATATCTACCAGGCTCATTATCCGCTTAAGGTGCTTGTCCCGCTCTTTCTTTGGCACGCCTTTTATCTCGGCTACGAAGCGCAAAAACGACTCCACGAGCATCTCGTTGTACATGGAGATATTCTCCGGCATATACCCCACCCTTTTTCTCACTTGCAAGGACTGGGTGAATACATCATAACCGGCTACCGATGCGGTACCTGAGGTCGCTGGCATATAGCAGGTCAAGATACGCATGGTGGTCGATTTGCCGGCTCCATTTGGACCTAAAAAACCGAGAATATCGCCCTTTTGCACATCGAAGCTGATATCCTCAATCCCTTTAATAAGACCATAATACTTGGTCAGATTTCTTACCTCTATCATCTTGGATTCACTCCCACCTGATTGTTAAGGCAGCGATCATAACTATTTCACTTTTCATTCTCAAGATTAACTACCATGTAAAGATTATTTTCCCCTCTTCTTATATAAAATAGTGCGCTATCCTTGGCTTTTTTGATAGCATCATAGTAGTCCTCGATATTCTTAATCTTCCATGAATCTATCTCCAGGATGATATCACCCTTTTGTAATCCTGCTTTTTCAGCCGGGCTTCCTGGTTCAACCGCGGTGATGATGATCCCCTTGAAGTCAGGCTCCAATCCAAAACGCTCTGCGAGTTCCGGTGTAAGTTCCTGCAAGTTGAAGCCCAAGTCTTGTTCGTAGGAAGGATATTCATTCCACGCTTGAGAAGTATCGAGCCTCCTAGGTCTCTTACCTAGTTTAAGGCTTATTACCTTTTCCTTTCCGGCTCGAATGACCCTGATTTCAACCTTTTTGCCCACCTCTGTTCGGGCGACCATTCGGGTAAGATGATTGTGATCTTTCACTTTATTTCCATCGAATTCGATGATTATATCACCATGTTTAATGCCTGCCTTGCCAGCCGGACCATCTTTAAGCACCTGGCTGACCAGGGCGCCTTGATTATTTTCAAGACCAAATTTTTCTGCGATCTGTTTGGTAACCTCTTGGATCATGACTCCAAGATATCCCCTCTCTACCGTACCTTTCTCCTTTAACTGGTGAAGGACATCCTTAGCCATGTTTATAGGAATGGCAAATCCAATGCCGATGTTACCGTAATGTTGGCTGAAGATGGCGGTATTTATGCCAATGACCTCACCCCTGATATTAACTAGCGGACCTCCAGAGTTGCCCGGATTGATTGCAGCGTCGGTCTGGATGAAGTTATCATACTGCCCGATGCCGATCTGCCTTTCCTTTGCGCTAACTACACCTACAGTTACGGTATGCCCTAGACCAAACGGTGCACCGATAGCCATCACCCACTCCCCGACCTTTAGCTCATCCGAGTTACCAAGGATTGCCGGAGGAATATCTTCTTCAGGTTCGATCTTGATTAAGGCGATATCATAGGTAGGATCCGTACCCACTATCTTGGCATTGTAATCGCTCTTGTCATAAAGCGAAACCTTGATCTCATCAGCCTTTTCGACAACATGATTATTGGTCAGAATGAATCCCTCTGAATCAATAATGAATCCAGAACCCAGGTTCCTTACCCTCTCTTCACCGCCAGGGGGATAGAAGAATCTGTCCCAGAAGTCCCTGAAATCCCTACCAAAGAATTCCTCAAAGGGCATGTTGAACTCGAACTCGAATTGCCTTCTTTGTCGTGGATTGAACTTGATTATTTTGGTTGTGCTTATATTGACCACCGAGTATTTAAGTTTATCCGCTATATCTCTGAATGTGTTAAAGGTGAATGGCTGATCTGCTAGGTCATCCTTCTGGGGAAGCGGAGTAGGTTCCTTATCCGAAGAAAACCATCCGGCGTATGCTGGAAAATTAACAACCAGCATCACTAGGAGCATTGCCAAGACTGCGCATGCAAAATAGCTAGCTGACTTACCTTCTGATCTGTTAAGCTTAGTTGAGCTTTGCATGTCTTATTTTTCTCCTTTTTAATTTTTCTAATTTTCAGGACTTTAGAACTAATACCCGGTGATAAAGTTCCATCAACACTAAAAAATACAGGTATGAAATATCGATGATTTGAGGATAAAATGATATTATCGGCTTGCTTCCATAGCGTATCAGGCTAGTATGATAAAGAGATTTCTTATGATTGATGAAGGAAGAAATTCGCTAGCGATACTTTTATTTATAGCCATTGGATTGCAGCAGCTCTTGCTAATCTTTCTAATCCCCCCCTTTCAAGCGCCTGATGAACCGACTCACCTAGAACATATTCTACTGAGGATGCGATCGCCATTTGACTTGCCGGTTGGTGCTTACGAGGAGACGCTGCAGAGACGATTGATCTATACCATGGAACAATACGGCTTCACCCAGTATCTTTGCACCACCAGCCCCATTGCCTGGGGGAGAACCTTCCAGAACAATACCATGCTTGCCAGTTCTCCATCCAAAACCGATCAACCGCCCCTGTTTTATATACTGGGAGCATTCATATTGATGTTGCTTGGCGATTTGAGCATGGTTGGAAAACTTATTGCCCTGAGGATATTCAACTCCTTGCTTTACATGCTGAATCTATGGGTAATATTTCAAATCCTGCGCATCGTTTGGAATAAGAATCGACCTTTACAGGTGCTCGCCCTTTCCTTTATCGGCTTTTTGCCTCAGTTCTCACTGATTGGCGCATCGGTCAATTCGGATAACCTGTTAAACCTGCTATCCAGCCTCGTCATTCTGCTTATAATCAGACAGGTAATAGAGGGATACGGAGCATCATATCTGACAGCAACTATCTTGGCATTATTTGCAGCCATGTTGACTAAAAGGACTGGTTTTATTCTCATGCCCATCTTGTTCTTCGGGCTTTGGTTTATCTATATGAAAGCGCCCATGAAAAGGCGACCCAATTGGATTCTGATAATTACATCCATTTCTTTTGTATTCATTGTCAGCCTGGCATTAGTTCAAATGGATGAAAGGACCTATGACGGCATGTCTAGGTTTCTTTGCGGGATCGGCAATATTTTCAATTTATCAAAAGATTTTTTTTCACAGTATAAATGCGCTTTGTGGAATTATTTTCTCAAAGGATTTTTGTTAAAACCAGGATGGATGAGCTTCGAGCCGGTTGCTGCTGTTTACTTCTTATTTTATTTAATGGTATTCATTGCTATTATCGGCTTAATTCTTTTTATGTTTAATGTGAAGGCAAGGAAAAGATTCAATGAGTTGAGTCTTATTTTCGCTTTTTTGCTTTTTTGCTTTTTCACTGCATTGTTCGTTGTTCTGATGCGCGGCTTCAGCAATGATAATGTATTGCAGGGGCGGTATCTCTACCCGGTTATTTCTATATGTAGCATCCTTATCATTACCGGTCTTTCATTCATAGGGGGACGAAAATATCATTTGCTTGCACCTGGTGTTTTCGTCTTGATCATCCTATCAATCCAAGCCTACTCCATATTTATTTTGCAAGCGCCCTGGTACTACCTAGAGCGTTATCCGGTGAAGAAAGTCGATGAATTAGACAAGATGCTCAGACAAAGTGGTGATAAACGGCATCAATTAATTAGATACCATATAGATGCCGGGAGCCTTAATAGTAGGGATTTAATTGTCTCAGGGCTTTACCCACCTCAGCAGGCAAAGGGCTTCAAGTACTCCTGGAGCTACCTGCAGACCCTGCTGGTGCTGCCTTTAAGGGGTGATGCCGATTATAATTTCAGTTTCAGGTGCTATCCCTTGCCGGCAAGGGTCGCAATGCACGAACCAAGTATCGATTTATTGGTAAATGGTAAATACTTAGAAACCGTCAGACTGGCTAGAGCATGGAGGACTTACACAGTTCGCATTCCGGCAATTTATATTAAGGATGGCATCAATTTTATATATCTCCACGAGAACAATCTTTTTGTCCCACGCAATGAGGGGATCTCCAATGATACAAGGGCTTTATCTATCGCCTATGACTGCTTTGAGATCAGTCAAATTCTCAAGGATGCTAATGGAGGCAGCCTCCACTATAATATTAATTTCGATGATTTACATAACAGGTCCTGGGACAGCCATCTCATTAGTCCTTTTAGCAAGGCTAGGATAATATTCCAAAACATATTCAAGTGGCATGGTAATGAATATGCCCAATTATTAAGCCTCATTTCGTTGATGTACCTATTTTCGATTTCAGCTATTGTTTTATTGGGTTGGCATTTACTTTTTGATTTATAAGCATTGCAATTGAGAACACGGTCATGCGGGATCCTCTTTCCTTTCTTTCTTCCTTCCTCACGCCTATTTTAATCACACTAAAATCTCGTTTAGTCTGCCATAAATCTGCTTGACACAATTAAAATATCTTTTATATATAAAGACAGATGATGAGATAGGAGTTCTCATAAACAGCATTGTCTTGATGAACACGGATGGTTGATATCATTGAGCGATTATTATCATGGTAGATGAAAGGAAGATAGAAAATAGAACCCTAGAGGAGATCCGCATCGCCGAGAAGATTCGGGAACTCCGCATTTTTAGAAAATTGACCTTGCGTGAGGTAGCAGAAAGGACTAGATTATCAGCAGCCTTGCTCTCGCAGATCGAAAACAACAATGTCTCGCCTCCAATAGCAACTCTGCTTAAGATCGCCAACGCTCTGGATGTCAAGATAGGCTATTTTTTCGAGGAGGACGAGGACACACCAGCAGACTATATCCTTGTAAGGAAGAATGAACGCAAGCAGGTGAAACGCGAGGGCACACTATACGGCTATTCTTACGAGCTGCTTACTCATCGTATGAAAGAAAAGGCCATGGAACCTTTCTTGGTGGAGTTCTCACATTATGATTACACTAAAAGGGACTTTTTCAGGCATGCAGGAGATGAATTCATGTATGTAATTTCGGGGAGAATAGAATATCAGGCGGGCGAAGATACAGTTACGCTAAATCCCGGCGATAGTCTTTATATCAAATCCAATGTCCCCCACAGAGGTAAGAGTATCAGCAAGAATAAGGCGATTGCACTAATAGTCCTTTCATTGATTGGTAGTTGATATTGTTTTACTCAGGAAGGCGTGAGAATTCCCCCTTTCAGGGAAAGGAGGATACATGATCCCTCGATAAAATCGGGACTACTGCGTGGCTAAAAAGTCTTTAGTTTTAGACTACTTACCTATAAAGATAGCGCAATTTCGCAGGTCATAATTTTCGTACCTCCTGAATAGGGCGGGATCGGTGCTGCTCTTGGCATAAGATTTGTTTCGATAACGGGCACCTCCATGTCATTCCCGCCCCGCATCAAGTGCGGGGTAAACTCTGCGGCGGGAATCCAGCCTGTTAGCCACGAAGAGGGGCGGGGTGTGTAATCCCCTAGCACCATCGAATGACCAATTCCTTATTGGCGTGGCTCGGATAGGAGGTGTTCGTGGCTGTATTAACTCTCTATTTGCTTTCATTCTGATCTAGTTTGTATTGTAAACTTTTTTCGTTAATATTCCTCCTTAGGTTAAAGGAAATATGAATTCCAAGATACCCAAAACTTGGATAATCGTGCTTCAGCACAAGCGAAGTGATCTGACAATGAAGTGCATCGATTCCCTGCAACAGCATCTCCCCTACCCTGTTGCCATTCTCATTGTGGATAATGGATCCGCACAACAAGAAATAGACGCCATAAAAGCTCTCTCTACTGATGTGGATTACCTGCTATTGCAAAGAAACTACGGGTATGGCGGGGGCAATAATCGCGGTGCATCTATGGCTATCAAACAGGGCGCAGAACGCCTGATTTTCCTCAACAACGACACAGAGGTTCTGCCCGGCTGGTACGAGCACCTGATGGAGGCTCTCGACTGCGAAGATGTCGGCATAGCTGGCTCTGCGATAATAAACCGAGCCACCGGCAGGGTCGAGTTCGACGGCAATGTATTTTCCAGGAATTTATGCTGTGGGGGATATTCGGATATTGCTGTGGAGGAACTGCCAGATGAGATCACTGACATCGCCTATGCTTGCGGAGCGGCAATGGCTATCAAGGCTTCTCTATTTGAAAGGCTGGGCGGCTTCGAGGAGAGTTTCTTTGCATACAATGAGGATATTGACCTTTCCTTGAGGTGTTGGATTGCCGGTCAACGAGTGGTGCTGGCTCCTAGATCAAAGATGCTACATTTCAGAGGTCAGAGTGCGCTTGAGTTATTTAAAAAAGAGGCTGGAATTGAAAGAATGGGTATGAGAAATGCTCTACTCACCTCGCTTCGTTGTTATGAACTCAAGACCCTCAAAGATGCATTGCCTTCTGCAATTCGGACTTACCTCTCTCGACATAACTTAAGAAGGGCTTTGCTTGGTGCAATACCTAAAATACCGTATGCAATTATAGCAAGGAAAAGAATACAAAAAGCCAGGGTAATGAGCGATAAGGAAATATTTTCCAGGGTAAACTATCGATGACTCAAAGAAATACGATTCTGGTCGCTGATCTAAATAAATCAAAAGAACTTGATATTGACAAAGGTTCCTATGGATTATTGATTGAGGTCGATAAAGATCTTGACATCCAAGTAGGCGCTTTGGGCACAAAGCATTTCCCTGCCGGAACATATCTTTACATCGGAAGCGCCGTAAATAGTATCAATGCCCGTGTTGACAGGCATTTGCGCAAACATAAGAAACGTTTCTGGCATATCGATTATCTGTTGGAACATGCAAAAATATCAACCATACTATGTTTCCCCCATCAAGGTAAAAAGGAATGTCAGGTAGCAAGAATGCTTTTTCATATATTAAGGTGCGAAATGTATCCGAGGGGATTTGGTTCGTCGGATTGCGATTGCTATTCGCACTTGTTTAGACTGAAACAAATGGACAAATTAAACACTGAACATTTAATTGCCAAGATTAAGGAGGTTGCACGAACATGGAACAATATATAGTGGTATTGGTAACTATAGGCTCCCAGGAGGATGCGGAACTATTAGCCAAGAAAATAGTCGATAACAGGCTGGCTGCCTGTGTGAACATCAGCACCGGATTAAGATCAATTTATCTGTGGGATGGTGCTATTCAGGACCAAGTGGAGGTGTTGATGATCATCAAGACCACTAGCTCCAGGTTTGATGAGTTGAAGGATTTTATCATCCATGAGCACCCCTATGATGTACCGGAAGTGATATCAATAGACATCTCAGAAGGACATACTGATTACCTGGAATGGATAAAAAGCTCAGTCAAATAGATTTGAGAGTTGGTTAACCCCGATAGAGTAGGGATACAAAGACACCAAGGGGAAGTGATGCCATCTTGACGCTATCGAGGACTAACTGTGAAACATCAGCTTTAAGTAAGTCCTTATTTATACTGTTAATATCTTAGTAAAAAAATCAGAATCCATCATCGAGTTGGTACGAGGATCATCTTGAATTATAAGTCTCTTTCCTCAGAAGTTCCCCTAGCATTTCCATTTAATACCAGATGTTGATATATTACTAGGTATATGAACAAAAACCATGTTTTTATGATACAAGAAATATAAAGCAGGAACATGTAAACATGCTCTTTCGTTAACCAAGGGAGGGATCATGAGATTCGATATTGATACTGTAAGACATTCCCTATCCCACATAATGGCGGATGCCTTTAAAAGCATCTGTCCTGACTGCAAACTCGGCATCGGTCCCGCCACCGATGAAGGATTCTACTACGACTTCTACATCCCAGAGGGCTATCCCTTCTCAGCAGAGGTGCTTGAAAAGGTAACCGACAAGATGAAGCAACTACTTAAGTGTGATATCCGCTTCGAGCACAATGAAATAAGCATCGCAGAAGCCAAAAAGCTCTTTGCTGATGAACCATTCAAGCTAGAGTTGATCGAGGATCTTGAGGCATCTGGTGAAGAAAAGGTCAGCACATATCGAAGTGGGGATTTTATCGATCTCTGCGCTGGACCTCATGTTGATTCAACAGCGGATCTTCGTAATATCGCCTGGCGATTGGATCGCATTGCTGGAGCCTACTGGCGGGGGAATGAGAAAAGACCGATGTTGCAACGAATCTATGCCCTCGCCTTCGAGACCAAAGATGATCTGAAGGACTATATCAGAAGACGCGAGGAGGCTGCTAAAAGAGACCACCGCAAGATCGGGGCTGAAATGGAGCTTTTCACCAGCTCTCCATTGGTGGGCAGAGGACTACCCCTGCTTCTCCCCAAGGGTGCGACCATAAGGCGGATCCTGGAGCGCTTCATCGTCGATGAGGAGATAGCAAGGGGATACCAGCATGTCTATACTCCTTCGCTGGGAAGAAAGGATCTCTATGTCCAGAGCGGTCACTGGGAGCACTACAAGGAGAACATGTACCCGATCATGGATATCGATGGGGTTGAATATGTGCTTCCCCCCATGACCTGTCCGCATCACTTCATGATATATAACTCAAAACCACGCTCCTACCGGGATCTCCCCATGCGTTTGGCTGAGATCTCTGCGCAATACCGCAAGGAACAATCCGGCGAGCTTAGCGGATTGCTCAGGGTGATGTGCTTCCATCTGGCTGATGCGCATATACTGTGCCGCCAGGATCAGCTTGTGGAAGAATTCCGCGAGGTAGTGAATCTTATCGAGTATGTAATGCGCTGCATTGGCATCACCGATGCCATCTCGTATCGAGCATCGCTCAGAGACCAGGATAAGGATAAGTACTACGATGATGATAAGATGTGGGAGCAGGGAGAGTCGATGCTTCTTGAGATACTCGATGAGTTCGGGGTCGAGTATGTCATCGCTAAGGGAGAAGCAGCCTTCTATGGACCTAAGCTCGATGTGCAGATGCATAATGTCATGGGTAAGGAGGAGACGATAATAACCGTGCAGATCGACTTTTGCCTGCCGGAGCGCTTCGATCTCACCTATACGGATAGCGGTGGCGATGAACGAAGACCGATCGCTATACACCGAAGCTCCATCGGAAGCATAGAGCGCACCATTGCATTCCTGATAGAGCACCACGAGGGTGCATTCCCCCTTTGGCTCGCCCCGGTGCAAATTAGACTACTTACCATTACTGATGATCATGTACCGTATGCCAGGCAGGCAATGCATCGGATGCAGAGAGCTGGCATTCGAGTAGAGCTTGATGATCGCAATGAAAAGATAGGAAAAAAGCTGCGTGAAGCAAGGCTACAACGAATACCTTACATTGGCATAATCGGATCAAAGGAGGTCGAGAGCGAGACAATAATGATCCGCAATCGTAACAGCGGCAATCAGGCTGCCATCGCCGTTCAGGAAATAATTGAGGCGATCATAAAGGAGAACTCCGAACATTCACTGGATCTATCTCTTGCCAACCAGTAACACCACGGCTATAGCGGCTATGCCCTCACCTCTGCCGATGAACCCCATGCCCTCGGTGGTAGTTGCCTTAATGTTTATCTGAGAGGTCTCTAATCCCAATGTCGCAGCCAGCTTCCGTTTCATGGCAGGAACATGCTGATTCAATGGTGGCTCTTGAGCCATAATAGTCGAGTCGATATTAACTATGGAGAACTGAGCCTTTTCGATCATCTGATTGGTCTCGGATAGTAACTTGAGGCTTGAGATATTCCTGTAGGTTTTGTCGCTCGGTGGGAAGATCACCCCGATATCCCCAACTCCGAGGGCGCCTAGAATTGCATCCATGATCGCATGAGTAAGCACATCCGCATCCGAGTGCCCAAGCAATCCTGCCTCATACTCGATCTCAACACCGCCCAAGAACAGCTTTCTTCCCTTCTGCAAGCGGTGTGCATCGTACCCGGTACCGATCCTGTACAGGTTATCCATTCTGTAGCGCTCCTTTGAGGTTAAGATTATTCGATTTGGACGCGTTTTTCCATAAAATATCTGGGTGAATTTCCTTTTGACAAGAACAATTGTCTTTAGTATGATCTCAATGTTTAACTAATTGACGAGGACTGACTTTTATTGATCTTGGGAAAAGTAAAGCGAGATCTTCCACTGGTAGTCCAGAGCGACAATACCATCCTCGTCGAGGTTGACAATCCCCACTACGAGGGAGCCAGGGATGGCTTAAACCGCTTTGCTGAGCTAGTCAAAAGCCCGGAACACATACATACCTATCGCCTAACCCCCCTTTCATTGTGGAATGCAGCCTCGGCTGGTATGACCGAAAAGCAGATCCTGGACTTCCTGGAGGAATATAATAAGTATGAGCTGCCCCCTATTATAAAGACCTTCATTGCAGACCATGTCCACCGCTATGGCAGGGTCAAGCTGGTAAAGTCAGATAACGGTGCGCTCCATCTGGTGGTCGATGATCCTGCCATCCTAATCGAGATGCTGCAAAGCGAGAAGGTTACACCTTATATTCGCAACCGCATCTCCGATCGCGAGATCGAGGTTGACCCCCATTTCAGAGGCTATCTTAAACAAGCCCTCATCAAGATAGGATACCCGGTCGAGGATCTGGCAGGTTACACCAAGGGCGCACCATTAAAGATATCGCTCCGCAAAATGACACTTAGCGGTAAGCCATTCAACCTGAGGCATTACCAGAGAGATGCGGTTGCAGCATTCTATGCAGGTGGCTCGATAAAAGGGGGCAGTGGAGTGATCGTGCTTCCCTGCGGAGCGGGTAAGACCATGGTTGGGCTTGGTGTAATGGAAAAACTTCAAGCGCAGACCTTGATTCTAGCAACAACCACCGTGGCGGTTCGTCAATGGATCGAGGAGCTGCTCGATAAAACCACGCTAACCAAGCAAGATATCGGTGAATATACCGGGGACAAAAAGCAAATCAAGCCTGTTACCATCAGCTCTTACCATATCCTGACTCACCGCAAGCGCAAGGAGCAAGGCTTTAAGCACTTCGAGATCTTCAATACCCGCGACTGGGGATTGATCATCTACGATGAGGTTCATATCGTGCCTGCACCCATATTCCGGATAACCGCGGAGATACAGACCAGAAGAAGGCTAGGGCTCACCGCCACTTTAATCCGCGAGGATGGCAGGGAAGACGAGGTGTTCAGCTTAATAGGTCCCAAGCACTACGATGTTCCCTGGAAGGTGCTGGAGAGCCAGGGCTGGATAGCAAATGCCATCTGCCATGAAATAAGGATCTCGATGCCCACGGATACCCGTCTTGATTATGTTGCAGCCAGGAAGAAATCGAAGTTCCGCATCGCCAGCGAGAATATTAGAAAACTAACCTACATGCAGCACATAATCGAGAGACATCGTGGTGATAGAGTCCTGATCATCGGACAGTACATAGCTCAGCTCAAGGAGACAGCAAAGCTGCTCAAAGCGCCACTTATCACCGGAGCTACTCCAAATGCACGAAGAGAACAGCTTTATAATAGATTCAGACGCGGAGAGATAAGGCTACTAGTGGTCTCCAAGGTGGCAAACTTCGCCATCGACCTGCCGGATGCCAATGTTGCCATACAAATATCCGGCACCTTTGGCTCCAGGCAGGAGGAGGCTCAACGGCTGGGGCGAGTGCTAAGACCGAAGTCGGATGCATCACCCGCCTATTTCTACACCCTGGTATCGAAGGACACTACCGAACAGCAGTTTGCGATGAAAAGACAGCTCTTTCTTACCGAACAGGGATACAAGTACCTGATAATGGATGAGAATCAATTCATGGAATGTCAAAAACAATAGAATGCTATGATTGAATATTTTCATAAATTAAACAGACAACAGCTCATCAAGATCGCAGCCAACTGGGGGATCGAGGATGTCGATGCCTCGGATAACGATGAAAAAATAATCAGGAGGCTACAATGCATCCTAAAGGATCCAAAGGCTTTTAATTATATCCTGACAAGGTTGCCGGAAAGCTATCAAGATACGATCGCTTATATAATCGGCAACGGGAACCAGGTACTATACGAGGAGCTACTCTGGAATCACTTCAAGGGAGACGAGGGGAGCTTTAGCGAGTTCGAGGAGGCAAATCAAAGGTTTTCACTAGCTTTTCGCCAGGAGTTGCAAAGCAGAAACGATGTTTATCCCTATTACCTTGTCCCCAAGGAGGTAGCAAGACATATCAAGCTCCCGGAAAAGTATATGAACCTGCTCGGTTTTTTTCTCCAGATAGCTCCCTTGAGCATCCTCAGAAATATCATATCCCACATCCCGGGCGCCGAGTTCACTACTAACAACAAGTTGCTACTAGCAAAGCAAATCAAGTCATACCTGCTCAATCCAACCACGCTTCGTGAATTCATATTGCAACTTCCGGCCACTGAAAGAATGGTGGTGGAGATCCTGGTCAAGCATGATGGCACAATCAAGGTCGAACAGGTGCATACCCTGTGTACTCAACAGGGAATTGCAAAAGGGCACTGCGAATCAGCTATTCAGCAGCTAGCTTATGTAAAAAGTATCCTTTTCATCGCTGAAAGCGCTTCTAAAGGCTCCCATAGTCAAAAATATCTTGTTCTTCCAAAAGATATAATGAGTATTATCAAGGAAGGCTTTGCGGAAAAAAACTCTCTTAACATGCCGATCAAGATACCGTTGGATGAGGTTGAGCTTAAGGAATATCAAGCTTGGGATAAATTCGAGATCCTGCAGGATCTCATGACGCTTATTGGACTGGTAAATGCCCAGGAACCAGCGCCACTCAAGGTCGGTGGCTTGAACAAGACTTTTCTGAAGCAGGTCAAACCGCTGCTCAGGGTTTCTGATGATCAACATTACATCTCTTTTCTGGAGATCTTCGCTGTGGATGGAGGATTTATGAAGATCCAAGGGGGAAGGTTTCGGGTCGAGAGCTCCAAGCTGGCTCTGTTCGAGGATAAAGTAACTTTATATCAGCTTATGTTCCAGAAGTGGCTAACAAGTTACAACTGGAACGAGATCTACGCCAATCCTGACATACGAAACATCACTAACCGTAACCTGACCCAACACACGGTGATGGAGATAAGAAGCATAATCCTCGACCTTATTTCAAAGCTATCCAAGGACTTTTACTACATCTACAATGCCTGGATCAGCAAGTACATATATCCAGTTAAGCGTTTGGAGGATCTGATGCAGGATGCCACCATCCTCCCCCAGGCGCGTAGCAATCCCAAGGTCTCACTGAGCAGGGTACTTACTAACCTCTTCGAGGGCGTACTGGTCTGGATGGGGGTCATCGGTAAGGGCATTACACAACGAAATGTCTCCGTATTCGCATTGACCGAGCTGGGGGACGCTATAATCAGCGATGACTTTAAGGCTGCGGTTGAAAAACTTCCTCAACATGGCTTTGTTGATACCTTCACTCCCCAGCCCAATATGGAGATCATGGCTCCCTTGGAGATCGAGCCGAAGATATTTTTTATGCTTTGTAAGATCGCTGAGCTAAAGTCTGCCAGTGAGGTCTTCATCTTCGAGCTAAATCGCCATACGCTGATGAATGCTCTCAAAAGCGGAATCAATGGTGAGAGAATACTTGATTTTCTTCATAAGCATAGCACGATACCGCTTCCTGAAAATACCGAGGTTCTGGTTAAAGAGGTAGCAGGAAGATATGGCGAGATCAGCATTATCCCTACTGCCTCCATCATCAAGGCTAGTGATCCGATGATAATAGAGGAGATAATGGTGCAAGGTGAGTTTGCCAAGAAAATAAAAATGCGTCTTGGAGAAGACATTGCTCTGCTGAAAGGAAATCAGGACTTCGAGGAGTTAATTCACAGCCTGGAAGAGGCAGGCTATCATCCCAGATTGGTTGATGATCATCACTCGAAAAGAAGTAAGACTAACCAAGTAAATCTGACCGATGAGGAGACAAAAGAGATAATCAAGTCCTTGGAGATTCTTAAATATATCTCCAAGGAGCTTAAGATAGATGCCCATGCAAAGGAGATCGATGGGTTGATGAACAAGCTGAATAAGAGCCTCATCTACGAGATAAACGACGAGATCGCAACCATCACTAACCTGCTTAAGGTCTTTCTGTTTAAGGAGTAGCTGTTACTATCACAGGTCCGCTTAAGGCATGTAGGTTCATCTCAAAATCATCAACTGTAATAAAGTAACTGCCCGGTCGTGTGATCTTATTGTCCTTTAAGGTGATCGAACCTTTGGAATCTGTGTCGAATTTAATGGAATGCAAGGTGAGCATTTTTATCTGATCCCAAACCTTCTGGCCGGTATTTGAATCAAGAATGCTTATATCAACGGTTTGGCTGTATTCTTCTGCAATATTGTTGAATCTATCTAAGGCTCGAATGGTTATATTAAAAGGCTCACCAACCAAAAGCTTCAAAGGTGTACCTATCTCCAGCCTGTGAATTTGGGTTGGCTTGACGATCACGGTAAGATCGCCCTTTACCCTCTTATACTGTCCATCACCGTTGGCATCAGTCAACAGTATGAATTCATAAACGCCTGCTGAGGTCGGTATTGGAAAGTAACTCGTGTCATAAATATCGGCACCAAGGTATATATAGAGTTTCTCACCTTCCATCAGCTCGCGATCCTGTAATATGAAGCAAGCTGCTGTATAATCGGCATTATCGTAAACCCTGAAGAAATAAGGCTCAAACCTCGCCTTTTCCTCTACCTCGATCTCAGTCAAGCCAGGCTTCTTTACGGTCTCAAACAAGAAGGGATACTGGAGGTCTAGCTTGTTATAGTATTCATCGCTGAGCCTAACAATGATCCTCCCGCCGCGTTTAATTCCCCCCTCTCCAACGGTGTAGTCTATCCTCCAGAATCCCTGCTCCCCGGCAGTTATCTCCTTTTCCCCCCAAAGCTTTACGCTTCCGGAGCCGTCCCGTGGATTGTCCTGTTTGCTGTTGCAGGCTAGTATAAATAATGAAAGTATGAAAAATAATATTTCCAATTTATAAATTATATTTATCATTTTATAAAAAGTAAGTTAGAATCTGTTAAAGTAGCCCTTTAATAAAACTATCATCCTTGATTCCACGACTGCCCTGAGCATCTTATCAATCATCTGGTAGGGCGGATTGGCTATGAAATCGATATCAGAATCGATAAACGGGATACCTAGTCCATCCTTTTTATCACGAATAAAGGCAAGGACCTTCCTGATCGCCAGGCTCGCTTCTCCTCTATCACCGGGATCATGTAAGCTCTTGTATCTTTTCCATCGTTCATCATCACCCAACACTTGCTTTAGCTTTTCAGCATAAGTAGTTCTGAACTCCAGCGCCTGTAAGGAACAGATAAGCTCCACCGAAAGAGTTTTTGCCGTGTTGAAGATAACCTGTCTCAGGTGCCTGGCTGCATTGGTCGCCATTGCAACATGATCCTCAGTGTTAGCCGAGGTAGGTATCGAATCGACCGAAGATGGGTGGGAAAGCACCTTGTTTTCTGCCACCAACGATGCAGCTAAGTACTGGAAGATCATGAACCCAGAGTTTATGCCACCAGCCTCTCCGGCGAGATTTGCCGGCAGCCCGCGATTATGATCGGGGTCCAAAAGCAGTTGCACTCGCCGCTCTGAGATATTTGCAAGCTCGGAGACCGCAATCTTGAGATAATCGGCTGCCATACCGATCTGCTCACCATGGAAATTGGCTCCAGAATAGACCTGCCAATTACAGACCGGTTCATTCATTCTTTTATCCAGGGGGTCATAATCGGTCATATCAGCTAATATAATAGGATTGTCCGTAACCGAGTTTATCTCCACCTCGATGATCTCCCTGGCATGTCTGGCTGCGGTCAAACATGATCCATGAACCTGGGGCATGGCTCTAACCGAGTAATCATCTTGTACCTGAAAGGCAGTAGCGCTGCGGTTCACCAGACCACTTCCCTCAACAAGGCTCGTTATCTCGGCAGCGCAATCGACCTGTCCTTTATGGGGTCGAAGTCCGTGCAGCGAGGACTCTAAAGAACGGGTAATTCCACCGATCGCTTGCAGGGTAATGGCACCTGCCAGGTTGGCGTGATGAATAAGCCGAAGGCTATCGAATACTGCAATTGCTGTTATGGCAGTGCATACCGCGGTGCCATTGGTCAGGGCAATCCCTTCCTTTGGAGCTAGCTTAGGTAAAAGGACTTCTTTATACTTGTCTGGGTGCTTATAAGATAAATTTTTTAGGTAATCGGGAGGTTGCAGATGGTTTAAGCCTACCCGTCGCAGAGCCTCGCCACCGGGCATTGTTGCTCCACGGCGCTCCTTTGCATCATCCCAGGTGGCTCCAGGATATAACGGATAATCCCCTTCCACCCAAGCCTCACCAAGCCCTAAAATAACCAAACCGATGTGCGACAATGGACAAAGATCGCCTGATGAACCAACGCTCCCTTGGGATGGAACCCAAGGATGGACTCGACGGTTAAGCATATCGGCAAGCATCTTTATAAGCTGTACTCTCACACCAGAATATCCGTAAATGAAGGTCTGCAAGCGTAGCAGCATGGCAGCCCGCACTACCTCGGTTGGCAAAGCCGGGCCAGTGCCCACGGCATGGCTCAATATCAGGTTCTCCGAGATGCGACAGGCATCCAAATAGCTCTCCAGCGGTTTATCGCGGTTATTGCCGAAGCCGGTATTTACCCCGTATATCAGATTGAGTCGGTTGGACCGTTTTATCTCCTCATAATCCTTCTCATCTTTTTCCTTAAGTTTATCTAGTTTCAGGGCAACTTTTTGTCCCTTAAGTACAGCCTTGTGGATATATTCTGCACTATGCTTGCAAAGCTCAAGGCTATCAGGGTCCAATGCAACAGCAGCGATAATGCCATCATCATCACCGCTGCTGACCGCGATAAGCTTCTCAAGGGTGAGTCTCGATTCGGGCTTGTGGCTTATAATGATCGGATTATCTATGCTAACTCCATTGATCATCAGTGTGCTTGGAGCTTTGGTCGAACTCATGATTCCTTCCCATCACTCATAGCGTTCAAGTATCCGCCTTACCTGCTTGACCATCTCTGCTTGTGGAACTGAGATCTGTGAGGGCTGTTGTTTAAGCCATTGATCTCGATCCTTGATCTCTTGAGACAATATTCTGCCTAATTGCAAATCTTTTATGGTAACCTTGCCTGCCTCGAATTCATTCGAGCCGGCGATGACCACGGCAACCAGGTCTCTTTGATCTGCATATTTAAGTTGTTTTACGAATCCGCCGGAACCGATGTACATCTCAGCACATATCCCGGCTCTGCGCAGTTCAAAGGTCATCTTAGCGTAATCAGCGAGCCTCTCCCTATCCATCACGGTAACTAAAACAGGCTTGCTTTCTTTTGTTTGGTTGAATCTATCAAGAGTCATAAGCGCAGCAATAAGCCGATCCACTCCGATCGATGCGCCGGTAGCTGGCACCTTCTGTCCGGTAAAGCGCTGTACGAGATTATCATATCTTCCACCGCCGCCCACGCTACCGAATTGCTTTTTCTCTCCCTTTTCATCGACCACATCAAAGCAAAGCCGAGCCTCGAAAACAGCTCCCGTGTAGTAATCAAGCCCACGGACAATGCTGGGATCGTAGATCACCTTATCTTCGCCATAACCAGTGGCTTCAAGCAGTTCATCTATCTGTGCAAGTTCCTGCAATCCCTCTCCCCCCACCTTGGAACCAGCGATCAACGGCTCTAGGCTCGCTATGAACGCCTTGCGTGAAGAGACATCTGCTCTAAGGTAAGCAATAACCTTATCGATCTGCTCGGTAGAAAGTCCGGCTCCTGGTGTAAAATCACCCGATTCATCGAGCCTACCCTTGCCGAGAAGCTCCATCACTCCATCAAGTCCGAGTCGATCCAACTTATCCATGGAGCGCATCACCGAAAGCCCCAAACTGGTAAGATCCCCTTGTGCATCCAGTCCTTTTATACCGGCTGCTTCCAGAACCCCATTGAGTATCTTCCGATTGTTGACAGCGATTATATATTGATCGCTGGTCAGCCCAAGCTTAGCGAATGCATCGGATAAGACACAGCATACCTCTGCATCGGCTGCCGGTGATCTTGTACCAACGCTGTCAATATCGAATTGTATGAACTCGCGAAACCGGCCAGGACCCGGTTTCTCCAGACGCCACACCGGGCTTACCTGATAGCGACGAAACGGCTTGGGGATCTTTAAATAATTTGCTGCAACCATGCGAGAAAGTGGTGCTGTGAGATCATAGCGTAATGCTATCCATTCATCGCTATCGTCCTTGAACGAGAAAATGCCACCTTCGGGAGTATCGCTTTCTGGCAGGTATTTACCGAGCACTTCTACATACTCGATAGCGGGTGTGTCGTAAGGTACGAAGCCATAAAGCTCATAGACGGTGCGAATGCTTTCTATTATCTCTCGACGGAGGATCAATTCTTGGGGGGTTATATCCCTGAAGCCCTTGGGAAGTCGTGGAACTGGTCTCGATTCCTTTTGAGAACTCAACTGTTTACCTCAGATCATTGGCTATGGTTTGGTCAACATGCTCGTTGTATGATACAAGCACTTTATTTCATACAGCCGGGGGGATTCGAACCCACGACCTCCTGATCCACAGTCAGGCGCTCTGACCAACTGAGCTACGGCTGCGTTCTCTATTATCATTTACAGAGAATTGAACAAATTGCAAGGGGTGGCAACCCGCTTAGTTCATTCATCTTTTGGATCACCGGTGATCCAGTTGTGCATGTAAGAATTCGTGTTGCCACTTCTTGGCTAAAAGACTGGATTCCCGCCAGAGTTTACCCCGCACTTGATGCGGGGCGGGAATGACAGAAGGGGAGGCGGGAATGACAAGATCTTCAAGCTATATCGATTGTTTTGTATCATGAACTACTTCGTAATTTTTTTATCACCTCGTATGCCTCGCTTCTAACAAAGACATCCTCGTCTCGCCGAAGATCGTGTAAGATCTTGAGGATGAGATCCCTGTCCACATCAGATATCTCATCCAGGGATCTTATTATCATTCTCAGTATATCGGTATGCAGCCAGCTTTTATCTTTTGCGATCTGTGCATAGTATGCGAGGATCTGCTTGGGATATTTTGCTGCCAGTGCTTTTGTAGTATTGCTTGCTGCCATGGCTACATCCTTGATCTCGTCATACATCGCAGCGCGCAGCCGTCTTAAAAAGATAGGCAACTGGCTGGGAACGCAAAGGGCAATCGCTTCCAAAGCAGCCACCCTGACCTCCCAACGGTTGTCCTCTAATAGCCTACAAGTTAGCTCGGTAGTGAGATCTGGTTTGTAAGGAAAATACTTGGCTAGTGCTGGGGAGACCTTTTTTCTTATTGATGAATAGGGGCTTTTAGCCATGAACTCGCATAGATCGACCGCTGCTTCAATCTCCAAGACTTGGCAGGCTCCCAGGCTAAGTATAGCCGCTTCCTTGAGCTTTATGCTGTTATCAAATGCCCATTCCTGAAGGGTCTCCAATACATCTTGGGGGATTATATTGGAGAAGCTGCCCATCACCTCAGCAACGAAGGTCCTCGCTGCTGGGTACTTGTCAAGCGCTATCCGCCTCAGAATTTCCTTTGACCTTTGGTACTCGAAGTGTCCAATTTTAGTTAAAGAGCTGCATATCAGCTGCCTGGTCAAAAGGTCATCATTCAGCAGATTTTGTAGGATCTCGAGCGAAGCCTTCGGATTGAGCGTTCCAACCTCAGCAAGAACCTCGATCAAGTGGTTTCGACTGTCATAGGAGATCTTCTTAAGTTCCTGAAGGTATTTTGCTGAAGAGCTGCTGTATTGATGCAGCATATCCCTGATCTTCTGCATAGGTAGCTGATCATGGTTCACTAGCTTTCCCTCCTCGCGCAGTTGTTGCTTGAGAAGCTCCAGCTCAAGAGATTCTTTAATCTTTTTTGATCGCTCAGCCATATCCTTACACGGTAAATAATCCATCAACATAACTGCCTATGCACCATGTATTATAATAAAGAAAGCCTTTAATTACAAGCATAGGCAATAGCAGTGGGGGATACCTGGTGAGGTAAATGATTTCGATGATGATAATTCTATTTACAGATGATAAAATACTTTTGACAATTTGCAAAAAAGTACTTGACAAAATGTAAAAAATTCCTAAATTACTAATGAACCCCTTGGAAAGGATGTTCATTATGAAGGAAGAACGACTTGAGATACTAAAGATGGTTGCTGACGGGATAATCACCGTCGAAGAGGCTGAAAGATTGCTTAGAGCCATTGAAGAAGGACAACGAAGAGAGCAGGAGGGTGATTGGGAAACTAAGAAAAAACATCGTTTCTCATTCAAGAACCTCGGTGAATTCGGCAAGTTCATGGAGGGTATCGGAAACACCATATCAGATGTCGTGGGAGACCTGATAGGTCCCCTGGCTGATGAGGTGCTGTTGGATAAGGATAGCTTCGGACAGACTATAACCGGCGAGCTGCTCGATCTACCCAAGGATGCTGACCTTTCGGTGGTTAGTGGCAAACCTAGCCATCACGGCAAAGGAGGAGACCTAAAAATAATGGCCTCAGAGGATGATAAATGCCATGTACTGGTCGATGCCCAGGAGTTCGTCCTCTCACAAAAAGAGCAAAAATACGTGGTTAGAGTGGATGGCGATGCAACAGTTATGGTGCCGTCTTATCTTGGAAGCTTTAGTGTCGCTACATTCCATGGCGATGTCGAGGTGTATGACCTGGAGCTTTATATGACAGCGAAAACCATGAAGGGTGATGTGAAGATCGTAAACGCAGCAAAGGGAGGCATAATAAAGACCCTAAAGGGTGATATCGAGCTTAGTTTTAAGCCTGATTTCAAGGGAGAACTTAAGGCTTCAACTATGTTTGGTGATATTGAGCTAGTTATCCCTGAAGAATTTTACGGGGAGCTGAAGGTCAAAACATTTAAAGGAGACATCGAATTACCTGCCGGACTCGAAGTCATACACTCAAAGGAAAATGGTCCTGTGCAAGAAAAAGTGATCAGGCTTGGTGATACAGATAGCGATAACAAAATAACCCTTAGTACCTTCAAGGGCGATATAGAGGTGAGAAGGGGAAGCAAATGAAATCGAAAAGCTCGATAATGCCCAATAAATGTCCATCATGCGGCGGCAGATTGCTGATATCCTCAATGGTATGCTCGGAGTGCAATACACAGATCCAAGGTCGTTTTACCCCATGTCCTGTTTGCTCTTTACCCCCTGAGGCAAGGGAAATTTTCGACCTGTATTTGCAGTGTCGAGGAAATCTGAAGAAGATGGAGCGAATTATGGGGTTTTCCTATCCAACAGTCAGGCAGAAGGTAGAGCAGATGTTCAACGAGCTGGCTGAGATAAAACATAGAAGAGTAGATCGATTGGAAATATTAGGCATGATACGACGCGGCGAGATTACCGTGGAGGAGGCGGAGAATCTTCTAATGGAGGGTTAGTATCCTATGCAGCTTCTTACTGCTCGCCTAGCTCAATAAAGGTATTCATAAAAAATTATCTATTTTTTTTGCATGTACCTGGTAAAACTCCTCGGAGTCAACAATACTCATGGTCTCAAATCCGGCTTGATCGAGTAGGGATATCATCTCAGGATCTGGTGGTATCAGGTCATCTCGTATGATCGATGAGCAAGATGAATGAAATTCATTTACCCAACTTCGACTGGCGAGGTGAGTTATCCAAAGATTGCCTTTATGCTTCAAAACCCTTGCAATCTCTTTTAGGCAATCCAATGGTCGTTTAAGGTGCGGAAACGTATGAAAGCAAATGGCGTGGTCGAAACTGCGGTTTTCTACCTCAATCTTCAAGGCAGAGCCTTGTATGAAGGTAACATTTGTCGGCAAACGCCTCGCCTCTGCTTGCTTGATCATTTCACCTGATATGTCAAATGCATAGACCTTTCCTTTAGCTCCTACCAATGTTGCTAGTACCTCTGTAAGGCGTCCCGAACCACAACCTGGCTCGATAATGCGATCTCCAGGGGAAATTTTCCATTCCCTGTATGCTGCCTCAAGGCGCATGCGCTCCTGTTCGGTGAATAAGCTCATGAGCCTTTCTCGAGCACATTTATCGAAAAAATCAGCCAGATCAGATTCTGAGAATTGGCTCATAGTAAAACCATGTTCAAGACCAAGTGACGGCTATTTCTTCTTGGCTGCCACCTGCTCTTTGACCCTCTGGCAGAAGTTTCTGTAATTCTCGGTAAACTCGATCCTCGATTCATCCTTGAAGATGCCGGTAACTATCTTGCTTTCCAGCTCTTCGGGGCTTAACTTCTTGGCTCTTGCCTGTGATATGCAGGTATCCTTCAGCCACTCATACATATCAATGATCTTCGGGAACTTGTTCTTTCTACCATACGAGGTCGGACACGGCACCATCACCTCTATCACGGAGAATCCTTTATTCTGGATGCCCTTTTTAATAAGTGGGTCAAGTGATACTGCATGGTAAACATCTCCTCTGGCAACGAATGTTGCTCCGGCGCCGATTGCAAGCTGCACGATATCGAATGGCTGATCAGGATTGCCATAAGGAGCCGTGGTAGCTTTTCTGTCGCGAGGCGTGGTCGGCGAGACCTGTCCCCCGGTCATGCCGTATATGTAGTTGTTAAAGATGATGCAGGTCATGTCTATATTTCGTCGGCAAGCGTGGATGAAGTGGTTTCCACCAATAGCCACCGCATCTCCATCTCCCATTACTGCCAGTACTGTCATTTCAGGCTTGGCTAGCTTCACGCCTATGCCAAATGCAATGGACCTGCCATGGGTTGTGTGAAGGGTATTAAAGTCAACATAGCCGGGCAACCGCGACGAGCAGCCGATACCAGAGACGATGGTTACATTATCCTTCTTTAGCTCTAGTTCCTTGATAGCTCTTATTATCGATTTAAGGATAATGCCATCGCCACAGCCGGGACACCAAATATGCGGAAACTTGCTCATTCGTAGGTAGTCTTCATACTCAACACTCATTAGTGCCATTATCCAACGACCTCCATGATTGCGTTTCTTATCTGATTAGGCCTTATCGGTTCTCCATCCATGCGATTAAAGGGGAATATCTCGCAGTCGCAGCCTGCAACACGCTCAACCTCATAGTAGATCTGCTTGAGGTTCATCTCCGGAACCAGGATGTAATCTACCGTTTTGGCGAATTCTCTTAGACTATCGTCAGGGAAGGGCCAGAGGGTGATCGGTCTAAACCTGCTGATCGGGATGCCCTCGCTTTTTAGCTCATTAGCCACCCTTTTTACAGTTCGGGCAGTGGAACCATAGGAGAAGATCCCTAATTTAGCTCCCTCTTCGAGATGTATCTCATTTTTCTCGATCATCTTCTTCTGATTTTCGACTTTGAACATAAGCCTTTTCATGAGTCTTCCGATCTCATAAGCATCATTGGTGGCAAAGCCGGTCTCATCATGGAATAAGCCGGTAACATGGAATCTGTAGCCAGAACCGAAGTCAGCCAGCGGAGGGATTCCATCTTCCGTGAAGGCGTAAGCAAGGTATTGTTCAGGGGGGCAGGTTGGTCGTTTGCGGTCCATGATCTGAACTTCATCCTGGTTCGGGATCACGATAGGTTCGCGCATGTGTCCGATTATCTCATCCAAGAGTATGATGGTAACTGTGCGGAAGTACTCTGCGAGGTTTACTGCCCTGATCGTCTCCCAAAGCGATTCTTGTACCGAGCCGGGCACGACCACAATAGCAGGATGATCGCCGTGAGGTCCCCATTTAGCCTGCATAACATCAGCCTGCGAAGGGAGCGTCGGCAAGCCGGTGCTCGGTCCGCCTCTCATCACATTAACCACAGTGCATGGCGCCTCGACCATGCAGGCGTAACCGATATTCTCTTGCTTCAGCGAGAATCCAGGACCGCTGGTTGCAGTCATCGCTTTTTTCCCAGCTAACGAAGCGCCGATGATAGCCCCCATCGCTGCTATCTCATCCTCCATCTGTATAAAAACACCATCCATCAAGGGTAAACTTCTGGCAAATGCCTCGGCGATCTCCGAGCTTGGTGTGATAGGGTATCCAGCAAAGAACCTTACCCCAGCAAGGAGTGCACCCTCAGCACAGGCTTCGTTTCCTTGCAGCAACCTCATATTCTTACTCTTGGTCAATTTATCCCTCCCGGTGGGTATATCGAACTCAGATTATTTCACCTTGATCGCGAAATCGGGACAGCGAATTTCGCAAAGCATACACTTGTTACAGGCTTCCAGGTTTACAACCACTACCTTCGACCGTTCCATCTTAAGAACATCCTTTGGACAGTATATCACGCAGATCTCGCATCCCTTGCAAAACTCGTTGATGATGGTGATCTGAGCTTTCTCTTGACGCTTTTTCTTCTTAGACTCAACAACTTCAGCCATGTTGTCCACCTTGATCTTTGGCATTAGGTATGCCCTAGGTTTCCTTTGCAAAGGTCTTGTAGATCTAATGAAAATATAAGTCAAGAAGTTAAATGCATATAACATTAAATAAATACCAGGTATGGATACACTTTTGTCTAGTTGAGGTAATCCTTCAGGTGTCGCTGCATCGCTATTTTACGCAGCTTTGCCTTTGCTTTAAGCTCGATCTGTCGGATTCGCTCCCTGGTCAGATTGAATTCTTTTCCGATATCCTCAAGGGTCATTGGTTCATATCCCTCTAGTCCGAAGTGCATCTTGATGATCTCTCGCTCCCGCTCATCAAGCTCATCAAGAAGCCTTTCTATGTCCCTTTTAAGGGTACCCATAAGCAATTGTGCCTCAGCCATGGTCGCAGATTCATTCTGTATAAGATCCATGTACTTGGTCTGATCTTCATCCTCGCTAATCGGTTCCAGTGGCAGCCATGGTCTGGTAGATCGGCGCAGAATCTCTACATCAGCCTGTGAGATATCCAGCGCCTCGGCAAGTTCCGCATCTGTAGGTTCGCGCCCCAGTGATTGGCTCAACTGCTGATATTTCTCGGTTAGCTTATAAAGCATGCCAGCTTGTTTAATAGGTAAACGCATCATGTTACCTTGATCGGCTATGGCTTGCAGGATCGCCTGGCGTATCCACCAGATTGCGTAAGAGATGAACTTGACTCCCTTATCAGGCTTATAGCGCTTGGCAGCCTCTATCAGACCTATATTACCCTCGCTTATAAGATCTGATAAGGTAAGTCCCAGGTTGCGGTATTTCTTGGCAACCGAAACGACAAACCGTAGATTTGCTTCAACGAGGCGCTTCAGAGCCCCCTCATCACCTCTTTGCACCTTCTCGGCTAGCTTGGTCTCCTCTTGGCGAGACAATAAGGGAACCTTGCCGATCTCCTTTAGATATCGTGTAAGGGCGGGATCGAGTTCCGAGGTATCCTCGTTGAGGTCATCCTTGGGAACTTCTTCATCCGGGGAGGATTCATAATTAACATCATCGTCTTTCATCATTCTCCCTTAGTATCCTATCAAGCTCCCAATCAAAGTCGAAGTTCATCTGTTGGCTCAATTGTTGATCCAAAACTGACTTGCGCAAGATATCCAGCCCGGATTCATCCCTGTTCGAAGCTAGATGATCAATCAGCTTGCGTATTATCTCAGCAGAACTTTCCTGTAGCCTGGTGAGCTTTGATGTAAGGTTGAGGATTATCTGCACACCAGCGATATTGACTCGCAACTCCCTGGTCAGCCGTAGTATTGTCTCTAACCTTTTGAGATCCTCTCTTGTATAAGCCCTTGTCTTACCCTTAGTCCTGCTTGGGGTTATGAGTCCTTCTCGCTCATACAGTCTCAGGGTCTGGGGATGGATATCGAGCATTTCAGCAACTATGCTTATCGTGAAGTATGGTTTGTTTTTTTCTGGCATTATCTTGGTATATTATAGTAGAATATTCTTATGTGTTCAAACCTACTGTTTATTTTAAGAAAGAGTCGAAACTTGAAATGATAGTTGTATCTGCTAGCATTATGCCTAGATTATCCTTAAAGGAGAACATGCCTTGTCTTCTGAAACGGTAGAGATAACCCTACATACCTATAGACGCCAGGTTGAGCGCAGGCTACTCTACAAGGTTTTTCTTATAGTCGGACTGATGTTTGTAGCTGTGATGGCGGCAAAATCGCATCGCGGACAACCAGTTTTTTCTATTGATATCGCGCTATTAGCACTGTTTTTTATAGCCTTTGCCATCGGTCATCTGTTCATGCAGGCAATCGGCTTTCGAGGAGATCAACTACTTTTTCCACTGGCAGCCTTATTATCCGGGATCGGCTTTGTATTCCAATATCGCTTGGGGATTCTTTGTGGCGAATCTATTACCGAGTTGGGTAGTATTTTTTCTTATGCTTTACCTATGGGGATCTTCTTATTTTTTATAGCCCTATTCTCTCGCGGGAGGGTGATTTGGCTTAATAAGGTCTATGTTTGGGGATTTATGGTAGCGATAGCAGGCACAATATTTATGATCTTTTGGGGTGATGTGTTTCGAGGAGCTACCTATGGTCCCGGCTTGACTACCCCCCTTGAATTGCTAAAGGTATTCTTTGCTCTTTTCCTGGTAGGTTTCATTCTTAAGCATAAGGATGGATTTACCAGGACAATCGCCGGGGTACCGATGCTAAAGGGAAGCCTTCTGGTGCGGTTTCTTTTCGTATGGCTGGCTCCCCAGCTATTATTCCTTCTGACCAGGGATCTTGGGATGCTCATTCAATACAACCTTCTGTTGGTTCTATTGTTGTTAGCGGTTACCGGACGCAGCGGATATCTGCTCGTAGGGGGTATAATCGTGGCACTACTTGGATACATGTTTTATTCTCATGTCCCTTATGCCGCTGATAGGATGGCGATAGCGGGGAACAGGTTCAAGGTCTGGATGGATCCCTGGGACTTCTCCGATGGAGCTGGCTACCAGATAGTACAATCTTTGTTTGCGTTAAATGCAGGGGGATTCTGGGGCACAGGTATTGGCTTGGGATATCCTAATCAAGTCCCTATCGTGCAGACAGATTTTATATATGCTTCAGTGGCTGAGGAGCTTGGATTCTTCGGTGGATTTGCTCTGCTTATCATGTTTTTATTGTTTATCTCCCTTAGTGCCAGGATAGCCCGTGAGGCAAGAGAACCATTTGTCCGCTACCTTGTGCTAGGATTTACCTATACAATTGCAATCTGTGTCCTCTTGAACCTTGCTGGGGTGGTAAAGCTGATCCCTATCACCGGCGTGCCGCTTCCATTTATTAGCAAAGGGGGAAGTTCATTGGTCGCCACCTTTGCGATGCTCGGTATCATCGTTGCGTCATCAGACCGTTAAGAAAATAATGCATCCAAAGCAGGCTGTACAAAGCTATAATCCAGGGATTGCCAAGAATTCAATATGGGCGCTGAGGATGATCATCAGGCGTTATGGGGAATAATTTGCAGGAATTGGTGCTTATCATATACGAATTTTTAATCGAATCCCCGATATACGAGGCTTTAAAGCCAATTATCGCGGAGCCGAAAAAAGTACTTGACAAGCGAAATAAGATGTATTATATTACATTTACTACTTCTGGGAAGTCCTCCTAGATTAAGAATGTTCAATGAGCATATCAAGCTAGATGACTGATCTTCCATAAGACTCAAAGAAGAATGAAGACAATCTAAAGAAGCTGCGATTGAGAATGGATTGCGTTATATTATGCGACAGATGTACACATTTCAGAGCATAGGAAATCTCATTGAATGCCTTAAGGAAACGACTTTCCAAAAGACGGGGATTTGATAAGTAACCTTGAATGAGGAATAGAGAATCAATCTTTTTCATAAGATAGAAAATAATAACCACATAACACCTATATAAAGGAGTAACCTGAGAATGAACCTAGCAGAGCTAAAGAGGAAGACCATGACGGAACTGAACCAGATAGCAAAGGAGGCTAATCTGCAGAATGTTTCCAATCTACGCAAACAGGAGTTGATCTACCGCATACTTGAGACTCGCGCTCAGAATAACGGCAATATCTTCAACGAGGGAACGCTTGAGATATTATCAGAGGGATTCGGATTCCTTCGAAGCTCCAATTACAACTATCTACCCGGGCCGGGAGATGTCTATGTATCTCCTTCGCAGATTCGCAAGTTCAATCTGCGCACCGGTGATACCATTAGTGGAGAGATCCGTCCCCCAAAGGATAACGAGAGATACTTCGCCCTGCTGAAAGTCGAATCGATAAACTTCGAGAGTCCCAATAGCAACAAAGATAAGATACTATTCGATAACCTGACCCCGCTTTATCCCATGGAGAAGATCCACCTGGAGTATGATCCGGCTGATATATCAACCAGAGTTATGGATCTGCTAACCCCCATAGGCAAGGGGCAGCGCGCTCTGATCGTGGCTCCACCTAGAACTGGCAAGACCATGATCCTACAATCTATCGCTAATGCTATCACCACTAATCACCCAGAGATATTCCTCATTGTGCTGCTTATCGATGAGCGCCCAGAGGAGGTTACCGACATGGAGAGATCGGTAAAGGGTGAGGTGATAAGCTCCACCTTCGATGAACCGGCTACCAGGCATGTCCAGGTCGCTGATATGGTCATCGAGAAGGCAAAGCGACTGGTCGAACACAAAAAAGATGTAGTCATCCTCCTCGACAGCATAACCAGGCTGGCGCGCGCTCACAACACGGTAGTTCCACCGAGCGGAAAAGTGCTCTCCGGTGGCGTCGATTCAAATGCCTTGCATCGACCCAAGCGATTCTTCGGCTCAGCACGCAATATCGAGGAGGGGGGTAGTCTGACCATAATAGCAACCGCCCTTATCGAGACCGGATCCAGGATGGATGATGTAATCTTCGAGGAATTCAAGGGAACTGGAAACCTCGAGCTGCACCTCGACAGGAGACTGGTGGATCGTCGTGTATTCCCAGCTATTGATCTGCTTCGCTCTGGAACCCGCAAGGAAGAGCTGCTGTTGCCACCTGATGTGCTGAATCGAGTATGGATACTGCGAAAGGTGCTTAATCAGATGAACCCGGTCGAGGCAATGGAGCTAATCGTTGATAGGATCGGCAGAACTAAGGCTAACCAGGACTTTCTCAACTCCATGAACCAGTAATTACACACCGTGTTGCATGGTTTTACTATAATACCGGGAACCAAAGTTTCTATGCTTCTATTTTTTAGGATAATAGGATCGTCTAGTGTCTTGAGTTGAAATATATTAAACTAAAAATGAATCCGGAGGTGCTCAGTGAAATCAGGTAGATCTAATCGAATGTTTGCTTCGTTATTCATTCTTATTTTTGTTAGTGGCAGTTGCTTTGCTGATCTTTTTTCTCCCAAGAATGCAGCACAGTTCACATTGGTAAGAAATGCCAACCAATATAAAGGATGGGACCAGGCTGTACTCGGAGGCCCGGTCGAGCTTAAGGATTCTAATCAGAGAACAATAGGATACCTATACCCAGTAATAAATGAGGAAATCGAAGTCGGTTATATCAGCGTAGGCGCATCGATCGAGTTTCCACCCGTTTACGAGTTCTCGGAAGATAGGACTCCCATTTCAAAGCTGAGAGACTCTGGTCTTGAACAAAGAGCTATCCAAGTCCTGGGTAGAGCCGAGGGGTGGGATCTTCTGTACTTCGGCGGGCTTGATTACTATGTGGCATTCTATGGCAATCAAAATAGGGTTGTCTTTAGCATCAATCGTCGCATAGAGGTCAGGGATGATCATCTTTTTTACAAGCAAGCTTTCCTTGATGATCGCTTGGCTAATACAGTTTTGGAAAACAAGAATTTATGGTCCTGGATGAATGGTGCTGATGCAACTGATATCAAGGATAAGGCAGTATATCGGGTTCCGGGTCGAGAGGCATATATTTGGTATCGCGGGTGCGGACCTACCTCGTGTACTATGCTGCTAAATGTCTTTTATAATCAGGATCCCACTTACTTTGCAGACCTTCACATAAACGAGCATACTTTTAACTGGTACGGACCCAATGGCTGGACAACGGTATTTATCGATCAGGGGCTGTGCGATCTCATCGCAAATTATTGCGGGGTCCCAACCCAGGGGGGATCTATGGAGCAGTATGGTGTAACCATATACCAGATGCGGGATTCTACCAGAGATGTTGCTGCAAACAGGGGCTACAGCTTCACGGTTGGCATCCGCAGCTCTGATCCTGATTATAATTATTACAAGACAGAGATAGATCAGAACGATCCGGTTGCATTCGGTATTTACAGTGATGGAAGCGGCAGTGGATACGATAGCCATGCCATCTTAGGCTACGGATATAATTATGATGGGCCCCAGCGTTTCGCCTTGGTTTTCGATACCTGGGGAACTGGGGAGCATGCCTGGGCTATGAACGCATCAGGGAACGACTATGACTTCATATATGTAGAGCCTCCCGGCGGGAGTGCAACAAGTACGCCGACAAGAACTCCCACCCAGGGAGCGACCAGCACCCCGACTCCTACCCAGCCAACTTTTACGCCAACCCCTACCCAGGGAAGCGGAACCGTACTCAGTTGGAGCGGTGGAGACCCTGACGGGGACATGGTCAGGTATGATATCTACCTCGGTATTACGAGTAATCCGCAACTGGTGGCAGACAATGTTCTAAATTCTTACTATAATCCGGGAGTTATGCAGGAAAATACGACCTATTACTGGAAGATAGTCGCCAAGGATGATTCAACGCAGACAATCGGTCCCTTGTGGAGATTTACTACTGGCTACCGGGAGCAGCCGACCAATACTCCGACCAGGACAGCTACACCGGGTCCGGGAACTCCAACTGATACTCCTACTAACACGCCTACTAGAACCAACACTCCAGGACCGGGCACCCCAACCGATACGCCCACCAGGACTCCAACAGCAAATCCCTCTCACTCGCCCACCCCAACTGGCACTATAGTGCAGAACCACCCACCGGTAGTCCTTTGTGCTGGATATTGGGACACATTCTTGACCTGGGAAAATGGTGGAATGGTCGATATTATAGCAGTTTGCTCAGATCCAGACTACCACTCGGTGAATAATGTTGAAATATTCTACCAGGGCATTCCGACCGGTGTTTTCATACCTGCCTGGCCGCATCAGAGGGATGTATTTTGGCTCCAGGATGTCCCTGTCGAGGCCGGTTTCACTCCTCAGACCATTCTTGCAGAACTGGTACCAGAGGATGTAATGGTTACCGAGGGATATGCCTGGCCATACCTGCATGTGCCCAATACCTCAAGCCAAGAAGCTCAGCAAGCTGCCAGCGATACATCGGATCAACCAGCAGAATCGACATCATTTATGCTCCAGCGCAAAAATATATTTGCCAAAGTTGTTGATCGGATTATAGGCATATTCCGTCCGGTTGTTTTGCAGCCGACATCTTCAGGGCAAGCTAAAGATGTATCCTGGCTGGAGAAGCTAATAGTCCCTGAGCGAGGATTAAAGACAGGCGATGGACCCTGGGAGAAAGGGGACTCCATCAGTGGAATCTCGACAATGATATACTCAGCGGTTGACACAAATCAAAAGGCATACAATCAGCCGCCTTACGAGCCATCGAATCCGAATCCACCCGATGGTGCAACTGGTGTAGATCCCAACTAGGGTAGTGTCCTACCCTTTCATTTCCCTTTGGCTTGCCGCTGCCGTAATCGTATATATCCTCAAGCACAGCCTGGATGGGTTTGGATTGATCGTTAATGTTCTTGCCATTTCTTACTTCTTTTGAGATATTAACATCTTCGTGTTATTCTTAATGTTGTATGGAGAGTGCAACATTGCTTGATAACACACAATAAAATAAAGAGCCGATCATGATGAGAAAGATCATTCAAATACTATTAGTCTTTTCTATCATTTTCTGGTTATCTGGGTGTAAAAAATCGGCCAACCAGAATGTAGTCAATATCTATGCTGGCGTTCTACCTGACGAGGTGCCAATCTATGTAAACCCGTTTATCGAACAAACTGGTATCAAGGTCAACTATGTAAGGCTTTCGGCAGGTGAGGCATTGGCACGCCTCAAATCTGAGGCAAAGAATCCTCAAGCCACGGTCTGGTATGGAGGGACTATTAACGAGTTCATAGTGGCAAAGAACGAGGGATTATTGACACCATATAAATCTCCGAATGCAGAGATATTACGACCCGCCTTCAAGGACGCTGATGGATATTGGACCGCCTTTTACTTCGGTGCCCTCGGGTTCGCGGTCAATCCCGACTTCATTAAGCGCACAAAAGCCCCTATTCCTGAGTCCTGGCAGGATCTGCTCAAGGATGACTACAAGGGAGAGATCACCTTTGCCTACCCATACTCAAGCGGCACCGCTTATACATTGCTATTTACACTGGTTACCTTGATGGGAGAAGATGAGGCATTTTCTTATATGAAGGAGCTGGATGAGAATGTTCATCACTACAATCGCTCAGGTACCGCGGCAGCCAACCAGGTCGGTCTAGGCGAGATGGGCATCGGCATCGCATTTTCTCAGGATATCCTGCGCACCAAGACTAAAGGATACGATATCATCCTCTCCTTCCCCAAGGAGGGCACCGGATACGAGATAGGCGGTGTGGCTTTGGTAGCAGGTGCTCCCAATCAAGACCTAGGCAAAAGGTTCATCGACTATGTGCTCAGTCCCCAACACCAGGACCTATTCGCCAAGAGCGGATCATATCGAGTCGCCCTGCATCCCCAAGCCAAGATACCCGAAGAATATGTTACCGCTGATGAGGTTGACCTTATTGACCTCAACTTCACCATCGCTGCCAGGCAGAAAGATCGCCTGGTCAGGCGCTGGCAAAGAGAGATCATGCGCTAGGTTCATCTCGGAACCATATAGAACAAAGCTTTCCAGGAAATGAAATCGATCATAGTTGGGACTGCTGGTCATATCGATCACGGCAAGACCGAGCTGGTTAAAGCTTTGACAGGCATAGACACCGACCGGCTTATCGAGGAAAAAGAGCGCGGCATCACCATCGATATTGGCTTTGCTTACCTTTACCCAAGGGATGACCTGGAGATAGGAATCATAGATGTCCCCGGGCACGAGCGCTTTGTCGGAAACATGTTAGCTGGTGCTTTTGGAATGGATCTTGTCATCCTGGTCATCGCTGCTGACGAGGGCGTGATGCCACAAACAAAAGAACACTTGGCTATTTGCAGCTATCTTGGAGTAGAAGATCTTATTGTCGCTATCACCAAGATAGATATGGTTGATAAAGAGCTTGTCGAGCTTGCAATCGAGGAAGCAGAGGAATCTTTATCAGCAACCCGCTTCAAAGCTGCTCCGATAATACCTGTCTCCAGTGTTACCCATGAGGGAATCGATAAGTTGCTTGACCAGGTCATGACAAGGGCATCAGCGATCAGTAATCGCACCTTTAATGAACCATTTCGCCTTCCAATAGACCGGGTCTTTACCCTCAAGGGCTTCGGTGTAATTGTTACTGGCACCTTGGCAAACGGCAGCCTTTCAAAAGGAGACCAGGTGCTGATCCTGCCAGTAAACATCCAGACCACCATTCGCAACCTACAGGTACATGGTAAGGATGTAGCCACAGCTTATGCGGGCGAACGCACCGCCTGCAACCTGCGCGGGGTGAATAAAGAGCAGGTAGCTCGCGGTCATGTAATTGTTCAGCCTAACGCTGATTACAGCGAGACTAGACTGCTCGATGCTCGCATATCCCTTTTGAACGATGCTTCTTATGAGATCCGCCATCAGCAACGAATTCGAGTTCATCTTTGGACTAGCGAGGTCATGGCAAGAGTTTATCTTATGGATAATAAAAACCTTAAAAGAGGTGAGACTAGTTACGCGCAGCTTAAACTAGAGAGACCTGTTGTGGCAAGATTCAATGATCCTATCATCATCCGCAGCTACTCGCCGGTAACAACTATTGGTGGCGGAGTTATACTCGATAATCATCCAAGACCCTTTAGGCGAAGCGATAAGATGCGCCCCAAGCTGCTTCACCAACTATGCGAAGGCTCAGGTAAAGAAAAAATTTCTGCTGCCGTGGAGCTGGCTGGAAACTCTGGAATAGAACTAAAAGCTCTTAGTCAAAACATTAGAATTGAGTATAACAACGCACTCGCGGTTGCACATGAGCTGGTAAAAGATGGAGCACTTGCGGTTATAAGAGGTGATCAGGATCTGCTTCTATCGCGAGCTGCTATAGACCGCCTGAAGAAAAGGCTAAAGGATTATCTTGGCAAGTTCCACCAGCGTTTCCCCACCCGTCGCGGCATACAAAGAAACGAGCTGCTTCAATCTTTTGGGAAAAATGTTAGACCATTTATTCTCGATTACCTGCTAACGGAGTTGATAGAAGGCGGCGAGATTAACAAGGATAATGACTATCTCAAGCTGCCTGGTTTCAAGATAAACATATCTCCTAGGTTGCAAGAAAATATGAAAAAATTGGAGCAAGAACTTTACAATGCGGGGATAGATCTATTGACCATGAAACAATTAACATCAATGTTCGATACCCCAACCGACTTCAAGGAGGCAGCGCATCTTCTTTTAGAAAAAGGTAATATCGTGAAATTAAGCTCCGAGTATTACATACATGCAAAACATTATAATGCAGCTAAGGACAAGATCATCAATTACTTGCAGCAACGCAAGAAAGCTAATGTTGGCAGCATTCGCGATATGCTCGGTGGAGCGCGCAAGGCAACCATTCCCTTATTGGAATACCTTGACAAGGTTGGGATAACGGTTCGCCAGGGCAACGAAAGGACCTTAAAGGAACATATTGATTAAGACCTTGTTTGAATTATGTAAAGATTTTGACTATGCTAATAGCTAGGCAAATATTTTGATATAATCAAGGAGTGAAACAAGATGCCCTTGATCTCACGGGAAGCCCCCCAGAATGTTGCTGTGGTGCTCAACCCAAATGCGCGGAAGGTCTCCAAGGTGGTATTCGAGTCAGTTACCAGATACCTCCCCAAGGCACATGTATTCTACTCCAACACCTTTGAGGAGGCTCGCAATGCGATCAAGGAGATAGTGGAGAAGAGATACGAGCTGGTACTCTGCGGCGGCGGGGATGGTACTATTGTTAACCTTATCACCCAGCTTCGTAATCGAGTTTTACAGTTAAACCAAAACTTGAGAAAATCATCTTTATCCTCCGCTAATATCAAGAATTATTCCTTACCAAAGATCGGGGTTATGCCCCTTGGCACCGGTAATGGGCTAGCCGGCTTGACCAATAGCCCTAGAGGTATAAAAACCTTGGAGAAGCTAGCTCAAGGCGGCGAATTCAAGACCAGAGAGCTTGGCTTCGTGGAGACCGATGGCAAGATGGCGCCATTCGCCGGGGTCGGTTGGGATGCGGAGATATTAAACGATTATATCGAGTTCAAGGAAAGATTTAAGGATCATCCGATATTAAAATATGTTAGCAAAGGATTGATAGGCTATCTTTTAGCCGTATTTGGAATTGCAATCCCAAGAATACTTCCCCAGCAGGATAAGGTAACCGTAAGGATCACAAATCTTGGAAACAAGGTCTATTTTATAAACGAGGATCGAAAACCTGTTCCTGTCCAGATCGAACCTGGGGAGCTTTTATACCAGGGTCCCGCAAATGTCGTACTTGCTAGCACTGTACCCTATTATGGATTTAAGCTGAAGATCTTCCCCTATGTAAACAGCGTTCCCAACACTTTCCAGCTTCGAATAGCAAAAGTTCGGGTCATGGATGGTTTGCTAAATATAATCCCTATTTGGCTAGGCACTTTCCAACACGAGAAGATCATCGACTATATGGTTGAAAGTATAGAGGCAGAGTTCTCCAGGGAGATGCCCTTCCAGGTAGGTGGTGATGCGGAAGGTAGGAGAAAGAAGATACGAATCTCCTTTGGAGAGCAGAAGGTTTATATTATCGATTTCACCGAAGATCAGTAGAGATTATATCAATCTCTTCCAGGCATCTTACAATAGATAACTAATTGTCTTTATTCTTTATTAGTTGAAACCTTATGCCTAATGATATTATATATAAGTAATATCGTATGTCCAGGGTGATTAAAAGGCTGCTGATAGTTGATGTTCTCAGGGAGGATCTGGAGCTACTAGCTGAGCTTTTATCCGAGGCAGGCTATTCGATCAAGATAATCCATGAACCTACAGAGATCCCCCGCATGGTGGCACGACTTAAACCGGAGCTTATCCTGATAAACTCCATCCCCGAAACTCAGACCTACGATAAATACTACAAAACATTGAAGGATGCCTTCAAGGAATGCAATTTCATTATCGGAGTGGAATCAAAACGGCGACATGAGATCTCAAGCGTGCTTGGAAAAATGTCAGACCGCGATGCGGTAGTAGCAAAACCCTATGACTTTGACCGACTCATCGAGGTTATGGACATGACCCTAGGCTCCTTTGTGGATAGCGACCATGAAAGCTTCGAGCAGACAATGGGATTCACCATCGCCAGCCTGCTTAAACAGAAACCTAGAAAAAAGAAAAGCAAGAATGATGATATGGACAATTTTGCCGGGCTTGGTGAATTCATGACCGATGGCGAGATATCCGAGGTGCTAAATGTTGAGGAGATTTATAAACCACAAAGTGAAATAACCGAGGAAACCAGTTGGACTGCGGCTAATATCGAATTTGGCAATTATATCCTGGTGGCTAAGATCGAAGATAAAGGCATGACAGAGAGTTTTCTCGCTAAGTACAAGGGGGCAGAGGGCTACGAGAAGATCGTTATCCTACAGCGGATTCTGCCTGAATTTCAGTGGGATAACGAGGTGGTTGAGATGTTCATCAAGCAGAACCGTATCGCCGCCAGCTTCAACCATCAGAACTTAATCCAGGTTTATGAACTTGGTGAACATGATAGCCAGGTTTATATAACTACTGAATTCATTCAAGGCAAAAGCCTGCGCCAGCTCCTGCAGGTATATTCGATGCGCAATGAGAGGCTTAATCCAGATCTTGCTCTCTACATAATAAGCAGGTTACTGCTCGGCTTAGATTATATACACAGACAGAAAGACCCAGATGAGCCGGATAAATCGTTGGTACATAGAGCCTTGGAGCCGGATAACATCTACTTAACCTACTCTGGCGAAATCAAGATAGGCGGCTTTGGGATAACCAAGGGGCTTATTGATATCTCTCGCTCTGAGGCACAAAGCGGCATAGGCAAGGTGCTCTATATGTCCCCGGAACAAGCCTGGGGATATGAATTAGACCAGCGTAGCGATATCTTCGTAGCTGGTCTTATACTTAGCGAATTGCTTACCTCGATACCCCCCTACTCCAGCAAGAAAACTGTTAAGGTCATCCAAAAGGCGCGCAGCGGCAAGTTTCGACCCCCAGTATTTTTTGAGCCTGAGATACCGGTGGAGATCAATAACCTGGTGGAAACCGCCTGCCGTAAACAACCGGACAGCAGGTTCCAAACCGCACAAGAGATGTATCAAGCTGTGCAGGATGTCGCACGGAAAAGAGGTCTGCATATTACTTCTTTTGACCTTGGCGAGATCGTTCGATCTCAATTCAAGAGTAAAATAAAAAAAGAAATGGATCTGCTTGATACTATCCATAACCAAAAGGATAAAGCTGCTGTGGATCAAGTATTCGACTCAGATATATTCAGGCTATCTGATGGGAAACTAACCGACTCCTTTTCTGTGGATGGGATAGATTCATACTTGAATGACCTAGCATATAAAATAGCAAGTGGGGAGGATGTATCAGCAATAAAGGAGCAATTAGATATCGACTCAAAAGAATATGAGGGTGCTTCAGACCAACAACCTGTCGAATCGCCCATCGCAGAAAAACAGCCCCCTTCAAATGTAGCCGCCCAAAAGCAGGAAGATAAACCACAAAAAGAATATCCCCAACCTCAAATCGATGATCTTAACCGGAATAATATTCAAACAAACGCTGAAGACACCGCCCCGATAGATCTCATTTCTTCAACAGATACAATAAGCAGGGAAATAAAAAAAACTGGCCAGAAACCGCTAAGTCGCTTGGGCATAATAGGATTGGCTTTGATAATAGGTCTTGGAGTCAGCGGCTTGGTAATCGCCGGCTTATGCTTATTCAAGGTAATAGCCGAAATGAACCAAAGTCCGCCAGCATCATCCTACAGCATTAGCCACTCCAAGTCAGCCATTGAAACTAAAAAGCCAATCCCTGGAGAATACATAAAGAAACCTGACCAACCACCAAAGGTGCTCAAAGCCCTGCATCCAACAACCAATGAATGGCCGGCTGCGGAAACCAAGAATTGCGGTACTGTGCTATTAAAATTAAAAGTAGGTCCCGATGGCATTCCTACAGAGCCGAAAATACTCTACACAGATTTTGATACCCAAAAAATCAATGACCTTGCTCTTAGAAGCATCAAGTTCTGGAGATTTGCACCTGCGACCCATGATGGTGTTCTTGTAACCAGCGATGTAATCGTAAAGGTCAGGATCGAGAAACCTCAATAATAGGAGTGATTATGGAAAATATGTTCCGCGTGGATGAGAAGTATATTCACCTAGGTGAGGATGTTTTTATAGATCAAACTGCAATCATCGGCTATCGTCCCGGCAGGAATCTGGAAGAAATCGACCTGTATATCGGCGATAATGCGATGATACGTTCCAACACGGTGATCTATGCCGGTTGCAAGATCGGGGTAGGCTTACAGACTGGGCATAATGTGGTGATAAGAGAACAAAACCAAATCGGCGATAATCTCCAGGTTTGGAACAACACGGTAATCGATTATGGCTGCGTGCTGGGCAATAACATCAAGTTGCACTGCAATATCTATATTGCTCAGTTTACTACTATGGAAGATAATGTCTTCATGGCGCCGGGGGTAACGGTTGCAAACGATATGCATCCCGGCTGCCAGTTCTCCAATGAATGTATGAGAGGACCATACATCGAGAAGGGAGTCAAGATCGGGGTGAATGTAACCTTGCTTCCTTTTATTCGGATCGGGAGGCGATCGCTAATCGGAGCCGGCTCGGTAGTTACCAGGGATATCCCGGCAGAATCTGTGGTCTATGGCAATCCTGCAAAGGTGAGAGGATCCATATATGACCTCAAGTGCGTCAGTGGCATAACAGATAAGCCATTCTATCGGATTTGAGCAATGTACAAAGGTGAAATCACGGAAGGAACTAGCTGCTCGAAAGGATTAAAATGCGACCTTTACGAGCTTACCATGGCTGCCGGGTATTTTCTGAAGGGTATGAATTACACTGCTGTATTCGAGGTCTTCGTGCGCCGTATGCCGCTGGAACGATCATATTTCGTATTTATCGGATTGGAGCAGGTGCTTGAATTTATCCGTGAATTTCGCTTCTCGGAGAAGGATATCGATTTCTTGAGATCCCTGGAGATCTTCAAATCGACCCCAGATGAGTTCTTTGATTTTCTAATTAAACTTCGATTCACTGGCGATGTTTGGGCAATGCCAGAGGGAAGCTATTTTTTTGCTAATGAGCCTGTCCTTCAAATTAAGGCACCTTTGATCCAGGCGCAGTTGCTCGAATCGGCGATATTGGCAATCCTTAACCTCCAATGTACTGTAGGCACCAAGGCTCATCGCATACTGCAAGCAGCAAAGGGTAGAACGGTAGTCGATTTTGGTATGAGGAGAGCGCACGGATTCGAGGCTGGCTTATATGCAGCTAGAGCGAGCTACATCGCCGGCTGCAACGGTACCTCAAACTGCCTGGCTAGCAAGCTCTTCGGAATCCCGACCTATGGAACCACCGCTCACTCATGGGTTATGACACACCAGGATGAGAGGACATCCTTTGTCAATTTTCACGATCTATTTCCTGAGGACTGCACCTTGATCGTTGATACCTACAATACCATCAAGGGAATCAGGCAGGCTATCGATGCTGTGAAGGGTATAACCGCAATTCGGTTGGATAGCGGTAACATTGTCAAGCTGAGCAAGAAAGCTAGGAGAATGCTGAACAAGGCTGGGATGAGGGATACAAAGATCATCGCCAGCGGGAACCTGGATGAGTACGAGATTCAAAGATTACTCTCCAAGAAAGCCAGGATTGACCTCTTTTTTGTGGGAACCTCCTTGGTAACCGCCCCTGATTCTCCAAGTCTCGACTGTGTATATAAACTGGTGGAACAAGAGGACAAGGACGGTAATCCGATATTCAAAACAAAGACAAGTCGAGATAAAAAGCTATATACAGGACAGAAACAGGTTTACCGGTTCTATGACCGCAAGGGAAGAATGAAGAAGGATTTAATTAAACTGGCACATGATAAAGCGCCCAAGAAAGGCAAGCCTCTTTTAGAAAAATATATGGAAAATGGAGAACTCGTGCATCCACTTCCAGATTTGGAGGAAATACGATCATCAGTGCATGAGAAGGATGAATGTCTTAAACATAGATACAGAAGATTAACCGATGCTGATGAATATCCGGTTCATTTCAGCAAGCACATAAAGTCCCCCAGGCGAGCCAAAAAACTCTTTAACAAACTTAATCAAAAGGTTACTCCAAAAGAGAACCGTACTCCTGATAATTGACAAGCACGGCGCAAGTCATAAGATCCCTGTGAGATGTTCTACGCAGACCTCCATGTTCATTCATATCTATCCCGGGCAACAGCCAAGGACTTGGACCTGGAGCACCTCAACTACTGGGCGCAACTTAAAGGCATAAGCGTCGTTGGAACCGGCGATATCACCCACCCCGAGATGCTAGCCCAGATTCAGCAGAAGCTGGAACCGACTGGTAATGGGTTATTCACCTTGAAAAGGGAGTATGCTGAATCAATAAAGGATCCCCTTCCAGCCGGCTGCAAACAAAAGGTCTATTTCATGCTCCAGGGAGAGATAAGCACCATCTATAAGGCAAAGGGGAGCACCCGCAAGATTCATCATGTCGTCTGTTTCCCCGACATAGAATCGGTACGGAAACTACAAACGATATTGAAGGGACTGGGGAATATCACCTCGGATGGAAGGCCTATACTTGGTTTGGATTCAAGGAAGCTGTTGGAGATAGCCCTGGAATGCTGCCCGGATGTGCTATTCATACCTGCGCATATCTGGACCCCCTGGTTCTCTGCTTTAGGCTCCAAGTCCGGCTTTGATTCCATCGAGGATTGCTATGGGGATCTTAGTGAGCATATTTACGCGGTGGAGACCGGCTTGTCCTCAGACCCGCCAATGAACTGGATGTTAAGCAGCCTCGATAAATACAGGCTCATCTCCAATTCTGATGCTCATTCGCCGGCAAAACTCGGTCGCGAGGCTAATATCTTTGATTGCGAGTTAAGTTACCTAAGCATAGTCGAGGCGCTAAAGACCGGCACCGGGTTCCATGGCACCATCGAATTTTTTCCAGAGGAAGGCAAGTACCACTATGATGGACATCGTAAGTGCCATAAACGAATGGAACCACTGGAGACAATAAAGCAAAATGGACGCTGCCCTTCTTGTGGAAAGCCGGTAACCATCGGAGTGTTGCACAGGGTATTTGAGCTTGGCGATCGTCGCTATGGCTACAAACCCGAACAGGCTGCGCCATATAGGTCGTTGGTCTCGCTGGAATCGATCATCTGCGAGGTCTTGGGACTCAAAAGCGCAACCAGAAAGGTCAAGTCGCTTTATCACAATATTATTGAACGGTTCGGATCTGAGTATCAAGTGCTCATGGATGCTGATCTCGATAGATTGAGCAGTAATTACGGGGATCTTCTCGCAGAGGGGATCAGCCGCGTTCGTGAAGGCAGGCTTCACATTGAAGCTGGTTACGATGGAGAGTTCGGCACCATCAATATCTTCACCCCGCAGGAGAGAGCGAGTTTTGCCACCAAGACCTCTTTGGGGCAGACTATGGATAGAGCAGCTCAAGCGACACGATATGAAAAACAAAATAAGAAAAGGGAAGATCTCCAGACCCAAAAGCTTACTATATCTGCCCATACAAAGAAGGTTCAGATGGAGATACCGCTATCCAACCCGGATGAGCTGCTTGCTAACCTGAATCCAGAACAACGAGCTGCAGCAACATACTTTGAGGGTCCTCTTCTCATCGTAGCCGGTCCAGGAACCGGTAAAACACTCACCGTTACCCATCGAATTGCTTACATGATTATGCAAGGCGCTCTCAGGGCTGAAAATGTATTGGCTGTAACCTTCACCAATAAAGCCAGCCAGGAGATGAGAGAAAGGCTATCCAGGTTATTAGGGGGCACCGATGATGCTGATAGGTTGACCATTGCAACCTTCCACCGCTTTTGTCTTAACTTGCTGCTTAATAATAAAGAATCAGCCGGTCTTGAGGATAACTTCAGCATCTTGGATGATACAAAGAGAGATGAGCTTCTAAAAGGCTTAAAGAGGGCTATGCTAAGTAAAGAAGTAATGCTGAGCGCTGATGATATTGGGAATACGATAAGCCATTACAAGCAACGAATAGTATATCCGGAATATAATTCATTAGTAGATAAGGATTTTTTTCCTATCTATCAGGCGTATCAGAACATCCTGCTGCAAGAGAATTCGATCGACTTCGATGATCTAATCGCTAAATCAGTCCTTTTGCTACAGGAAAACCCGAAGATACTCGAGGAATATCAACATCGATTCAGCTCCATAACCGTTGATGAATACCAGGACATCAATCAGGCTCAATACAGACTGACCAAGTTACTTGCAGGCAATGGCAAGGGGTTATGTGCCATCGGGGACCCCAACCAGGCAATCTATGGATTCAGAGGTGCTGATAGGTCTTATTTCAACAGGTTCAGATCGGACTATCCTACAACAAAGGTTATCCCACTTACCACCAACTATCGATCAACCAAGATAATCCTGGAAGCCTCAAGGCATGTCATGTCCAAGTCCCAAGATTGCCTCGATACAAGACTTGAAACTGTTATCAAGGAGGGAGCTCGCATCAATATTTGCCCCTGCGCAAGCGATCGCCAGGAGGCTGAGCAGGTGGTGCATACTATTGAGCGCCTGGTGGGAGGAACCAGATTCTTCAGTATGGATAGCGGTAGAAGCGAGGGGCATGAATCCATGCAAGATCTTGGATTCAAAGATATCGCAGTCCTTTATCGCCTCAGAACACAAGGCGCTTGCCTTCAGGAAGCGTTCGATCGTTCGGGAATTCCATATCAGATAATTAAAGAAAAAGCCTTGAATCTAACCCCAGAAGATAGACTTCTACATAGCTTAATAAACCTGTTATACAATCCAAAGAGCCGATATCATTTTCTCAATATCCTTGCAAGTCCACTAGTCGGACTTTCACCAAAGGAAATCGACCAGGTAAAAAACGACCTTTTCTGGGGAATTAGGTGCCACCGGTGGGAGATCAAATATCCCAAGAAAAGCTGGAAGCTCGATAAATTCAAATCTGCAAACCTGGTTGAACTAGGCAAGATCATGGAATCGCTAGCCCGATCTTCTATCAATAATACTCCAGGTGTCCTCCTCATGGATATCCATAGAATAATCAAGGAAAAGATAAAACTTCGCGGCGATGCATCATTCTATGGAAAATCAAATGAGTCGATCTCTAGATTACTGCCGCTAGCAAAATCCTGTAAAACCCTAGGCGAGCTTGTGCACTGGTTAGCATTACATCAAGAAATAGACAACCTGGACTTCACTGCTGATAAGGTTTCGTTACTGACCTTACATGCTGCAAAAGGATTGGAGTTCCAAGTCGTATTTATGGTCGGTTGCGAGGAGGGTATCTTGCCACTTGGGCTGGATGATCTAAAGATGGACGCTGATCCAGAAGAGGAGAGAAGACTTTTTTATGTCGGCATGACCCGCCCAAAGCAGCTTCTATACATTAGCTATGTTCAAAAAAGAAGGCTTTATGGCAAGCTAAGAGAGTTATCGCCATCGACCTTTCTCGATGATGTAAAAGACTCGCTGAAAAAATATATAGCCACCACCCATAGGTCGAATAAACGAAAGCCCAAGGATCGCTTCAAGCCGCTGAGCATCTTCGACTTCATTGAGGATAAATAGCTACCTGTAGTTACTCGTCCACCACCAGGAATGGCCAGGGCTTACTAGCCAGCATATCTGTGCTAGTCGCGATGAGTTCCAACGGTACCAGCATCGGTGTTAATCCACCCTGCAATGCAGCGGTGAATCCCCAGAAGCCGTCATCAACGCCGAAGTCTCCGTGAGCACCGTCATCATATAACAGGATTCCAGTGGGTCCCATGTAGTAGATCTCTACGCTACCCACAATGATGTACTGGTCATCGGGAGCATAAGCAAGTAGTATCAGGTTACCGCCTGCGCTAGCCGTGAGCCTTGTATCCCAATACCCTCCGATCAGTATGGATGGATAATGGGCAGGCACTGTCGGCGTAGCCGTTACTGTAATCGTAGGTGTCGGACTTGGAATCTCGGTTTCTGTTGGGGTTGGCGTTGCAGTAGGCTCAACGGTGGGGGTTAAGGTCGGTGATGCGCTGGGTGCTTCAGTGTTGGTGGGAGTGAAGGTTGGAGTCTTGCTGGGAATTGGAGTATTGGTCGGCACATCGGTAAATGTTGATGTTGCCGAAGGTGTTACCGTCGGGGTGGAGGTATCCGGTGGCGTATCTGTAACCGTTGGCGTAAAGGTCGGAGTTACCGTACTGGTTGGTGTCCTGGTCGGGGTAAGGGTCCGGGTGTTGGTCGGGGTTATCGTATCGGTCGCTGTCGGAACCAAGGTGGGAGTATTTGTATAAGTCGGCGTTTGTGTCCAGGTCTCTGTGGGTACGAGTGTCATGGTCGATGTCGGCGTAACTGTTGGCGTATTAGTCGGCGTGTAAAAGATCTCCTCGTACTCGACCCAGATCTCATAATAATAATTCTCGCCGTAATTTCCCGCTTGCTGCTCTTTAACCATCAAGTAATAAGTATCATTGCGATCAAACTCGTAGTCGATCCGGGAGTTAGGCTCCTCATCATAGTCTGCGTTTTCAGCCAGCTTGGTGGTTCCATCGCTGTCATACAAGTATAAGTAAGTATCGCATAGAGATCCCAAGTTATCGGTCTGTATGGTGTAAAGTCTTTGCACTTGTCCGCTGAACCTCATCCAGTCTCGATCCAACGCATTGCATATATAGTGTAGCTGCGCGGTACCGTCGGTAAGGATCTCCTTGGCAGTTGCGAAAGAGTCATCCGGTTCATAGATATCGACATCCGAGCATGGCGTTTGAGTCGGAGTATTGGTTACAGTTGGGGTTAAGGTGGGAGTCAAGCTCGGAGTTCTGCTTGGGGTCATCGATGGCGTCATACTGGGTGTCTTGGTAGGGGTGAATGTATTGGCTGTGGTCGGTGTTATCGTCGGTGTTGCAGTCGGGACCAGGGTCGGAGTCGCGCTCGGAGTAACTGTCGGCACACCGGTAAAGGTATTAGTTGGAGTTACCGTCATGGTTGGAGTGCGAGATGGCGACATGGTTGGAGTCAAGGTCGGTGTGCCGGTCTTGGTTGGCGTCCAGGTCGGAAGGAAGGTCATGGTCGATGTCGGCGTCAAGGTTGGGCTTCGAGTCATGGTTGAAGTGGGGGTTCTGGTCGGAGTGCGCGTATTGGTCGGCGTCGGGGAAGGTGTTGATGAGGGAGTACTGGTCGGTGTGTGGAAGATCACCTGGATGTCATAATAGGCATCGTTGCCCCAGCCACCTGCCTCATCAATGATCTTAATATAGTAAGTATCATCACTAGGCATAGAATAACTGATCAGAGATTCCGGTCCACCCTCAAAATCACTATTCTCCGCAAGAAGGTCCATTGAGGAGTTATACAAGTACAGATATGTATCCGCTTCAGAGCCAAGATTGCTAGTCCATATAATATAACTTATATCGGCAAAGCCGCTGAACTTATGCCAATCCTGATCATTATCGTTACAGAAATAATGTAGATAAGATACCCCAATAGTCAATATCGGCTTTGCAGTTGAACTATCATTGTCCGGCTCGAACAGATCAACCTCAACACAGGCTGTGTTGGTGGGGGTCATGGTCGGTGTTGATGATGGAATGGCGGTATCTGTAGCGGTCAGGGTTGGGGTTAAAGTAGGCGAGCTTGTCCCGGTTGCGGTCGGAGTCAGGCTCGGTGTCAGCGATGGCGTGCTAGTGGGGATATCGGTTATAGTAGGTGAAACGGTCGGCGTAAGGCTAGGCGTAAGTGTGGGAGTGAATGTCGAGGTGCTGGTTGGGGTGCTGGTCGATGTCATGGTGGGTGTATCAGAAGGCGTGCTGGTCGGAGTTACAGATGGAATCTGCGTGCTGGTATTCGTAGGAGTTAAGGTGGGAACATCGGTCGGCGTGTTAGTATATGTTGGCGTCAATGTCGGCGTATTACTTGGTGTCCAGCTCGGTTCGCCGCTAGGTGTGGGCGACAAGGTAGGAGTGTTAGTAGGCACGCCGGTATTAGTTGCAGTTGGAGTTAAGGTCGGCGTCAATGATGGGGTATCCGTGGGCAGGGAAGTCGATGTAACCGTCGGTGTTATTGTCGCAGTCGAGGTCGGTATATCGGTTGCAGTACTGGTTGGGGTACCGGTAGGCAGATCGGTCGCTGTATTGGTCGGGGTGTAGGTGGGTATCGCCGTTGAGGTATTGGTCGGGGTTGAGCTGGGAAGCGTGGTGGCAGTATTGGTCGGCGTTAGCGTCGGAGAATTGGTCGGTGTAGGCGAGATGGTTGGTGTATCCGATGGCGTATAGGTCGCCATCCCCGATGGAGTTACTGTCGGTGTATCTGTTGGGGTCGGTGTGCTGGTAAAAGTGTAAGATGGAGTCGATGATGGCGTACTTGTCGGAGTGATGGTAGGCAAGGTAGTTGGCTCCATAGTCGGTGTGGGGGTCATCGTTGGTGTCTCGCTCGGTAGCGGCGTTATGGTAGGCGTGTCTGTGGCGGTCATTGTAGGTGTATTAGTAATAGTCGGCGTGTTGGTTGGGGTCGGGGTATAATATAGATTCTGCTCGTCTGCTCCAATATCGATCTCCCCGTAAGTTCTTGGTTCGTAATCATAATCATCATTCGGTGCATAGGTATCCCCAGCGGCATCTATACAACACGAGTCGGAAAGGATGTGATAATCGCTGTTTGGTACATCGACAAACCTGGGATCGCAGGAGATATTCCCCGCTGAACCGATAAGCGTGGGATTGCTCTCGTTGAGATCGCAGTATTTTACATAGGTTGTACTAATATAACTCCCATCGAGATCGTCATATATGGGACCACCTTGGACTACGATATTATGCCAATAGATGTTGTTGAAGGCGTTTACAGCAGAGGAATGGTATCCACCAGCTCCATATAAATCCGCCTCGTTATAGGCAATGGTGTTGTTGACCATATATACATTTCCACCAGAATAGGCATAAATTCCACCACCGCGGTTGCTGACCGTGTTCTCCACCAGGAAGTTGTTTCGCACCATCACCCTTGCATTGTTAAAGGCTAGCGCTCCCCCTCGATTAGCGAAATTGCCAGCGAAATAGTTGTATTCAATGCGAGGATAAAGATCTGGATTGTCCCCCATCACAAAGGATAGATAAACAGCCCCTCCATCCATGTTGGTTGTGTTATTGATGATGATATTGTTCTTTATATCAAATGAAACAAACTCACCTTTGATGCCTCCGCCGTAGTTTGGCGAGTTTCCACCGGTTACCAAGAAACCATCGATATGTGCGCCTTCTGCGCCGATTATAACCGAGTCACTCCCGCTACCCTGCAGAACGCTTGTATAACCGCGTGGATCTCTCGTCCATCCCGGATACTCATAGCCCCCATAAATGGGAACATTCATCTTCATCAGGTAGTCTCCATAATAAAGACCGTTAGCTACCCTGATGGTATGATTCATATCCGATCTTGCGGTATCTAACGCCTCATGCAGGCTCCTAAATGGCTTGGAAGCGGTGCCATCCGAATCGCCTCCCGTGTATCCAGCATAGACATAAATATCGCTCCACGCCGGATAAGATGTGGGGGTGCCAGTGGCGGTCGGTGTCCAGGTTGCAGTCGGCGTGCCGGTTGATGTGGGAGTATTAGAGGCTGTAAAAGTGGGAAGGAAGGTCGGCGAATTTGTGGGCGTGGTAGTCGGGTTCAAGGTCGGTGTTGCTGTTGGTGTGTGGGTATCGGTTGAGGTAGGCGTATAGCTTGGGGTTACGCTTGGAGTCATGGTGTTGGTCGGGGTAAAGCTCGGAGTCATCGATGGCGTCCCAGTAGGCGTTGTGCTTGGAAGATCGGTACTGGTTGGGGTGTTAGTCGGGGTTAGAGATGGTGTTCCGCTTGGAGTCATGGTCGGAGTATAGCTCGGAGTATGGGTCGGGGTGAGCGATGGAGTTTCAGTCGGAGATGTAGTAGGTGTGCCGGACGGTATATCGGTGGCTGTCGGGGTATTGCTAGGAGTCATGCTGGGAGTTAAAGACGGAGTTTGTGTGGGCGTATTTGTTGGCACATTGGTATCCGTTGGCGTTGCACTGGGCGTCATGGACGGTAATTGTGATGGTGTCATGGTCGGAGTAGTGCTTGGCATTCCGGTGGCTGTGGCGGTCATTGTAGGAGTAAGGCTCGGAGTTAGCGTAGGTGTGGCACTGGGAGTGCTGGTGGGAGTATGTGTTGGCGTCCCGCTTGGAGTCTCCGATGGAGTTTTGGTTGGAGTTAGACTTGGTGTTTGGGTTGGTGTAAGCGTCGGTGTATCAGTCGCTGTTGGTGTCAAAGAAGGTGTACTGGTGGGAGTGTTGGTCGGGGTGATCGATGGGGTTAAAGAGGGCGTTGAGCTAGGTGTAATAGTCGGCGTAACCGTTGGTGTTGGTGTCGGCGTAGGGGGCGGTGACAAGCCGATAGCCTCATCAGCGCCAACATCGACCTCACCGGTGGCGTTCTCCCTGGTCTCTCGATCATAATCGAGAATCGGTCCTGAACTCAGATAATCAATACATGGAGAATGATTTCCCAGATGGTAATCCCATCCATCTCGATTCTGAAAAACCGGGTAATCCTTGAAGTTTCCGGTTCCTGCTTCTACATCCACTGTTTCGTTGAGATCCGAGTCGTCCATTGTGTAATTATAAAGATTATCGATATTTCCCCAGACGATATTCCCGGTTGATGAGATCCCCGAACCAACGCTTGATCTATCTACCCCGCCATA
>CAYUVA010000017.1:0-17386 GCA_964448115.1 uncultured bacterium
TCTGGCACCCCGATCTTTTTATGCCATATCTCGAATGCCTCATCATCATCTTTGTATATGGTGGGATATAGCAGATCAGCCTCAAAGCCGACGACCCTGGTCAAGAACTCCCAGGCATAGGCGATTGCCTCCTTCTTGAAATAATCGCCAAAGGAGAAATTGCCCAGCATCTCGAAGAAGGTGAGGTGCCTGGCGGTGAAGCCGACATTGACTAGGTCATTGTGTTTTCCGCCTGCTCTTACGCATTTCTGTGAGCTGGTGGCTCGACTAAAGGGAACATCCTCATTACCCAGAAATACATTCTTGAATTGATTCATTCCCGCGTTAGTGAATAGCAGGGTAGGGTCTTCCTTCGGCACCAGGCTGCTGCTTTTTACGATAGTGTGATCATAAGTCTCGAAATAGCGCAAAAAATTATCTCTCAGTTGATGTCCATCCATGATCTTGATTGGTTTTATGATGAGGTTTAGTAACTCATAACTAAGACGGATTACCTTTTAATGATATCGCCGAGGTCGTCAGCGTCTATCTGTTCCGGTTCGTTATTTTTGTTGTTTGTGGAAAAAGATTCCTGCTCAGATTCGTCCTCCTCTTCCTCGCCGAACCTGGTAAAGCCCTCGATGCCCTGTGGGCGCTCGAAGGTCTTCTTTTTTCTTGAGCCTTTTGGCGCTTGAAGATCGACCTCCATATCTCGCAGTGCTTCATCGCCCGCCGACTCGATCCCCTTGAAGCGCAAAGCGAAATCGGTTGGAGAGGTGCTGTTATGCAGGGCGACCTCGTAGGATACAAGGCCGCGTTTTACCAGGTAATAAAGCGCTTGATCAAAGGTCTGCATCCCGTATTGAGAGACTCCTTGGCGCATGGCTTCGAAGATTAGATGGGTCTTTGCCTTATCAATAACGCACTCGCGCACCAGTGCAGTGGCTATCAATACCTCGACAGCCGGCACTCTCCCCTTGCCGTCCTTTCTGGGTAGGAGGCGCTGTGATACCACACCCTTTAGCACTGATGATAACTGTAACCTCACTTGTTCGTGCTGATGAGGAGGGAAAACCGAGATAATACGGTTGATGGTCTCCAGGGCATCCACTGTGTGCAGGGTTGAGAGTACCAGGTGCCCGGTCTCTGCCGCGGTGAGCGCGGTCTGGATGGTATCAAAGTCGCGCATCTCCCCGACCATGATGATATCAGGATCCTGCCTTAGCGCCGAGCGAAGCGCCTCGGCAAATGTATTGGTATCGGAGCCGACCTCTCGTTGATTGATGATACATCTTCGATCCTTGAACAGGTATTCGATAGGATCCTCGATGGTGATTATATGAGCTGTCTTTTTTAGGTTGATCTCCTCGATTATCGCAGCCAGGGTCGTAGATTTACCGCTACCGGTGGAGCCGGTTACCAATATAAGACCTCTCGGCTCCATAGCAAGCCTAGCTAGCGCGGGGGGCAGATAAAGTTCCTCGAAATTGCGGATGCGGGTATGTATGGTTCGAAAGACCATGCCGATTGTACCCCGTTGCTGGAAAACGCTGACCCTGAACCTGCCTACCCCTGATAGGCTGTAAGCCAGATCGACCTCATGTTTCTCCTTGAAGACCTTTTTCTGCTTCAATGTCATTATCTGGTTCGAGATAGCTGTGGTATCCTCGCCGATCAGCTTTCTTTTCTCGACCATAGGACGCAGTTGACCATCGATCCGAAGCATAGGTTGATTGCCTACCTTGAGGTGTACATCTGAGGCACCCCTGCGCAAGCCTACCTCAAGGATCTCATCGACATCGATGTCGCTTATTTCAGCCATAACTGGTATCTAAGTATAATTGAATTATCTTTGCAAGTAAAATCATAAGAAGTCTTTAGATCACTTACCTATAAAGATAGCGCAATTTCGCGCGTCTTAATTTTCATGCCTCCCGAATAGGGGGGGATCATCGCTGTTCTTGACATAAGATTTGTTTCGCCAACGGGCACCTCCATGTCATTCCCGCAGCCCCTTCTGTCATTCCCGCGCAGGCGGGAATCCAGTTCCCTCAGCCATGAAATGGCGACATAATTTTAGCCAGGCGCGTAAGCACACGGAACGCTAGCCCCCCTATATTCCCCCCAGTTTGGGAGTCTGTCTCAAAATTCCCCAACATGTCATTGCGAGGAGTCCCGATAATTCGGGACGACGAGGCAATCTTCGTTATAATCAATAAGATAGAGATTGCTCCAGGAACTGGTTCACATAAGAACCAGTTGAATACCTACCGAGCCACTTTCAACTGTTGCGGTGTCTCAACAGTTATTAACTTGTCGGTTAGGACACTCTGCTCCCAAGCCGTGCGCATAAGCGAGCGTTTTTTTGTGTCCTGCACCCGAATTTAAAGGCGCCCTCGCATCTATTTTTCTTACAAACTATAATGCAGACAGGATAATTAATCGATGTTGCGGATGAAAAAGCGAGCTACTTTGATTCTAAGGATCACCTTAAGTGCAGTAATGGCGATTGAATGCCTCTACTTCGCCATATCTGGTGATATACCTTTCCCTGACGAGGGCTTCTATCTCGCAGCAGCCCGCATGGTAACCGAAGGCAATATGCTTTATTGTCATTTCCCGTACTTCCAGGCGCCATTACTCCCGTTCATATACGGCATTCTGCTCAAGCCATTTGGCTATCATTTTTTACAGGGACGCGTCCTATCGGTCTTCTTCTCTGTGATAATGGTCTGGATATTGATCCTTATTGGGGAAAGGCTGGGTGGGGTTATCGGTGCTGCTGTAGCTGGCGTTTTTACCATAGCTTCGACCTTTCTAATCCATGTTTTATCCTCGGTGGCGGCATATTCTCAGCCAGCCATGCTTGTCTTTGTATCCATCCTTTATCTACAGGTATCAATGAACCGCCAAACATGCGGTCTGAGAAGCACACAGCTAAAAAATAAACAAGCGCTTGTGTCATCGGCTCTGGGAGCGATATTGGTGGGCATCAGGAGTACCTTTTTACCGATCGTCCTGATCTTGCTATACCCCCGAAGGAAAGCGGGATTTGCTGCCTTTACCCGTTCTTATGTTCCGCTGGTGATTTTTTCGATTGTAATCTGGACACCTGGTTTCATCACCTGCCCGAAAAAGGTTTGGTTCCAGAACTTTATCGTTCATAGTAAGCGCGCATCCCAGATGCCTCTGTGGCAAGACTTGAATGCTGGATTCCACTTGGGAAATGCTATTAGGGTAACCGGCAGTCTGCTTGTACACAATTTTCCCCTACTTAGCCTTATTATTTTGTTGCTAGCCTTCTCGCGAGCAAAGGGACTCAAAGACAGCGATTCACCGATACCAATCGGAAACTGGGTGCTTGCCAGTAGCGTTCATTTCTTTGTACACCTGGCTCCAGTACCGATATGGGAGGTTTATTTCCTACCCTTGCTTGTGATGCTCATAAGCGCCTTAGCACGCCGAATATCCGTTCTTCTTGATAGAAAGGCAATTAACAAGGGAACAGCTTTTCTACTCATCTGTTTAGTAGCGATCGCTACATTCCATTTAAATGGCGGCTTAACCTTTCTGGTCTCCAAGCCAACCCATCTCTCCAGGCTCTCCGAGATAGCTGATTATCTGAGTAAGAATACCTCTGATGGTGATGAGATCTTTACCTTTATGACCCCAATAGCCATTGAGGCTGATAGGTTGGTCATGCCCAAGGCAGAGATGTCATTCTTCGCCTGGTTTCCAGCCTATAGTAAAAAGCGTGCCCAAGAGGTCGGAATCTTCAACACCGAGATGATCATCGAATTTCTCCTTTCCGAGCAATGCCAGGCGGTGGTGCTAACTGATCTTTGCTTCGAGCAAGGCGTCAAGCCGTCGCCCAATGACTATCAGGCGCTCATGAGGGTTATCACAGGCAAATACTTCCTGGCAGCAGTTTTTGATAACTTCTATCATACCAGGGTATTTCTGCCCAAGAGGGTTCAACTAGATAAACGACAAAGGAAGCTGCTCAATCCTCCATCAGCTTATTGAACCGATCTCGATAACTATATTTGCATCCGCAGTATTGTTGCCTGTAGAAGCCGTATTCCTTAGCTATCAGACAGCTTTTCTTGTAGCCGTCCTTTTTCTTGAAGTCAGCCTCCAGGAAGCTTATGCCATGTCTCTTCCCGACCTTTATCCCAACCTTGTTTATCAAGGAAGCATTCTTGTGCGGGCTAACGGTCATGGTAGTGGTAATGAATCCTACCTGGTTTTCTTTTGCGAATCTGGCGGTGGCATCGAGACGAAAACGAAAGCATACCTCGCAGCGAGCGCCACCCTCTGGCTCATCCTCCAATCCCTTTATCGCTGAGTTGTATTCATCGATCCGATCATCTTCTAAGTACAATGCTATATTAAGACTCGTGAGTAGCCTTTTGACCTCGGCGAGGCGCAGCTCGAATTCCTTTTCAGGATAGATATTGGGATTGAAGAAGTACCCGATGACCTCGTAATCTCCTGTTAGCTCAGCGATCACGTGCCCGGCGCATGGCGCACAGCAGATGTGCAAAACCAACTGGGACTTCTTGCGCTCATCTAGGGAATCTTCCTCAGGTAACTCTAATGGCGAATATAATCTTTTTGCCATTGCCATCTAGGTAATAACTAACTATTCAATTTAGCTATTTATATTATTTCCATATTTTATCTTTGAATCGTATCTTTTCGGCTGCTATCAAGGCAGCCCCGGAGATCATGTTGACCAGATCTCGATGATTCTTTAGCTTTTTAAGTCTCTCCAGAACATATCTTGGACGGGCGTAGAATGCTCTATTGGCTACAAATAAACGATGGTTGATAACACTTAGCTTGGGACCGAGTCCGGTTTTGTTCATGAATGTTTCAAGGTCTCCGACCATGTATAGCTCGAACAAGTCCTCGTTGGTAATCAATCCCTGCTTCACCTTTCCTTGCACCATATTGGATTTGGGATCGGGAAGCAGTTGCCCATAAAGCACGAAATCAGGCTCCAAGGCTTGTACGAAGCGCAGCGTTTCATCAAATGCCCTATCATCCTCACCAGGGGCACCCAAAAGCATGTAAACTAGGGTTCTGATGCCGACTTTTTTGGTCGCCTCTATTGCCTTAAAAGAATGCTCCACCATGGATTGCTTGTTCAAGGCATCGAGAACAGCCTGGGAGCCGGATTCCACGCCATAAGATATCATGTAACACCCTGCTTCAGCCATTGACTTGAGCAAATCCTTGTTCACCGTATCCACCCTGGATTTGCAGGTCCATTTAAGGCTCAATCTTTCACTCAGTATCCTCTCGCATAACTGCATAACCCGATCAGGGATTAGAGTGAAAGTCGGATCTACGAAGTAAACTTCCCTGATGCCAAAGTTTGCCTTGAGATGCCTGAGTTCCTCAACCAGGTACTCGACTGATTTGACACGCAGTGTCTTATCCAGGGTGCAGAAGGTGCAGCCATACCCGCAACCACGCATCCCTTCAACGGTTGTAACAGGAGGATAAAGCCCGAACGGCGGGTGAAAGCGATACCTAACATTGGGAAGCAGCTCCCGCGCTGGTAGTGGATTTGAGTCCAGGTTTATGTAACCTCTTGCTGGCGTCATTATCACTTCACCAGCGGACTTGAAGGCAATGCCCTTGATATCTTCAAGGGATCTATCTCCCGTGGTCTGTTGGGCTATCTCGATAAGTGTTTCCTCACCTTCGCCGTAGCAGAAGATCAAAGATCCATCTGGTATCGACTTGTCATCAAAACCGGCAATGCACCGAGCAGAATAGATCAATCTAGGCTCGAAAAGCACCCCTGGACCACCGATCACCACCTTTGCACCAGGTTGGCGCTTTATTATGATGCTAGCCAGCTCCAGCGCGCTTTTGAGGCTCAAGACAGTGCAACTTATGCCGTATAAATCATACTTATTCTTGACCAGGCGCGGGAAGGCTTCAAGCGAGCCTCGCATTGCAGGCATATCAAGTATGGTCGGCTCATGTCCCTGTCGTTTAAGCACGGCAGCGAGCTGCGCAAGCCCCAAAGCCGGCATAGGATAGACACCGCTGAGATTGAACTTTAGCCGACTGAAGGGTGCCTGGATTAGCAATATTTTCTTAGAGTTGCTTTTATTCACCGTCATTAGCCGCTTCCTCGAATCGAGATATATCTATGACCTCCTTTGGCAATGACAACCTGCCGCTCATCACCGCCGCTATAGCAACCGGCAGACTGGTTACAAAGACCTTTTGATCCTTTGCCAAAAGGGTATTGTTCACCGGCAAGGTGGTGATGATATTCTTCCCGACTGGTTGTTTGACTAGCGGGCATTCCTTGCATTCTGGTCTGGTTATGATGCTTCCTTTATCAACCATGTATCCAAGCGAATCGTCCACCAATGCCATCATGGCTGTTCTTTTAGTTGCCGGGATGATCCACAGCTTGAGCTGGTGATGGATACCAGCTTGTCTAATCGCATCTGCCATCCATGCCAAGTCCTTATAATATCCTGTTGAACAACCGCCAACAATCGCCTGGTCGATGGGGTGTCCAAGTAGGTCTTCGAGATACTCCGCTTTTACTTCATTGTTGCTCACGACGAAGAGCTGATGCTGCAAGCTCGCTAGGTCTATTTCCCGTGCGCATTTTTTGTTGCCAGCATCAGAAAGTACTGATGGATCGATATCAATAAGCTCGATATCAGAGGGGAGATCATCATCTGATTTATCGTAAAATAGCTCCATGTTATGGACTATATTGCTGCAAGTAACCGCAGCAAAACAATTGTCAAAGCACAGAATCTCAGGGTTCTTTATCTCAAAGGCGATGCGCCTATTACGATCCCGCAGGCATTCCCTGGAAAGTTCTATCATCAGGTCAAATTGGCTAATAAAACCTTCGTATAGACCAACAGTCTCCACCATCGAGAACTCGGGCACTTGATAAGGCGCCCAAAACTTCCCCTGGCGAAGCTCTGGAGCTGACTCAATCCCCAGAGCGCCATTTGCTCCGCAAGGCTTCAAACATAATTCGCCAGCACAGACATCGCCCGGTCGTATCAGCCCCTTTTCGAGCGCTACTGCAATCGGGATTCCCTCGTATGCAGGGTGAATTAAGTGGCGAATATCCAACTTATTCAAGTCAATACTAGCCTCAAGGTCATTATTAGTAACATCTGATAGGAGGACGGATACACTCAAATTAGCGGTATCACCGGTTTCATAAAAATCTAATCCGGAAGCAGTTTTGATTATGTTAGCCAGACTTGACATCTTTTTTAACATCCTTCGTTTCTGTATTTCCCTATCAAATCGAGGTGTAAAAAACCATTGATCAAGATTTTTCCCTTAATACAGACGCCCCCCTCGAAAGAGGCGACTTGCCCTTATAATATATTTTTTCCTATAACTTTACACCACTCTCACTAGTGAAGTTTATCATGCCTTTGTCTTGGTTTGCCTTAATTAGAAAAGCCACCAGGTGGCAAATGGTTATGCACTTGATATATAAATGCTTGTCTGAAATCATAGATATGGAGCAAATCTGCCTTTATGTGCATAAAGACCATGAGAACGATATTGTTATTATTATTCATCTTGCTGATCATTGCCTTACCAACTATATCTCTGTGCAAGCCAAGATACACTGCCGGCAGCTCGGTGGTCGAGGTTTCCTCCATGAAACCAGCGCCTGCCAGAGAGGATAGCCTCGGTGCGCCTGATATCGAGATCGTCCCTTTTGTGCGCAATGTAACCAAGCATGGTAGGAAGGAATATACCATCAATGCTGATAAAGCGCTAGCTTACTTCAAGGAGAAGATGTACCTGCTGGTTGGCATCAGGCAAGCGGTCTTCTATCAAAAAAGCGAGCGCATAGAGATCCGCGCCGACCAGGGGCAGTGGTTCGAGGAGACCAGAACCATCAAGCTAAAGGGTAATGTGAGCTGCCATATCACCGACCTTAAGGATGAGAATATAACCTATCAAATCCGCACCGATGAGGCGTTCTACAGCCAACAGACCGGCGAGTTCAAGAGCGAGGCGCCTATCCACTTCGATAGCCCCGATATTACGGTGGATGGGATTGGATTACTTGGAAATGCCCAGAAAAAGGAGCTCAAGATCCTCCAGGATGTGCGCATCTTAATAAAGAAACTTCCCAGCGATGCTGGATTGGATATCCAAGAAAAACTGGTGATCAAAAGCCAAACACTGGAATATATCGGAGAGCGACAGCTTATTCAGCTTGAGGGGGCACCAATGGCTCTGCTTGGCCAGAGTCAACTGAGCGGGGAGATCTTCAAACTGTTTATCCACCCTAATAATCGCTACCTGGAGATCATCAATGATGTAAAGCTAGATTATTATCTTGAGAAAGAGCATAAATGGATAAGGGCAAAGGCTAGCCGGCTGCGTGTGAATCCAAATAGCGGGCTGATCAATCTATATGGCGCTCCGAGAATAATTTATGGCGAGTATGAATTAAAGGCTTTACAGCTTAATATCTTGCTAGATCCCGAGACCAACAAGCCTATAGCACTCGATGCTAAAGGGGATGTGAAACTGAATAGTCCCGAATATAGCGGAAAAACGCGCGCATTGCTCTACAACTTTGTGGAGAGATCAGCTATCTTTTCAGGGTATCCAACTCTCAGGCAAGGTAGCAATATCGTCTCTGCTCGACAGATCATCGTAACCGATGGTGGAGATCGCATATTATTGATCGACCAGGTCAAGGGGCTCTACTTCGCTGATGAGGACCAAGCCAGAAAGTTACTGCCTGATGGGAGCAACCTCGAGGCTCTGACAAGCGGTGAAAAACCGCTTACCATCACTGCTAACCACGGCGATATTGACCTGGCAACCGGCAGGGCGACCTTTAGAGACCAGGTGAAGATCACCAAAGGCGACACCGAGCTGTACGCCCCCGTCCTGGAGGTGTCTTTCTTCCCCAAGGAGCAGCTCTACAAGGATAGAGTCAAGTGGATCGCAGCCTGGGGTGGTGTGCACCTGGCGCAGAAGAACATGAATGTCTATGGCGACAAAGCGCTTTACTACCAGCAGGAAGGTAAGGTGGTGCTTAGCGGCAATTGCAGAACCTGGCAGAGGGACAATAGCTTAAAGTGCGATCACCTGGCATACTTCCTGGATGGGGATTACCTTGCTGCCGATAGCAATGTTACCAGCCAACTGAACCTCAAGGGTTCAAAACAAGGTAGAGATACGCCCTTTATCAATGGCAACCAACCTATAAATGTAACCGCAGCCAACTTCGAGTATTCTGATATAACTCGCAGTGGAAAATATTCTGGCCGAGTCATCGCCCGCCAGGAGGGAAGACTTATCAAGGCGGAAACCATAGAATTCATCCTGGCAGAGGAGGGGAGGGAGCTGGGCGCTCTGATCGCCAGCGGCAAGGTCTCCATCAGGGATAAACAAGGCAAGGCAGACTGCGAGCAGATGATATACAACCACCTGGAAGACAAGGTTATATTCTATGGGAATCCAGCCGAGGTCTGGGATACCACCCAAGGCGCTCGTGGAGAGAGGATCACATACTTCCTCGACCAGAGAAGATTCAATGTTTACGGGGAACTTAGGGAGCGAGCATACAGCATCTACCAGCCCTCGGGAAAGCAAGTGGATAAGGAATTCTCACAGTGATATAATACAGACACAAGTTCCGGGTGAGCTTGTTGTAGTTTTTTTGAAAAACGAATCGTCATTGTTCCTAAAGAGATGTTTTGTGTCCAGATACAGGTTGACTTGGTATGAGAAAGAAATATAGGGTGCTTGACACTGGACTATAATGCTGTTAAGATGACATGTTGTTGGAAAAAAGAAGATAAATGATCTATAAATGGGCGTTGTTAACATAGAATCCAACAAGGAGAAGATAATATGATACGCAAGTTAGGCACAGTAGTACTGATTCTCAGCCTGGTATTATGGGTGGGGGTACTTTGCTTGTATGCCGAGCAAGAGAAAGAAGAAACTGCTACCCAAGAGAAGACTGAACAGGTCGAACAGAAAGTTCAAATTAAGCCCAAAGAGGCTCTGAAGAAGGAGAGCATCATCCTGTATGGACATGAAAACAAGGCTGTCTTCAAGCTCCCGGAGGGTGATATGCTCAAAAAAGACGATCAGCAAAAGCTGATCTCGCCTTATGCCTTCGAGTCAACCTACTCGCAAAAGGACTCCGAGTTCTATTCACTGTTTTCCGCGGTTGACATCACAGACTACGGCTACAACAACCCTCCCTACGAGCCTTCCAATCCAGATCCCCGCGATGGTGCGACCAATGTCCCCACCGACTCGATACTCACCTGGGTCGGTGGCGACCCGGACTCTGGGGACACGGTCTATTACGATGTTTACTTCGAGAAGGATAATCCCAACCCGCAGGTCTTGGTAAAGCAAGGCATCACGGTAACCACCTACGATCCCAACGAGGAAGGCGGACCTGGCTTGGATCGTGCTTCGACCTATTACTGGAAGATTATCGCTGAGGATGATCACGGGGCGGTTACTCCTGGTAGAGTCTGGGCGTTCTCCACCGAGGGAAGCGTACCTGATACGCCGACGCCGACTCCGACCGGGCAAACCCCGGTGGTTACTCCAACACCCACCGTTACCCCGACTGCGGAACCGGCGCCTGATGCGCCGGTGCTCGATGATGAGCCTCCTTATACAGCAGGCACCACTAACACGCTATCCTGGAGCAAACCCCAGTACGCGCACGAATTCAAGATCGAATGCCACAAGAGACCTGACATGACAGACCTGGTGGCTGACAGCGGCTGGATCACGCAGAGCAACTACACTTTCACCAACTTGCAGGATTCCACGACCTACTTCTACCGCGTCAAGGCGAGAAACAACGCCCGCGTGGAAAGCGCATGGTCTAACAGGGTCAGCTCCACGCAGGATGCAAGCAAGCCGAAGATTTATCTCGCTGGCTACCTGAATACCAATGTAAGCCAGGCAACTGGAGGCGTGATCGAGATCGGCGCTTATGTGATGGACAACATCGGGGTCGATAATGTCGAGGTTTACTACGACAAGTCTCCTACCGGCTTGTTCTTGCCCGAAGTGGCGCAGAAGGTTTATATAACCACGCTGAATGTTGGTCCGGGTGCTCCGGCAGGGCAGTACCTGCTTCAGGTAGTTGCCACAGATAATGCGGGCAACGAGAGCTTCATGTGGCCTTACCTTTACATAACAGAACAAGCACAAGCACAGGCTGCCGAGGCACAGATCATGAGACTTGCAGAACCGATGCTTGCTGAGGATGTCATGGATGAGGAGCACCCCTGGCAGGTATTACTACAGGCATCCATTGAAGGACTCGAAGCCAAGGCGGGCGAGAGACCGAGGATTCTGGCTGGCGGTTACTGGGATACCTACCTGTCCGAGGAAGCCGGCGGCAAGTTCAACTTCGTTGTCGCGGTTAATGATCCCAACGGATGGGCTGATATCAGCATCGTGGAGATCTACTTTGGCGGGCACAGAACCGGCGTGTTCCTCAAGGATGACGGTACCCAGGGCGATATGGCTGCGGGAGACGGTCTGTTCACCTTCAGCAGCATGATCACCCAGCCTCTGGGAGAGGGCACTGCCGGTGAGTACCTGTTAACCGTTGTTGCCACCGACCTGTCCGGTAACACCAGCTTCACCTATCCGTTCCTGAGAATTCAGTAGCCTTAACCATAGTACAATCAAGGGCAGCCTCTTTATATAGAGGGGCTGCCTTTTTTAATGATCCTATGAAGGGAGAAATGATATGCTTTTCTTCCCTAAATGCCTAACTTGTGTCTTTGATGACCTTGTCGGTGCCTTGCAGCTATTGGATCTGCCATCAGAGACCAAGGATGAGATAGTAAAGCAAAGCCTAAAGTACTGCGCCAATAACTATAGCAGGGACAAGCTCCCTTCGCATTACATTACTAAGGTGCATCGGATATTAAAACAGGTCTCTGGTATTGAGACACCCTTTTCAGAGTTGCGTCGCGCCTGCAATGATGTCGGTATCATCCTGGCAGAGAAGCTGCATAAGGAGATTCAAGTTCTATCTGACCGGTTTGAGCGTTTCCGGCTGCTGGTTCGCTGGGCGATTGCCGGCAATGTCCTCGATTTCAGAACCGTCGGCACCGGATACGGATTCGGCATTGAGCAGATCGAGGCTATGGTAAAAAAGCCATTTGATCAAGGGCTTGCGGTAGATGACACCGAGGAGATCTTCGAGCTATTGGGCAAGCTGGATAATGTCCTGTATGTTCATGACAATGTCGGCGAGATCGCCCTGGACAAGATGCTGATAAAGGAATTGACTGAAAACATGGGCAAAACGGTGATCTCGGCGGTGCGCCGCGGTCCAATAACCAGCGATGCTACTTTCCAGGATGCCGAGTATGTGGGATTGAGCCATGCCGGCTGCTCCGTAATCATCGGCTGCGAAGATACCCTCGGCTTGCAGTGGGAGGAGCTGACCGATCAATTTCACCGGGCTCTCAAGGAGGCAGGCATGGTCATTACCAAGGGACAAGCAAACTACTATATTATGTCCGAGATAGGCAAGGACTTGGGTATTCCGATTGCTTGTCTATTCACCAGCAAGTGCGATCCAGTCTCTGCCGAGTATGGACTTACAGGGAAGGTGAACATAGCCTCATTGTTAACCAAGCATAAGAAATAGACCCCTGAACATACTTGAATGAAGCGGACCTTGAAGGATGACAAGACCGATTCCCCGGGCATATCGGTGGTTATCCCCTTGAAGAATAATCTATCGACCATCGCCTGGTGCTTACAGAGCCTCGATGATTCTGAATTCAAGGATTTCGAGACCATCGTGGTCGATGATGGTTCAGATGACGGCTCGCTAGAATTATTAAGTGCTTATTCGCCGCTTCGCTTGATAAGAAACCATGGGGTAGGCGTCTCCTCAGCGCGAAATACAGGGGCTAAAGCAGCCAACGGCGAGATCATCCTGTTCATCGATGCTGATATAATGGTTAGAAGACAGACCCTGGGCAGAATCAAGGAAAAATTTGATAGCTATCCCGACCTTGACGGCTTGGTGGGAGTGCTCAGCGAGGATATCCCTTTCTTTAATTTCTCAAGCAATCTGAAAAATCTCTGGATGCGATATACTTACCTGCGCCTGGTCAATAGAAAATCGGTCAACCTTTTTTACACATCGCTGGCAGCCATTCGCCGAGGACGATTTCTTCAGACCGATGGCTTTGATGAGCGCTATCGCAAGCCGGGGATAGAGGACACCGTCTTTGGGCATGCATTGGCAGCAAATGGCTTCAAGATACGGGTATTCGATGATATTGAGGCTGCCCACCACAAGCGCTATAGCCTGCGCAGCCTTCTGGCAACCGATGTAGAGCGCTCTGCATCGCTGGTTCGGTTTGCCTTTTTTACACTAAGGCATCTAAAAAGAGTGGGTAATACATCCTCTGTGCCTACTGGATTCATGGCGAGCCTTATTTTAATCTTGCTTTCATTCATAACATTGGTTAGCTCGATATGCGGCTTTGGAATATCGATAATTGTGCCTCTGATCCTGCTGGCAGGCTTTTACCTGCTTAATCTAGATTACATAAGATTTCTAAAACAAGCCAAAGGATGGCTCTTTTTTATGCAATCCCTGTTATTTCTTCCCTTAGAGGGGCTTGCCGTGATGATCGGCATCGCTTGGGGATTGATATCGATATTTCTTCTGGACAAGAGATCCGGATGCAGGCATGACAAATGAGGGGGTGGACATAGCTTTCCAACTGTCATTACCGCGAAGGCGGGAATCCAGTTCCTATCAACACTTACTTTGTGATCAAAATCAATTCTTCAGATCTGCCCAAGCCTTTTCTCAATTGACATTTATAGGTGGCTTCAATATTTTAAGATCTCGAGGTATTCTGATAGAAGGAAGAAATGCCGATGATGTAGCCGAGCGTTATCTGGGGGGATTTTACGCCAAGATGTACCTATCGCCATTGGATTTGCATTATGTAATTTTCCCCTGTAACGGCGAAGTGGTAGGGAGTCTTCATTCGCCGGGAAGCGCTTTGCCGGTCATATTCTACAGATCTGCTGACATAAAGAATGAAAGATTGACCACCGAGTACAAAACGCGCTTTGGCTTTAACATGCTGATCGCGATGATCGGCTCCTTCGCGGTCAATGCCATAGAGCGAAATTACCAGGTTGGCGAGAGCTACTCGCAGGGGGATATCCTGGGCAGGTTTCTGATCGGCTCCACGGTGCTGTTGATCTTTCCACCCGATTCAGCGGAGATGCTTATCAAGGTAGGCAAGAAGGTGAAGCTCTACCAGCCGCTAATCAAGCCGATATAAGCGGCAGTTGAGGATATTCGATGAATGAAAATGATATGAAGGATCAATCCGACTTCCCAAGAGATCCATTTCAAATATTGGATCCGGAAATAAGATGGGTGCCGTCTGCAAAAGAGCTGAAAGAAAAAGCTTATGATCACTTATTACCCCCTTTAGTGCATAAGATCCGTATTCAGGTTAAACAATGGCGGGATTTTAGGTATAGAGGCGCTTCGCCAACCTCGATTGCCCTGTTGAATTACTGGTTTAATACCGAACATAAGAACGGAGATGATTACTTTCAGTACTATTTCGCTCAGCGAGAAGCGGTTGAATCGGTAATATATTTATATGAGGTTGCAAAGGCTAGAGAAAAACATGAACTAATCCAATTTGATTCATCAGAGCGAGTTAGCAAGGGTATGTTTCTAGGTAACTGGACTCGCTATGTTATAAAAATGGCGACAGGAACTGGAAAAACTAAGGTAATTAGCCTTGTTTTGGCTTGGTCTTATTTCCATAAATTATATGAAGAGGATTCAGATCTTTCCAGAAATTTCCTTATAATTGCACCGAATATTATAGTCTTAAACAGACTTAGAAAAGATTTCGATGATCCTACTATCTTCAGACAAGACCCAATTATCCCCGAAAATGGATATCAAGATAGAGATTGGAGAAATGATTTCCAGTTAACTTTGCATATACAGGATGAGCTAAAGCCTATAACAGGTGAAGGTAACCTCTTTCTTACCAATATTCATAGAGTTTATCTGAATGAGCCATTTGCTACTATCGAAGAGGAATTTCTTGGCAAGAGACCTGCACCGGATGCTGATACCTCAAAGGGTGCTGACCTAGGCAAAGTTGTAAGAAGCGATAAGATCAAAGACCTTGTCGTGTTCAACGACGAGGCACACCATATTCATGATGAACAATTGCAGTGGTTCCAAAGCATCGAGGATGTTAATAATCAGATGAAACTGAAGACTGGGCATGGGATCGCACTTCAATTGGATACGACTGCGACACCAAAACATTCAGATGGATCTATCTTTGTGGAAACAATATGTGATTACCCTCTCGTAGAGGCTATCAGACAGAATGTGGTGAAATCACCAGTATTGCCGGATGAGGTATCCCGAGCAAAAATAACTGAACAGACATCGGATAAGTTCGTCGAAAGATATAAGAATTTTATTGAACTAGGATATATTGAATGGGAGCAACAATATGAGGAACTTAAGAACCATAAAACACCCATCCTCTTTGTCATGACAAATGTAACTAGCGAAGCTGATGAGACAAAAGAATATCTGGAAAGAATATATCCTAAGCTCAAAGGAGCTGTTCTAGTAATCCATACGAATAGAAGTGGCGATATTTCAGAAAGTGGATCAACCAAAAAGAAAAAAGAAGAACTGGAAAAACTGAGGGAAGCAGCAGATAACATAGACTCTGACCTCTCAAAGTACAAAGCAGTTGTATCTGTGATGATGCTCAGAGAAGGATGGGATGTTAAAAATGTAAGCACCATCGTAGGATTACGCCCCTATGGATCACCTGCAAGGATACTGCCGGAACAAACCCTAGGCAGGGGTTTGCGAAAGATGTTCGGCAGAGATGTAAAAGAAGAATTGGTGGTAGTTGGAACACCTGCTTTCATTGAATTCGTTGAATCGATTAAAACCGAAGGGGTTCAGCTTGGCTACAGAAAAATGGGACCTAATGTCAAATCACAACAGCCTTTGATTATCGAAGTAGATTCCGATAATGCAAATAAAGATATAGATAAACTTGATATTCAGATCCCAATTTTAACATCTCGAATATATAGAGAATATAAGAATCTTGAGGAAATTGATGTATATGCAATGAAAGTTGATCCTTTAACATTAAATGAATATACAGAAGAAGAACTTAAACAAATAATATTTAGAGATATCGACGATAATATCTCTCATACAACAGTTTTTTCCGATGCAAACATAGACTATAGGAATGTTATCGGTTTTTTCACTCAAAGCATAATGAAAGAAAACCGACTGGTAAGTGGATTTAATATCCTTTATCCGAAAGTGGAAGTATTTATTCGTATGAAACTATTCGGTAAAGAAGTTGACCTACAAGATCGACAGATAATTAGAAACCTTTCTGAAATAAATACAAGGGTTGCCATTTTTACTGCTTTCAAAAATGCTATCAATGAGTTAACAATTAGAGATAAGGGTTCTGCTGAAGTTCGTAACTTTATTTCTTTGAAAAATACACGGCCAACTGTAGTTAATAATCAAAGATATCTAATACCTCAAAAAAGCATATTTAATAAAATAGTTGGAGATAGCGATTTTGAGCTTGAATTTGCTGCTTTCCTTGAACAATGTAATGATATTATATCTTTTGCAAAAAACAATGAAAAAATTGTATTCAAAATAGAATACCAGGCTGATGATGGGAATATAAAATTATTTATACCTGATTTCTTTGTTAAGGCAACCGAAAATGAACATTATATTATTGAGACAAAAGGAAGAGAAGATTTAGATGATATACGAAAAAGAAATCGCCTTATAACCTGGTGTAATGATGTGAACCATGTACAGGATAAAATTAAATATAATCCTCTTTATGTAAAACAAGAAATATGGGAAAAATACCGAGATAGCTTAAAGAACTTTAGAGATGTTATAGGGCTGGGAAAAATTAATGAATAAAGCATATTTTGTATATATAATGACTAATAAGAATAATGCTGTTCTTTATACTGGAGTAACCAATAATCTAAAACGAAGAATCTATGAACATAAAAATAAAATAATTCAGGGATTTACAAGCAGGTATAATATTGTGAAGCTCGTTTATTATGAAATGTATAATGATATTTACATGGCAATTAACCGGGAAAAGCAGATTAAAGCAGGTCCAAGAAAGAAGAAAATTGATTTGATTAATGGCATGAATCCTGAGTGGAAGGATTTATACGATGGTTTATAATGAGATTATGAGATATGAGATTGCTTCGTCGCTACGCTCCTCGCAATGACAATGGCGTGAATGGTTGCTTC
>CAYUVA010000017.1:17486-82556 GCA_964448115.1 uncultured bacterium
ATCCCATTGTACTGTTATGGAGATTGCTTCGTCGCTACGCTCCTCGCAATGACAATGGCGTGAATGGTTGCTTCCCCCTTTCACTGTCATTGTGTCCCCCCACCTTGTCATTGTGTCCCCCCACCTTGTCATTGTGTCCCCCCACCTTGTCATTGCGAGCAAAGCGAAGCAATCCCATTGTACTGTTATGGAGATTGCTTCGTCGCTACGCTCCTCGCAATGACAAAGAAGGGAACCTCAATGACAAAGAATGGACTCGCAAAGACAACGAAAGGAACCGCGTTGGCAAAGAAGGCTTGGGCATTGATGGACATAATATCAAACAAATATGATATAATATTCGGTAACTACCACAAAAGAAAGGAACAATAAAAAATGACAAAAATAAATCTTACCGATAAAGAAAAGGAAATCTTAATCAGCTACATCAAACAAGGTAGAGCAATACCCAAGAAATATATATACAAACTCTATGCCGACCAGGAGGATGTCTTCCTGTTCTGGAATGGTAGAAATGAGAATGTAATAAACGCAGTCCTTCCATTCCACTCCATCGAACATATAGACGAACCCAGAGAGGATTCATCCGTCAATCCACTGCTCGACTCAATGACCGGCAGGCAGATTAAAGGCTGGACAAACAAGCTGATCTGGGGCGACAACAAGCTGGTGCTATCATCGCTAGTCAACGGACCAATGCGCGAGGATATCGAAAGAGAAGGCGGACTCAAGCTAATCTATATAGATCCGCCGTTCGCTGTCGGAGCTGACTTCTCGCACAACATCAAAATAAACGGAGAGGATGTTACCAAGAAGCAATCGGTCATCGAGGAGATAGCCTACAGAGATACATGGGGCAGGGGGATATCTTCATACCTGACAATGATGTACGAGAGATTGAAGCTCATGCACCAACTGCTCGCAGAGGATGGGAGTATTTATGTGCACATAGATTGGAGAATCAATATCTATATGAGGTTGATACTAGATGATATCTTTGGCAAATATAATTTCAACAGAGAGATTACATGGAATACAGGATGGCCATTAGGATTTAAAACCTCTACAGATAATTGGATAAAACAACATGATACAATCTTTTATTATAGGAGAAATAATAATTATTATATTTTTAATAAGCAATATATTCCGTATGAGATAGATTACCAAAAACGAGCTAGGAAGGATCCTGATGGGAGATTATGGGTTGATCAAAGTTTGGGTTATATCTCTGATGAAAAATTAGAACAAATGAAAAAAGAAGGAAGAGTTTTCCGGACCAAGAGAGGTGGCTGGAGGAAAAAACAATATTTGGATGAGATGCCGGGATTAATGGTTGGTGATATATGGACAGATATTGATCCTATAAATTCACAAGCATCTGAGAACCTCTTTTTCCCCACCCAAAAGCCTGAAGCTCTTTTAGAGCGTATCATCAAGGCATCCTCTAATGAGGGTGATCTGGTAGCTGATTTTTTCTGTGTTGCTGCGGGGACGAGAGTGTTGGTGCAATCCCCCACCCCAGCCCTCCCCGTGAACGGGGAGGGAGCAGATTCCCCCCCGTTCACGGGGGGGATCAAGGGGGGGGGATATTCCCCCCCGTTCACGGGGGGGATCAAGGGGGGGGGATATTCCCCCCCGTTCACGGGGGGGATCAAGGGGGGGGATATTGCCCCCCGTTCACGGGAGGGATCAAGGGGGGGGATATTTCCCCCCCGTTCACGGGAGGGATCAAGGGGGGGGATATTTCCCCCCCGTTCACGGGGGGGATTAAGGGGGGGGATACTCCCCCCCCCACATTCCAACGAAAACATATACCTCCTCAACATAGAACAAATCCAACCTGGCGACTATGTTTTTTCGCATGATGGTTTTGCCCATAAAGTTATCAGAACAATCTCAAGGCAATACAAAGGATTGATGATCGGCATAAAACATAATCTAACTGATTCCACGCTTTGGTTAACGGCAGATCATAAGGTTTTAGCAAAAATTCGCCCTCGTACTTTAGGCGGAAAGCGTGATTGGAGTGCTGGTCCAATTGAAAATCTGGATCGTAGAAAAAAGCTGAGGAATAAGGCAACTGAAACTGAGAGGCTTTTATGGAAAAGAATATGCAGCAGACAATTGGGTTATAAATTTCGAAGACAACATCCAATTGGACCGTATATTGCTGATTTTTATTGTCGAGATGCCCATTTGGTAGTCGAACTTGATGGAGATTCACATTTTACCCCTGAATCGAAAGTTTATGATAACGAGCGAGATTTGTACATGGAATCACTTGGCATAGAAGTGATACGGATAAATAATTCAGAGGTAAAACATAACATTGAGGGAGTACTTCAAGTGCTTTATTCTAAATGTGTTGAGAGATGTGAATCAAAAGAAGATGCCAAATGGGTCGAAGCACGCAATCTTAAGCCTGGTGATTTAGTTTTTTGGGGAATTGAGCAAGAGTCATTAGAAATCAAGTCGATTGAAAGGAAATACACTGAAGAATGTGTTTATGATATTGAAGTGAATGATTCGCACTCATTCATTACCGATGTTTGTACGGTTCATAATTGCGGTTCAGGGACTACAGCAGCAGTGGCAGAGAAGCTGGGTCGCAAGTGGATCGCTTGTGATCTGGGACGCTTTGCCATACATACGACACGAAAACGAATGATTCAAGTCCAGCGCGAACTGAAGGCGGAAGGTAAGAATTTCCGCGCCTTTGAGGTGCTGAATCTAGGTAAATATGAGCGTCAGTTTTTTATGGGGATACCCGCCGATATACCCAAGGATCAACAGGAACAACTTCTTGCGGAAAAAGAAGAAAAGTATATCAAACTCGTATTGGAGGGTTACTCTGCACAACCGATCAAAGGTTATCGATTATTGCATGGTAAAAAATCAAATCGAATGGTTCATGTCGGTCCTCTAAGCGTCCCAGTAACTAAAACATTGGTTGAAGAAATCTTCAACGAATGCAAAGAAAAACTTGTAACTCAGGTCGATGTACTCGGATTCGAGTTCGAGATGGGATTAGTTCCATTCATACAAGATGAGCTACAAAAAGAAGGAGTTTCAGTCAGATTCAGGAGCATACCAAGGGAAGTTTTCGATAAAAGAGCAGTGGAAAAAGGACAAGTCAAATTTTACGATGTTGCTTATCTTGAAGTACAACCTCATATCATCGGTCGAAAAGTCAAAATTGAGCTAACTAATTTCGTAACTAATTATACGCAAGATGATCTGGAAGAGTTGGAGAAGAGTCTTAAAAAAGGCAGTTCTAAGGTAATAATTGAAGATGGAAAAATTATCAAATTGAGCAAGGATAAAAATGGAATTCTGCAAAGAGAACTTTTAACTGATAACTGGGTAGATTGGATTGACTATTGGGCGGTTGATTTCGATTATCAAAATAAAAAAGAGATTATCCGAATAGGTAAGAATGGAGCAGATAAAGAAATATGGACAGGTAATTATATATTTGAAAATGAATGGCAATCTTTCAGAACAAAAAAGAATCCAAATATTGAACTTATAACTTCCTCACATCTTTATGACAAACCTGGGAATTATAAAATTCTTGTAAAAGTGGTGGATATCTTAGGCATTGATACCTCAAAGATAATTGAGATCAATCTTGTTTAGATAATCCTATAAAAGATATGATTCGACGGAGACTCAACATCTATTAGATGTCTCCTTATGGAAAACGGGTATTTTTCAAGTCATGACTATGAGCAAAGTTATTAAGATCACCGATCTTGGATTTAGGTATCGAAACACGACCGAGTTTGCTATAGATAATATCTCCCTTGAAGTTGAGCCTGGAGAGCTGGTGGTTATCATGGGGCATGGTGGTGCAGGTAAATCTTCCTTCTGTTTCTGTCTAAATAGGATTATCCCTTGTATCTTACAAGGAGAGCTAAAAGGAAGCATTATTCTTCAAGGCGAGTCTATAGAAAAAAGTCAACCACATGACCTGACCGGACAGGTAGGCATCGTATTCCAGGACTTCGAGGTTCAGCTTATATCGGTCAGCGTTGCCCAAGAGGTCGCATTCCCCTTGGAGAATCTCGGCATAGAGCGTTCCGAGATGCTCAAACGGATCAAGGAATCACTGGAAAAAGTCGATCTGGTCGGATATGATGACAGGACACCGACCACCCTATCCGGGGGACAGAAGCAGAGACTGGCCATCGCCTCTGTGCTCGCCACCCATCCGCGGCTCCTTATCCTCGATGAGCCGACCACAGATCTCGATCCGCTCGGTAAAAGCCATATCTTCGAGATCGCCTCCAGGCTGAAGGGACATCAAACAATAATCATCGTAGAACATGAGACCGAGAAGATCATCGGTGCTGATCGACTGATCATCTTTCATCAGGGCAAGCTTCACGCACAAGGGAAGCCTCGACGATTGCTGGCTGATACCAGGATGCTCGTGGATTGCGGCATAAAGCCGCTTGAGGTCATAGAGATAGCAGAACTTCTTGGATTAGATGCCTCACCCATCACGGTCGATGAGTGCTGCCGGAAGCTTAAAGCGGGCAATGTCTCGCTTGATATGGAGAAATTCAAAGAGCTGAGGGCTAAAGAGCGCCAGGTTATAGACAACTACGGCGAAGAGGTGATCAACATCTCGAATTTGAGTTACAGATACCAGGACACATCGCAACCTGCCTTAAATGGCATTGATTTGACAGTTCGCCGGGGCGAGTTCATCGCCATTTTAGGACAGAATGGCAGCGGCAAGACTACGCTAGCAAAGTTGATGAACGGGCTTTTGCGACCTGAGGCTGACAGGGTTATGGTCATGGGAGAAGATGCATCAACAGCAGGTCTTCGTCGTCTGTGTCAGCATGTCGGGTATGTGTTCCAGAACCCTGACCACCAACTGTTTGCCCGCACCGTCTGGGAGGAGGTCTCCTTTGCTCCACGCATGTTCGGGCAGGACGAAAAGCAGATCGAGGAGTCGGTCAAGCTCGCCCTTGTTAGCGTAAAGATGCTGGAATACAAGGACAAAGATCCTCTATCGCTTCCCAAGGGGATGCGCCAACGAGTGGCAGTTGCATCAATACTAGCATCGCAGCCTGAGATAATAATTCTCGATGAACCGACCACCGGCTTGGACTACAATCAACTCAACTCAATGATGGAGCTTATTAGCAGTCAAAACCACTGCGGCAGAACCATCATTATGATCACGCATAGCGTATGGGTTGCAGCCAGGTGGGCACATCGGATCTTGATAATGAATCAGGGGCGAATTATCGCTGACGGCAGCCCCAGAGATATACTTGCTGATTTTGAGCTGCTAAAAGAGACAAGCTTGGAGGCTCCGGACTCTGTATTAGTATCGCAAGGATTATTCAAAGAGACGCTGTTATCGCCTGTCGAATTCAAGATGGTCTGTCGTGTTGAGAGCTGATGGATATTTTCCTGTACAGGTCGGTCGATAGTTTCTATCATGGTCTCGATCCGCGCACCAAGATGCTGCTTGTCGCCGGTGGACTGGTATTGTTTCTGTTCAGTTATGATCTTCTGTATATAATTATTCTAAGCATCCTAACCGCAATCTGCCTGGTGATGACCAAGGCATACCAAAATTTGCGCCGGGTATGGTTCATCCTGGTTACTATCGCTGTGTTTACCATGTTAATCTGGAGCACAATAACCCCTGGCGAAAAGGTTATCTGGCGCTTCATAACCGAAGAGTCGGTAATATTTGCCACTATGACCACGCTGAAGATCGTTTTCATGATACTCTGGGGCTTGGTATTTCTTAGCACCACCCGCAACGAGGAGATAATCTTCGGCTTAGTCAAGGTAAGAATCCCCTATCCGCTTGCCTTTGCCTTCAGCACCGCGCTTCGGCTGGTGCCGACATTCCTAGGCGCTGGAGCAACCGTAGCCCAGGCACAACGATCTCGCGGACTCGAGCTTGGCAGCGGCAATATCTTTCAACGAATCAAAAGATACATTCCCTTGCTAGCTCCCATATTCCTCATCTCATTGCGCAATACGGATCAGCTTGCAATGGCTCTGGAGTCCAAGGGGTTTGGCAGGAAGGGAAAGCGAACCTTTTACCTTGAATCTCGATTTGGATATAGGGACTTGGTTGCACTATTTTTATTTGCACTTGTTGCTCTCATGCCGTTGATTATTGAAAAACTAAGAGTACTCTAAAATGCACCCTTGCCTAGAATTACCATCGGGATAGTCTTTAAGAGTATAATAATATCGAGCAGTATCGACTGGTTTTTTATGTAGTAGAAGTCATACTGCAGGTTATCTGCCAATGGTCTCTCTTTCCTGCCCAGTATCTGCCATAGCCCGGTTACTCCTGGCTTTACTTCGAGGCGTTTCAACTGCCACTTGTCGTATTTCTCTACAATCTGGGGCATCTCTGGCCTGGGACCGACCAGGCTCATATCCCCTTTAAGGACATTGATTAGCTGTGGCAGCTCATCAAGGCTGGTGCGGCGAAGATAAGCTCCGAATTGGGTGATGCGAGAGTCGCACTTGTCGTTGGGCGCATCCTGGTAGGGATCGCAGTCAACTGTCATGGTGCGGAACTTGATTATCCTGAAAGGCTTTCCCTTGTAGCCTATGCGAGTATGAATGAAGAAGACAGGACCTGGGCTGTCTCGCTTGATTAAATATGCGATGATTAGCCAGAAGGGAAGGCTAAGCAGCAATAATACAAGTGAAATGATTATGTCCATGAATCTCTTTACTGCTTTCCTGAAAAAGCCGAATTTGCGAGATGCCAGGTCAACGACCGGGATGTTTCCCGCTCGCTCTAGGGTAATATTGCTGGTAATTATGTCGAACAGGTCACTTACTATCTTGAAGCTGACCCGCGCTTCCTCGCAAGATACTACTATGTTGAGTATCTCCTTGTGGGGGAGAGCCGGCTTGGCGATGAGCACCTCGTCAATGGCGTTGGAGCGGATTACATCGAGCAACTCATCCGTACTTCCCAGTATCTTTACTCCAGGTAGTACCTCGCTGTCCTTCTGGCAGCCATCGTCCACGAAGCCAACTATATGATATCCGAGTGCGGTCTCCTTGACCATCTGGTTATAGACCACCTTGCCGGTTTCACCGGCACCGAGAATCACGGCTCGAATAGCATTGTATCCCTTTTGGAGCATGTTTTGTTGCAGGTTGCGGATAAAATGCCTGAAGATATTGGTGATCACCATTGAATTGAACCAGAACAACACGATCATCGGTCGCGAGAACTCGAACTTAATTAGAAACGAGCCGGTAACTACGGTGAGCGTTACCAGGCTGCAAGCCTTTATCACCTGCAGATACTCGATGAGTCGGCTCATGCTCCTGCCCGATGTATAAAGGTGCATAAAAGCAAAGATGGTAAGCCAGAAAGCCATTACGAAAGGAAAGAGGATCACATATACCTTAAGCGGATGCTCGAAGGGAGGCAGTTGATCCTGGAAGAAGATGACCAACAAGACCGACCGCATCCAGTAAGCGCCGAAGTATGATATCGCACAAGAGACGATGTCAGCGAGGATAAGCAGCGTGGGGAAAAGCAGATCTTCCTTGGAGCGAGAGAGCGTTCCGGCAGCTACTCCAACCGCAAAGACAACCGAGCGAAGAAATATGAACCCCGGCGCCACCAAGGCTACCTTGGGATCTCGTTTTAACGCCTTGATAACCAGCGGTATAGTGCTGAGCAGGAATATCGCAGCCGAGAAGAGAAACACCTTGAACCAAAAACTACTCAGGATGCTTAATGCAAGTGCTATAAGAGCAATAAAAGCTAATAGGATCTGCAACTTTAGCGTCTGAGGCGTGTATGAATCCTGCAGCACCTTTGATGGATATCGCTTATAGACCATCAGCCTCCAGTAGGCACGGAGAAATTTGACCCGCAAATACTCTTTTAGGGTCGATGGATGCTGGTGATAAACGATCGCCTTTGGATTGAAGACCATCCGATAGCCCTTATTGGATAGCTTGTATGACAGATCCACATCCTCATTGTTAGCTACCGGAAAATGGGGGTCGAAGCCGCCGACGGATAGATAAGCCTCCTTATCGAAGCCGGCGCTGTGTGAATCAACGAAGTCTATATTATCACGCCTCTTGAGTAGATCATATCGATCCTCGAACTCTATCTGGGCAAAGCGAGCTGCAAGCTGATCCTGATGCGTCCTGTAGATCCCCTTCACGCCGATCGCTTGACCTTCCAGTATCGGCTTGGAGAGCTGCTCGACCCAGTGAAAATCAGGCTGGCAGTCAGCGTCGGTGAACAGGATCACTCTGCCTTTGGATATCTTGACCCCGTTATTGCGTGCGGCTGCGGGACCTTGATTATCCTGGCAGATAAGCTTCACCCAACTGAATTGCTTGACCATCTCGGTTGTGCCATCGGTGGAGCCGTCATCGACCACGATCACCTCGTATTTATCAGCCGGGAAGCTCTGCTCGGAAAGGGCACTAAGGCATGCGTTTATATGCTCAACCTCGTTATAGGCAGGGATGATGACTGAGACAAGCACCTCGTTTTTATCAATCTCGTTTTGCTCCAGGTCGCTCATGACATGATATACTAATCCTGATGGTTATGGAGTATAGATAAATGCACTCCGGTTGACAAGAATGTCATTACCTTGTGAGCCTGGCGAATGCTAGTGAGGAACTCGGAAGTACTCGGCGGTTTTCTTAATTCCCTCGCTTAATCTTACCCTTGGCTCCCAGCCAACAAGGTCCTTAATCTTCTGGTAAGATACCGAGCTGGTGCGCAGGTCGCCGGGTCTTTCGGGTCCATAAATAGGATTTTTCTTAAAGCCGGTTGCCTCCCCAATGGCATCATAGAGCTGGCGATTAGTTGTGGTTATCCCAGTTCCCACATTGAAGGCTTGATTGTCTCCCTTATCTATACACAAAACATTCGCCTGCACCACATCATCGACATATACATAGTCCCTTGAATGCAAGCCATCGCCATTTATGGTCGGTGTCTCCGCGGCGAGCATTTTCTTGGTAAATATTGCGACCACTCCAGCCTCGCCGTGGGGATCTTGCCTGGGTCCATAGACATTGGCATAGCGAAGCGAGGTGTATCTCAAGCCGTATTGCATCTGGTAGTATGGCAGGTAATACTCGATGGCTATCTTGGAGATACCGTAAGGAGACAAGCCGGATAAAGGCATCTCCTCAGTTGCCGGCCAGGATGGTGCATTGCCGTAAACAGTACCTCCCGAGGATGCAAAGATGATCTTTCTCACCTCGTACTTGACGCAACTCTCCAGGATATTCAATGTCCCGCATACATTGATATCTGCATCTTCTACCGGGAAGCGCACCGAGTATGCCACCGACATCTGGGCTGCGAGATGAAATACCACCTGGAAGCGATGGCGCATGAAGATCTGCTCGATCGCTACATCACGGATATCCATCTCGTAGAATTCAGCCTTTGGATTGACATTCTCCAGCTTGCCTGAGGAAAGATTGTCCAGTATAGCGACCCGGTATCCAAGCTCAACAAGGCGATCAGCCAGATGTGAGCCGATAAAGCCAGCGCCACCAGTTACCAGAACAGGAAACATATCAACCATCCTTCGAGCTGGTAATAACAAGCCCCTGTCTTACCAGGGGCTTCAATAAGACCAGCCTTGTAAGGTAGATGAACCTTCTATTCTTGAGTATTGCCCTGGAAGGATGCGCTGAACTGCGTCTGAGCGCCGATATCACCCTCCAGGCAGTACGATTGACCAAGCTCTGTATAATAAAAGACGGTCTGAGCCTCGACGATACCGGTTGCATTGATCGCGTAGTTGAACTTGCCAACAATGGTGCCGGTTATCGGTTGGCCGCACTCGACATCAGCGATATTTCGGTAAATATCCAATGTAAAATGCTCACCATCAGCTCTGCCTGAGATGTCGCAAGTATAGGACTTGTTGCTTACCGCGTTATAGCTTCCGTTAGCATCGGCGTGTCCAACCTTGAAGGTTACGGTTCCGGTGATCGTGTTGTTAGCATCGAGATTGAAAAAGATCCTGCCGGTATTTTTTCTATATGGAGGGAAGGATTGATCGATCAAGCCTCTCCAGGGACCTATCCAGGGATCGTTTGGTGGCGAAGTGATCTCGCTTTCAATACATCCTGCTATGAAGATGGCAACTGTGATAAGCGATATAGCAAGAGCTGAGAGCCTCAGTGCCGTTGCTTCTGATATCCTCATTTCTTTCTCCTTGCAAAACATATCTTTTTTTTACTTGGTTCATACATGTTATCTCAAGATTATCCAAGTGTCAATAATTTTTCAACCGCACGGTTAACAAAAGAATGATATCGGTTAATAATCATTTTCCTTTGGGCATGAATATGTTTAACCTTGCTGGCTTTGCTCCCTTTTGCTCCTCGAATATATACTTCTCCATGGCTGGTAGCAGCTCTTCCATGGCTTCGATATAGAATTTGACAGCGGTTGCATCGCCTCCACTATGGAATCTTTTCTTAATATCGAGGAATTTCTCGGTGTCCCCCTTGGCTTTATTTATTTGCTGACTTTTATATGCCTTGGCTTCCTGTATGATCTTCGATGCTTCCGCTTTTGCCTCGGGGATAAGGCTATTGTAGTACCTTTCAGCCTCGTGAACCAGAGTCAGCCTTTCTTCCTGAGCATTTATGACATCCTTGAAGGCTTGACTGGTGGGACCGGGAGGCCTGACATTCTTAACATTTACTGAAACAGGCATGATACCGACATCAAGCTCATCGAGTCTTTTTTTAAGGTCATTATATAATCTTTGTTGAAGCAGTATCTTGCCAGTGGTCAATACTTCATCGACCTTAATCTTTGCTACATTGACCAGGATCGAATTTTGGATCAAATTCAAGAAGACCGATTTAGGCTCCTTGAAGCTGAAGAGATATTCTGCCGCATCGCTAACCTTATACTGAACTACCACAAGTATATGTATAATGTTCTTATCAGCGGTGATGCAGTATGGCACTACAAATGTTCCATAAGTTAAGGTAGATAGCGCTCCATACTGTCTTTCTATCTCAGCGACATCTTCAGGCTTAGCGCCGAAGCCAGCCTGGGCGCGATGGATAGCGGTAACCGGCACGCATAAGACCTCATCGACCGGCCAGGGCAGATGATAATGGATGCCTGGTGGTATATGTGTACCTTTTATCTTACCGAATCTTAGAAGTATCCCCTCCTCGTTTACCTTGACAACATAGATCCCGGAAAGAATATAACCGAGAAGAATCAATATGAGGGCAATAAGTATGATGAATCGTAGCAGTCCACTGAGTGTCTTTATCTCGTCGGTGAATTCGCTCTTGCCAGTTGTCTTAGCTCTCAAACCTACTCCCTTTGCTCCCTGGTTTTCATTGTTTTATTCTCCCTCTATGCTGTAGAGGTACTTGAAGAGGTCCGATTCAGTGGAGAGCACCAGGGTAGTATTTTGTTTCAACATCTTCTTGTAAGCCTCCAGCGTGCGCATGAAGCGGAACAATTCAGGATCGCTTGCATATACTTGCCCGTAAATCTCCATTGCTTTAGCCTCTCCCTCGCCCCTGATTATCTGGCTTTGGCGGTATGCATCGGCGAGGATCTGGCTTCTTTCTCTATCAGCCTGTGCTCTGATTTTAGCTGCCTCCTCTTTACCCAATGCTCGATATTCATTGGCGATAGTGGAGCGCTCGGCGATCATTCTCTTATACACGCTTCGGGCATTATCCTCGGGCAACGCCAGCCTGCTTATCCCAACTGTCTCAATTGCGATACCATAATCCTTCGAGGTCTTTTTATTTGCGCTCTCGGTTATACTTTTTTCTATCTGTTCGATCTTCACATCATCTGGTTTAGTCGAGATGAGATTGGTAATAAGGTAATCTCCAAGGGTAGAGCCAAGCAACGACTGGACGATATCATCTATCTTCTGTTCGGCGTTCTCACTGGAGTGAACTGACTCGAAGAAGTGCAAAGGATCGACTATTCTCCAGCAGACAAACGACTGGATAATGATATTCTTCTTATCCTTGGTTAGATATTCGACCAGCCTTGAGTTGTAGATCTGCACCTTTTTGTCAAAGCGATTTATCACCTGTATAGGGGCTGGAACCTTCAGATACAGTCCAGGCTCTACACGCGTTGCCACCGCCTTGCCGAACTGGGTTACAATGACGAACTGGTCGGTTCGCACCGTGTAAAAGATCTGCCATGCTATAAGCAGAAGTGCCGCTATTACAGCAGCTATTATCATCACCTTTTTAGGTGTCATATTTTGATCACCTCCGCTGGTTTACTGTTTCTCTTTGCTTCCATCCGCTAGGCTTCCCGGCAAGCCACCGAGCCAAAGCTCCACGGGATTTCCTTTCCTGGATGGGGGAAGAATTACCTTGTCTATTCCAGGCAAGGTCTCCTCCAGTGTATTCAAGTAAAGAAGCACTTCGAGTATCTCTTTATATTGCTTGAAGGCTTTGTTTTTCTCCTGAAAGGCTAGGACCTCCCCGCGAGTAGCTGATGATCTTCTATGTCTGAAGGCAACTGCGACCTGTACATCCTCGTATCCTTGTGCTCTGGTCTGGGGAATGATGTTCTTAGTGTATCCCCTGGCTTGCTCGATAAAGGTCTCATACTCCTCCTGGGCGCTGACCACTTCCTCGAAGGCTGGTGCTACATCGATAGGAGGATGTATATCCCTGAAGCAGACATTTACCACCTCGATGCCCGCCTTACGGCTGTCCAGCTCCGATTGTAACTGTTGTTTGATTTTTTCTTCCAAGGTATCTCTTTGGAAGGTTAGCACTTTAAATGTCTCCGAGCTACCGATGGAGTCGCGCAGCTTCCAGTAACCGAGGGCTGCTATTAGACTCTCGGTTCGGGAGCAGGAGTAAAGATAATTGTAAAGATCGCTGATCCTATAATGCAGGTGCATTGCAAAATCCAAAAATGTATTCTCGCCGGTCAATATCCTGAACTCCTCCCTGTAATGGGCGTTTGTCCAGAAGATATATTCGGAGCTTCGGTCTGTCTTGTAGCCGATAACCATGCGTCTAATGCTTCGGCAATCAGCCTTGAAGACCTTGTCGATAGGATACGGCAAGGCATAGTGAATACCCGGCTGAATGGGATTATCTGGTGACAGAGGTTTTCCTAGCCTTTCAACTATAGCTCTTTCGCTTATTCCCACCGAGTAAAATCCGCTTGCAAGATAGACTACAATCCCAGCGAGAACTACCATAACCATTAATTTTTTAATAATCCTCTCCCTAAAGCGGTGGTCTTCAAGATCAACTCGAACAATGCCGGCGAGCGTTCTCCATACCAGATCGCTTATTAAGGGAAAGTAGGTACTGATGATTTTGACCAGAAAGCCTTCTATGATGCCCAGGTTCTCCTTAGAGAAGTCCCTTGTTCCAAACGAGGAACGCAGGCTTATATACAAGACATTCAGCGAATTTAGCAGGATGAAAAGTCCTATGATCCCAGCAGCTGCCCTATCGAGTCCGATCCCCAAGTAGCTACCGAGCAAACTGATCAGCACCAGCAGTGCCGTGTACATATCGACCTTGCTGTGATTGCCATCTGCAATAAGAGCAGCCGAGTTTTCCTTTTCACCCACTTGAACCTCGAAACGATACAAGAAGTAAGACATGATACAAATAATGCCCAGCAGGGCGCTGACTATCAATGGGTGGCGAATCTGGTAGCTGGTCGGGCTGATTACATTGCCCATGATACCTATGGCGATGAATAAAAGGAAAAAACCGATAACCAATGCAACCCGGTTATCCCACGAGGTCCTTCGCGTTTGGCTTTTTTTGCCGATTGTATCATCACTCCCCCTTGCCTCCCCTTCCTCATCCTTTTGTCTTTTAGATTCGTGTTTATCCTGGTAGATTGCCCAAAATACGAAAACCGAGGAGAGGATATCAGAGAAGGAATGCCAGGCTTCAGCTAGTAGCGCTATGCTACCTGATAAGGAAGCTAAGATAAACTTGAGGACAGTTAAAAGGACGGTAACAATGGTGGCTATGAGGGCTGTCTTCTCTTTTTTATTCATCAGGATACGGCTGGACTATACCAATAAAATGGAAAATTTCAATATGACTTCTAACATAAGTCCCCAGGCACTGGTTAAGGCAAGAGATACCTTGCAAAGAAGAGGTTGCCTAAGGATACAAGGTCTGATGGATCATCTTGAGCAGCTTGCCGATATCGGGTGGCTTGTCGAGGTAACCGATTATGTTAGCCTTGAAGAATGAATAATCATCGCGCAGCTTTGACTTGGAGGTGCTGATTATAAGCGGCAGCTCCGGATTAAGCTCGGTGAGCTTGCTTACCAGCTCCAGCCCGGTCATCCTGGGCATCTTGATGTCAACAATGGCAAGGTCTGGCATCTGCTTGAGCACCATATCCAACCCCTCCTTGCCATTAGTCGCCTCCAGCACATTGTATTCCTCATCCCGGAGGAGTTCCCCGATAACCTTGCGATAGTCGTCATCGTCATCGATGATGATTATGGTCTTTGTGGTCATTTCCCCTTCCACGATCTCTCCCCAGTACAGGTTAATTCCATATTTCAGGCACCTGGATGTTGAAAGATAAACGGCGCTAGCGCTATCCATCATTCAAATCACCGGCGCCCCGATAGGCACGAGGGGTTTCGAACCCCTGACCCCTACCGCGTCAAGGTAGTGCTCTCCCACTGAGCTACGTGCCTAACTTCATCAGATAAGATAGGAAATCTATTGCCTCCTGTCAAGGATTTTTGCTGCTTTCAAAAACAGCGCCATTCCTGCTATCATCTTATCGCATCATGGCAAAGGGAAAAGAAAGTCTGACGCCAGCAATGCGCCAGTACAAGGCGATAAAGAAGCAGTATCCGGATGCGCTGCTTTTATTTCGCATGGGAGACTTTTACGAGATATTCTACCAGGATGCGATAATTGCCTCTAAGGCGCTCGATATAGCGCTTACATCTCGCAATAAAAGCAGCGACGATCCCATACCCATGTGCGGAGTGCCATATCACGCGCTGGACAATTACCTTGCCATGTTGATCAAGCAAGGATACACCGTGGCGATTTGCGAGCAGGTTGAAGATCCCAAGAAAGCAAAGGGTTTAGTAAAGAGGGAATTGGTGCGCATCATCACCCCTGGAACCATCTGCTCGCCGGAGCTTATGGAGTCAAAGGAATATAACTACCTGGCTTCAGTATTCTTTGGACAGCAGGCGATCGGATACGCCTTCGTAGATATCTCGGTGGGCAACTTCTGGACTACCGAGTTCACAGGTGCCAAGCGAGAAGAACAGCTTAGAGAGGAACTAGGGAGGCTCAGCCCAAAGGAGATTCTAGTCCCTCAGGGGCAAAAGGGGCGAATAGGGGCAATTGTGGGTGATGGGTCCCTGCTCAAGCCGCTGCCGGATTGGCAGTTCGGCAAGGAAAACGCCATTGATAAGATCAAGGATCACTTCGGGGTCAGCTCACTCAGAGGCTTTGGATGCGAGGATCTCACCGTAGGGCTGAATGTCGCCGGCGCAGTGCTCGAATACCTTATGGAGACCCAGCGCAGCAAGCTCAGGCATATACGCAAAATAAAGCGTTATCGCTTCGAGGATTACATGGTGCTTGATGAAGCCACTCGGCGCAACCTTGAGCTGGTGCGTTCCCTGTGGAGTGAAACCAGGGAGAATACGCTCCTATCAACTATGGACCGAACGGTTACCCCGATGGGAGCGCGCAAACTCAAGGATTGGTTGCTGCATCCGCTTCTCAAGGCGCAACGAATAAAAGAGCGCTTGGATGCAGTAGGGCTTTTTTTCAGCTCACTTATTCTTCGCGACCATCTTACATCAATGCTCAAGGGGATCTGCGACCTGGAACGGGTAGCATCTAAGATATCTGTCGGCACCGCCAATCCTAGGGATCTTATACAGCTTCTTGGTTCCATAAAGATTATCCCCAGAGTAAGGAAGCTGCTTGGTGGCGTTGAGGTACCTCTGATCAAGCAGCTTATTGAAAGCCTGGATATCCTTGCAGACATCAAAGAGCTTATCGAGAAAAGCATCATGGAACATCCACCGATCAGCATCCGAGAAGGGGGCTTCATTCGTAACGGATACAACCCTAAGGTCGATGAGCTTAGGCGGATATCAAGGGAGGGGAGATCCATTATTTTATCAATGGAGGCAGATGAGAAACGACGCACCGGCATCCCAAACCTGAAGATAAAATATAATAAGGTCTTCGGATACTTCATCGAGATCAGCAAGGCTCAACTACACCTGGTGCCACAGGACTATATAAGGAAACAGACCCTGGTCAATGCCGAGCGTTTCATCACACCACAACTCAAGGAATTCGAGGAGAAGGTGCTCACCGCCCAGGAAAGGCTGGAGGAACTGGAATACGAGCTTTTCGTGCAGGTGAGAGAACAGGTGGCTGATCGTTCGCATCGCATCCTTGCCTGCGCTGATATCCTCGCTACCATCGATGTAATGGCTGCATTAGGGGCATTAGCCGCTGAACAGAGATACTGTAAGCCGATTATCGATGAGGGCGATAGGATCTCGATCAAGGATGGAAGACACCCGGTCATGGAAAAATCCCCCCATATTAAGGGCTTTATCCCAAACGATTGCCGAGTCGATTCGAGCAAGGATCAAATACTCATCATCACCGGTCCCAACATGGCAGGTAAATCGACCTATATCAGGCAGGTCGCCCTGATCGTCCTCATGGCACAGATAGGGAGCTTCGTTCCCGCCTCCGAGGCTCACATCGGTTTAGTTGACCGGATCTTCACCAGGGTCGGCGCATCCGATAACATCGCCGGCGGTGAGAGCACCTTCATGGTGGAGATGACCGAGGCTTCCAATATCATAAACAACGCCACTGATAAGAGCCTGATCATCCTAGATGAGATTGGTAGAGGAACCAGCACCTTCGATGGCATGAGCATCGCCTGGGCTACCGTCGAGTATCTCCACAAAGGAAAAAGTAAAGGTCCCAGGACCCTTTTCGCCACCCACTACCACGAGCTGACCGACCTGGCTGTAACCCATAAAAGGGTGAAAAACTACACAATGGACATCGCCGAGCAGGGAAAGGATGTCGTCTTTTTACGAAAAGTGGTGCCCGGCAAGGCAAACAAGAGCTATGGAATCCATGTGGCACGACTTGCCGGAATGCCACCAGAGATCATCCAACGGGCTGAGGAGATCCTTCAAAACCTCGAGAAACAAGAGTTCGATATCGACGGCAAACCTACCATCGGAGCATCACAAAAACAAAGAAAACAACTACAAAATGCGGTGCTGAGACAACAGGTTACAATATACGAGGAGATAACCTCGCAGATCCGCCAGAGACTAAAAAGTATCGATATCACAAGATTAACACCACTTGAGGCGATGAAGATACTCGATGAACTGAAAAAGTTAGCTGAATAGTTTATTGTTATTTTCTTTTTTGTTACTTAGTTTTTTGTTTATGGTTTTTTGCTTGCTAGTTACTCATTATTAGTCTTTTTATTTCTGGTCAGGTAGTTTGTTGATTGGCTGGTCGATGATCTTCAAATGTACTGCAAGTAAGCCGGTACACAAAATAAATCCGCTATCTACAGCAGAACAGAATTGATGAAACTGTATATCAGACGGAATGATCTGCGGGACCTTTAGTCCATGGCTAAGCATCGGTACCAGAGCATAACCATGATTGTCAATAACCAGCGGTTTATCCTCATGAAACATAATAAAATAACCGTTCGAGTCCATGGCAGCATCCATGTAGATAGGTCCTGGCTTCGGAAAGTTCATCCTTTCAACCAGCGTTCCATCAGGCAGATAGAAATGAAGATATTGTTTAAGTATATCATATACAACCACTCTACCAAGCGGATCGATCATAAGTTCCCAGGGACGCAGCCATCGATCTTCGTTGAAACCATACCCTCCCCAATAATTCAAGATCTCCAACTTACCGTTCAGACGATATAAATTGGTAGAAGTGGTCAGAACATAAAGATCTCCCTCAAGCCCTTGCTTTACCCTGAATGGTACCTGCCTTTCCACCGGCATGGTCAATTTCTCCAGTTTCTTTTCATGATACCTGTATAGCTCCTTTCTCCAGATTAGATAGATCTCTCCAAAGTCTCCACAGCATATATCGACAGGAAACTCGGAGACAAATCCAGGATCTGGCGGCAAAGGATATACTGCATTGAGATCCCCCTGACTGCCGAAGCTCAACAGCCTGTCATTATAGGTGTCGATCATGGTAAGCCCACAGCCGGGGCATTCAGCCACGCCTGCAATATAGCTTGGTCCGAGATTACCAATATCTAGTTCGATCTTGTTTAATGTAAAAGAGCTTTCAGGCAGCTCCCGTGAAGGTACTGCACTCAAGATGCCCCAGTCTATTTGATTGATGAGATTCCCTGCTGGAATGGGAGCTATATTAAGCGGATCTTGCCCCCAGCCGATGATACCCAGCCTACTGGGCAAGCGGGCTGCATTGCCTCTTAGGCTAATCTTCAGGTGATGCACTCCCGGAAGAAGATACTTGTAGTGCAACCATCCATCGGATGCTGCAAGGTTGATCAGATCTTGATTATCGAGGGTTACCTGTAGATCAAAGCTCTCATCCTGGGGAAGGTCGAAGTAATAATAACCATCCTCATCCACCAGCAATCCACCCTCCCAGGAGATAACCAGGTTGATATGGCTCAAGGCGCTTATATCAGGCAATGTTAGGTAGTTATGCTCATCGGAATGATAAAACTCCTCATTGTAGTCAGGCTTTTCAGTTCTGATGATACATTTCAATCCACTAAGCGCTGCCAGGTCTTGAGCAGGAACAAACAGGATTGCGTCCGTACCATTTTTCGTAAGCTGCATATTAGGATATCTTTGTCTGACCTCATTTATGAATACAGTGTAAGCATCCAGGTTATCGATCATCACCACCGCACATTTTGAACCTGTCCCTCTTATTGGCAAGACCGACAGCACATCCAGGTTCTTGTAATATTCCTTATCCTTGGTATGGGAATAGGCATAGAAATTTAATCTAGTTTTATTGATAGTGTCATTAGATAAAAGGAAGCTGTCGCATTCATCCAGATATTGCTCGAATTGCATCCACATCTCATGATAATGCTCAAGGTATGCTCCATGGTGTTTAAGCCAGCCGTTGTAATACTCATTCAGCTCCTGGTGGGTATGACTGGCAAATATGGGGATCAACAATAATATTGACATCCAAGGCTTGAAACCAAGCCGCTGATGGGCGTAGAACAAGACCCGCTCCATGCCAAAGGATGCAATGAGCAGCGCAACTGGAATAATATTTGTATATCTGCGGGGGAATGGGAAGTATAAAATAAGCGGGATAAGGCTGATAAGTAACCATGATAAGAGGATTTGACTTCTCTTGGTGAAAAATTGAAGAAAGCAAAGGATCAGCCCAACCAGGAAAAAGCCTGCTACCATGAATGGTAAGAATGTATTTCTGAAATAAACTACAAACCAGGGATCCCTGGTGCTCTCGAAATTGAAGCTCTTCAATGTAAGAAGTAAATTATTCTTTATCTTTTCAATATTTTCTTTTTTCTCAAGATCGATAACCGGCTTGATGACACTGGGAGAGAAAAAATTATGTTGTTGTTTATCATAACTGTAGGCAGGGATGAGAATACTAACAGTAATAACTCCAAGTAAGATAATTCCCCCTATCATTCTTAGAATGTTGGAAAAACTGAATTTAAGGTGAACGAGCCAGGTCCAAAGGACTATTATCGGCATCACCCGGAATGTCGGGTATGTATAAAAGCCGAGACCCAAAGCTATCCCGGCGAAGATATACCAATAAAACCCCTTTTGTCGAATGGCTCTCAATAGGCAATAGATGGTCAGCAAAACAAACGGAGTAACCAGGTAAGTGCGGATGTTCTCCAGGCTGAACCTGATGTGAAAATAAGAAAATCCAAGCAGAAATAGCGATACTATCGCACAACGGCGCCCCAGCAGCTCATGTGCTAGCAGATATATTAAAACCAGCGATATCATGCCCCAAAACAGGGCAACTAGCTTGATGGTAATGACATTAACTCCCAGTAACTTGAAACCAAGAAATAAGAAGAAATGCAGCAGCCCTTCCCGCTGAGAGGAAGCATCGTGATAGACAACACTCGGCGCCTTGCCTTGAAGGATCTCGATTGCCCGGTAAGCATTGAGCACACCATCGAGATGAATGCCCATCAGGGTGCTGTTTATACGATAAACCCGCACCCCAAAAGCGGCTATGAGAATTATTATCGCGATCAGAACCTCAAGGCGATGATTCTTGGCTATATTCTCTTGGGATTCGCTGCTGGATTGTCGGAGACGATTGTCCCTTGAAATAAAGAACCAGGGTACTATGGATAAAGCCAGCAAAATCAAGCCATATATAGCCTTTTGATTTGAAAGAGAAAGCTGCGCGAAAAAAGTCAGAGTTATCCCAGTTATCAAGGGGAGAGCCTTAAGAATTCTTCGCCTGGAAAATAGGATCAGCAAAAAAAGCAGGCATAAAAGAGCGATTAAGCCATAGTACTCGAAACTGCCTATATATTCGGTGAAATATCTTTGCATTCCAACCTGAGATAGATCTCTATTATCAGGCTATTTTACAGACGCAGAGCTTTTCCCAGATAAGGGAATCTATGCCCTTTGCTCTATTCTTTTGTTATTTTCTTGAATACCTCGAACAGGTCGATCGGGATCGGGAAAAGTGTTGTCGAGTTGTTCTCGGAAGCGACCTCTCGCAGGGTTTGCAGGTAGCGCATCTGGAGCGCCATCGGGTGGGGTTCGATTATCTTCGCTGCTTCCATCAGCTTATTTGCAGCCTGGAACTCACCCTCGGCGGCGATCACCTTGGCGCGTCTTTCTCTCTCCGCCTCTGCCTGTCGAGCCATAGCTCTTTGCATCTCGGAAGGAAGATCGACATGCTTCACCTCGACATTGGATACCTTTATGCCCCAGGGATCGGTATGTTCATCAAGAATCTGCTGGAGATGGGAGTTGATCTTATCTCTTTCTGCGAGAAGTTCGTCCAGCTCCGCCTGTCCAAGCACCGATCGCAGGGTGGTCTGTGAAAGCTGCGAGGTGGCGAACAGGTAATTCTCAACCTCGACAACCGCCTTATTGGGATCCATCACCCTGAAATAGACCACCGCATTGACCTTTATTGAGACATTATCCTTGGTGATCACATCCTGTGGCGGCACATCCATGGTAACTAGCCTTAGACTAACCTTCACCATCCTATCGATAACCGGGATGATAATGACCAAGCCTGGTCCCTTTGCCTTGGGGAGCATTCTTCCTAGCCTGAAGACAACACCTCTCTCGTACTCGTTCAGGATCTTGATAGCGCTCCAGAGAAAGGCGAGGAATATTACGATGACAGCAATTAAAAAGTTGCTCAATTCAAGCCCTCCTTATTTTTCTTGTTTCTTTCATGTTTTAACCCTTTATTTACAAGGCAGCCACCATTCGGGCTGTTATTTTCTTTTGACCTTCAGCTTAAATCCATCCTTGCCGATGACCAGAATTTCATCGCCATTCTTTATATCCTGGTCGCTAATAGCGGACCAAAGCTCTCCGTGTACTAGCACCAATCCCTTGCCCTCTGAAAAGTCCTTCTTGGCAGTGCCTGCCATGCCGATCAGCCCTTCATCACCAGTAGTGGTCTTTTTGGTATGAACCTTGGTTATGGCTATTATCATAAGGACAATAATCGCTGATATGGCAAAAACGACTCCGAAGACAAGACCTCTTGACACACCGATGCCTGGCGCCTCACTGCCGCCATAAAGCATCAAGGATCCTATTAGAAGGGATATGATCCCTCCCACGGACAATAAACCATAGCTTTGCACCTTGATCTCCATGATGAATAGGATGATTGCCAGGATTATCATTGCAACTCCTGCATAGTTTACTGGCAGGAACTGGAAGGCATAGATGGCGATTATTGAGCATATACCGCCGATGACGCCGGGGAAGATGGCGCCGGGATGGTAAAGCTCGATAAGGATACCTAAAAAACCTAGGCTCATGAGTAGATAGGCTATGTTTGGATTGGTGATCACAGCGAGGAATTCCTGGCGAAAGCTCATCTTCTTTTCCACCACTTGAACCCTGGAAGTATCGATGGTGAAATTGCCGTCAGCGGTCTTTACTGATATGCCGTTTATCCTTTCCAAAAGCTCGTCCACATCAGGGCATATCATGTCTATGACATCCTTTTCGAGAGCTTCCTCGGCGGTAATCGAGCTGCTTTTAGTAACCGCCTCGACTGCCCATTTTTCGTTTCTACCACGCATCCTGGCGATCCCGCGCACCCATGCCAGTGTGTCCTGCATGATCTTCTGCCCCATGATATTTTCGTATTCGGGCTGCTCGGCACCCTCTTGTTCGCTTGGTTCCTTTTGAGCGATCTGCTGGTTCAGGTCGGCGTCCTTTCGCTTGGCAAGCTCCTTCAAGCCCTTTATAAGAGGGCTTTCCTGGTCTTGTTCCTCTTGTTTCTTCTTCATCTGTTTGAACAGGTCCTCGCCGAAGTTCTCCATGCCGGTTATCACCGGGTGGGCTGCTCCAATGTTCGTGCTAGGTGCCATGGCGGCGACATGCGATGCTAGCGTAATGAAAACCCCAGCCGAGGCTGCCCTGGCTCCGCGCGGGGCAACGAAAACGACCACAGGAACCCTTGCATTAAGGATATCCTTGACCATTTCCCGAGTTGTGTCCAAGAAACCGCCCGGCGTATCCATCTGAAGGATGAGACAGGCTGCCTTGCTACTCTCCGCCTGGTGTAATGCCTCTCGAAAGTGTTCCAGGGTTACCTGGTTAATAATCCCCTCCACCTTGACCAGAACAACGCTATTGGGGGCTTGAGCCACGGTGGTCGAAGCCAATAAAAAGGCGATGAGGATGGTTACGGTAAGTGGTGCCCGATATTCTGCATGTCGATCTTCGATCATCGATTACCTCGTTTTTAGCATCATAATATCGCATATCACTAAAAAGACAAGTGCACAGACAAGTATATGAATATATACTCATGCCTTGCGTTCCCCTGTATGTTTGTGGTTTGATAACCTGGGTGTACAACCAAATAATTAAATCTTTGGGTAATGAAAATTGCTCTTGAATCCTAGTTGAATTATGCTAATATGTCTTTTAGTTGAATTCGATTATTCAAAATCGAATACCTGAAAAGCAAGTATGAACAGACGGAGCAAAGGCGAAGAGAGGCAATCAGTAAGCATTAGACACACGCCTGGCTCAAGACGCTTCCTGCCCCTTATCGATAGAGCTTGGGCAACAAGATGATGCGCTTTAACTTTAAGGAAGCAGACTGTGGAATTGCAACTTATGGCATTGAAATTATGATCCGTAAGGAGGCTAAGTAATGGGATTCAAGATCGAGAAGGTCGCCGTACTAGGCGGCGGAGTAATGGGAAGCGGAATAGCCGCTCATCTCGCCAATGTGGGCATTCCCTGTTACATCCTTGACATCGTACCTGGCGAGCTTACCGACCAGGAGAAGGAAAAGGGATTGACCCTGGATAGCCCACAGGTGAGGAATCGGCTCTCCGAGGCTGGCAAAGAGGCTGCCATAAAAGCCAAGCCGGCTGCACTGTATGACAAGAGTTTCGCTGACCTTATCACCTGCGGTAACTACCAGGATAATATCGAGTGGCTATCTGAGGTCGATTGGATCGTGGAAGCTGTGGTAGAGAACCTCGCCATCAAGAAAAAGGTCTTCAAGATGGTGGAGCAGAACCGTAAACCCGGCAGCATAGTAAGCTCCAACACATCAGGAATCTCGGTCGAGGCAATGGTCGAGGACTGCTCTGATGAGTTTAAGAGGCACTTTTTGGTAACCCACTTCTTCAATCCGGTTAGATACATGAGGCTGCTAGAGCTGGTGGCGCACCCCATGACCGACAAGGAAGTGCTCGAATTCATCGCCGAGTTTGGTGAGAAAACGCTGGGCAAGGGGATCGTCTGGGCAAAGGACACACCCAACTTCATCGCCAACCGCATCGGCATCTTCTCAATGATGTACACCATTAAGACCATGCTCGAAGATGGTTATACCGTCGAGGAGGTCGATAAGATCACCGGTCCAGCCACTGGCAAGCCAAGCTCGGCGGCATTCGGCACCGCCGACCTGGTCGGTCTCGATACCTTTGTCCATGTGGCTGACAATGTCTATGAGGCAGTTGTCGATGACGAGATGAGAGAGGTCTTCAAGGTCCCCGACTTCATCAGGAAGATGGTCGAAAAGGGTATGCTTGGTCGCAAGGCAAAGGCTGGCTTCTATACCGTGGAAAAGACCGCCCAGGGCAAGCAGAAGAAGTTCATCGACTACAATACTCTGGAATATCGCGATGTCCAGAAGCCAAAGTTCCCCTCGCTGGATAAAGCTAAGAACATCGATGATGTGGGCAAAAGACTGCGCAATGTTCTATATGCCGATGACCGAGCCGGCAAGTTTGCCTGGAAAACCACTGCCCAAACCCTCATTTACACAGTGAACCGACTCGGCGAGATCGCTGATGATATCGTGAACATCGACAACGCGATGAAATGGGGCTTCAACTGGGCGATGGGTCCCTTCGAGGGATGGGATGCCATCGGAGTCAAGGAATCGGTCGAGAAGATGAAGGCTGATGGCTTCGAGATTCCTGCCAAAATGGAAAAGTTCCTCGCCCAGGATATGCCCAGCTTCTACAAGGTCATCGAGGGCAAGAAGCACTACTACTGCTTTGCCAAGAATGACTACCTACCGATGGAAGACAAGCCTCACATGATCTTTTTGGCTGATGTAAAGACCGATAAAGCAAGGATCATCAAAAAGAACATGGAATCGAGCTTGATCGACATCGGCGACGGCGTACTCTGCCTTGAATTTCACTCCAAGATGAACGCCATCGGGCAGGATATCATCGATATGATCAACTTCGCGGTAACCGAGCTTGAGGAGAAGGACTGGGTCGGCTTGGTGGTCGGCAACCAGGGCGAGCACTTCTCGGTAGGCGCAAACCTGATGATGATCATGCTCGCTGCTCAGCAGAAGCAGTGGGAGACGCTCGATAAGGTGGTAAGGGAGTTCCAGAGCGCCAACATGCGCCTGAAGTATAGCTGCAAACCGGTAGTGGTCGCACCGCATGGCTTCACCTTCGGCGGTGGCTGCGAGGTCTCCATGCATGGCGATGCCATACAGGCTGCTGCCGAGACCTACATCGGTCTGGTAGAGGTCGGAGTGGGAGTCATACCCGCTGGTGGCGGAACCAAGGAGGTGCTACTGCGCAACCTTCCTGAAGAGGTCAAGAGGGTCGCTGATGCTGATATAATGCCCTTTTTGATCAACGCCTTCCAGACCATAGCCATGGCAAAGGTCGGCACCAGCGCCCAGGAAGGGATGAACATCGGATACCTAAATCCCCATACCGATGGATATAGCATAAACAAGGATATGCTTATCGCCGATGCCAAGAAGAAGGTGATCGGACTGTCTGGAACATACAAGACTCCTCGCATGGTCAATGATCTAAGGCTGCCTGGACCCGAGGGTGCGGCGACATTGAAGCTCGGCGCCTGGGGCTTCAAGATGGGCAAGTTCATCACCGAGTTCGAGGAAGTGATCGCTGGACACTTAGCAAGGATCCTCACCGGTGGAGAGACCTCCAAGTACAACACGGTCGATGAGTGGCATATTCTCGACCTGGAACGCGAGGCATTCCTCTCCTTGTGCGGTGAACAGAAGGCTATCGAGCGCATGCAGCACATGCTGATGTACAACAAGCCGCTGCGCAACTAGAAAGAGCCTTGCCTACCAATAGAAAACCACAGGAGGTTTAAGATAATGAGAGAAGTCGTAATAGTTGAGGGTTGCAGGACCGCTGCTGGCAGAGCCAAGAAAAACGGCTCCCTGCTGGAGACCCGTCCTGATGACCTTACAGCAGCAGTGCTCAAGGGCTGCCTGGAAAGAGTACCCCAGATAAAACCTGAAGATCTTGATGATATAATCATCGGCTGCGCGATGCCCGAGGGCGAGCAGGGCATGAATGTGGCTCGAATATCAATGTTTCGCGCCCAGATCCCATATTCTGTGCCGGCTATGACGGTGAATCGCTTCTGTTGCAGCGGCATCCAGACCGTCTCCATCGCACAGAATCAGATCGCCTGCGGACTTTCGGATATAATCATCGCTGGCGGAGTGGAGAGCATGACCATGGTGCCGATGGGTGGACAGCGTCCGGCTCCCAATCCATGGCTGGTGGAGAACTATCCTGAAGCTTACACTGCAATGGGCATAACCGCAGAACTGCTGGCAGAGAAATATAATATCACCAGACAAGAGTGTGATGAGTTCGCCTATAACAGCCATCAGAAGGCGCTAAAAGCCATAAAAGAGGGGAAGTTCAAGGACGAGATCGTCCCGGTCAACGCCAAGCTGCATGTAAAAGAGAATGGGAAAGTTACGGTAAAGGAATTCGTCTTCGACACTGATGAGTGCCCCCGCGAGGGACCACTTGAAGGCTATGCCAGGCTGAAGCCTGTCTTCAAGCAGGGTGGCGTGGTTACCGCAGCCAACTCCTCGCCGATAAACGATGGCGCAGCGGCGGTCGTGGTCATGTCAAAGGAAGTCGCTGATAAGCTCGGTATCAAGCCGATAGCCAAGCTGCTCACCTACCAGGTCGCCGGCGTACCCCCTGAAATCATGGGCATAGGTCCCGTGGAGGCTATCCCCAAGGCGTTCAAGAAGACCGGTCTCACCTTTGATGATATGGATATCATCGAGCTGAACGAGGCATTCGCTGCCCAGTCATTGGCTGTAATCAAGGAGCTTAATCTTCCGTTGGACAAGACCAACATCAACGGTGGCGCAATAGCTTTAGGACACCCGCTGGGATGTACCGGCGCCAAGCTGCTCGTCCAACTCCTCTACGAGATGAAGCGTCGCAGTGACATCAAGTACGCCCTGGAGTCGATGTGCATCGGCGGTGGCATGGGAGCTGCCGGCATATTGCAGAACCTGTATCACGAGTAAGGATCCAAGGAAAAGAACAACTGGTGGGGCTTGACTCCCTTTTCTCAAGGGTAATCAAGCCCCGTTTTTTTATTATCCATAGTTTAAGATACACTTACCCCGGTGAGTGGCAAAGAATAGGACTTAATCAATCGGTTTGACAAATTTTTCATGACCATTATAAGGTAAAATATGTACGAAGCTATACATAAAATTGACAACCGGTTTTTCATTAAGATACATGACCGCCGATGACATTGTTACTCAAAAGAAAGGAGCAAAATGCATTACTCTGGTATTGAAATCAGTTGTTATTATTTTAAGTATTATTATTTTAGTAAACTTGATAACAGCAATCAGGATGAATCAATCCAAGAACTACAATCCCTATTGTGAGATCTGCCATAGCATGACCTACAAGATGCTCAAAGAAGATAAGGTGCTCAATCAGCTATACTGCACCGATTGTCATGGCTATTCTACGAGGCATCAAAGACTAGAGGGAAGGCTCCTAGCTCCACCGACCATTCGTAAACCCTCCAGGAGACAGATAAAAAAAGTTCTCAATCAACATGAGATCGATTTACAGTTATATCAAATATTGCCGGTTCATAAAAATGTAAGATTCGATTTTAATAATGCCAATTTCTAGACAATAATATATCTGATCGATCTTTTTCAAAGGAGATCATGATGAAAAGAAGGGATTTTCTTAAGATAGCCGGGGGCATAGTAGCTGGAGCATTTGTTGCCGGATCCGGATACTTTGGCCTGAACAAGTTCCAAACCCGGAAAGTTCTTAAGAGCCTTGGTTCTTTGCATAAGAATCAAGACTTTATCGACCGGATTGAATACAGGACACTTGGGAATACTGGATTGAAGATAAGCTCAATAGGGCTTGGCGGACATTCATATATGTCTAACTGCAAGATGAGACCGCCATCGAGATTTTATTGGGGGTCATTATTGAATCGCGGAAAGATTATAAAATGCGCATACGAGCATGGGATTAACTACTTTGACTCTGCTGGATTGTTTGAATGCGAAGATTATGGATATCATATAAAAAGATGGGGGCTGGCAGATAAAGTCTATCTGGCAACATGGATACCCTATACAAAAGAGCCTACTTATGAATTCACTGAGAATTTCATAGCCAAAGCAATAAAAAACTACGGAGTTGATCATATCGATGTTGCAAGGATCACATTCACTAAATATATTCACGATTGGGAGCTTCATGGAAAATATTTCTTCGAGGCATTAGATATCGTCAAACGGCTTAAAGAAAAAGGAATCGTCCGTTTCATAGGATACACAGAACACTCCTTCGATGTCTTCTCGCATTTGATAGACAATTACAAGATCTTGGATCATATTGATGTCATTCAATTCCCTTATAATTATCTGCTTCAAGCTGCAAGAGAAAAGGTTATACCCCTGGCACATCAAAAAGGAGTAGGAATTATCGTTAAAAAAATATTCGGAAGCGGTTTTCTAATTACAGATGATCGAGGAAGTGATGAGTTTTTCAATGTTACTAATGATGAGAAGTCATTTTTAAAACAGAGGTTGGGAGATGAACAAAAAGAAATTACTGCTGGATTGGTACGATTCGCGGTTGAGGATAAAAGGATAACATGTGCGCTTGTTGGCGTCGCCAATGAGGCTGAACTGAAGTTTGATTTGATGGCTGCCAATAACTTGATAAATAATGGCAATTGGCAGGCTTGTCTTAGAGAAAAATTAAAAGCTAATAAGTTGGACAATATACATGGATATGAATGGTTTAAGACCTGGGCTTGATTTTATTGTTTAGCCAGGGCTACTTTCACGATTATCGACAGATAGCTCAGCGACCTCGATGACATGGGCAGGCTCATTCCGCAAATGATCGATAAACTTTGAACTTTGAATCTCAAGCTTGTAGAATAGTTACCTGGATCTTTACAAATAAAGGAGAGCTACTATGGAAATAGCAATCTGTGCGTTGAATCGAACCGCTATCGGCAAGTTTGGAGGCACTATCTCCAAGATACACCCCTCGCAGATGGGAGCCGTATGCATCAAGGACATTCTAAAAAGAGCCAACCTGAACGATGTAACTGCCATTGACGAGATCATCGGCGGAGTCGTAGTGCAAGCAGGCTTGGGACAGAACCCGGCTCGACAGGCAGCTATCTGGGCAGGACTTCCTCCCGAGCTTAATTCTTTTACCATCAACAAGGTATGCGGAAGCGGGCTTAAGGCAGGGATGCTGGCTGCCCAGGCAATAAAAGCCGGGGATGCTGAGGTCATTATTGGAGTCGGAATGGAGAGCATGAGCCTGGTTCCACATTACATAATGAATCAGAAATTCAAAGGTTTTGGCTACGGCGATGCCAAGATAATTGATGGGCTTATATATGACGGGCTTTCCTGCATATTCAACGATGGAGTCCACATGGGTGTGCTTGGCGATTGGACCGCCAAAGAGGCGGGGCTAACTAAGGATGACTGCGATCAGTTCGCGCTTCAAAGTCAGACTAAGGCACAAAATGCCCTATCCGACGGCTGGTTCGATGCTGAGATAGTTCCAATCGAGATCCAGCAGAGAAAGGGCGATCCCATCATCTTCAAGGTCGATGAGTGCCCAAGAGCGACTACCATGGAAGCCTTGCAGCGGTTGAAGCCTGTATTTACCCAAGATGGCGTTATCACTGCCGGAAACGCCTCTCAGCTTTCCGATGGGGCTGCCTGCGGGCTGTTTGCCAGCGGTGAGGCGGTAAAGAGATATCAGTTGAACAGGATAGCTACCATAGTCGGTTATCAATCTGCGCATGTCGAGCCGAAACGGCTTTTCTTTGCTCCCCCAAAGGCTATAAACCGATTGCTGGAAAGGATCGGCTGGAAAAAGGATGATGTTGATCTATGGGAGCTTAACGAAGCCTTCAGCTCCCAATCGGTAGCTAACATCCGCGAGCTTGACATCGACCCGAACATGGTCAATATCGGAGGCGGCGCCATTGCGCTGGGACACCCGATTGGAGCCAGCGGAATGCGCATCCTGGTCACCCTGGTGCATCACCTCAAAAGGCTGAGCAAGAAAAAGGGTATTGCCTCTGCCTGCCTGGGCGGCGGCGGTGCAGTTGCAATGGCTGTTGAGATAGAATAGCCAAAATTAAAAAATCCCAAAGGGATCGGAACTTAGTTAACAATGTAGTATAATAAAAGTCTAATTGTATGAAGAAGATGCCTGTATTCAAAAGGGTGATGATCAAGCTAAGCGGAGAGGCTCTAGCTGGCGACAAGCAGTTCAGCATCGATCCCAACATGCTCTCCTACATAGCGGATGAGCTTATTAGCATCCACCAGCTTGATGTTCAGATCGGCGTTGTGGTCGGCGGGGGAAACATTTTCAGGGGTATTGGCTCTGAATCGCTGGGGCTGGAGCGCACGGTGGTCGATCAGATGGGAATGCTAGCCACGGTGATTAATGCCCTGGCGCTTCAGAATGCACTGGAGCAAAAAGGCTGTGCTACCAGGGTTCAGACCGCCATCGAGATGAGCAAGGTCGCCGAGCCTTTTATCAGGAGGAGAGCCATTCGGCACATGGAAAAACGGAGAATAGTCATCTTTGCCGCCGGCACCGGCAATCCTTATTTTACTACCGATTCGGCTGCTGCCCTGCGTGGTATCGAGATCGGAGCCGATGTGGTGCTGAAGGCGACCAAGGTCGATGGCGTCTATACCTCGGACCCCGAATTCGACAAGGCTGCCACCCTTTTATCCGAAATAACTTATATGGATGTTCTGCGCCTGAACCTGAGGGTAATGGACATGACTTCGGTAACCCTGTGCCAGGAAAACAAGCTGCCGGTAATCGTTTTTAATATCTTCACCAAAGATAACCTGAAGAAAATCATACTCGGAGAGCACCTAGGCACCATCGTTCGCGAGGGAAATCAAACAGCTAACATGCAATAGGAACATATATAAAACCAGATTGTTTTCAACATAAAACGAACAAGAATTCCATAATCAGGAGGGATTGATAGATGCTTGAAGATGTCTATTCCATGGTCGAAGAGGAGATGAAAAAGACGCTTGATAAGATGAAAAAAGAGTTCGCCAAGATTCGCACCGGGCGGGCGTCGCCAGCGCTCCTCGACGGTGTGAAGGTGGTCTATTACGGCGTTCCCACCCCATTGAATCAGACCGCAACCATCTCGGTGCCAGAGCCGAACCTGATCGTTATTCAGCCATGGGATCTATCCATCATCGCAGATATAGAGAAAGCTATCCAGAAGGCTAACCTTGATGTAACCCCGATGAATGACGGAAAGTTGATCCGCATCCCCATACCACCGCTTACCGAGGAGACAAGAAAAGAGATAGTGAAAAATATAAAAAAACTCGCCGAGGACTACCGGGTATCAGTGCGCAATCACCGCAGGGATGGGATCGAGATGGCTAAGGAGATGGAGAAGAACAAGGAGATCTCCGAGGACGACCTGTTCAGAGCCAAGGATAAGATCCAGGGCATTACAGATGAGTATATCAAAAGCATCGATGAGCTGCTGGATAAGAAGATCGAAGAGATAATGAAAATATAGGAATTTTACTAATGATAAGGATATTGAGGTGAAGATCGGCGCAAGATATATCACTGTAATTGTACTTTTTCCAATAGTAGCTTACCTGGTTTTCTGGGCATCATCTACCGCTTTCGACATCGTGATCACCCTGCTTATATTAGCAGCCACCAAGGAGCTGTACGAGATCCTCGCCATACGCGGCTTGAAGCCACTAAAGGTACAAGGTTATCTATATTCTATTGTCGGATGTTACCTATTTCACAAGGGCAATATGGATGCCTTCTGGGTCTTAATTACCGTCATGGTTGCCACCCTGTTCATAGAGCGAATCTTTTGGCGTGAGGAGCTTCCGCGTGTCCCGGTCGATATCGCCTCGACTCTGATGGGCTTCTTTTATATCACCTGGTTCGGTGGTCATCTGATGCTGCTCAGGCAATACAGCGCAGATGTGATCATTGGTAAGGGATTGATCGTGGTATTTCTAGTCATAATCTGGATGGGCGATACCGGCGCCATGCATGTCGGCAAGCGGCTAGGTAAGAACAAACTAGCACCCATCTTGAGTCCCAACAAGACACAGGAGGGAGCACTGGGCGGGCTTTTATCCTCAATGGTTTTTGCAATTATATTCGGCTGGATAGCCTGCCCTTATATTAAGGTGGCTGACCTGATGTTTCTCGGCTTGATAGTCGGCGCGGTGGGACAGATAGGAGACCTGGCTGAATCGATGCTCAAGCGAAGCGTTGCCATAAAGGACTCCGGGGCGATATTCCCTGGGCATGGCGGAGCCATGGATCGTATCGATTCTTTATTCTTCGCTGCTCCTGCATTTTATTACTATCTCAAGTTCTTTATCGGACCGCTTAGCGTTTAGCCAAGCAAATCAAGGGCATCTTAACCTTGAACTTTGATTAGCTAACCACCTTTTTTCGTATATCAGCCGGGAAGGAGGTTACCGGTAACAAGACCTCGAAGGTAGAGCCTTTGCCAACCTTGGTCTTTACATTTATCTTTCCCCCGTGCTTGGCAACGATCCCTTGTGATACCGATAATCCTAAGCCGGTACCCTTTTTCCTCTCCTTGGTGGTAAAAAATGGGTCGAATATGGAGCCGAGAATATGGTCGGGAATGCCGGAGCCGAAATCGGTTACCTTGACGCTAATGAACTTGGGATCATCAGATAATGAGACATCGATAAGGATCTTACCGTTCTTTTCGGTAACATCTAGGGCGTTGAGGATGAGGTTTAAAAAAACCTGGCAGAGCTGCTGTTTGTCTCCATAGATCCTCGGTAGCTCATCATCTACATTGAGCTCTATCCTAACGCCCTTGAGAGTTACTTGGTTCTTAGCCAGGTTCCAGGTTTCTCTTGTAACATCCGAGATATCTAGCGGCTCCATTTTGCTCTTGCTTTCTCTTGCGAAGTCGAGCAAGTTGCTTACTATTCTCTGCGAGCGGTCGCTTTCATTGATGATGTCTTTAATCATATCCTTTTTCTCTTCATCGGAGAGCTGATCATAATCCTCGTACATTAAATGCGCGGTCAGGGTGATGTTATTTATTGGATTGTTAAGCTCATGGGCTACGCCGGCGGTAAGGGTGCCGACAGCTCTCATCTTGTGCGACTCAATAAGATAGTCCTGCCTTCGATCTAGCTCCTTGATCATCTGGTTGATGGCAATAGCAAGCTGTGAGAACTCGTCTCGATAGCGTCTTGCCGGCATGATCGGGGTGAAATCCCCGGCTGCTATCCGGTGAGTATAATTGAGGAACCGGTTGATTGGGTTGAGTATTCTTCTTCCCAGGAAATAGGTAATAAAGGCGATAAATAAAAATAGAAACAGGAACGAGACAATATGTATTCGCCTTGATGTTGTGAGCATCCTTTCCAGTGCCGCCTTCTCCTTAGCCAACACCTCCTGTGCGATAGAGAGTATGAGGTGCCCGTATCGCCTGACCTCACCCTCAACTTCAGCTATAGATGCAGCGTACTCAGGTTTGTCCTTATTCGATTGCAGGGAAATAAGATCCTGCAACATTCTGTCATACCTGGCGAAATTGAGCACCATCTGGTCGTACTTGTCCCTGCCGATGACATTTATCCATTCCTCCCTGTTCTCTAGGAGCATCTTGTTAGCTATCCTTATGTTATCCATGGCATCATCAAGATTGGTGCCATACAAAAAGAAGTTCTTCTCGAATCGCCTTGCCTGCTGTACCTCGAAGAGGAACAGGTTGGAGGACTCCAAGAATCTTATCTTAGACTCCATCTTATAGATATTGACCAGGTGTGCGGTGGCGATGCCTAGTATCACCACGAATGAGAAGATGAAGCTGAAGTATATCTGCATCCTGATGCTTAGCTTAGGTCGCTCCTTAAGCGCCTTGAATGCCATCTCTGCCATCTCAGCCTTGCTTTTAGGCGCCTTCCTGGCAGAGGGCTCTGCATTAGCCTTGTTAAGCGACCTAGAAATCTCAGGATTTTCTTCTGGTTTGGTCATAACATAATTAGAAGGTAGAAGGATGCTCGATCATTCTTGGCTAATCGCTTTGGCGACGATAGCTCGCAGCTCATCAGGTGTAAACGGCTTGGCTATGAAATCGAAAGCCCCCTTTTCCATCGCCTTTCTCGCTACCTCCATCATGGCGTAACCGGTTATCATGATCACCCTTGAGCGCGGAGAGACCTTCTTGACATGCTCTAGGATCTGTATGCCATCGATATTCTCCATATAGATATCGGTAATTACTATATCGAATTCCTTCTCATCAAGCCGTTTCATCGCCTCTATTGGGCTTTCGAAGCTTTCCACTTTATAGCCGAACTTCTCCAGCGCCGGTTTGAGTCTTTTGCCCACGATAGGCTCATCATCCAAGACCAAAATCTCAACATCAGAAGCCATTGCCCGTATCCCCCCTGATAGCTTATTATTGCTAAAGTTCCTACAATATATTGAAGTTTTCTATGATTACTTGCCTTTCAGCTCCTTGATCGCCCGGTTGACTATCTCCCTCAGATCCGAGGGTTTGAACGGCTTGGCGATACAGTCAAATGCGCCCTTAGCCATAGCCTCCCTAGCCATCTCAATGGTTGCATAACCGGTGATCAGGATAACTTTTGTCTGCTTGGACCTGGACATGATCTCTTCCAAGACCTGTATTCCATTCAAGCCGGGCATTCGTACATCGGTAACCACTATATCAAAGTGTTTCTCGTTGATCCGTTTTAAGGCAGAGCTTCCGTCCTCAAAGGTCTCCACCTCGAAGCCATCCTTTTCGAGAGCTTGTCTTAGCCTTTTCAGTACGATTGCCTCGTCGTCGATAATGATCAGTTTGAGTTGGTCGTCCATGTCATGTTACTCCGCCATGATAAGTGAGTATAATTATTTATGGGTCGCTGCCTCGCTCTTTATGGTCAAGGAGGACTGTATTCTCATCCTTTGACGATACGCCTTGAAGACATTGTACAAGATAAGCCCGGCTCCACTTAGACCAGCGGCGAATAGCATCAGCTTGCTGCCACCGTTGAAGTATTTATCCCAGCCGGCATCGTAAGATAGGTATCCCATCTCCCTTAAGTACATGGGAGTTGCTATCAGGCGGCTTAAAACGCACAGGAAAATCACTACACCAGTAACCAACCTGATGAAAACCTCGCGCACCACCTTTGTACCATAGGCTCCAATGTGAATGCCAATAAGGGATCCCAGGTATAAAAGCATGGTCAAACGAAGGTCGATCAAGCCTTCCATTGCATAGTTGATGGCTCCCCAAGCCCCCATGAACATGGCAAGGTAAAGCTCGGTGCCAGCAGCCACCGCGGTCGGTACGCCGAATATATAGATCATCGAGGGCACACCGATGAAGCCACCCACACCAATAGTCCCTGCCAGGTAACCGGTCGCCAGACCACATATAGCGATTACCCAAAGGGAGACCTTCACATCTGCCACCGGAAAGTAAATCATCGGGTATAGCTTCAATGAACCAAGATATTCAGCGATCTTTGTCGAAGGACCCCCCTCTTCGGTCGCCTCCCTTTTTCTAAGAGCATCTCGCAGAATGGACAGCGAAACTATCGACAGGACAAAGATGAATATCATGCTGATATAAAGATCGGAGACCGCGCTGCCTCCTCCCTCACCATGACCACCTACCTCTCCCTTGAAAAGGGTGCTGTTGATCCACACGGCTATCCTGATGCCGATAAAGGAGGTTATTAACATGAAAAATGCCAGCTTCCTGTCCACATGCCCCATCTTGCCGTGTGCCTTGGAGCCGACCATAGCCTTGCCAAACTTATGAGTTATATTACTAGCTACCGAGACAACTCCTGGCACTCCCAGGTTCATCATTCCTGGTGTCATAAAAAAGGCACCACCGCTGCCAATGAAGCCGCTAAGCACTCCACCTATTAGCCCCAACAGTACAACCTGCAATGCATCGAGTAGAGTTATGTGAATGAACTGGTTGAATATTAGATCCTGCATGGACATTACCTCTTCTTTACTGTCTTATTCAATCTTTATCAGCTTCAAGAACAAGCTCGCTGTCTTGCCCCATAAATATGATATAAAAGGCACGAAACCGAGGATAAACAGCACCGAAAGTACTCGCATTCCACCCTCTAGTCTCGTCAGTTTCAGTACTGGTATCTGATTGGAGAATACCAGGTAATAAATGACAGCAACAGCCACTAATTGGGAGATCAGGATAATCAACTGTTTCTTTCCAAAAAGGAACTGCTGTTTTAGTTCATTCGCCTGCACAACCGGAACCTTAAGCTGCTCCATGAGAAAGAAAACCAACTCATTGGTCAACCGTGTCCTGCTGGCATGACCCTTGGATAAAAACACATCGCCAACCACCACCAGGCTATACTTGATCCCCTCTTGCATAGACTGCAAAAGCCCACGCGGTGAGCCTTTGACTATACGGGTTATACCAGCGTGTCCGGCTGATATCAGCTTGTTATAGGTCTCTACAAGTTGCTTATCCTCGGGTGCCGGTGTAGGTGTTTCAGGTTCGTCCTCGATACCTCCATTATATTGTCCTGATTCATCTGGAGTCTTTATGCCATTGGCGAAAGTGGAGAGCACTTCGGTTGTCTCTTGTCCAGGCACCAGCTTGGTCAGTTCCACGGCTGCGCCCCATTTATCAGCAATCTTGATGATATCATTAAGCGTCTCAGACTGGGGATCGAATCTTTCCTGCACCCACAATATATTAGTTTGCGCCATAGTGCAGAGGATCTCCTTGACCCCATCCACCGTGCTGACCGCTTCGGTTATAGCTTCGACATACTGTGCCTGTTGTGGGGGGTAGGTTACCATCACCTTGCCGCCATCAGCTCGAACATTCACTTGTACAGCGTAGGTTATTGGATTATCGAAGACTGCAAGACGGCACCTGGCTGACAGATAAAGGTCTTCCATTGCTTTTTTCGAGGCTGGGGTGAACTGGAACTCAGGCAGTTCAACCATATTGCATAAGGCAATGGCGGCGTTTTCCACGGTCAGATGGTCGGTATTTACTATGATATCGTACTGGGAGTATTCATCCCAATCGACATTGTAGAATACACGAACCCATCTTTCCCTGTCCTCCTCGACCTGCTCGATATATTTTTTCGCTTTTGTCCGATCCAGCCCCAGTTTTTGCTCTACATAGTCAATGCGGCTATCCATATCAGCGACCACGCGAACTCGCATGATATTGCGAACACCTGGCAACAATAGATGCCCCGCCCTTCCATGATAGATCAGATTCTGCTTGAAGGAATGTTCGCAGATAATCGCGGCAGCCAACGCCTTGTAGTGCTCCTTCTCAAGCGCAAAACGCTCCAGGAAGGTATGAGGTTTGATCATCGCCATCTCCATCTTCCCCACAGGGATGCCGCGTTCGGTGGCCCGCTCCAGAAGCTCCTCTCTGCTCAAACAATAATAACCCAGCTTATTCGCAAGGCTCTCCGCAAGTTCTTTTCCCTTACTATAGCTCCCTCTGGATACGCATATCAGTCTCATCTTCACTCGCTCCCTAATTGATTACTGATACCGTTTTACAAAAAGAAATTAATTTTTTATCAAAAAGCATTCAACATCCATACCCACATCGGGCAATCTGATTATTACGAGTATCTTTTATCACAGTAAAAAATAGAAGACAACCTCGCATAAGGAATTCTTCGTGTTAGTCGATCATGTAGGTTACGGTTATTTTGCTCTCCTAGAACAATTCCAACATAAATTGTGCTATCATTACTCACGGTCGGTCTTTTATTAACATAAAGTGAGTAATGAACCTTACGGTTCGATTCTCGATACCCTGTTCAGTATTACTCCTATGAACGGTTTTAAGATGGACTCTAAAGGCAAAAAGTGCAGCCATCGCGGTTTTACCCTGCTAGAGCTTCTGGTTACGATCGCTATAGCTGGGCTTATCTTCAGTATCGTGTATGTAACTTTATTTCAGAGTATTAAGGTACAGCAGGATGTCATTGAAAGCCGGCGCAGCTATCGTCTCATACAGATGATATTGCACCAAGTTTTCTATGATCTGCTCTGCGTTTACTCAGTTGAGCCTTATGAACAAATGCCGCTTATTGGCAGGTCGAATGTAATGGGAGACCGAAGGTATGATTCGATCGTTTTCACTGCCGCAAACAATTATCCTGGCTACGGGCGTTTGCGAGGCTCAGACCTGGTGGAGACAGCCTACTACTGTCGTGAAAGCGAAACAGAGAACAAGGGTGATGAAAGGGGAAAGGGGCTATTTGTTCTTTATAAACGCATCCAATCGCCACCTGCCGAGCCGTATGATTCCGGCGGTTATGCATTCGACTTTACTGATAAGATACTTGAGTTTAAGCTAGAATATTTTGACGGAGAATCCTGGCGTGATGAATGGGACTCGGCTCTCATGCAGCGCCTGCCTAGACAGATCAAGGTTACAGTAACATTAGCCAACGAACAAGAGAATGAGATTCGTCTGTCAACTACTGTGGAACTACCTCTAACACACGATATATAGAGTAATAGAATAATGCTTTTCACTTTACAGATAAAAGACCCTCACCCCAGCCCTCTCCCAGCAGAGTCTGTCTCAAAATGTCCAAGAAGTCCCATACCCTGTCATTCCGAGCGAGCGAGTCGAGGAATCCCCTCCCCCTATTTTCCCCCCAAGTTGGGGGAAAGAGATCCCTCGACTTGGTCCCTTTTTAAGAAAAAGCGGGACTCCGCTCGGGATGACACGGTGTGAGGGTTTTGAGGCAGACTCCTTTTGGGAGAGGGTTAGGGAGAGGGCATTTTTAAGCAAACAACTTCAAAATACTTAAGTTAATAGCATTAGGCTTAAGGCATGAAGGAAAAAGTAAGGATAAGGATAAGGACAAGGACAAGATTGAATAATCGACGGTCTAAAGGCTCTCAGGATAAGATAGGGACAATCCTCAAGCATCTAAAAAAGCATAACGGGGTCGCAGTCTTACTGGTGCTTCTCATCGTAGCGGTGATGACCTCCATGGCGGTGCGTTTTGCATACCTGGTGCGCTCAGATTTGAATATGGTGGAGAACCTTGGGTCATCGCAGCGGGCATATTATCTGGCAAAATCAGGCATCTATGCGGCAGCACGATATCTTCGCATGGACAATCCGCAAATAGATCACCTCGGCGAATACTGGGCTTCAGAGCCTCTAAACATCGCTTTCGACTACGGCGAGGCTTCGCTTAAGGTCATAGATGGCGAAAGGAAGCTGGGTGTAAACAAGGTGCTGAATAAAAACGATGTCATTGATGAATGGTATCAAGAGGCTTTGATGCGCGTCTTCGAGATGATCGGCTTGGAGCCGATGAGCGTCGATGTCATCCTCGATTGGATAGATAAGGATGATTATCCGCGTCCCTATGGCGCAGAGTCGGAGTACTACGGTAGCCTACCTCAGCCTTATGACCCGCGCAATGCACCGATGCTAACTGATATGGAGCTGCTGTTGCTCAAGGGGATAACGCCTGAAATATATTATCCCAGGGAGGAGCTTCCCTGTCTTTCGCAACTTATCACCGTCAATTCAAGCGGTAGCATAAATATCAATACGGCTTCGGAGCTTGTCCTTAGATCCATGGATGAGGGGATTACCGAGTCGATTGCACAGAATATCATCAATTATCGCGCTGAAAATCCCTTCCAGTCCCCCATTGATCTAAAGAAAGTTCCTGGTATCGATGACCGCATATATGGCAATCTGGTGGGAAGGATCCGGGTCTTTAGCGAGTACTTCGAGATCCGATCCACCGGGATCGTCTCCGGGCTGGAGAGAACCATCAAGGCAGTGGTGCATCGCCAGGGGAACCAAGTGAAAATAATATACTTCAGGGTAATCTAGTTCAGCTCGTTAACTGTTGCGGCGTCGCAACAGCTAAATAAAAGATTTTTTTGATTGGATGATAAAAGGACTATAATCTAAGAGATTAGAATGAGACTGGATAAATTTCTATCGCAATCGAGAATTATCAAGCGTCGTACACTAGCCAAACAATACTGCGATCAGGGATTGATTAAGGTCAACGGTTCCATTGCCAAGGCGGGAAAGGAAATAAACAACGGCGATCGGATAACTGTCATCGCCAAGGGCTGGGAGCTTGTATTCGATGTCCTCGAGGTGCCGCAAGGCAATGTCCCCAAAAAGAGGGCAGGGGAGCTTTACCAGGTGCTCTCAAAAAGGAAGCTGGACGAGCGGTGAGCGACAATACGGATCAAACAATAAGGCGGTTCATCAGCCGACTTAAGCGAAGCAGCATAGCTAACTATATAAGCAGCACGCACTATATCCCCTTGCAAGCCGAGCGATACTTCCAGGGGAAACTCAAGCTGGATAAAAGGCTCATCGATGCCCTCAAAACAGAGGGAATACAGAACCTGTACAGCCACCAAGGGGAGGCTATAGAGCATATCCTAAAGGGGGATAATGTTCTGGTAACCACTCCCACAGCCAGCGGTAAGACGCTGGTTTACAACCTCCCCGTGCTCGAAGCCATGCTGAAAGATCCCTCGGCAAAGGCATTATACCTGTTTCCCTATAAAGCATTGGGGCAGGATCAGCACAAAACGCTTCAGGGATTGATCGAACGCATCCAAATGAAGGGGAAGATATCGGTCGGCATCTACGATGGAGATACATCGAGCTATCAGAGGAAAAAGCTGCGCATGAATCCGCCGAACATCATCATATCTAACCCTGATATGCTTCACTACGGGATGCTGGCATACCATGAGCTTTGGGAGGATTTCCTCAAGGAGCTTCGTTTCGTGGTAGTTGATGAGCTTCATGTCTATCGGGGTATCTTCGGCTCCAACTGCCTTCAGATCTTTCGGCGCCTGCGCAGGATCTGCAATTACTATGGTTCGGCACCTCGCTACATATCCCTGAGCGCCACCATCTCAAATCCGACCGATTTCGTCAGCTCGCTATTCGATCTCCCCTTTCATGTGATAGATAAGAGCGGGGCGCCAGCGCGGGGAAGACATTTCATGTTCATAGATAGCGACCTAAGCATCAACACCGTGGCTGCCGATTTGTTCATCTTGGCTATAAAACAGGGTTTAAAAACCATCGTCTTTACTAAAGCGAGGCGGATTACAGAGATCATCTACCGGCGGGTGGTACAACGAATGCCGCAGTTGCGGGATAAGATTAGCTCCTATCGGGCTGGTTTTCTCCCCGAAGAGCGCCGTGAGATAGAACAAGCGTTGTTCAACGATCGCCTCAAGGGAGTCATATCGACCAGCGCCCTTGAGCTCGGTGTCGATATAGGTGGACTCGATGTCTGTATTCTAGTTGGTTATCCCGGCACCATAACCAGCACCTTCCAGCGCAGCGGGAGAGTGGGGCGAGGGGATAGGGAGAGCCTAACTGTCCTGCTGGCACACCAGGATGCGCTAGATCAATACTTCATACGCAATCCACAGGCGCTTTTCTCCTCCAAGTACGAGGGTGCGGTGGTCGATCCCCGGAATATTCCCATTCTCAAGAATCACCTGGTTTGCGCAGCTGCCGAATTGCCCTTGCTTTCCCCTGAAGAGGAGCCGTTCAGTGAGGTGATGAGGCAAGCGGTGCAGCAACTCGAAGCCGAGGGAGCGCTTATCCGCGATCACGAGGATGCAATATGGTACTCAACAAGGAAACACCCGCAGATCGATGTAAACATACGTTCCATCGGCGATACCTATTCCATCGTGGATACAAAATCGAACTCCATTATCGGCACCATAGACGGCATTCGTGTATTTTATGAGTGTCATCCTGGCGCGATCTATCTTCACCGCGGAATGCAATACCAGGCGATAAATATCGATACCGAGAGGCATCTGGTCTATGTCAAGCCGACCCATGAGCAGTACTACACGGAGATACGATCTGCCACGGAGACAGAGATCCTCGATGTAAAACAAAAAAAGCCGGTGAAGAACTTCATCGCCCACTTCGGTACCGTCAAGGTTACCGAGCAGATCCACGGTTATGTAAAGAAGAAAATCCAGACCGGCGAACAACTAGGTACTTTCACGCTCGATTTGCCCCCCATCATATTCGAGACCACCGCGCTTTGGATACGGGTGGAGAACTTCATCAAGGACAAGATCGATGAGGAGAACTTACACTTCATGGGAGGTCTCCATGCAACCGAGCACTGCGCCATATCGGTCTTTCCGCTCTTTGCGCTCTGCGATCGCTATGATATCGGTGGGATCAGCTTTAATTATCATCCCCAGCTCGGTTGTGGGGCGGTATTCATCTATGACGGGTACCCGGGTGGAATAGGCTTAGCCAATCGAGGATATGAGATGGTCGAAGAGCTGCTCAAAACCAGCCTTACGGTCATAAATGATTGCGATTGCGAGGTCGGCTGCCCGGCTTGTATATACTCACCCAAGTGCGGAAGCGGTAATAAGCCTTTGGACAAGGAGGCTGCTGCCAGAGTGCTGCAATGCCTGCTCAATATGAAACCGCTCAAGGAGCAAACAAGCAGTAAGAAGCCAGCCAACAAGGATCAACCTATAAAAAAACTTGAAAAACCAAAAGGGATTAAGGTTGTCGTCTTCGACCTGGAGACGCAGCGCAGCGCAGAGGAGGTCGGCGGTTGGCAGAACGCTCACCTTATGGGGGTCAGTGTCGGGGTTGTCTGGGACTCCTCTGATCAGCAATATCATGTATATCATCACCACCAGGTCGATAAGATAATAGAGCATCTGAAATCGGCTGATCTCGTGGTCGGCTTCAACCAGGTACGCTTCGATTACAAGGTGCTTAGCGGCTACAGCGCATTCGACTTCTCAAAGCTCAATTCGCTCGACATCCTCGCCCATGTCAAGAAGCGTATCGGCTTCAGGTTGAAACTGGAACAACTGGCAGAACACACGCTCAATGAACATAAGGCTGGCGATGGATTGCAAGCGCTGAATTGGTGGGCACAAAAGAAGTTAGATAAGCTGGTAGAATACTGCAAGAAGGATGTGGAGATCACGCTTAGGCTTTATCAGCACGGATTAAACAAGGGGTATCTTGTATATCGTAACAAGGACAAGAAAAAGGTAAGGTTGCCGGTTGACTTCAGGCAAACAAATAATGAGCAATAAAATAAGGTTGCAGAAATACCTATCCCAGGCTGGAGTTTGTTCACGCAGGCAAGCTGAACAGCTCATAAAACAGGGGAGGATAACCATAAATGGCAAGCGCACCTTTCAACTTGGAACCAAGGTCGAACCCAATAGGGACAAGGTATGCGTTGACGCTGAAGTTGTTGCCCCGGATGCAGAGAAAATTTATATTGCCTTGTACAAGCCAAAAAAGTACATAACATCGCTTAAAGATCCAAGGGGGAGACGAACCATAAAGAAGTTTACCTATGATCTCCCTTCGCGGGTATTTCCTATTGGCAGGCTGGACTATCACAGCGAGGGGTTGCTTCTCTTAACCAATGATGGCGAGTTCGCTAACCTGGTCATGCATCCGTCATCGCAGATACCAAAGACTTATCAGGTGAAGATCCAGGGAAAACTGAGCACACAGCATAAAAGGAGCCTGGAAGAAGGGCTTGTTATTCGAGGGAGAAAGACCTCGCCGGCAAAGCTAGATTTCATCTCAAGCACCACGAGCAACCAATGGTGGGAGATAACAATAGTCGAGGGAAGAAACCGCCAGGTAAGACGCATGTTCGAGGCACTCGGTTACAGAGTAAGCAAGCTCAAACGAGTAAGCATCGGTCCGGTTACACTGAAAAAACTATCTCCCGGACAGATGAGACCGCTTACTAAGAAAGAGATCGATGGTTTAATCGCCCTGGCAACGGAGAAACAACTAAAAGAGAATGACTAGATTTTCCCAGCTACCTGTAATAATGCTTATGCTTTCCTGCAACCTGTGCGTATTTATTGGCTCATGCCACAAACGAGATAGCGCCTTTGAGCGGGACCTTTTGGATGTCAACTGGCAAGAGATAGTGGATCTGGCAAACGGCTCCGAGGTGCAGATATTGATGCAACAAGGGAATGATGCAGCCGGCAAGTGGATCGATACCTACCTTTTAAGCAGCATGAAGATACTCTACAACATCAAGGTAAACCGGATCCAGGTGCCATTATCTCAGCTAGAATCGATAATCGATGGCAAGGGTACGACCAAGTGCGAGCTTATATGGATCAACAGCCAACAGGTGGCATCGATGCTGGATCGCACAAAGCTGTACGCTCCCATTGAAAACCTGCTGCCCGCGGTTGTCGAATTTATGAGGCTGAATATGCCATGCCTGAATTATCCATATCATTCCAGCCACTCTGCCTATGTTGTTCCGTGGGGTAGAAGCATATCAGGAGAAAGCACAATACCTCACTTCTTGGGTGTGCTTGAATCATCGGATAACAAGCCCGGCGGGTTAGTTACATTAAACTTCATGCTCACCCCGCAGGCTCAGCTATCAAAGTACGATCCCGATTATTGGGGGGACCTTCCTGTAATTTGCCTTGAAACAAGCCTGGATAAAAACAACCTTGAGAGGCTGAAAATAATAAATTCAAGATACGGGAAACCTCCAGTGGAGCTTCTAATGCAATGTTGTCCATAGGTTACACAATTGCCAAGAGAAAAGCCTACTGTAAGAGAAGTGGCTTATTCTATCGTAAGGTAAGGCCAGGGCAGGCTTGTGTTGCCAGCATTATCGGTGGCTACTAGCTCCAACAGGTAAATCCCCGACATGCCCTCCAATTCGCCCTGCGGGAAATAGATCCTGAATCCGAACACGCCATCCTGGCTCTCAAAGTCTCCGTGTAGTCCATCATCATGCAATAGGATACCAGTCGGTTCACCGTTATAGAGAACCTCCAGGCGTTGGATATCCTCGATTCCCTGGCGATCGCCGACTACTGCCAGGATAATGAAAGCGCCAGCTTCATCCTCGACCAAGAAGGTGTTGTAGTAGCCGGCAGCATAAATCACCGGGCGATCCATGGAATCTTTCCCTTCTGACATTATCAGACGATGATAGAATACCTCCCAGGATTGGGGGAGCGCTGGCTCCAAGTCGGCTGAATATGACCCCCCACTAGCATGATTGATGGTTAGATAAGGCCAGGTGAGGCTTACTGCCCCGGGGATGCTTATAGCCTGCAACTCCAGTAGATACTCCTTCGGCTGCAAGCCGGGAGCGACCTCGACACCAGACAGCCAGAAGACATCCGGATTGCCCTCCCAGCGAGGCAAAGTAACTCCGGTCGGAGCGCCCCCGTAAAGAATATTAACCTTGCTTACTCCCTGTCCCTGCGGATCCGAGACCCAGGCTATCATGTCAAATATCCCGCCGGCTTCCCAGGTTATACTTGTGTTCATGTACCCTGCCATCAGTATGTAAGGCTTGGAGAATCGGGGATCAGAGGGGGTATAGGTAAGCGTCGGGGTAGCGCTTATTGCTTCTGTGGGGGTAACTGTTGGCGTTGCTGTGGGCGTCGGGGTTACCGTCCTCGATATGATGAAGAAGCTGTAAATGTCGGTAGGCATGGAGATCCCGTTCCAGTCTGAGCAATCGATGGTTACATTGACCACCTGATCGAACTGGAAGGGATACTCCGGGTAGTGTGTCAGATGCAGGTTGAAGTCCGAGCCGCGAAGATTATAGGTAACATCCACATCCTCGACGGTCATCCGTATTGAGTGCCGGTTCACTCCGCTGTCATCATCTTTTATCCTCAGGGAGATATTGCAATCCGGCGGCACTGATCTCTGGTTCTTTGCTGGATCGTGTCCATCGGTGTAAGGTGAGGATGGGTGCGGGGTGCGCGTGGGGGTAGCAGTCGGAAATATTGATCCAGTGGCGGTCGGGGTCAGGGAGTATTCGATGGTGAAATAATAGACCTCGCGCAGCATGGGATTGTGGTTGATGTCAGAGGCATCCACCGTGATGGTTACCCTTTGTCCATATCTAAAGGGCTGGGGAGGCTGATATGACACATGAAAGCCACCGCCGATGGCGCTGAGGTTCGGCGTTACTAGCTCCCCGTTTACCGTCATCGATATCGATGAGCCATCTACTTGGCTATCGTCGAGGATATCGAACTCGATGGATGTATTGGCAGGCACATCCTCAGCATACCTCTCGGGATGATGGTTGGTTACAAATGGTGGTTCTGAATCGCCAGAGCCGAGGCAGTAAAGCACATTGGAGCCTTGCTGCCCGACTAATAAGCTGCCGTCCTCAGCCACTGCCAGAGAGCCGGCTATCTCCATGCCTGATTGGAGAGCTTCGCTCCACCTTCCGAATCCGTCGTTATCCAATGCATAAACGATGCCCCCAGAGCTGCCAAAGTACATGTTCCCCAGCCTGTCCAGGCTCAAAGGTGTGGTTGGGGTGGCGAATCCCTGTCTCTGGAAGATGAGTTGTCCAAGGTTATTGAAGCAGGTTATTCTGCCATCTATTCCGATGGATAGTATATTGTCCGCCGTGCCGCAGGCTATAGGCTCGGATATGGGCGAGCCGGTATCCACCGACCAGCGAATTCCCCCGCTTGTGTTAAGGCTGATGATCCGCCCGGCAGCGGTGCATGCATAGGCATTCCCCATGGAATCGAACAGGGGACTGTGTAGCTCCTCACCAGGCAATGAATACGACCAGAGTAGCTCTCCCCTGCCGTTTAAAAGGTAGATCTTGCCCCGGTTGACGGTTACTGCAATGCGGCTATCCTCGATTGCCTGTCCATCATTATAGACCGCTGGTGAACAATTCGGTTGATCGCCCACATCATAAGACCAGAATATGGAACCATCGGCTTGGATGCTGTAAATGGCTCCATTAGCGAGCGCAATATAGCAATGATGGTCATTACTTGCGGTTACCGCTCCAGATAAAGGACTGCCCAGATCCATCTCCCACCAAAATGCCCCCTGGGAGCTTAGCGATAGCAACCGGTTGTCTCCATCGCCGAAAACCAGGCTTTGGTCGCTAATCCATGCCGGGGTTAGGTAAACGCCTCCTGGAACAGGATATGACCAGGCGAGGGTCCCTTGCGCGGTCAAGCAGTACAATCCATCAAGGCAGCCTATGGCTATGGCTCCCTCGGAGTTGACCGCCGGCGAGGAGTTCTGTATCTCGCCGACCTCGTTTGACCAGTTGATCCCTGCCGATGGCTTTGCGATGTTGCTACTTTTTCCCCTCTTGGAGGCATGGGCACGAAACTGGGACCAGGAATGGAGCTCCTGCGGCGTTGGCAGGGAGGTATAGGTCGCGGTAGGTGTGTTGGTCGGGGTAAAGGTCGCCATGCCGGTTGGAGTCGATGTGCTGGTGGGAGTGCTTGTTGGAGTCTTCGTCAGGGTCGGTGTCAATGTAGGATCTCCAGGCTCGGTTGCCGTCGGCGTGCTGGTCGGCGTGAAGGTCGGCTCTCCCGCATGAAAGACAACGATTTCATCCAGGTAGGCTGCATCCGCATTCTCCGGATAGTCCATTATGGCACGGAAGCGGATGATAAAATCCTCGATCATATCGAACTGACCCAGCTCCACGGATTGCCTCTCCCATCCGTTGGTGCCGGAGGTCGCCCTTACCGCGCTGTGCCATTCTCCATCGAATATATCCAGGTAGATCCAGTGTCCCCCCTCGAATGAGTGGGTGTACCACCAGTAGGAGAGGCTCGCCTCGGTCTGTCCATCAAGATCCAGGTGAAGATCGAGCGTTGAGACCGCATATCCGCCACTGGTCGCGTCTCCCAGGTATGCTACCCAGTTGCCGCTGTACGCCTCGGTGCCTACTGGCGAATCATCAGCTCGCACCAAGGGGAGATCCCCCGAAGCGTCAGCATTGATCACATACTCATCAAGATTGCCATCCTCGAAGCCATCGAGGAAGGGAAATGGATTGCCCTCGGTGGTCGGGGTTACCGTGGGGGTCGGGGTTATGGTCGGCGTTGCTGTCGGTGATGGTGTCATTGAGGGAGCACTTAGCACCGTGAAGCTGAAGGACTCCTGGTCGAAGTTGTTCTGCGCCCAGGTTAGGTCATAAGCCCTGATATAGACCGATACCTGCTCGCCAAAGGCAAATGGTGGATGATAGTATGCAACATGCCAGCCATAGTCTATGATGCTATAGTTGCAATCCGCAGCATGTTCATTCCCTTGCACCTGGAATATGAGCGCCTCCGGATCTATACCGGTGCGATAATCGACCATATCGAACTCGATGGGGATAAAAGGTGCCACGCCGGAGTCGCCGGGAGCCGGAGTTATGTTCCTGATGATGGGATTGAAGGGATCCACCGCGCCGTTGGCTCGAATGGTGAATTGATAGATGTCCGGCTCCATCCACTGGGGTGGGCTGCCGTTATCCGAGGCATCGATCCTCACATCGACCACCTGGCTTGCTGACCAGTTGGATGATGGACGATAGAGCACCGAATATCCGCCGCTGATGGGGACTACCCTCACATCCTTGACCTCTCCCTCGACCTCCATGCTGATCGAGTCCGGGTTAACGCCACCGCCGGCAGCCATTACCCTTGCATAGATACAGGTATTAGCAAAGACACCGCTCGCTCCCCTCGGCGGCTGGTGAGCGGTCGTATAGGGCAGCGTCTCCGGGGGGAGAAAAAGGAAGGCATAGCTCCCAGCCAATACCCAGGGAGTGTTATGGGAATACTGTATGCCAAGCGCTCCATCCACCGATTCTATGCCAACAGTAGCGCTGCCGCCGCTTCCCAGGCTGGTGTTATCCACATCCTTGTACTGGAAGAGCACCTGGTCAGAGCCTTCCTGAAAGATTACTTGAGCCGTGATCCGGCTGGTAGTGCCGTAGATGGGAATGTCATCGTACTGGATGATAGCGTATCGGCTCGGATAGGTGCCCTCTACCTTGTAATAGACATTCCCTCCGCTGGATGGATCGAGATCATCCCAGAATAGTGCCAATAATCCGTTTGGCGTTTGTTCATCAGGTATGGAGCTGTTATCCGGGGAGGCTGCTGCGCTTGTGAAGGATAAAAAGCCATTGGAGCTTATATTCACGCTTGTATATCGCTGTCCATAAAAGATAAAGTTGAAGTCGAAATAAAGGTGGTGGCTGCTGTCATCTCCCAGTGATATTGGGGTTCCGCTTCCCGATATCTCGATCCATGAATAATTGCTGGTCTGTCCGCTGTATCCATATTCATCCTGGGCATACCATTGAACCATAGTTGCAGTAGCGGTCGGGGTGGCTGTGATTCCAGGGGTATCTGTAGGAGTTGCCGTGGCTGTGAAAGTTGCGGTCGGCGTGCTGGTCGGATCACCTATGAAAACCCTTAACTCGTCGGTATGGGGACCGAATACCGATGCTTCGTCCTGGGGTAATAACAGGTACCAGTAGTACAGTCCCTCGATTACATCGTGATCATAAGCCGGGCTGGAGGCATTGCCATTGATTAAATGATATATGCAATCGCTCAACTGGTTATCGCCAGCGGATGGATTGCTTGAGCGATAAAGGTAGTAGGTTATGCCGGGTAATTGATCGAAGGTTATACGAACATACTTCGATGTTGAGCCTAGAACTTCCGCTGAGAGACCTGTCGGCTCACCAGGATAATCGGCAGCAGAGACCACTGTCTGACCTGGAAAGACGACATCCTCACCGGGCACAATCCCACTATAGGCGCCGGCTTTTGATTCCGCAGCCACATAAACATAAACATTAAAGGGATCTCCCTCCGAAGCGTTAGGGAACTTGTTAAAATCGACCAACCAGTATCCGATGCTCTCGTAGAACAGATAGCCTGTATCATAGCCATTTATCGGGTCCAGGCTATCCTCGGTCAAAAGATACTCCATGCCCTCGGTCAGGGTACAGTTGAATTTAACGCTCCCTAATGGCGGAGACCCTCCCGTATCATAAAGGACAGGCTGGGCACCGATACCGACAGCAGCAACAGGGGATTGGGATATGAAAAGAAGAAAAAGGATGATTACCAGGGCGACTCGATATCTCATGATCTTGCTTTATCTCAGAATCTTTCTACTCGATAAATTTAGTGCCCAAACCTTCGGTTGTCAAACAGTATCCAAGTTTTGGCACTTGAAGCATGTTTATTGGATTGAAAAATTGGGTAACATGTAATAACATCAAACTTTGGACATATTGGGTGGGTTACCAGCGGTATGGAATCGTGTTAGCCGTGAGATCATCGAGAAAGGATGCCTAAGAAAGCTAGATGCCGACCTGTGAGAAATGCGGAACCAATAATGTAATCGGCAGCAAGTTCTGCTCCAACTGCGGAGCGCCTTTGCCGGAAAAGGGTAAGCTGATCAGGGAGCAGATATCACCTACATCATTCAAGGATGTGAGAAAACCATTAGAGGAGGTCTTGGAGGGTCAATACGAGATCATTGATGAGATCGGCCGCGGGGGAATGGCTATAGTATATAAGGCGATCGATCTGAACCTGGAGAGGGTCGATGCCATAAAGGTGCTCCCGGTCGAGTTAGCATACGATAAGGAGTTTGTCGAACGCTTCCACCGTGAAGCCAAGATGGCGGCGCGGCTCCACCATCCCAATATCATCACCATCTATGCGGTAAAGCAGCACGAGAACCTCAACTTCATGATCATGAAGTACATCGACGGCAAGCCGCTCAAGAAGATCCTCAAGGAGCAAAAAACCCTGCCGGTCGAAAAGAGCATCCATATCCTCAAGGATGTCTGTAGCGCGCTTTTCTTTGCCCACAAGGAGGGTGTGATACACCGCGATATAAAGCCGGACAACATAATGATCGACCGCCACGACAATGCCATTGTCATGGACTTCGGCATTGCCAAGGCTGCTACCAGCACCGGCTTGACCACCGTTGGAGGTGTGATTGGAACCGCCAAGTACATGTCCCCTGAACAGATCAAGGGAGAGGCGGATAACCGCTCGGATCTTTACTCCCTTGGCATCGTTGCCTATAGGATGCTGACCGGAAGGGTGCCCTTCACCGGTGAGGATAACTATACGATAAACTATAAACACCTCCATGATCCACCAGAGCCCCCCAGTAAATACAACCCTGCCATCCCCAAGAAGCTAGAGGGCTGGATACTTAAGCTGTTGGAGAAAAATCCGAACCATCGCTACCAGTCTGCCCGAGAAGCGCTCGATGTGCTCGAGGAGATCGAATATGAGCTTAAAAAGATGCACCAGGATATCTCCAAGATCTCAAAAACAAAGCCGGCTTCAACTACCGAGGAGATAAACGCCTACTTTAAAGAGGGCTTGGCTGCCTTCAACCAGGGCGAGTACGAGCGAGCAATCAGCCTTTGGGAGAAGCTATTATCGATCGATCCCAGCTATATAAAGGGCATCGAATACATCCAGAAGGCTAAACAGAAGATAGAGGATCAACAAACCATCGCCCAATTAATGCACGAGGCTAAGGAATACTACCAGGCGGGCAACTATCCGGAGGCGATCCGCTGCTGGGGTAAGGTGGTGGCGCTCGATGCCGAACAGGCGGAAGCCTTCGAGTGGATGGAGAAGGCTCGTGCAAAGATGAGCCACCTCGAAAAGATAGAGAAGCTGTTCCTTCAGGGCGATGACCTTCTCTCCAAGGGGGAGATCGAACAGGCGAAGGAGAAATTCCAGAAGGTGCTTCAGCTTGATCCCGAACACAAGGAAGCCATGCTGATGATCGAGGAGATAAGCGAGGAGGAGAAAAAGAGCCAACTCATCGGCGACCTTGTGGCAAGGGGAGACCAAGCCTACAATAATCGGGAATTCGAGCGGGCATTGCAGCTTTACGAGGAGATCTTTTCGTCCTATCCAGACCATTTGGCAACCGTAAAAAAGGTGGATCAGGTAAAGGATGCAATCAGAATAAGGGACCACCTCGATTACTATATAGAGCAAGCTAAGAAACTTGCTGATAATAAGGAGTATGAACAGGCGCTGAAGCTGTGGGAGGAGATCGTCTTTGTCAGCCCGGACAACGAGGAGGCAAAGAATAACCTTGAATCGGTTAAGCAGCTTTTCGAGAGGCAAAAGTTCGTAACCGAAAACCTCTCCAAGGCGCAAGAATCGTTTGAACAGGGCGATTATGCACAGGCTATCAAGCTCTGGGAAGCGGTACTTAATAAAAGACCCGAAGATAAACAGATCCTCGATAAGATCTTCGAGGCGCAGAAGCTGCTCGAGAAATCGCAGCGACTCAGTAAGCTCAGGGAAAAGGGATTACAACTATTCAATGAGCGCAATTACGAGGAAGCTTACCCGATATTGGATGAGGCTTACCATCTAGATCCCCATGACAAGGAGATCTTCGAGGCACATAAAGAGACCAAACATATACTCAAGGTGCGCGAGATAAAACAGCTTACCAGCCAGGGCAAGCAGTGCCTTGAGCAAGGCGATTACTCCGAGGCGGTACGCCTGTTCCACCGCATTCTGCAACTCGATCCCCAACAGGAACAGATCGCCCAGCTTCGTAACCAGGCAAGCGAAAAGCTCGAAAAGGAAAGGCTCAAGGAGATGCTGTTGCTGAAAGCAAAGAGCCTTCTTAAAGAGAAAAAAATACATAAAGCCAAGAGCGCAATCGAGGAACTGATCGAGTTGGAGCCTGAAAATGAGGATGCCAGGCAGATCCAGCAAGAGATCGAAGAGCTTGCCGGGCAAATCCAAGCAAGTGAGCCAGAAGGCGAGGATGCGGAAGCCAAGGAAGCCCTGTTCATGGGAATAGAAAGCATCATCGCCGGACAAGCCCACCTTGCCAAGGAGTACCTCCAGGATGCCCTGGAAATAGAGCCTAATAACCAAAGGGTCAGCAAGATCCTGCGTTCGCTCGGAGAGTTCACCCGACTGACCGAGGCAGGCAACCTGGTTGATGTCAACATGATGACAACCATCGAGACCTACATGGAGGAAGACTCCTCGTTCAAAAAACCGATCTACTTCGAGGAGGTGGCAGGTGAGGTAGGTAAACACTTTGATTATACCCCTGAAGCTGAAGGCAAGCCACTTTTGTGCCAATCCCCCAGCCTCGAAAGGATCATAAATCCACCCCAAGCGGATGATGATATCGAATACACCGAGATGCCGATAGGTGAACACACCAGCCTTTATGTCCCTGAAGAACAGAAGGACGAGGAAGCTCAGGAAATAAAGCTCCCCTTCAAGGAAAGAACCAAACAGACCATCCTGAAGAACCCCATACTTCTGCTTGTCGCCTTTATCATTATCGCCGGCTCCATCCTCGCTGCCGTGCTTATAAAGCAGGGGATCGAACATCGCAGACTGGAATACATACGGGATCTCTTCACCCAAGCACAGACCGCCTTTGCCCAAGGGCAGTTCCAGACCTGCGTCATCATCTGCGAGAATATCCTGCAAGAGGATCCCCAACATCTGCAAACCAAGTCGTTGAAGGCAGAAGCGATGGCTCGTATAGAGGAGAAAAAGGAGAAGGAAAGGATCGATAACCTGATAAAAACCAACCTGAGAGCCGCCGAGGAAGCTATGTCCAATAAAGATCCAGAGCAGGCGATAAAACTTTACGACCAGATACTTGAGGTAGTGCCGGATAACGAGGTAGCCAAACTGCGCAGGGAGGAAGCGGTCGCCGCCTATGAGAAGCTGCAATGGGAGCGTAACCAAAAAAAGATGCTCGAAGAGAAAAAACAAGAGGCTAAGAAACTATTCGAGGAAGGCAATTGGCAGGAGGCGATCGAAACTATTGAGGTTATACTGGAGAAATCTCCCGGCGAACAGGAAATGATAGCGCTAAAGGAGAAAGCCAACCAAAGGCTCATCGCCGAGAAACTGAAGGAGACCATTGAGGGGTATAGAGAATCAGCCAAAAAAGCCTTTGAGAATAAACAATATAGCAATGCAGTGCACTACATGAACAAGGTTCTTGAATATCATCCAGATGACCAACAAGCAAAGGAGCTTATCGCTGAGGCTAAGAGGATAATGGCTGAACGGGCAGCAAGGTTGGCGAGGAACCGAAGGATAAATGACCTGATCAATGTCATAGAATCTTATATTGCTAGCAACCGGTTCGATGATGCCATAGCCAAGGCTGAGGAGCTGCGACCCTTGTGGGCTGATAAGGCTGATGAGCTTGCTGAAAAAACATTAAAAACTAAAGCGAGGGTGGAAGCGGAAAGAAAACTTCAGGCAAAGATTGAAGACTTGCTATCCAAGGCAAAAACCGCATACTCGAACAAGGAGTACCAAAAAACCATTAGATACGCTAATGATGTGCTTGCGCTTCAGAAGGATAATCCAGATGCAATAAACCTGGTGGAGCTTGCCAATACCGCCATCGCCAACCTAGATATTACCGCACCGACCATCCAACATACACAGCCCGTATCCGAGGCGATAATAAAGACCGATATCGAGATTATCGCTAAGGTGGAGGACGATAAGGGTGAGCTTAAGTCAGTTACCTTGCACTGGAAGCATGATGGAGATACCAAGTTTCACACTATCGATATGTACAAGAGGGGCGGAGCTGCCTGGCGCGCAAGGATCTCGAAACGAGATAATAATCAAGAGAAGAAGATAATTTATTACATAACCGCACAAGATCCCGCTGGTAACAAAAGCGAAAGTTCAAAATATACCATCGAGATCACTGCTCCAGTGATACCAGGTCCGTGGTAAATGACCATAATCCCAATAGGTATTACCCAGGTTACTTATCACGATCACGCGTTATAACTACTACCAAATACGGACATCGAGGCAGCTATTTTGACACTGAATGAGTTATTTATTATCATCTTTACATGCACGCCCGGGTACTAGTTATCGTTTTTACCATAACCGCAGGCTTTGCCTTGATGGCTTACGGCGGCGATGTTATAGGCAGAGCACAGCGCATTGGGCAGAACGACCACGGCGGCATCCAGATATGTATCGGTGGTCAGGACTTCATACCTTCTCTTTCCATCCTGGGTGTGGGGCTAGCTGCTTTGGCAATGGGGATAATCCTTTATTTGGTAAGGTTTCAGGCGGTGTCAATCTGCCTACTGATAATATCTTTTGGCACATTAGGCTGGTGTGCGTATCTGAGATATACGACTACCGATTATGGTGGCAATTATATCTTCGAGGATGTCCCGGCTGGTGTCTATAAGGTTTCCGCCTTCGATTACCATGGCTATAGGGGAAGCTCTCATGACAACATAATCGTTCCAACAGATGGCATTGTGGTGGTGCCGGTGCTCTATCTTTACCCGCACACGGCTACACCGACCATAACCCCGACTTTTTTCACCTCCACGCCGACCTCTACCCCAACAATTACCCAGACTCCCACCATCACTCCCACTCCAACAAACACGCCAACCGGCACTAATACACCAACATCAACAAACACGCCAACTAACACAGCCACTCCCACCAGCACTCCCTTTACTCCATACTGGGAACAGCTTTATCCACAAAATCATCCCAGCGGAAGAAACGACCATGTGATGGTCTATGACAGCCATCGAGGAGTCGTTTACCTGTTCGGGGGTTGGTCATCGGGCGGGGAGAAAAACGACCTATGGGAATATGACCCTCAGTCGTCCCAGGGGTGGAGCGAGCTGATCCAGTCCTTTTCTCGCCCCTCTCCCCGCGAGGATCACGATATGGTCTATGATATACAGAACCAAAGGGTGATACTCTTTGGTGGCACCGGTCCATCGGACGAAACCTGGGAGTTGAATCCCGCCACCATGGCTTGGACTCTCAAGACCCCCTCACCGCATCCATCAGCGCGCCAAAGACATGATATGGTCTATGACAGCGATCGCTCAAAGGTGATCCTGTTCGGTGGCTGGCCTTACAATGATGAGCTATGGGAGTACGATACCGCTGCCGGCACCTGGAGCCAGATCAGCGCCAGCGGTCCAGTAGGCAGAAGCGGACATGAGATGGTCTATGATCATCATCGACACAAGGTTTACATGTTCGGTGGATATCCCAATTTCGAGGATGTACTCGATGATACCTGGCAGTATGACCCCTCGTCCGGCTCCTGGTCGATGTTTAATCCAAGCACCAAGCCAGGGGCGCGCGGCGGTCATGCAATGGTCTATGACCCGGTCAGGCGCAGGGCGGTCCTGTTCGGCGGCGATGGTGAGGAAGGGGCGCTTGATGATACCTGGGAGTTTGACCCGGTAAGTGGTGAATGGAGCCAAATACCCCAACAGACGCACCCTAATATTCGATTCTCCCATGACATGGTTTACCTCGGAGAGCTGAACATGACCATCCTATTCGGCGGAGAAGACAAGGATGGAGTTCAGAGAAGCGACACCTGGAAGCTCGCATCATCGCCATAGGGCTAAGAAGGGAGTCGAGGTATTGATTATTTGCTTGCATAAGGATATCCTTTAATCGATTTTTACATACGAAAGGAGCAATTAAGTATGAATAGTGGAAGAAGACTGATACCATCGGTAGTATTGCTTGCCGTCGTTTCTTTGCTGATGGCGGGGTGTATCATCATAGATGATGATAGTGACGATAAGGAGCTTATCATCGTCGATAACTATACCGCTTATGACTCCATAGCATTTTATCTGGATGGAAGATTCATGGGCTGGATAGGCGCTTACGAGGTCGTGGATTTTCGCGGGCACTTTGCTGGTTACCGTGAATTCTATGCCGAGGACGAGGATACCGGCGTGAGGTGGGGTCCGGACTACTTCTCGGTGCCAGATGACGGAACCTTCACATGGGAGCTTCTATAATCTTAATTGCGAATATTATCGACCACTTGGAGACCGTGCTCAATTATATAGGCAAGCGATTTATCGTTACCAGCAGCCTGCTTGTATTTGCCGTGGCTGTTATTGGCTGCAACAACAATCCGGATACGGCAAGCGAGGCTGTCAGGCTGTTTCAGGATCATCTTGGAAGGTTGCATTACGAGAAGGCTTATGAGCTGTTGCACCCCTACTATCAGCAGAAGTATTTTACAATACTAACCAACTTCAAGTACTGGGTTGTGAGCAATCATTCGGTAGTTAAGCATATTTCACGCTCCAAGATCCAGAAAACAGAGCTGATAAAGCCAAACCAGGAACGGGTGATCGCATGGGACGAGAAGTCGAACAGTTATGTCTTCTTCATCGTGCATAAAAGCAATGATACCTGGCGCATCTACGATATGCAGCCCTTCCAGGACTCGATTCATTAGCAAGCTGCTGTTTTATCCCAAATTCTCGGTTTGAGATCCAGGGCGCGTGAATGACGAGAAATGAGTATCCTCTTTATTGTCATGCCTGCCAAGCCTGTCCTCGCGAAACTTGTCCCGGCGAAAGGGGGTTCGGGGGACGCGAAGAGGCAAAGAAGACAGGATACCGTTCCATTGTAAAGCAATTTCAAACTGAAGATCTGGGTTTATTTTCGATTCGGGTTGTCTTTGCAGGGAGATCAGCCTTCTACTCGCTCAATTTTTCGGTTGTCGGCTTGTCCTGGTCTTCAGTGGTATCTTGTATCTTTTCTTTTTTGCTGGCTATCTGCTTGTAGAGATCCTCTCTTTCCTCCTTGAGCTTCTTGAGCCTTGATTCGCTGATGATATCAATGTCCCAGCCGGTGAGCTTCGATGCCAGTCTGACATTCTGTCCCTTTCTTCCAATAGCCAATGATAGTTGGTCATCAGCGACAGTTACCTCTACTCGTTTTTCGTCATCATGAACGACTATTTCCTGTATCTCTGCGGGGCTGAGTGATTTTGCGATCAGCTCTTTTACATCATCGGTATATGGTACAATATCGATATTCTCGCCTTTGAGTTCCTTAACGATCGCTTGTACTCTGGTTCCTTTGATGCCCACGCAAGCGCCCACTGGATCCACATTGCTATCATAAGTCTGCACGCATATCTTTGCCCTACCACCGGGTTCTCGCACTGCGTTTCTTATTACCACTGTGCCCTCGAAGATCTCTGGTACCTCAAGGTAAAATAGCTTTTTCAAAAATTCAGGTGATGTTCTGCTTAACACCAATTGAGGGGCTGTTTTCGTTTTTCTTATCTCCTTGAGCAATCCTTTTACTCGATCACCCCTACGAAAAATTTCTCCTGGTATTATCTCCTTACTGGGAAGGATCGCCTCCACCTTGTTAAGATCGAAATATACATTGCCAGCCTCTATATGGGTAACCTCTCCGCTGACCACATCGCCTACCTTGTTCTTGAACATCTCATAAATATGTTCTCTTTCAGCCTCTGCCACATAGGCTGCTATAAGCTGTCGCACCTTCTGGGCGCCGATCCTGCCCAGGGTAACAATATCTCTTTCCAGCTCCACCTCATCGCCGATCTTGACCTCAGGTATATGTTTTATCGCTTCTTCCAGGGACATCTCTGCTTTTGGATTTTGAACCTTCTCCACCACCTTCTTCACGCTATAAAGGGCGATTTCCCCTGTCTTCGGTTCCACCCTCGCCTCGAGCTGCTCCTCGGGATCATAGTTTCTTTTAGAGGCTATGACGATAGCCTTTTCGATTGCCTCTATAATAACCTCTTTTGGCAGCCCTTTTTCTTTGCTTATGGTATCTATTATGGCAGCTAGGTTTAGTTCCATATTTCCAAGCCCTCCTTTGAAGGCGATAAGTGTTTTAGATATCAGGATTCAGACGGGCTTTGATAACATCCCGTATATTCATCATGACCGTTGAGCCATCGCTGGTTTCGAGGGCGATGATTCCGTTATCATAGCCGGTCAGCTTCCCCTGGTAGGTAACGGTTGTTTGCTGCTCGGCTGCTATTATCAATACCTTCTTGCCAATGAAGTTTTTGTATTCTCTCTCGCTTTTGAGCCTTCTGAACAGCCCCGGCGAGGAGACCTCCAGGTTGTACTTTGCAGGGATAGGATCTTCCACATCGAGCAAATGAGATAACTGCCTGCTCAGGTTCTGGCAGTCATCAAGTGATATTCCGCCCTCCTTATCGATGATGATACGAAGTATGTTCCTGCCACGCCGGCTCAGATACTCCACATCGACAAGGCGCAGTCCTTGCTCGTTGATTATTGGCTCAGCTATCCTTTCTATCTTCTCTTCGAGCTTCAAGGTCTGCTCTCCTTGGGCTTATCCATAAAAAAAGTGGGCATCTTCCTGTCCCACTTCAAATTACCAGTGGTGGTCATTTTTAGTAAGTCTATCCTAAATATCAGATTATTTCAATGATCGAAAACTTCACAAAACCACAGGTTGGATCTTACAGAAGAGACCCCTTTACGCAATGAAAAGACACTGCGAGCAGCGAGTAGAGATTTTTACACACCCAATGTCTGCAGCATAGATGTTATAAGGTTATCTTGACAAGATAGAGGCTTGGTGATATCAGTCAGGTAGTATCGTAACACTCGGAAGGAAGGGTTATTTGGCATGACAAGAAACGATATTATTAACGCCTTGGTCGAACGCACCGGATTCTTAAGCAAGTCTGAAGCCTCAATGGTTGTCAGAGTCTTCTTTCAATTCATAACCAACAGCTTAATAGAGGGTAAAAAAGTCGAGCTAAGAGGGTTAGGGTCCTTTAGGGTACGAGAAAGGGGACCCAGGATAGGGCGGAATCCTCGTACCGGTGAGAAAGTCTATGTAGAAAAAAAGCAGATCCCTTACTTCAAGCCAGGCAAGGATCTATCAGCCATTGAAGAGGAATGAACCAGCCATTAAACAAGCCATAACCTTCAGTAATAATTGCAGCAACCTGGCGATAAATTTTTTTAATCGTACCTAAGAGACATTGAAGAGCTGATAATCAAGGCTGAAAAACAGGGTATCATCCGCTTATATCGTGATAAAGAAAGCTTGTCTTGTTGGATTAGTAACCTTCGGACTCGCTCTATCAACTTTATGTCCTACCGTATTTGTCGGCGATAGCGGTGAGTTGATCACCTCAGCGGCAACCCTCGGTATCCCCCACAATCCGGGCTACCCGATCTACAATATGCTTGCTCATCTGTTTACCTGTATTCCCTGTGGGTCTATAGCCTACAAGGTCAACCTGTTCTCCGCAGCCTCTACTTCCTTAGCATGTTCATTGATCTTTATTTTTTTTACTCGATTGGGGTGTAGTCAAGCAGTAGCAGCGTCGCTTTCTTTAATATATTTCAGTGCCCCGATAGTCTGGGTTCAGGGGGTAACCGCCGAGGTTTACACTCCATTTACCACCATCCTTGCCCTCATGCTCTTGTTATCGCTCAACCTTATGGAGAAACGAAGCGCAAAGGGATTGATGCTATGGATATTTGCTTTATCGTTAGCTATCGTTTCCCACTATTCAGTTTTTCTTTTAATTCCTGGATTCATCTTGCTTGCTCGTATTCTTGGATTGCTGCCAAGTATTCCTCAAGGCTATATCTCCATACTTCTAGTCATTTTCATTCTCGGTTTATCAATATTTTTATATCTCCCCTTGCGATCCCAGGCGGATCCGGTGATGAACTGGAGCACCCCAAGCAAGCTCCAGGGATTTGTAAGGCATATAGGCGCCTTTGAGCATCGACATAAATCGGTTGCCAACCGAAGCCTTGAATTCTATTTGGAACGATCCCTAAAGATTATACTCCATGTAGCTAATCAGATAAGCCTTCCCGTACTTCTATTGGCGCTGGTTGGGATGGCAGTGTCGGTGAGGAATAAGATCTTACTTTTTTCCCTGATTGCAATCATCATAGGTAACTTCATATTCATAGTCATATTTAACACTACTCCTTTGAATGTAACCGGTTTTGGATATCCCTCTTTGATGGTGCTGCTCGGTTTTGCTGGTATAGCCTTGGAAAAATTGTTGAAAACCTTAAAGAGCCGATCCTTAAGGTCCGCAGTATGTATTCTTATTCTAGCTTATGCTGTAGTTTGGCTTTTATATAATTATCCATCTAACGATCGCCGTGATTTCTGGTTTGGCTATGATTACGCGGTCAATATTTTAAGGACAATGCCTTATAAAGGGGTTCTGAAGGTTCACGGCGATAACCAGACATTTACATTGATATATACCCATGAGATCGAGTCGTATCGTCCAGATGTTATCTTATGCAACTATGCCGGGAGGGATCTAGGACAAAGCCGCAGGGAGGTTCAAATACCCAAAGAGCTTAACCGAAGGGAGAACACCTATCATATTCCCTGGCCTGACTTTTCCCCCCAGGAGGGCTATCAATTCGAGAACATCGGGTATCTATCCCAGGCTCGCTCGCAGCCACCTGGCATCGAGGAACTCGACAGGATTTTCTCGCTATACCGCACGCGCAATCACTTTAGAGATGATATACCCCTGGACATGCTTTCCTCGGAGCTGGTTGGAACATACTTTTATATTTATGGAATGTATTGCCTGAGCAAGGGGGATATGGGGGCAGCCAACCAGGCTTTTGAGATGGCTTCGCGCAAGGCTTCTGGAGTGCATTTCTTGCGAGCAAAGCTCGGATTGATCTACGAAAAGATGCGAGATTATCAAAAGGCGCTTGTCGAATACCAGGCAGCCATTGAGATATCCGCAGACTATGCCTTTGCCCTGTATCGCGCCGGAGTGGTGGCTGAGAGGTTGGGACTCGATGATCTGGCAATAGACTATTTTACCAGGACAGTCGGTGTAAATCCCAACGATGCGGTAGCCCTGAACTATCTAGGGATGCTTTATGATAGAAAAGGCGAAGCGAGGGTGGCAATCGAATACTTCCTAAGAAGCATTGAGGCTGATAAGGACTTCGTTGAACCTCGATCCAACCTGGGTGCCGTTTATTACAAGATGGGCGAGGATGCTCGCGCAGAAAAGGTGCTGCTTGAAGCCATTGAGTTGGCGCCAGATCATGCCACAACCTACCTTAACTTAGGCGCTTTATATGCCTATGGAAAAAAAGAACCGTTAAAAGCGGTAAAAGCATGGGAAAAATACCTGCAATTAGCACCGGATAATCCCCAGGCTGACAACCTGAAAATAGAGATCGATCGCCTGGAAAAGGAGATAGATCATTAGCTAATGTTTAACAGGCAAGATAGTAACAGGGATACTAGCATGGAATCTAAAGCGAACTTGAACAATTACTTGAAATCTTATATCAATTGCAATATTATTGTCTTAGATATGGCTTACAGTTGGAGGGAATCTCCAGTATAAACATGATATAGGTTGTCCCTATACTGTTTGAGTTATGACTTTTAAGAAGATAGGCAGGTATAGGATTTTAGAGCTTCTGGGGCGCGGCGGAATGGGAGAGGTCTATAAGGCTTTCGATCCCAAGTTCAAGCGATATGTCGCTGTCAAGATCATACGCAGCGACCTTTTTGATGCCGAGTTCGAGAAGGCAAAAAAAAGGATGTTCTGGGAGGGGATAGCGTCCGGCAGACTATTCCATGAGAACATCATATCTACTCTCGACATGGGCGATTATCAAAATCTCACCTATATAGTAATGGAGTATGTCGATGGCATCTCTTTACGCAAGATGTTGCAGCAAAAAGGACCCTTTGCCATAAAGGATGCCATCCCCATTTTATTGCAGATCTGCAAAGCCATGATCAAAGCTCACGAGCTGGATGTGATCCATCGAGATCTTAAACCTGAAAATGTTATGATCTTGAGCGATAGCCATATTAAGATCGCTGACTTCGGCGCTGCTAAGGTGAAGAATATATTAAGCCAGGATAGCACCAAGCCACAAGAGATAATCGGTACCCTTAACTATCTATCTCCAGAGAGGATATCAGGCAGGAACGATGACCATAGATCCGACATCTTTTCATTTGGAGTAATGGCTTATGAGCTTTTAACCGGCACTCCGCCATTCTACGACCGGGATAGTGCAAAGGTGATCACCAATATCTTGAATGAGAATCCCGTTCCCTTGAGGTTTTTCGTCCCCGAGGCGACCAGGGAGCTGGAATATCTTATAAACCGTTGCCTGGAGAAGATGCCAGCTCACCGCTTCCAGAGCTTCAAGGATGTGATGCAGGCGCTGTCAGTACCATCAATAATGAAGCATGAAAAAATACGCATGCCCGTAAGAAGACTATCGCCACAGGCTTCCGAAAGGACTACCGAAAAGACAAGCACTAGAACACTGATCGCGAAAACAAAACTGGTCAAAAAACATAAAACCAGGCTGATGATCCTCGAATCAGGAGACAAGATCGGTGCGCAGATGCTCGATATAAAAAATACTGAGGTAATGCAAACCGAAAACCACAAAGAACTAATAGATCTGGTCAGAAAAAAACCACCGCATTGTATTATCGTAGATTTACAGACGCCAGGGATCAAAAAGGCAGCACTGCAAAGCATACAAAAGACCGTCCAAGACACCAAGATACCAATAATCTTCATCGGGCTGGAATCAAAGGCTATCGGACCATTCAAGTACCAATTGAGAAAGGGAATTGATCTCTACTTGGAAAAACCACTGTCAAGAAAAGAATTCGCCGGCATCGTGGATCGATTCGTAACCAAAAACAGGCTGCTTAGAGCTCAAATCGGCTCCACCGCTGAGTCTGAAAGAAGAAAGATAAAGGAATCCTCAAAAGAATTTACTAAAAAAGAGATAAAGGAAAAGACTGTCTCTAAAAAGTCCATTGTTATCGATGAATTGCTGAGAAATAGAAGATATGTCGAGGCGATCAAGGAGATCAGAGCCATAAGGGGAAAATCATCAGGCAAAGATCTTGACCAGGAAATCAATAGGGTAGTAAAAAGAATTCTCAAGGATCATGCCTATGAAGAAAAAAATGTGCAGGACTATCGCAACGCAGTGCTCAAGGTGGCGGATAATCTATATAGCAAGGCACAGTTCGAGGATGCGCTGCAACTTTACGAGGTTTATACCGCACTTAAACCAAGAGATACAAAGATAAAAAACAAGTGCCAGGAGATACAAAAACTCCTAATGGACGGACTCATGGCATACATCGGAAGCCCTAAGAAAATACCCAAAACAATCATGGAAAAATCTGAGCTTCTAAAGATGAAGCTATCGAGAGACCAGGGTTTCCTGGTAACTCAGATAGATGGAAAAACAAGCATTGAAGACCTGGTCAAGGTCTTCGGAAAAGGAAAGTACGAGACCTACAAGGTTATCCTAAACTTAGTGCAAAAGAAGGTCATTAGTATATAAGCAACCTTGAATCATTCCCCCTCCGGCGGAATGATTTTTATCTCAGCATAGACAGTCTTCTCATTGTTGGCGATCACCTTTATCACGGCTGTACCTTCTATATCCCCACCTTCGCCGCTCTCGGGTGCATGGTAGATCGTCTCGCAGTATCCTAGATTGGTGGTCTTATGATCATAGGTGGCGCCGCTGTTGGATGGATCAGTCCAGATGGAGCCTAAGCCTAGAAGATAAAAATCTACCGGTATCCCATTAGTCTCTATGCCTCCGGAATAGAACACATGGACGATGATAGCACAGGTCGATCTCCCGTCGCTCTTGACCGTTTCAGGCACTGGAGTGACCTCTACAAAAATATCTCTATGGGGTGTGTCTTGGTTGGGCGTGGCAGTAGGCTTCGGTGCATCGGTCAGGATCTGTTCCTCGTTCTCCTCGCACGCCATGAGGCAGACTCCACCAATGGCAGCTACTAACATCAGAATCGATATTACAGCGATATTTTTCATGCCATCCTCACAATCTGGTAAAACACTGTATATAACAAGCGGAGAGGGAGGGATTCGAACCCTCGGAGCACCTATTAAGCACTCAATCGCTTAGCAGGCGATCGCCTTCGTCCTCTCGGCCACCTCTCCGGGAAAGTGCCTACTTTCTAGTGCCTATTTTCTGGTGTTTAGTTTATTATTGTTCGCTTGGCAATAGATTTCATGTATCTTCGCCTGTCAATCACGGAGGGAGTAGGATTCGAACCCACGGACCTTTCGGTCAACGGTTTTCAAGACCGCCGCCTTCGACCACTCGGCCATCCCTCCG
>CAYUVA010000018.1:0-82155 GCA_964448115.1 uncultured bacterium
ATATTTCAAATAAATTTTTATCTCAAATCGATATATCCATTTAATTACATTCAAATATAATTGCCTATTATTTGCCTACTCGGAAAGAGGAGTATGATTAGATCGCAATAGATAGGCTAACGGGGTGGAATATGAACTATAACATACCACCTGCAATCGTCTTTACTTGTTATCATTTTAGCTTTTTCCTGTACTGCGACCACAAGCCACGCCACGAAAGCTGAAAAAGACAGCGATATAATCGCTAAGACCTTCAATATCCTCTGCTCGGACTGCGGGCTTTACGAGAGTACTATTACTGGAGCGAGGTACTCGACTGATACGCCGATTTAATCCCGACTTGACTTTTTTTCCAAAAGCACTTAAATTACCATAAGAACAGGACAGGCACAGGTTAGGAAATCGGTGTAGGGGAGATATATCCCTCGCCAGAGTTGTAAATTGGTATCGCTTGAGGTATAGATGGTCAAACTCAAAAGAAGCGATGTCATCGAGTATATCGAGGCAGGTAAGAGCCTTGCAAATGCCAACCTGGTAGGCTTGGATCTTACTGGCATCAATCTTTCCGCAGTTAACCTGAGCGGCGCCAACCTAATCGGCTCCAATCTTAGTGGTTGCCTGATTCGAGGAGCCAACCTCTACCAGGCAGAGCTTATTGGAGCCAACCTGGAGAATGCTGACCTGACCGATGCTTTCTTGCAGGGCGTGGATCTGCGAGAGACCGGCTTAGAGGGTGCTGTTTTTCGCAGAACCAACCTGTTTTTCTGTGATCTGAGGGGGCAAAATCTGCCAAATATTGAGATGGAGGGAGCTATATTGCAGGATGCCCAGCTCGCTGGAGCTAACCTTAAGGGTGCTAATATGCAGTATTGCCTGCTGCAAAAGGCGAACCTGGCTAGCACTATTTTAGCTAACTCCAAGCTGATGGGAGCAAAGCTTTCCGGCGCCAATATCGATGGAACCGACTTCAATAATGCGCTTCTGATGGGAGCCGAGGTCATCGAGAGCGAACTTTACAATGCTGACTTCACCGATGCAGTAATAATCGGTGTTAACTTCACGCGCAGCTTTATGAAGGATCCAGATTTCACACGCGCCAAGATGATCGATGTAAATCTTACAGAGGCTGTCATATCCGGTGGGATATTCAAGGAATCCAACCTGTATAAGGCGAGGCTGAACAAAGCAAACCTCGAAGGAGCCTTGGCTGAACATGTAAATATGGACGAGATGAAGGGTATCAGTCTGAAAATGAACAATTCCAAGCTGATCTCTGCCTCGATAAAGCGTGCACTACTAAGTAGTGCGAATTTCCAGGGATCCGACTTCACCGGCGCTAATCTAGAGTACAGCCGCCTCGAACAAGCCAATATATCCCAGTCCAAACTCATCTTCGCAAATTTATCCCAGACCATATTGATCAGCGTTGATTTTGCTTACTCTGATCTCACTGGCGCTAAGTTGTCCAAGGCTGATCTGAGCAACGCAAACCTTAAAAGCTGCAACCTCGATAGCTGCAACATGGAGGGTGCGGTAATTAAGAATACCAATCTCATGAATTGCAATGTCGATGCTGCCATAATCGATTTCAAGACACGCCAGAAGATAGATGAGATCATCGACCAGTACGATGAGATGGCAAAACCGACCAAGGATTCCTTTATTCAGGAGAGAAAGAGCAGAACGGAAACAATAGAACAAGACCTCGATCTCACCCTTGAGGAGCGTTTTGATCAGCTCCTCGACCGAGAAAAGATAGATAAACTCAAACAAAAGGCAAGTAATAAGGAAAAGGGTGCGGAAGCCAGAAGAAATGTTCCCCAAACGGAAAAGGCAGATCAGAGAAAATCTTCATCGCAGGAGACCGATGCATTGCGCAATCCGAAGATAATCGCTGCCCACATCAAGCGTATCGACCGAAAACTAGAGGCGCTTGGCAATATGGCTCCACAAAAACGGCAGGCTCTGCTTGAGGAGCGCAAGAAGTATGTCAAGGTTCTCAAAGCTTTGCTTAAAAAACAAAAGGGAGCCGCTGAGCAACCGCCCGCAAAAGCAAAACAGCAAAAACAAATCCCTGCTACAGCAAAAGAGACCAGAGAAACAATAAAAGATCCCTTAAAAGATAAAGATGATGAGTTGGCAAAGAAAATACAAGAACTGGAAAAAAGGCTCGAGGAACTAACCAAGAAGAAGGAAGAACCAGAGCGGGTAAAACCACGAGCAAAAGATCCCAACGAGGAGCTTAAGGGCGATGATATAACCAACGTGCTCAAGTATACGAGCCTGGTCTCATTCCTTCAGCAGCTCGCAATTGACGGAAAAACAGTGATGCTCAAGGTGCGCTCCAAGGAGGAATCCGACCCCGGATATATTTTTTTGAAGAATGGCTCGGTAATCCACGCAAAAGTAGGTGAGCTGAAGGGCAACGAGGCATTCTATTACATCATTAGCCTGCAAGTATTAAGCGCTGAGGCTATGGAGCAGTACAACGAGGTGGAGGTTACCATTACCGATAAGATGGAGCGCCTGCTGCTCCATGCTCATAAATACAAGGATGACCGCAACAGAGGGCTTCAATGACCCCATTGACGGTATTTATATTCTATACCGCCAGATGCAACCTGACCTGCGACTTTTGTTTTAATAGATTCTCCGGGGATGACGAGCTAGATTCGTTCCCTGAAGATAAGCTCGATATTCTCGGCATATTCCTGGAGCGCATAGCCCCAGAGATAGTCATCATCACCGGCGGCGAGCCGACCCTGGAGCCATCGCTATTTAGCCTGCTTGATATGCTTCGCTCACAGGGCATCCTCTCCATGATCCTCTCCAACGGGCATAGATTAAGCGATGCAATGCTAGTCAGGCTAGCTGGAGCTGGCTTGAATTATTTGTCAATATCGCTGAATACGCTAGCTTTACCTGATGACAAGGCGGATCGGTACATCGAGGATACATTCGCAAAGCTCGATCAGATCGCCAGCCTCGGCATGACAGCATCGCTGATCAGCGTGATAACTCGGCGCAATATAAGCCTGATCGAGCATATATATCAGCTTGCCAATAAACCCCCTGGAGTCGGGATCATCTATCAGCCGGTTTACATTCCTGAATCGCTCAATGCCTTGCCTGATTATGCGTTGGAGCTTATGACCCAAGCCGAGAAGCAGGGATTGTCAAGTAGCCTGGCGCCTTATTTCAGGGATTATGATTTGCAGCAATATCGCAGGCTATTCGGCTATTTATATGGCTTGGAGCCTGAGCCTGCGCATCCTGGGCGCTGTCGCATGGGAAGCGAGAGCGTGGTCATCTATCCCGATGGCAGGCTATTGCCCTGTTTTCATCGAGGTGATCTGTGTGTCGGCAATCTGTTTTCAGATGATCACCAGCAGCTATTGCATAGGGCTGCTGAGCAATGGGGCGAGCTAGCCGATGCGCACTGTTTCGGCAAGCACTGCCTGTCGCTGTTCGTGGGGGAGTGAATTTGGGTGTTGACATTATCACAGAATGGAGCCATTTTATAATAAATAAAGCTCGCAATGAGGGTTGGAAGAATTTGATTGATACGAATAATATGGGTATTGCAATAGTAAATAAGCCCTGGACAGGTGATCAAGGTTATTCTCCGTCAGAGCATAACCAAGAAGAAATTACCCCTTAATATGAGAGATTGAGTGATATATATAGCTATTAGGATGACGAAATTAGAGAAAAATTCGGACGCAACTAATTAAAACTGTCCTGTGAAAGATTAAATTATCTTCGATAGAATGATTATAATAACGAAACTACCTATAATTTCAGACTATACTTGGTTTAAAGAAATCAAAAATTGGAAGTAAAAAATGCAAAACAGCGACTTCTACCTCCTCGCCCACCTGTCTGACTTGCATTTGACCAGCAAGAGGATGGACTACTTCAGGGGGCTGCTTGGTAATAAGAAGCTCAACGAGTGCGACTATATCCTCATTACCGGCGATATAAGAGACACCTCCAAGGTGGAACGGCTCATCGAGATATTTGAGACCCTGGAGCCACTCAAGGAAAAGATCCTGCCCGTGCCTGGCAATCATGACATAAACCTTGATATGGTCAAGGTGGGCAGGAATATCTCGAAAATATTATTGAAAATCTGGCGATATATTAGGATAACAAATCCAGAGGTTTGGATTATTACAAAAATATTTAATGATCTTATCGATACTATTAGCGATAATAAGCGATATAATATAAATTATAGACAACTTTTTAAGATGATTTCATTAAATGAACTTTCATTAATGCAGGTGGATCCCGGCCAAAAAATTAGCAAAATATCCAGAATAAAACGAGATCTATTTTTACTCATAAACGACAATCCTCAGGCAGCCTCGACTCCGTATCCCATGTACAAACATCTCGATGAGAACCTGACCATTGTGCTGCTCGATTCCACCTACAAGGGCATGAAGGATCTCGGCATAAACAATGCATTCGGGGTTATTGGTGATGTGCAACTCAAAAGGCTGGAGAGGTTTTTTGCTCAAAACAAGCAAAGGAAACACATAATACTTCTCCATCACCATGTGCAGATCCCGCAGGAGGTCAAGGAGAAGCTCAAAGGCTTGAACAAGATGATGTTCGATGTCTCGGAGCAATTTTTAAAGATACTCTTGGATGATCGAGATAAATTGGTCGATCTCTGCGGAAAATACAATGTAACCGCCATCTTCAACGGGCACCGCCACTGGGACTACGAGACCGAACTTGATGGCATAAAGATAGTCTCTGCGCCATCGACAACTATGGGCAATGAGCTTGAGGGCTATGGCAAGCCATACTTTAAGCGATTTCGATTATACAAAGGTTCTGGCATGGTCGAATATCATGACACCATTGAACTTGAGCCATTGGTCAAGCCAAAGCAGGCCAAAACTGATGAGCCAGCTTGACTAATCGTCTCCTTTTGCATAGGATCGGAGCGTTCTAATAACTCAAGGAGGTCATTATGAGGGATCTTAGCAAGCTGACGGTTATATTGGCATTATTATCGCTTTTTTTCCCAACGATTATCTTGGCAGAGGAGCTTTCCAGGGGCAACCTGGTCATTGAACTGGATAATATAAAGGAACTTTACAAGAATACAGGCACGCTGAAGGATAAGATTGTGCTGCTTAAGGGCAAATTCAACGGCTTCGAGGCGGATCGGGCGTGCAATCAATATCGCCCTTCGAGCAGATCCGACTGGGTGCTTAAAGATGGGACTGGCTGTATTTATATAAATGGTCCTTTTCCTCTGTGGTGCGATCCTATAGACAAGGGGACCCTGGGCACGAAGATTGAGCTTATCGGTATTGTCAGGGTCGAGCCTAAGAACATCTTCATCGAGCTTCTGTATCAGGTGGTATCGCTATCGGAGTACAATAAAGCTAAATTGAAGTTCAAGCCTTCACAACCAGTGGAACTTAAGCCGGATACGCAAGGGAGGCTCACCATCGGCGATATCCTGAATTTCCCCAAGCGATACGAGAACCAGATGGTAACCATAAGCGGCATCTTCAAGGGATGGAAGGGGAACTGCAAGTATCCGCCACCGATGAGTCGCTCGGATTGGATGATCGAGGACAAGACTGGCTGCATCTATGTTCACGGTCAAACGCCAAGAGGTTACTTCTCGGCGCCGCCGGATGCGCAAGGGATGGACAAGCCGATTACGGTTACCGGCAAGATCCTTCTCGATGATAAGGGCAATCCTTACATTAACCTGAATCAATGAGTCGCTGATCTGAAGACAAGCACTTTACCTTCCGATAGGGTGAACTTGATCAACTGGTCAAGGATACTGCGCAGGCATCCCTCGATTAGCTCCCCATCATCCGATCCGCGAGCATCCATGCAGGTGGCGCAGAGATAAACACCCCCCCTTATTCGCCAAAGCCCTTATCATGCGCCCGATATTGTAGTATCCATCTAACATCATCTGCCCTTGCTTGGCGCAGAAGACGGCATCTCCCATAAGAAACACTCGCACAATTGAATTAGGTTCGACTCGTTGGATTGCCTAAGCCAGGCGGTGGGAGGAATGGGAAACCGTGCAAATGCCTCCCCTAAGAGAAGCCTAGCTGACACAAGGATAGATTGATTTCTATGTGTCTTTGTGTGGCGCTTATTTATTGCTTAACTAACTCTCAGCCTTCGGTTGCGACTATTGCGGTTTTATCATTCCCCCGCTCTGAGGTATGGCCATTGCTTGCTAAGGTTACGCACCCCGTCGTTTGCCACCAAGCCAAGCTCTATGGTCATAGGAGACAACCCGCTCTCCATCGGCACGCCCAAAGCAAATACATTATCGCCAGCTATGCCCCCGGGATCTGGATAGACGCCATTATCAAGCAACTTAACTCCGCTGGGAATGCCCTGATAGTAAATCTCGACCTCTATCGGAGTCGAATAGATAGGCACCGGCAGCTCATATACATAAGCAACCATGGTCAGGTACCCGCCGGTGTGGTCTAGTTCTGTATCCCAGTACCCGCCCAGGTATATCTGTGGTGCAATAAGGTCGATGATCACCTCGACCTCGTTGCTCTTTTCGCTCTCCAAGCCGGCGTTGTTCAGCGCGGTTACCGAGTAATAATACCTCTTGTTTCCCACCACCGTGTTGTCGATATAATTTGAGGATTTCACCGGCCAGCCTTGATTGAGCACTATGTATCCGCCGGTCGGGGTCTCGCGTCGATATATATAGTACCCCTTGAGGTCAGGCTCTGTATTATCATCCCAATCGAGGTGTGCGCTCGGTCCCACCATCCATCCGCGCAGGTTCCTTGGTTTGGATGGCGCGTCGCTCCCGGTCGATGCGCTAACCGTATTGGAAGGCTCGCTCTCCAAGCCGAGATCATTCACCGCTGTAACGAAGTAATTATAGAGCGTTGCCGGCTGCACATCCTCGTCCGAGTAATGCGACTGGCTCTCCAGATCAGCGATGCGAGTGAAGCCGGAGACATCGCTCTTTCTTCGATAGACATTGTATCCAGCCAGGTTCGTCTCGCTGTTGTCCTCCCAGTCGAGTGCGATGCGGTCGCCCTGTCCCTCGGCAGTCAAGCCGCGTGGCGCAGAGGGAGGCGGACTGGTAGGAGTCGGCGTCTGCCCCGGCTGCGTGGGAGTCGGAGTTGGCTGACCAGCCAGGGCGATGTATAGGTTGTAGCTGCCCATGTCATCCGCATCGTAACCATCAACCACGATAAAGTAAGATTGCCCAGCAGCAAGAGCCAAATCTAATATCCGCTCCGGGGTGCCGCTGTCAGAGCCTGCGATGCAGGAAGCCATATTCTCGCAGTCGGTAAGCACATACAGCGAGGCATCGAAGGGATCAACCGCGGTAAGCGTGATATCAACATTCTGGTTGCTGGCTGGATTGTATTGGTAAACCACATCAGCACCGATAGCCTTATACCCAGTGCAGCCGCCGTTGCCCGGGTCGTAGTCATTCGCTGCATAAGATGTATCGCCGCTGTGAGAGTACGGTACCTGGGGGATCAGCTTGCCGGGACAGCGCTCATTCTTAAGCTCCACTGTGAGCGCGTAGTTGCCATTATCACCTGAATCAAATCCATCGCTTATGATGTAATAAGTGGTTCCTGCTTGCAGCAACATATTGCTTATTGTCTCTGCTCCGCCGCTTAATGCCTGGTCGCTACCCCTTAGGCAGGAGTCCATGTTCCCGCAGTCGGTTACCACATACAGAGAGGCATCGTAATCGCTCGGCTCAAGGATGATATTCACCTCCAGGTTGCGACTCGGCGTGAAGGAGTAAACAATATCCTTGCCATAGGCGTTATAGCCGGTGCACCCCCCACTGCCAGGATTGTAGTCGTTATGAATCTCTGGATCATTAGTATTGCCTTGTGTGCTGAAGGGGAGGGAGTTTACCTGTATTCCGGGACAAGTATCGCCTGATGGGGGCTGCCCTGGGGTCGGTGTGCGAGTGGGAGTCGATGTGGGATATGGCGTGAGGGTTGGCGTTGCCGTGGCAGTCGGGGTCGGAGGCGGAGTCGGAGAAACACCGCTGGATGCGATCAGTATCTGGAAGGAGCCTATATCCTCTGCGTCATAGCTGTCGCATACGATGTAGTATGTAGTTCCGCCGGTCAAGGGAACATTGGAGAGCACCTCCGGGTCGTTTACTGTATCGACTCCAGCGATGCAGGTTCCCATATCATCGCAGTCGGTTACCACATATATCGCCGGGTCATAAGCCTCCTCCTGCCACAGATATACATCGATGCTCATATTGGAAGGCGGAGTATAGGAAAAGACGATATCCCTACCTGGCTCCGAGTAGCCGGTGCAGCCGCTCGAACCTGGATTGTAGTTGTTCTCCGCATTGCTCATATTGCGCGAGCGGATGAAAGGAAGCGAATCGACCACGGTGCCAGGGCAGATATCATCAGCCTCGTGCACATCGAAGGTGAATTCGCCACCCTCGTAAGGCTCGTAGGCATCGAAGAAGATATAGTACCTGGTGCCGGACTGAACGGGCACATTATGAAGCATCTCCGTTCCACCGGTCGTATATTGATCCGAGCCAGCGATGCAAGTGGTTAGATCCTTGCAATCTGTGGCTATATAAAGCGAGGCATCGAAACCTGTCGGATCCATGATTACGCTGATCTTCTGATCGTAAGGGGGATCATAGTGATAGATTAGATCCTTGCCGGCTGCGGTATGCCCGGTGCAACCCCCGCCGCCCGGATTGTAGTCATCATCACCATAGATCGAGTCGTCCGCGCCGTGATAGGGGAGGCTAGGAACCTCTATGCCAGGACAGACATCCTGGTAAACATAGAAGTAGAGATTAAAGGTGCCGAAGCTGAGCGGCCAGGTGCCGTCGCATATAATATAATAGGTCGTGCCCTGAGCAAGGTGAAGATCCACGATGTATTCCGGCTCTCCGCTGGCGACTCTGTCTGCTCCAGCAACGCAACTATCCATATCGCTGCAGTCGGTTACCACATAGATCGATGCGTCGAAGTCCGCTGGGTCCATGATCAGGATAACCCTCATGTCCTTAGGGGGGGTGAAGTTATACACGACATCTGGTCCGGTCGCGAATATGCCGGTGCAGCCACCAGTTCCTGGGTCATAGTCGTTTAAAGCTAAAATATTAGTGTCGGTCGTGTAGTAGGCTAAGGTCGGTATAGTGGTACCTGGACAGGTATCGCCGCCCCCCTTGCCATTATACTGTTCAAGGGTAATAGTCTTCCCAATTGGAACCTCATCCCCAAAGCTGGGGATCGCCCACATTGCTAAACAAAAGATGCCTAAGACTATAGCATCCAATCCTCGAATCATCCTCGACATAGCCATAACTCCTTTACAATCGATTCTCGTTTCTAATTTGCTTTAATTATATTAACATGTTTCCCGTTTTCAAGTCCTGCTTTGAACAGCCCCATCTCGACTTGGGCACGATAAGTACAAAACCCTAGTATTCAAGGGCGCCGGTTGGGCAAGCGAGCACGCACCAGGGCTGATCGTTTCTACCTTGGCACAGGTCGCACTTGATTAGCAGACCTTTATCCTGATCAACCCACAATCCCTGTTGCGGGCATACATCGATACAAAGCCCGCAAAGGCTGCACGACTGCATATCAAGGATCACCTTTGAGTTGTCATCATTCCTGAATAAAGCGCCATCGGGGCAAACATCGATACATGGCGCATCTTCACACTGAGTGCAAAGCACAGGGTACTCACTGCGTGCAAAGGGATCGCGATGGATCCTGATGGCTGCTTTTTCCGGGCTGCAAAAGCCAAAAAGGCTAAGGCTGCAATAGATGCTGCACAGCAGGCATCCGTTGCATAGCTCGGGGTTTACCTTGACGCCCATAACATAGGATGATAGTCCCGCCAGCGCTTTTTTACAAACCTTAATTGCACTGACCATGGTTGATAAGAGCTAAGAACTCGATTATCATTGCCCTTATATGAAGGATCACACAACCGAGCTTAACCACCTTCTCGATGCGCTGAATGTTCCTATTCGGGGCATCGCTCTCACCGAGAGGGCAGCGGATTATATCTACCCTGAATTCAGGGAAAGATTCATCTTGCGATATCCCTATGCAATTGTGATGGGATATCCGATATCCAGGGGTATCGTTGATGAGTGTGTTGATGGACCGACCATCATGTACAAGCACCACTATAAGACGGTGAACTACCTGCTCGATCAGACAGCATATAAGGTATTTTACTTTATTCAGGAGCAAGGCTTCCATTCAGTGCCGGTCAGCTCCTCGCAGATAGTGAACTGGGAGGCACAATGGGGGCATCTGTCGCACAAGGTATTCGGCTACTACGCCGGGATCGGTTGGATTGGCAGATCCACCCTGCTCATTCATCCCAAGTATCATGCTCACGCTCGCTATGTAACCGTATTGACCGACCTTCCTTTAACTGTAAACGAACCTTATGACAGTTCAGACTGCGGGGATTGCACCGACTGCATCGATGCCTGCCCGGTCAAGGCGATTAATCAAAGCGCCCATGAATACGATAAGCAGCTCTGCATCGAGATGCTCAAGAAGTACCAGGGCAGGCGTGGCATTGGAGTCATGATCTGTGGTATCTGCATAAGAGCTTGTAAAGGTAAACGATAATAGGTATGCATCTTGGAGAGAATCTCAAGATCGGCATAAAGGAGCTATTAAGCAATAAGCTGCGCTCCTTTCTTACCATGCTCGGTGTCATATTCGGCGTTGCTGCGGTCATAGCCATAGTATCCATCGGCGAGGGTGCCAGGGAGGAAGCGCTTCAGCAGATACGGCTGATGGGCGCCAACAATCTTTGCATCCAGGCGGTCGAGCTTTCCGGTGATAGCCTGGCAAATGCCAGGCAGAAAAATCCCCAAGGTCTGAATCTAAAGGATGTTGAACTGATAACTAATAACTGTAAATATGCGCTTAATATCGCCCCGTTGGTCAAGCTGAAACACCGCTTGATTTATAAGGGAAGGTTTCCCGCCGCCCAGGTGATCGCTACAACCGATAGCTATCCCAAGATATTGAATTTCAAGCTCGCCATGGGCAGATTCTTTAACCAGGACGACATAGACAATAACAGCCGCGTCTGCGTTCTAGGAAGTGATGTTGCAAAAGAGCTATCACCTACCGCTAGCCTTCTCGGCGAGCAGGTGAGGATTCTAGATTATGCCTTTACGGTCATTGGCATTATGGAGGACAAGGATATCTCAGGCTCACGCATCTTCTCCATCAGGGACCTCAATAAGGATGTTTATATACCCATTACTTCGGTAATCAAGCGCTTCCCAGTGGAACCGGATAGACAACATCAACTCGATGAGATCCTGGTGAAACTAGGCAGCCAGCAAGATATACCCCCGGCTCTTAGCCTTGTAAAACGCATCCTTAACAGGGCACATAACAACATCAAGGACTTCGAGATCGTAATACCCCTTCAGCTTCTGCGCCAACAGCAACAAACACAACGAATCTTCAACATCGTGATGGGCTTCATAGCCGGCATATCGCTTTTGGTAGGCGGTATCGGTATCATGAACATAATGCTGACAACCGTGGTACAAAGAACCAGAGAGATCGGCATCCGAAGGGCTATTGGTGCCACTAAAATAAATATCATGCAACAATTCCTCATCGAGTGCTTGATTATGGCCATACTAGGCGGAACTCTCGGCATATTTCTCGGGATCGAGCTGGCATATTTGATAAATCTCTATGCCAGGTGGAGGACCATAATCTCCATAAAGGCAATCCTGGTAGCGTTTATCGTAGCCGGGCTTACCGGCATCATCTTCGGGCTTTTTCCCGCTTACAAGGCTGCCGACCTGGACCCAATAGATGCCCTTAGATATGAATGATATGCTGCATTCTTGATGCTACTCTGCCTGCTCATCATCTCCCCTATCTTCGTAATCCAGGATGCTAAGCGGCTTGAAGCCACCCTTGGAAGTAGGGATACCAAGGTGCTTGTATGCTTTTTGGGTCGCGGTTCTGCCCCGCTGGGTTCGATTGACAAAGCCAATCTTCAATAGATAAGGCTCTACTACATCGATAAGCGTATCCTCCTCCTCTTGCAGGGTGGCTGCCAGAGCATTTATCCCCACCGGTCCCCCGCCATATTGCTTGATTATGGTGTTGAGCACCGCTATATCGAGCTTATCCAGCCCCAACTTGTCGATGCCGAGCATCTTTAGGGCTGCATCTGCTACCTTGCTGTCTATCTTGCCATCCCCCTTCACCAGCGCGTAATCGCTCACCCGGCGCAATATGCGATTGGCTATGCGTGGAGTTCCACGAGATCGATGGGCTATCTCCTTGCAGCCGTCGAGCGTTATCGGGTGTTGGAGGATCTTGGCGCTTCGAGACACGATACTGACCAGGTCATCGATCTGATAAAAATCCAAGTGATGGAATATGCCGAAGCGCTCACGAAGCGGTGGAGTCAACAATCCGGCGCGCGTGGTAGCACCGATCAAGGTGAAGCGCTTGAGCTGGAACTTGATCGTCCTGGCATGGGGTCCCCTGTCTATGACGAAATCGACCACGAAATCTTCCATGGCGCTGTATAGGAATTCCTCGACAATGCGTGGCAGCCTATGTATCTCATCGATGAAGAAAATATGCCCCTCGCCGAGCTTGGTCAGAATGCCCATCAGGTCAGCCGGGCGCTCCAGGGTAGGTCCGCTAGCGCAGGTGATACTTGCTCCCATCTCATTAGCGATGATGTGTGCCAGGGTGGTCTTGCCGAGTCCGGGCGGACCGTGAAAGAGAATGTGATCCAGTGGCTTACCCCGTTTTTTAGCAGCAGCGATCGAGATCTGAAGGTTCTCAACAACCCGTTTCTGCCCTATGTATTCATCGAGTTTCTTTGGACGGAGGCTGCTAAGATAGGTAACCTCCTCGCCAGATTCGCCTTTGGAGATAATGCTATCCTCGCGGATACGCTTTATCTTGTCTTTATTTTCTCTGGTCATTACAGCTTATAAAGCTCCTTCAGGAATTCCTCCACGCTACCTATCGATTTGCCGCTGGCGAGGATCTGGTTTACCAGGCCATGCGCTTCCCTGTCAGTATATCCAAGCTGTGCTAAAACCTGGATTATTTCCACTCTTAGCGAAGAGGTGCCCGGCGCAGCAAATGGCTCCGCAGCCTCCACGCTCTCCAGGCAGAACTCGCCCATTTTTCCTTGCAGTCGGGCGACTATATCCCGCGCCTTCTGCTTGCCGATGCCGGGCAGGGATTTTACCATGTCGATATCTCCGCGTTCTATTGCCTGCGCGATCTCGTGCACTGGCATGATCATAGCCTTGGCTGCCACTCGGGGACCAACCCCGCCGACCTTGACGAACTGCTCGAAGAAATCCCGTTCCCGCTCGCCCTTGAAGCCGATCAGCATCGGGTTTATTCTGCTTTTCTCCGCTGACACATATAAGATGGTATGCAGTATTACCTGATTGCCCAAAGATAGCCAATCTCCCTGTTCCACATAAATAGCGGGGATCAAGACTCCCAATCCTATACCGCCGACCTCTAGGATCACATAGTTTTGCCTAAGCGCGATCACCTTTCCATGGATCGTCTCGATCACGGTGCGATGTTCTCCAGGTGCATGAGGTGTGCGATGGCGAGCGCCAGGGCATCGCTGACATCGTAGTGCTTTATTCTACCCTGAATGCCCAGCATATCCTGCACCATGCCGCGTACCTGTTCCTTGGAGGCGCTCCCCTTGCCGGTGATCATCTTTTTTACCATTGCTGGTCGGTAATTTACCACCTCGATCTTTTTTATAAATGCCGAGGCATATATGACTCCCCTGGCATGAGCCATCAATATTGCGGTTTGAGGGTGTCGATAGTGGCTGTAAAGCTCCTCGAGTGCCATATAATCTGGCTTAAACTCTTCGAGCAGCTCCATGGTCCCCTCCATGATATTTGCCAGCCTTACTCCCAACGGTCTCTGTGGCGAATTCTTCAGTATTCCGCCCTCGATATATCTATAGCTGCCCGGAGCAATTGCTGCCACTAGTCCATAGCCGGTACTATTCAAGCTGGGATCGATGCCGAGCACCAGGGCATTTTTCAATTGGTCGCCTCTTCAAGCTGCTCTTCAGGGATATCGAAGTTAGAATAAACCCTGTTCACATCCTCGTGATCTTCCAGGGCTTCCATGAGCTTTATCACCTGCTCCGCCTTCTTTCCCTCTACCCTGACCGTGTTGTTGGGGATCATGGTTATCTCCGAAGAGCTTATCAAGAATCCTGCTTTCTCTATTGATTCCTTTACATCAACGAAATCTTCGGGTGCCGTGTAGATCTCGAAGACATCGCCCTCAGTTGTCATATCCTCGGCGCCAGCTTCCAGCACCACCTCAAGCAGCGCTTCCTCATCGACTCCCTGTGCATCGACGGTGATATATCCTTTTTTCTCGAACATCCAGGCAACGCAGCCGTTCTCTCCCAGGTTGCCGCCGTTCTTGGATAGGATATGGCGCAGCTCGGAAACGGTGCGGTTCTTGTTGTCGGTGAGAACCTCCACCATCAGGGCTGTGCCCCCGGGACCGTAACCCTCGTAGATAGCTTCCTCGTAGGAGACCCCGGGCAGCTCGCCGGTGCCTTTTTTTATTGCTCGCTCGATATTATCAGCCGGCATGTTCACCGATTTGGCCTCGGCAAGTATGGTTCGCAGCCTGGGATTACCATCGGGATCACCACCGCCTATACGGGCTGCAACCGTAATCTCTTTTATCAACTTGGAAAAGATCTTGCCCCTCTTCGCGTCCTCCTTGGCTTTTTTATGCCTTATGCTATGCCATTTAGAGTGTCCGGACATAGTGTTTTTCCCCCCCTTTGATGGCGAGTTATCTTAAAGTGATATCGTAAGCTAGCTTGTTAAGATATCCTTTTCCCATTATACAGATTTTATATACAACTTATGTGAAAACTTCAAGATGCATGACTTGAAGCATCGTTGAAAAAGAATCCAACAGGGTGTAAAGTCGCTTACGATGTCAAGCTCGGTTAACTTGATAAGCAAGTTGCGTTCGTAAAAAAAAACATAATTGCCTTATTTGGTCAACGGGAGGTCTTGATCATGTCAAATGAAAAAGGAGTCAAGTGGAGCCTGGATAGCTATTTCCCCAGCTTTGGTGGAGCTGAGATGATCAAATTCAAGGATGATCTTGTGAAAGATATCTCTGACTTGGGCCAAAGATCAGCAACTTTAGATACGCTAAGCAGCGAGAACATTGAAGATTGGCTTGGGATCATCCTGAAAATCGAGGACCTCATCGTCCGCCTGACCCATATCGGCTCATACATCAATTGTCTTAGCGCATCCGATGCCAACAACGAGGATTATCTCAAGGAGAGCGCTGCCCTAAGGATGCTCTACGCCCAGTATGGCAAGGTTCACACTGACCTGCTACATGCACTAAAAGCAGCATCTCAGCAGGACTTTGATAAACTGTGCCAGATGGAGCCGTTAAAGGGTGCTGAGTACTTTCTGAAAAGAACCAGGAAGATCTCGCGCTTTACCATGAGCAGGGAGCTTGAGCACCTGGTCGATGACCTTGAGGTCGATGGATTCCACTCCTGGGGAAGGCTGTATAATACCGTCTCAGGAAAGCTGAAGTTCGAGATGGTATATCCGGATGGCAAGAAGGAGATACTACCCATCTCTCAGCAGCGAGCTCTTCTTACCGATGTGGATCGCCGAATAGGCAAGGCAGCCTTCGAGGGGGGTAACAAGGCATGGCAGTCGGTAGAGCATATCTGCGCTGCTGCCTTGAATCATATCAGCGGAATGCGCCTCACCTTAAACGAGCGCAGGGGTGTGAAACACTTCTTAGATCCAGCGCTTCTTGCTGCTGCCATAGAAAAAGAGACCCTCGATGCGATGTATGAAGCCATACATGACAATATCGAGATTCCTCGCCAGATCTTTGCCACCAAGGCGAAAGCGATGAATCGCGATAGCATCGCCTGGTTCGAGCTGAATTCGCCGTTGCCTATCTCGGATAGCACCCGATTCTCTTGGGATGAAGGAGTAGAGATCGTCAAGAATGCCTTTACTGAGGCTTATCCTGCACTGGGCGAGTTTTTCGGTGATATCTATAACAAGCGCTGGATAGAGTCCGAGGTTCGAGATGGCAAACGACCGGGCGCATTTTGCACCGGCAGCTATCTTACTAGGGAACAGCGAATATTCATGACCTTCAACGGCTCCCTGGGCGAGATCAACATCCTGGCTCACGAAAGCGGGCACGCCTGGCATAGCCACTTGCTCGGCGAGTTGAGACCATTATCCCGCTCATACCCGATGACTTTAGCTGAGACCGCCTCCACCTTTGCTGAACTCATCCTGAGCAAGGGATTCTCCGAGTCATCTCACTTTGCTGCGGATCAAAAAGCTCTAATGCTCGATCTTAGGCTGAGCCATGCTGCGACCCTGCTGCTCGATATCACCGTTCGCTTCGAGTTCGAGAAAACACTCTACGAGGAGAGAAAACAGGGGCTGGTCAGCGTCTCTCGGCTCAAGGAGCTGATGTTACAAACGCAGCGCAAGGTCTTCGGCGATGTGCTGGAAAAGGGCGGCGAAGACCCCTATTTCTGGGCATCCAAGCTGCACTTTTACATCACTGATGTCTCATTTTACAACTTTCCATATACATTCGGCTTTCTACTCTCTCAGGGGCTTTTTGCTATCTTCCTGGATGAGGGAGCTGATTTTCTTCCCAAGTATGAGTCATTCTTGAAATATTCAGGCAGCGATACCGCGGAGAATGTCGCTCGCAAGAGGCTCGGCATCGACCTCTCCAAGCCCGATTTCTGGGAGCGCTCCATACTGAACCTCAAGCAGCCACTTAAGCAATTCCAGCAAGTGCTCAAGAACACTGAACTTCGGGAAATAGGCTAAGCATGCCGGTTTATTCGAGCGCGATTATGAGCGATCCCGAATCCAAGGCTGCCAGCGCCCAGGTTAGAAGGATCAATATCATCGGGCTGGCAGCCAATATAATCCTGGCATTGTTCAGGTTTGCTGGAGGCATGCTGGGAGCCAGCCAGGCAGTAGTCGCCGATGCTGTGCACACTCTTACTGACTCACTTACAGATATTGCATTGTTAGTTACCGATGTTATTGTACCCCTGGAGCCGCAAGAGAAGAATCGTTAAAAACAGCATAAAAACAAGGAGCTGAATTATGGCTACATTGACCGAAGATGCTATCGATATAAAAAGCGCTTATGAGCATATCAAGATGGATGGCGCAGGATCCGTGGTGGTTCACCTGGGCATCGTGAAGCCGAGCATAGGGGGCGAATCGACCCAGGGGATTCGTTTCGCAGCCATCGGCGACCTCAAGGGAGAGCTTGATGGCATTGAAAGCGAGCTAATGGAAAAATACGGGCTGATCGATATCACCATCTATCGCCGTATAGGGGAGCTTGCGGTGGGAGATTGCATACTTGCTGTACTGGTCAGCTCTCCGGGGAGGATAGATGCCTTCAACGCCTGCATGGAGGCTGTAGAGCGGTTGAAGAAGCTGAAGAATATCGAGAAAGAGGAGCTATATACCTGATTTTAGTAAAGATCCTCTGAAACACCCATACGATGTAACTACTGGAGCCACCTCTTTTGTAATTTGTAGTTGAAATTTTGTTCTTTGTATAATATTAATTATATAAAGGGGTTGCGATAACAGAACCAGTTTTTTCTTATGGCAAGCGAACATCTCGAATCCTTGATGGGACCGCTGGACTCAACCAGCGGATTGGAAATAATCAGCTCGCTGTATAGATCTGGCTTCACCGGTTCCTTGTCGGTTAATACCAGCAAGATAAACGACACGATCTTCTTAAGAGCTGGCAATATCATCTATGCCACTTCAGACTCCCCCGATTATGAGATCCTTTATATACTTCTCGATAACGGCGTGATATCCGAAAGCCAGTACAAGCAGATCTACGAGCTTCAAAAGAAAGAAGGGCTACCGGCTGAGATGCTTCTGGCAGCGAAGAAAATAGTCTCCGTAAAGGATTTGCTTCCCTGGATCGAGAATAAAATTAGACGAATCTGCCTTAGTACATTTTCTGTAACCTCCGGTTTTTACTTGCTCCTGTTCAATGTTCATCCAGCCAAGGGGTCGCTCTGTTATACGATGGACACACCGACCTTGATCATGGAGGCGGTGCACAAGTTCAAGAAAAGAGAGGATCTCAGAGCATGGTTGGGCGATGTTACCGCGGTGCCCAAGGTCACTAAAAAGTTCAGCCTAGGCTCCAGCCAGGCTTTTATGAAGCTGAGCGCTTACGATGGATTCGTCATCTCCAGGGTGGATGGTTATTCCAATCTAAGACAGATCATTTCCATGTTGGGCAGCCAAAAGACAGAGCCGTACCAGACCTTGTATGGAGCTATATTAGCCGGGATGCTGGAAGTGGATCAGGAAGCCCTTGAGTCGATGCCGCTGCATTTCGATCTTGAGACCGAGAAGCAGACTAGCCTTAAGAAGATGACCAAGGAGAACATGGAGAAAGAGAATTTCAATATCTCCTGGGATGAACTGAGCGAGGATGCGGGGGTTACCTTCGTTGTCGGCGGTGAGGAATTAACCCCGGAGGAGCTATTCAAGGGTATTTCAGACCACTATGAGGATCTCTCAAAGGGCAAAGATGAGAAGAAAAAAGACCAAGAACAGTACTTTTCAATTGAGACATTGGAGCAAAGATATGCCGAATGGCTTCGATACCAGGCGCAGAAGGAAAAGATGACTAAAATGGGCAAGACAATAACCGCCAAAGAAAGGGTACATCTTGTCCAATCGACCGAGGAAGATAAAGAAAAACAAGATCAGAAGACGATCTATACCGAACGAGCAAAACCTGAAATAATGAAGACATACCAGCGCCTGGCAAACCAGAACTACTACGAGATGCTCGGAATTTCGATTGATGCTAGCCATGAGGAGATAAAACAGGCATACTTCGAGAAGATAAGCATATATGACCCGGAGAACTTTTCCTTAAAAGCCCTGGGGAATCTTGTTGTCCAACTAAATGCCATAAGAGAGAAGCTCGCCGAGGCTTACCAGGTTCTCTCCGATGTCCAGCAAAAAAGGCAGTATGATGAAAAGATCCAAGAACAGCTTGACAAGGCGAGACTTGCTGCTCAGAAGAAAAAAGAGATTGCCAAGAGGAATTTCGAGGACGGCATCGCATCATACAAGGCTAAGGATATCATCCGCGCCGCCGACCTGTTTCGTACCGCCATTAGCCTTAATCCAGAAGAATCGGAATACTACTACAACCTTGCCGCATCGCTGGCTACCAACCAGCAATGGCTGCGAGAGGCGCTGCGCAATATAAGAAAAGCGATCAAGCTCGATCCCCAGCAACCGAAGTACTATGTGGCAATGGGTGCAATAAGCGCCCGCGGAGGCATGTTCGCCTCGGCGGTGAGGGCTTATCGAAACGCAATCAAGCTCGACCCGCAGAACAAGACACTGCGCAAGCAGTTCGAAAAAATTGTGGTTCTAAGCTCATCCCAGAGCCTCACCAATGCCTGATTACAAGACTTGAGATAATAAAGAATTATCATGGCAGCCCATGGTATCGGGTGCAATGCAGAGCGGTTGAACCAATAAGGCACAAAGACACAAAGAGGAAAGTGATAAAGTGATAGGGTGATAGAGGAGAGAAAAGAGCCTCACACCAGACCTTTCCGTGTACCCCCCTAGGTCATTCCCCAGGCAACCGACCCCCACCACAAGTCATTCCGACCGAGCTTGTCCCGATTTATTCGGAACAAGCGAGTGGAGGAATCTACCTAAAACCAATGCCTTAAATAGATCCCTCGACTCGCTCGCTCACGCTCACGGCTTGGGAGCAGAGTGTCCTTCCCGCGAAGGCGGAAATCTAGTATTTCTTACACAAAGTGAACAGCATTAGTCTTAAGCCTAAAGCCCAAATAATTGGACAAATTGATCCATTCGTGAGATACTAGTCTGGTTTATTTTGTGAAGATTAACCTCAAACAGGAGAATGGTTATGAGTTCAAAGGTAGTTACCATAGATGGCAACGAGGCTGCGGCATATACTGCCCACAAGATCAATGAGGTTATCGCTATATATCCCATCACACCATCCTCAAACATGGGTGAGTGGGCTGATGAATGGTCAGCTCAGGGTAAAACTAATATCTGGGGCACAGTTCCCGATGTAATAGAGATGCAAAGCGAAGGGGGCGCCTCGGCTGCGGTTCACGGCGCACTTCAAACCGGCGCGCTTTGCACCACCTTTACCGCCTCGCAGGGGCTGCTTCTTATGATCCCCAGCATGTTCAAGATAGCAGGAGAGCTTACCCCCACTGTGTTTCATGTCTCGGCAAGATCGGTGGCCACACATGCCCTATCTATCTTCGGTGATCATAGCGATATAATGGCGGTTCGCTCCACTGGCTTCGGGCTGATTTCATCATCTTCGATACAGGAAATAATGGACTTTGTTCTGATCGCCCAGGCAGCCAGCCTGGAATCGAGGATACCGTTCGTGCACTTCTTCGATGGCTTCCGGCTCTCCCACGAGGTTCAAAAGATAAACGCGCTCAGCGATGATCAAATCAGGCAGATGATCGATATGAGGTTCGTATATGAGCATCGAGCCAGGGCAATGAACCCCGAAAAGCCCGTTATACGGGGCACATCGCAGAATCCAGATGTCTTTTTCCAGCACCGCGAAAGGATAAACCGCTATTACGAGGCTTGCCCGGGTATTGTCCAAAAGGCGATGGATCGCTTCTTTGAGATAACCGGCAGAAGATATAACCTCTTTGATTATTATGGCGATCCTGATGCGGAGCGGATCGTTGTGATCATGGGATCCGGCGCCGGTGCTGTCCAGGAGACGGTTGACCGCCTGACCTCTGAGGGCGAAAAGGTGGGAGCAATCGTGGTAAGGCTGTTTAGACCTTTTGCTTCCAAGGCATTCCTCAAGATGATACCGGCTTCTACCAGGATGGTTGCGGTACTGGATCGCACCAAGGAGCCAGGCGCACAGGGAGAACCTCTATATCAAGATGTTGTAACCGCCCTGGCTAAGGGTATGATCTCCGGCGAGACAGCCTGCTCTGAGCTGCCTAATGTCATCGGCGGGCGCTATGGACTCTCCTCCAAGGACTTCACCCCTGCTATGGTAAAAGGAGTCTTTGATGAGATGAAGAAGGACAAGCCGCTGAGCAACTTTACAGTGGGTATCAATGATGATCTCAACAAGACCAGCATTGACTACGACCCAGCCTGGTCAACCGAGAGCAAGGAGACGGTGCGCTGTCTTTTTTATGGCTTGGGTTCCGACGGGACGGTCAGCGCCAACAAGAACTCGATAAAGATCATCGGCGAGGAGACCGACAACTATGCACAGGGCTACTTCGTCTATGACTCCAAGAAGGCAGGTGCGGTAACCATCTCGCATCTGCGCTTCGGACCTAAGCCAATTCGTTCCTCTTATTTGGTCAACAAGGCACAGTTTATCGCCTGCCACCAGTCGGTCTTCCTGGAGAGATACGACATGCTTCGCTATGCCCAGGACGGAGGGATCTTTCTGCTCAATACACAAGCGAGCGCAGATGAGGCTTGGGATACGCTACCGGTGGAGATCCAGCAAGACCTGATCGAGAAAAAGATGAGGTTCTATGTCATCGATGCTTACGAGGTGGCAAAGCGAACCGGCATGGGCAGGAGAATCAACACCATCATGCAGACCTGCTTCTTCGCCATATCCGGGGTGCTCCCCAGGGAGGAAGCTATCACCCGCATCAAGGAGGCGGTGCGCAAGAGCTACATACACAAGGGCGAGGATGTGGTGCAGAAAAACTATGAAGCTATCGACCACACGCTCGCCAACCTGCATGAGGTCAAGGTGCCAGACAAGATTACATCCACCTGGCAGCGACCAGCTCCAGTCTCAAAGGAAGCGCCGGAGTTCGTGCGCAATGTCCTGGCTAAGATTATCATCAACCAGGGCGATTCACTGCCAGTAAGCGCATTCCCCGATGACGGTACTTATCCTCTAGGTACCACCCAGTGGGAAAAAAGGAACATCGCACTGGAGATTCCAGTATGGGTGCCGGAGCTTTGCATACAGTGCGGTTTCTGCTCCCTGGTCTGTCCCCATGCAGCCATACGCATAAAGGCTTATGATGCAAAATACCTGTCTGAAGCGCCTGAGACCTTCAAGAGCATGGACTACAAGGGCAAGGAGTTTGGCCAGAATTTCAAATACACGGTGCAGGTCGCGCCAGAGGATTGCACCGGCTGCGGGCTGTGCGTGCACAACTGCGCCGGCTTCGACAAGAAGGATAAAGAGATCAAAGCGTTGCACATGGCTGCACAGCCCCCGCTGCGTATCCCCGAAAGGGAGAACTACAAGTTCTTCCTCGATGTGCTTCCCAATGTTGATAGAACCAAGGTCAAGGTTCACACGGTCAAGGGATCCCAGTTCCTGCAACCGCTCTTCGAGTACTCAGGGGCTTGCGAGGGCTGCGGAGAGACGCCTTACCTGATGATTCTAAGCCAACTATTCGGCGACAGAGCAATAATAGGAAATGCTACCGGATGTTCATCCATCTACGGCGGAAACCTCCCCACCACGCCCTGGAGAGCCAATGACCAGGGACGAGGACCGAGCTGGAACAACTCCCTGTTCGAGGATGCAGCCGAGTTCTCCTTCGGCTTCAGGCTCACCACCGACAAGCACCGCCAATTCGCTATTGAGCTGCTTAAGCGATTGAGCAGCGAGCTGGGTGATAACCTGGTCCATGGCTTGATCAATGCGGATCAAAGCAGCGAGGAAGGAATTCTGCAACAGCGGCAGCGGGTCGCTACCCTCAAGGCAAAGCTGGCTAAGATGGATGCTCCAGAGGCAAAGGATCTGCTTAGCGTAGCGGATACACTGATAAAGCGCAGCCTCTGGGCGGTCGGCGGAGACGGCTGGGCTTATGATATTGGTTATGGAGGCTTGGATCATGTGATCGCCTCCAATCGGGACATCAACCTGCTGGTGCTTGACACCGGGGTTTACTCCAATACCGGCGGGCAGTGCTCCAAGGCGACTCCGATGGGTGCAGTGGCAAAGTTCGCCTACGGTGGCAAGCCGACCCCGCGCAAGGATCTAGGACTGTTGGCAATGAGTTATGGTCATGTCTACGTGGCTCAGATAGCCTTTGGCGCAAAGAACGCTCAAACAGTAAAGGCGCTCTACGAGGCGGATTCCTATCCGGGTCCCTCGCTGGTCATCGCATATTGCCACTGCATTGCCCACGGCATCGACATGTCCAAGGGAACTGACAATCACCAGAAGGCGGTCGATTCAGCCTCTTGGATACTATACCGATACGATCCCAGACGCCTGGATGCAGGGAAGAATCCACTCCAACTGGATAGCAAGGCACCAAAGTTGCCGGTTAAGGACTGGACAGACATGGAAGTGCGCTTCCGCAACCTGTTCAGGACGCAACCAGAGAGAGCGGAGTTCCTCGCCAAGCTCTCCCAGCGCTACACCGAGGCGAGATGGCTCTTCTATGAGACATTGTCCAAGATTCCATACGAGCAGGAGGCTGACAAGTTCAAGGAGTGCAATCCCTTTACCTGCAAGCCCTGAAAAGAGGCTTTAGAGTTAATTAACCACAAAGGCATCCCAGCTCGGTCTGGGGAAGCATGCGTTACATTCCCGCGCTCTCTTTGTCATTCCAGGTCCCCCTCTGTCATTCCCCCGCAGGCGGGAATCCAGTTATGTAGTTGTCTGTTATAACAGAATGACTCCCTGCCACCTTGCATGGAATTAATTATATTAACTTCTTTTGTTATTGTCAATTCCATTATTCATTATGATACCTATCCGTTTTAATCTGGATCCCCTGATCCTCAGGGGATTCATTATTGATTTAGATCTTTTTATTATTGATCTAGCTCTTTTGGAACTTGTAAAAGTTCCACCACAACCGGTATGGCTATGGCAAGAACTTTGAATAATAATTTTATTTGTAATATTATCACCTCCTTTCTTTTTGATAGTTTATTTCTTTTCCTAGTAAGGCACTTATTATCATTCCGGTCATCGGAATCGCTGCTGCGCCGATAGCTCCCATCGTAACTGCACCGGTTACGCCAAGCCCTGATGACATCAGTAAGTTGCTTATTCCTTTTGCTGCCTTAGATTGGTTTTTTCTAAGGTCGCTCTGTAAAAGGAATAATATCTTCTTTAAATCGTCCTCCTTGATTAGTTTTTTAACCCGCTTGATCTCCTCACTATTTTCCAGGAGATTTAATATCGCCCTAAGATCATCTTTGCTCATAAGGATAAATGATGGGCTTATCTTTAAAGCATCTGCTATTCTATCAATGGTTGACAACAAGGGATCTATGTCGCCAACTTCTATCTTTGCTAGGGTGGTTCGAGATATCCCAGCTCTTTCTGCTAGTTCTTCCTGTGTGAGCATTATCGCTTTCCTTGCCATGATGATGTTATTAGCAAGCAGGCTCTTTAATGATTCACTTTTCTCATTTATTTCTTTGGTCATATTACGACCTCCTTTCTATTTTGTTACAATACTGATATAAGTCCTTCTCTGCTTTTTGTCAAGAGAAAAATGCAATCAAATTCATTTATCGTTTAAATAACTGTCATTTGTTTATTTCTATTAACATAGTTCAATCAATTTGCCATAAACTCCCGAGATGTCTCCTTATATACACAGAAAAAACATTCATTCTATAATGTTAATCCTCCTGATATTGTGATATCTTAACCTCCGGCTAAAGGATATACATGTTGGCGAGGGTTACGATATGAAGCGATTCAACATAAGCATTCTACTGGTGGCGATGGCGGCAATCCTTTGCCCTTGCGCGGTCTGGGGAGACCTGCCCGAAGGCTTCCCCAATGACCCCGAATACGACCGCTCGGAGCACGAAGATCCACCTGGCTCGCCGTTTCGTGAGCAATGGTACCTGTTCAGCTTCGAGCCACGCAAGTACCCCGGCGCCGGCGTAAGCGGTATCAGCGCCGATATCGCCTGGGAATACTGCATCGGCAGGCGGGATGTAATTATCGCGGTGCTCGACTCCGGCACCGAGTGGGGAAATCCTGACCTGGCTAACCAGTACTACCTCAACCGCGGCGAGCTTCCCGAACCGCAGAACGGCGATGGAATAAGCACACCCGGCGTCTATGACTACAACCGCGACCGCTGGTTCAACATTGAGGACTATGTCGATGACCCAAGAGTTTACGACATCAGCGAGGACGGCATCATCGACCCCCACGACCTTATCCTGCTGTTTTCCGATGGTCTCGATGACGACAGCAACGGCTTCATCGACGATATCTGCGGTTGGGACTTCTTCGAGGGAGATAACAATGCGATGGACAACGTGAAGTCCCAGGGCTACAGCCACGGCTACACCTGCATTCGAGAGGGTGCCTCGCAGGGGAATAATGGCATCGGCAAGACCGGTCCGGCTCCGATTATAAGTGTTATGCCGCTCAGGGTAGGCGATTTCTTCATGGCAGATATCAACCGGGTGGGCATGGCTGCGCTCTATGCTGCCCAGATGCGTTCCAACGTGCTATCCTGTGCGCTGGCGACCTACAACAACTCCAGCTTCGGCGCCGAGGCGATCCGCTATGCTTACCAGCATGGCGTTTTGACCATAGCAGGCTCTGGCGATGAGGGCGCCTTCCACCACCACTATCCAGCCATCTACGACAAGGCGGTGATGATAAGCGGCATCGTTCCCGACAACCTCCATGTAGAGGATAGCCTGCCAACTACAACCTATATAAACAACAGCAACTTCAGCAACTGGGGAGCGCACCTGCATCTCTCCGTGCCCCACACCTCGACCTCGTATTCGACAGCTCTGGCATCGGGAGCGACCGCGCTCGTCTTCGCTTACGGAAAGGACCTGGTGGATCAAGGCGAGCTTGAATATGAGCTTACCGCTGGCGAGGTCAAGCAGATACTGTGCAACAACACAGATGATATCAACGAGCCTTACGACCCGCAGCGCTATCCGAGCCATGAAGGATGGGACTTTTATCACGGCTATGGACGCCTGAACCTGGGCAAAGCGCTCGCCTCCATGGGAGCCGGCACCATACCACCCCAGGCGGATATCGAGTGGCCGGAATGGTTCTCCATCCACGACCCGGAAAAGAAGCCTATACTCGAAATAGGTGGTTTCGTGTCTGCAAGGCGCGCCGAGTACTTCGAGTATAGCCTTGAGTACGGCATAGGCAGAGATCCCCTGTACTTCAAGGAATTTTATCATTCGGGTCCGATACAGGGCGAACTCAGGGGGACACTGGCGAGCCTCGATATAACATCGATCATCTTCATGTATCATCTCCCCCCGGAGACTCCCTTTGATCACATGGTTACCATCAGGCTCAAGGTGATCGATAACCTGGGCAACTATGCCGAGGACAAAAGGGCGATGTTCATCAGCCACGATGCTGATCTCAAGGCGAATTGTCCGATATACATCGGCGCATCAGGCGAATCATCCCCCAAGCTGGCTGATCTGAACAACGATGGCGCGCTGGAAATCGTATTCGGAACCGCTGATGGAAAGGTGTGCGTGATAAGGGGCGATGGCTCGGCTCAGACCGGCTGGCCGGTAAGCATGACCCCCTGCGATGCCTTCAACGGTTGGCTCGACCCCTCTGGTACCGCTGATTGGATCGCCTCGTTTAGCCCTGAGCTGCCCGTAAGCGGAGCATCCATCATCGGCGCGCCGGCGGTCGGCGACATAAACCAGGACCGGCAGTTGGAGATCGTGATCGCCAACTCCGCGGGCAAGGTCTATGTATTCGACCCGGTTGGAAATGTATTGGCTGGGTTCCCGGTCTCGATGGATCCTGAGTTTTCCGACCCTTCGCTGCGCAGCCAGGAGTACATGGTGGAGATGGCTTTTTACTCATCGCCGGCGCTTGCTGACCTGGATGGCGACGAGTACTTGGAGATAATCATTTCCGGCGGGGATCAGAGGCTGTATGTCTGGCGCTATGATGGCAGTTCACTGGCGGGCTTCCCGGTGAGGCTCTACGATGCCTCCGAGGAAAATCCACAGGGGAGGAGGATCTTTTCATCTCCCGCGGTCGGCGATATCGATGGCGATGGCGTGCCTGAGATCGTGGTCGGCAGCCAGGAGGTCTATGGCACCAGTTGTCGGCTATATGCGGTCAGAGCCGATGGTAGCTTTATGCCCGGCTGGCCGGTCAAGCCGTTTGCATTGTATGCGGACATCGTCCCTGTAATTGGCACCGGCATCTCAAGTTCGCCGCTGCTTCTGGATATAGACCAAGATGGCACGCTCAAGATAGCGGCATCGGTGGTGATTGGAACTCCGACCATCTACAACTACGATGGGAGCATCTGGCGGGACATGAACCTTGCGCCGTTCGGTGCTTATTCGGACACTGATGACACCCCGAGCATGGTGGTTATGTCCAATCACAGCGCCGGCGACCTGGACCTGGATGGAAAGCTGGAGTTTATAAGCGGCGGCACCGGCTTGCGATATGCTTTATCCATGGCTTTCCAGGGAATCAGGGTAACCAACATCCACAACATCTCGGCTTGGGATACGGAGACTAATCGCTTCATGCCATGTTTCCCGCGCGCGCTGGAGGACGCCCAGTTCTTCGTCTCCCCGGCGGTTGCCGATATCGACCGCGATGGTTACCCGGAGATAATCCCCGGCACTGGCGGATACATCAGCCACGCCTTCAATCATCGGGGTATTGAGCCAGCCGGATGGCCTAAGCTAAACGGCGGCTGGCTCTTTGCCAGCCCGGCTATCGGCGATGTCGATGGCGACAAGCTGCTCGAGGTGGTAGTCATAACCCGCGAGGGATACCTGTTTATCTGGGACACGAGGGGGACTATGGGACCGACGCATCGCCCCTCGGTGCACTTCCAGGAGTTCAGGGGCAACAACTACAACAACGGCGTGGTGAGCGTCCTGACTCCGACACCGACCCCGCAGCGCACCCCGCCATACACCTACACCCCCACCCCATACCCGGGCAACATTCCACAAGTGATGGTCGCCGGCTACATGGATACCTATATCTCAAGTGCATCAGGGGGAAAGTTCACCCTGTGGGCTTACACCGGCGAGGTTCCGCTGCATCTTAATCCGACCCTACATGTATTGTATCAAGGCACGGTGATAACTAACCTGCCGCTGATCGATGCGGTCAATGGCGTATTTGCCATGGGGGAAATGTCCGTATCGCCGGGCATCCCCCTTGGGTGCATACAGCTTTTGCTAAGATACACCGATGACAGGGAGCTTTCGAGTTTTTCCTGGCCATATTTACCAGTTACCAATTAAGCGATAAACTGATATCAAACCATGGGAGAAACTAGCAGCCATGGAAACAGGCTTACTCTTCGAGCAGATAGAGCAGAACAAGCGCAAGACCTGGATTCTGATCATCGGTTTCAGCCTTTTTATCACTGGATTAGGTCTGCTGTTCGGGTATAACTTCGGCAGCCCGGAAGCCGGCATCATCATCGCATTGGTCATCGCCGTGGTCTATATCCTCATCGCCTACAAAGGGGCTAATACATGGGTATTATCGATAAGCAGGGCACAGCAGGCGGATCGCAAGGAACATCGGATGCTGTATAACCTGGTCGAGGGGCTTTGCTTGGCTGGCGGGTTATACATGCCTAAGATATATGTAATCCAAGACGATGCACCTAATGCCTTTGCTACCGGGATGGATGAGAAAAACGGCGCGGTCATAGTAACCACGGGGCTTTTAGGGAAACTGAACAAGGAGGAGCTTGAGGGCGTTCTCGCCCACGAGCTTTCCCATATCAACAACCGCGACTCCCAGCTTATGGTGATCACTATCGCCCTGGTCGGAGTTGTTGCCCTGCTGAGCGATCTTATGCTAAGGAGCATGTTCTTCGGCAGCTCAAGGAGAAGGGCACCAGTAAAAGGTGGAGGACAACTCGGTGTTATCCTGGTGGTAGTTGGGCTGCTGTTGGCTGTTCTCGGTCCCATAGCTGCACAACTGATACGGCTTGCAATCTCAAGAAACCGCGAGTTTTTAGCCGATGCCTACGCTGTGAAGCTGACCCGCAATCCGGAGGGACTGATCAGGGCGCTCAAGAAGCTGACCATGGACAAGGAGCCACTCAAGGTCGCCAACAAGGCAACCGCACACCTGTATATTATCAACCCACTGATCGAGCATCGCGGTAAGCTGAACTCGCTGTTCAACACGCATCCATCCATAGACGACCGCATAGCAGCCCTCAAGAAGATGTAGGAGGCATAAGGCTTAAGGATTGAGGTTTGAGTGCTTTTAGAAACACAAAGACACAAAGGAAAACTTGAAATAAAGCTGAGATTATTTACAATGGACTCTGCTAACCAAGATAGATGGTATTCATAGAAAACGAGATTCTTGAACGAAAAGTCTAATAAGGAGCATCAAGATGGCTGAACATAACCTGACCACTCCGCTCTCCGATGATGATGTAGCAAAGCTGAAGGCAGGCGATTCGGTTCGTATCACCGGTATAATTTACGGTGCAAGGGATGCGGCGCACAAACGCATGGTTGAAGCGCTGGAAAGAGGAGAAGACCTGCCGATCGACCTCAAGGGCGCAGTTATATATTACGCAGGTCCTGCACCAGCGAAACCAGGTCAACCTATCGGCTCCGCGGGACCAACAACCAGCTACCGCATGGATGCCTATGCGCCAAAGCTGTTAGATCTAGGGCTTAAAGGGATGATCGGCAAGGGAAACCGCGGTAAAGAGGTAATCGAGTCATGTATTAAGAATAAGGCAGTTTACATGGCTGCAACCGGCGGCGCCGGAGCGCTGATCGCAAAGTCGATAAAAAAGGTAACCACCGTGGATTACGAAGATTTAGGTCCCGAGGCTCTTCGTATGTACGAGGTGGTGGATTTCCCTGCTATCGTTGTGAACGATATCTACGGAAATGACCTTTACGAGGAGGGAAGAAAGAAATACGCGGTGGATTAAAGGGGTAATCCTTGCAGGCTATGATTGGTTGCAGGTTACAAGTGGCTATTGTTTTTGCAATAACCTTTGTATTGCATCAAAATCTGGCTGCATCTGCTGAGAAGGTGCTATTAGACCGAACCATAGCAGCCTATTCTGATCGAGTCATAACCCTAAGCGAGCTATTGGAGACCCAGGAGATATTCTTCCCCCAAAAGGAGATCTGTGAATTCAACTTGGATGATGGCAACTTCCATGAGGTGTTGGACTTGATGGTCGGTCAGCGTTTAGCTCTAAAATTCCTTGAGAAGCTGCCCCATGAGGTGATCAGTCAAGAAAAGCTGGACACAAGAATCAACAACCTTATAGTCAAACACGGCTCAAGGGATGCTTTGGAGCAAGCGCTTCTTAAATGGGGACGGGACTGGGATTACTTGGTCAAGCGGCTGGTAGATGAATGGAGGCTGTTCAATTACCTGAGGCATCGCCTTGGCAAAGATTTGAGCATCTCTGAAGAGCAGGTGCAAAGGCGTTACCAGGAGCTACGCAGTGAACTGGGAGAAGTAGCACTTACGGCGAAGGTCTCGGAGAAGATACGGCAGGTGATCATCGAGGAACAGATAAATGAAAGGCTGGAGAGCTGGATCGAAAAGCTGAAGGAGGTCTATGAGCTGAAGATCCTGCTTTAGCCAGAAGATCTAAAAAAGCTGACACGCAGGGTTAAATCCAGTTGGTCTTGATTATCGAAGCGCCTGTGGATGCGAATGCTGGAAAGGCTAATGGGTTGGTTGAGGCTCTCGATGCTGTAAAGGTACAAAAGAAGCTCATGCATGCTTAGCCTTTGCAACCTGACCTCTACGGTTATGACGGTTGCGCCGCGCTCGCTGCGTGTATCCAAAGGTTTCAGGGATACCAGCTTGGAGCGAATGCCATTTGCCTCAGCGTTGCGCTCCAGGAATGTTAAAAGAGAAAAGTTGCTTGATTGAGCTTGCTTGCTAGAGGAATGGACTGCATTATTTGCTCGAAGCAGTTCCAACTGGGCAGCTAATTGCTTGAGTTGTTCCATCTGCCTTTGTCGCGAGGCGATCTTGGCTTGCATCTCCCGGCTCTTTTGGGCTAGCGGATGTATCACCAAGCTATAGTACAAGGCGAGCAGTATCACTGCTGTACCCACATAAACAAAACGCCTTTCCCTGCTTCTTAGCTTCATTAGCCTATCCATTGGTTTCCAGCTTCAGTCTAAAGGTTATGTTCCCCTCTTTTGCGCTGACATCAGCCTTTTCTATGGAGACAGACTCGATATGAGCACTGGTTTGAAGAGCTTTTTTTATTGCCTCAAGGTTTTCAAAGGAATCGATATATCCCTCGATAAAGGTATCGTTTCCCTCGATGCGTAGATCCACCACCTCTAATGGGATCTGCTCATCGATGACAGATGATATAATATGCATGAGCTGTAATGGAGATAAGCTGCTTTCAGAGCCATAACCTATCTGGTTTCGCTTAAGCTCCCTTACTGCCTGGCGCATTTGTTCCACCTCGTTTACGACGCGAGTTGTATTGGGCATCTTTTCCTTGAACAGTAAAAGCATCTGGTTCTTCACCTGCTCATAACGCCTCTGTTGATGCCTCAAGGAGATGTAGGAATCCGCCACCGGCAAAAGCAATAAGCCGGCGAGAAAGACCGCCGCTGCTCGCATTATAAATTGCATCTGGTACCCACCGAGGGCTGAGGAGCCTGTAATAAAAAGGTCGGCAGGCATCGATTGCAGCGGAATGGAGGCTAATGACGCAACTGAAATCGCTTGATATACACTCGATAGCTTGGCACCATTGAGCTTGACCTTTACCGCGCTATGCAGATCATCAATGCTTGAAGCGGGCAAGCCGAGCGCTTCTTTCAGCCTGTAGTTCAGGGACGAATCGCTCGGGATGTTCGTATATATCTCCTTGACCTGTTCTCTCCGATCTCTGGATAAGGATTTACAGAAAATCCTTACATGATTAAGCAAGATATCCTCGGTCGCATCGGTGTCCCCATCGGGTATCAGGAATGTCCTATATGCAAATAATTCCTTAGCAGAGGCAGCCAGCAGGCTGACCGAACCATTGTTTGTATCCACAAAGAGCCTTGCCGAATCGGGGTCGTCCCATTGTACCAGCCGATTGAACTGCTGCATAGCAATCGCCTGCGGGGTAGCGGATGCGATTACAGCCCCTTTGGCGATCGCTGCTTGAGATAGCTGATCCATAATTCCAGCCGCTGCAGCGAAGGCTAATACGCTCGATCCCTTGCTGCAAAATGCCTTATCGGTATAAGAGATGGCAAGATCCTCCAATGTAGCTGGCAGCATAGCCTCCAGCTTGAAGGGGATCGCCTTTGCCAGGTTGCGAGCAGGTATGTCTCCCACCTCAAGGATGCGGTTATAAAGGTAAGTGCCTGGAATGATGAGCCTGTATCGCCCCTTGGCTGACAGGTTCCTAGCGATCTGGGTTATTAGCTCCTTAAGATCTCCAGGCTTCTGTTTTCCAGGAATCTCGATGGTTCTCGATGCGGTAATGCTGATAGAGCCTATCGAGCGATGAATGCGTATGAGCTTCAGTTTGCTGGTTCCCGGATGGATAACATCAAAGGTCTCAAATAAGAAGGACAAAGTAGGAGCCTCTTGGTCTTGATTTGATCAGTTCCCCTTCAGGAAGAAATGAAAGGTATAAACATGGTCGTTTATGATCGGCAGAGTTACCGTTCTCGTATAGGTTATCTCCGCGTTGAAGCTCTTGTCCGGGCTCCTGGTTACCTTGACCTTCTTGGGGTCGAGCGCGATTCCATACTCCCTGGCAGCAGCCATGATATCATCGGTCATCGATTTCACTGTTGGTGGATCAGCATACCTGGAGAACTTATCCCAATTTAGTATTTCCTGACACTTGGTTTTGAACTTGGTGTTCTGCCACTTGGGCATATAGAACTTGTATCCCAGGAATCCGCCTACAACCAGCACGATGATGAATATCACCGTCGGCGCATTTGAGTTTGCCTTGCCTCTATTATTGGCAAGATAATTCGGTAAAAAACCCCTCATAATATTCCCTCCTTCGTATTAAGGTAAGATGTCATCTTGATCCCGCTTTATTTAATCTTTTTTGATGGTTTCTCGATGCCATATTTTTCCATCCTGTATCTTAATGATCTGAAGCTGATATTAAGCAGCTCAGCAGCGTCCTTTTTTACCCAGTTTGCCTTCTCGAAGGCTTTATATAAAAGGTCTTTCTCGAATTCAGCCACCATCTTCTCGAAATCAAGCCCCTCAACGGGGAATTCATTTGTTTTTTGCAGTGTAATCGATGGTCTTTTAGATTCCCTTATCTTGGAGGGTAGTGAATCGATCCCCAACTCTTCGCTTGCAGCAAGTGCCAGCCCGCGCTCGATGACATTTTCCAGCTCTCTTATATTCCCCGGCCACGAATATGCCATTAGACATTCCATAGCCTCCTCGGAGACACCCTTTAATCTCTTATTCACCTTGGTTCGATACTTTTTCAGGAAGTGATCCACCAGCAAGGGGATATCCTCTTTTCTTTCTCTAAGCGGAGGGATCTTAATCTGCACTACATTTAGGCGATAGTATAGGTCCTCACGGAATCTCCCCTCTTCCACCGCCTTCTCAAGGTTCTGATTGGAGGCGGCGATAAAACGAACATCGACCTGTATATCCTTTAATCCACCGACCCGCTTAAAAGCCTGGTTCTCCAGGAAACGAAGGAACTTAACCTGTAGCGACGGATAGGTCTCGCCGACCTCATCCAAGAAGAAGGTGCCCTTGTCGGCAGCCTCAAGCAGACCTTGCTTATTGGAGATAGCACCGGTAAACGCGCCCTTAACATGTCCGAAGATCTCGCTCTCCAGTAGGTTCTCCGGGATCGCTCCGCAGTTGACTGCGACAAAGGGTGCATTTCGTCTAGGACCGTTATGGTGCAGCGCTCTGGCTACCAGCTCCTTGCCGGTTCCGCTCTCGCCGGTGATAAGCACCGTGCTATCGACCCTGGAGAGCTTCTCGATCATATTTATAACCTCGGTTATAGCCGAGCTTTTGCCGATGATATTGTCATAGCTGTAGCGACCCTTAAGCTCGCGCTTCAGCTCGACATTCTCCTTGTGGATGCGCTCGAACTCCAATGCCTTGTTGATAACCATCTTGATCTCCTCGACATTGAACGGCTTTGTTATGTAATCATAAGCCCCCAGCTTCATCGCTTGCACCGCGGTCTCGGCAGATGCATAAGCGGTGATCATGATAAACATGGTCTGCGGCTTTTTCTCCTTGACCTCTTTTAGCACCTCGAGACCGTTTACCTGGGGCATCTGTATATCAGCAATAACCAGGTCATAGTTATTGGATAGCGCCATATTGATCGCCTCTGCACCGCTACCGGTCGCATCTACCTCGTGCTTCTCCTTTAGCAGAAGGATAGTCAGAAACTCCCTCATGCTGCGCTCATCATCCACTACAAGTATGGAGCTCATGTATCGTCTATCCTCAAATCATATTTTCCGATTTCATTACTTCATATTTTAACCATTGAGATAATTGGTGTCAAATATTGTCACCCAACTGGAATGCCGCCGGAGTTTACCCCGCACTTGATGCAGGGCGGAAATGACATGGGGGGACCTGGTGGCGACAAAAATTATATATCAAGAGCAGCACCGATCCCGCCCTATTTGGGAGGCACGAAGATTATGACGCGCGAAAGTGTGCTATCTTGATAGGTAAGTAATCTAAAGACTAAAGATTTCCTTTGTGGCCTAGTGCCATAGTGGTTCAATAGCTATTAGCACCAGGTGCAATATTCTAGCCACCTTGCCTTTGATTACGGATCGACCTTCAACATCGGCAGGTAGATTACCGGGTTGTCGCAAAGATCCCATCCAGCCAGCAAGAAAAGGGAATCGCTCCTCAGTAGCTCAGCCTCTATGCTATCTACCAGGGTGAGTACCATATCGCTTTTGGTTGCATCGCCATCTTGCCCATAGTCGTTCAGTGTGCTCTCCAGGACTGTCATCTCGCCATCCGAGGCTATAAAAGCTATGTATAGGCGCTTGAGGTGCTTATCATCGGTAATGGCTACCACGCTGAAGGTTGCTTTACCATTCATGGTGATATTTGTGTCCCAGAATCCAGCAGCCAATATTCGTGGGGAAGTGTAATCGACTACAATGGTATCGCTGACCGCAACGCTGGTATTCCCTGCCCTGTCCACTGCCTGAACGCGCACTTCGAGCGTTCCCTGGGGGGCTCCCTGCCAGTATGAGTAGGGTTTGCTTGTCTTACCCGGATTTAAACGCGGGTGGCTGGGATACTCCTTGCCATCAGCGAAATAGCTAAGCATATAATTATCGATTCCTGGCTGTTCTCTGCAATAGCCGGCATCGAGAAAGCCGCGCCAGGTGATTAGCAGGTTCGTCGAGTTCGAGTAATAAGCCCCGCCATCGATAACAACCTCGGCATGGCTTCCGGGATAGGGTGGCAATGTGTCGATACAAAGGGATGCTCTTGCCGTATCTGATATATTGCCAGCGCAATCCTGGGCTTTTATCTCGATGGTGTGTTCGCCATCAGCCAGCGGATAAAGCATAAGGCATGGATGGTCAGCGAATCCGCTCGCCTGCCCATCAACGGTGAAGTAATAGCCCCATACTCCAGAAGGAGAATCGCCAATGGAATCCTGGAAGCCCTCGGCACAGACCAGAGCTTTGTTCTGATTGCGATATCCATTTAATGCATCGGCGATAGTAACCGCTCCGACAAGCGGTGCATAAAGGTCTAATGCTATCGAAGCCCCCGCCTGTGCCCAGGAGCCATCGTCTCCCTTTACCTTGCAATATAACTGTCGAGCGCCCTCCTGCAATGGATCGCTGAAGGTATAGAGATATTCGCTTCCTGTGTAAGTGTATTCCTTGTAGCTGCCCTGGGGATCCTCGCCCAGATAGAATATTGTGGCATTGCCATCGGCGATGCTCAGGTGCACAGCGACGGTGGCGCTGTTGCTGTATAGTCGTACCTGTTCAGCAGACTGGTTGGGTACTGGATCATGGTCGTAAAGACAGAACTCGTCAATAGCAATCGACCAGGCAGGGGATGCCAGAACCGCAAGCAATAATGTACAAACGAGGATTTTCATCGCTTCTATTACATCACTTCCTCTTTGCGTTCTTTGTCCCGTTATATCGGTATAGATTTCTTCTTTGCGTGCCCCGGCTTCGCTGGGGGCGGGCTTTGTGGTTCAAAAGCCCTCAAGCCTCAAGTCTTAAGCTTTTCTTCCTTCGTTTTTCCATGAATCGTCTGATGCGGGCGAAATCACCGGTAAAAAGCGCTTTGAAGCCCCTGAACAAGGTGCTTATCACCGCGCTGGCTGCGATTAAGAATATCCATAGCCGAGAAAACATAGGGCGATTGAGTAGCTTAACCAGCGGCTTGAGCATCATCAACCTGAAGATGAAATTTGGTATCCACCGGTAGTTGCGCATGAAGATTAGGAAGTTGATATAAGTAGGCAGGGGCGCGCCAAAGGCTTTACGATAGACATCCCTGTGCTCATCGGTGATAAGCCGGTCAACTATGGCTCGGTGATACACGCCGGTCTCCGGGTAGAGCACCAGCGATGATGGCTTTAATCCATAAGGCTTGGGTATTTCTAGGATAAGGCGCAGCGTGTCGAGCTTCTCATCTACTGTCGCCCAGGGATTGTCCAGGATCAGGTGATAATCGGGCGGCAAGATCCGATCCTTGAACCTGCTAATTACCTGTGTCGCCTTGAGCACAGTGCTGTTAGGCATGGGACGATTGTAGATCTCTTTGTTTATCCTTTCAGCCCCGGTCTGGATGCCCATCTCTAAATACTTCATGCCGGCATCGACCAGTAGCTCTATCTTCTTGTAGGTCGTGGTCGATGGACTGCACTGAGCCGCGAAGGGGAGTCCGATCTCCTGCTTGTATCGCTCGCAGAATTCGGCAAGGCGCTCGGTCGGCTGGGCGAGTAGGGAATCGTCGAAGAATCCTATCGCATTTATCCACGGGAAGCGCTTTATGACCGATTTCAGCTCATCCATCACATGATCATGCGAGCGCCAGCGCAGGTACTTCTGCTTTCCATAGCGATCCTTGTAGATGGAGACACAGCAATAGGCACAGCGATGCGGACAGCCACGGCTGGTCATTGTCTTGTAGTGGTAAAGCTCGCCCAGCGGAGACAGCGGTCCCTGAATCAAAACCATTTTGAGCAGCTCATCGCTCAGGGGCACCACCCTTTGTCTCTCGTGATCCAGGCAATAATGATCTGTAGGATCAAAGTCGGGCGGCGGTATCTCATCAAGATCTTGTATCAGCGGATGCAGTGGATTGAGCCTTATATCACCATTGATCCTGAAGCCCAAGGTGCGAATGTCTGTGTAGTCCTCACCCTTTTCGGTCTTTTCTAAAAGCTCGACCAGAGCATCCTCAGCCTCACCGAGCGAGATAATGTCAGCATACTTCAGCGACTCGTCAGGTCTTATTATCGAGTGTACCCCGCCCCAGAGTACCTTTGCATCGCTTCGTTCGTGTAAGGCTTGACTCAATTGTACAGCAAGGTCGAAGTAGTAGGTGAGCAGCGAGATGCCTACAAAGTCGCAGCCTTGGCAGATCTCGATGACATCATCGATGATTTGGGGGGGATATTGTTTCACCTCGCCGGACTCGAAGCGAATCAGCTCGGTAGGAGGTGGCAGGAATATCATTCGTGGCTCGTATCCATGCTTCTTCAGGTATGATGATAGGCAGCGCACCCCGTAAGCCCGAATATCCGGGCAGGTTATCTCGATAAGTGCAATCCTCGGCTTCATTGTAAGTTAATATAGCCTAATGATCGATTATCGCAAGCTAGCGTTCAACTAACCTCTAGCTACCAACCTAATTACTGTCAACTGCTCAAATAGCAACCGCATAACTGGATTCACGCCCCCGTCCCGATAAATGACAAACGCGGGCGGGAATCCGGCTCCTATCAAAGCTGAACTTGTTATCAAAATCAATTCTTCAGAGCTGTTGTTAACTAGAGATGATAGATCTTATTTTGCACCGATGATATAATTTTTAGTTGTTAATGCTTGGATTAATTCCCCTTTTTGCAAGTCATGGAAGCGAATAATGTAGAGATCATAGGTGGGTGTGCAGGCAGCGGCAAGACCAGTGCATGTATAGAGAAGATCCTTGATGTATGCCAGGATAGAGCCTATAAAACAGGCAATATCCTTGCCCTCTGCGCCAACCAGGGATTGGTGAGAAAATTTCACGAGGATCTACTGAGCGCGGGGAATCTGCCAGGAATAGCCGGCTTCAAAGCCATGACCTTCCATCAGCTCGCCATCTTCCTTCTGGGTAATCTACGCCCGATAAACGACCTGCTAAGGTTTAAGCTCGTACAACACGCCATGAGCCTAGTAGAGCCTGAAGCCTTCAATAGTGTAATACACTACCCTGGATTCATTCGCACCGCTGCTGCCATCATCGCTGAGATGCAACAAGGTCTCATTGATCCTAAGGTATTCCTTGATGTCTCCAATGAGTTGATCATGGAAAATATTGATAACGAGCAACAACAATCATTGATTTACAAATCAGAGATTAAGCAATTGCACGATATCTCCCTGGTATATAACAGGTATCTCGAACTGCTGGAGACTTATGGTTTGATTGATGAAGACCAGCTCTATGTTCAGGCTGCCAAAAGACTCGATGAGGGGACATTAGCCCCTGAGCCGATCGAGCTTTTGGTGGTGGATGGCTTCAGCGACTTCACCGACAGCCAGTTCGCTATACTAAGACACCTGGTAAATGCTTCCCATAAAGTTGTAATTACCTTGACGCTTGATAGCCAGCGCCCGGAGCTTTTCCAATTAGCTGAACGCACCAAAAGAAAACTGCATAGCCTCGGCATCATCAAAGAAACATGGCTTGGTGAACCTGTAAGATTCAATGATGAAGCACTCGGCGCCATATCGACTCGTCTGTTCGGGGAGGCTGCTTCATCAAGGAAAACCAAGCCGATACCAGGCGAGGTATATCTCTTGAGGTCGCCTAGGCAGATCATTCAATATGAGCAGGCAGCGCTCGAAATACACAAACTGGTCAAAGCGGGAAAGGCAAAGTACGAGGATATAATCGTAGCCCTGCCCCAGATTGATGAGAATAGAAGCTTCATGACCAGAGCCTTCGAGCTTTATGACATCCCCAGCTCATTGAAAGATACCGTTTCGCTTGGCAAAACTTACACCGGTAATAGATTCCTGTCGCTGCTAAAGCTTATATCCCCTGAAGACGAAGCTCAGCAGACGGTAGATTACCTGTACAACCTATCTCCAATCCTGGATAGAGGGGACGCAGAGGTCTTTTACATACAATCCATGAGGCACGGCTTCAAGGGAAGCGATGATGCCTGGAAACTTTGCCTGGATAACCGCGAGATAACCGAAACTGGTCGAGAGGTGATGCACAATGTTCGCCATCAGGTAAAGGATCTCAGGGAGACCACATCGCTTCGCAGATTTATGGATAAAATAAAGCATGAGCTATCAGAAATATTAAAATATGCCCCAAAGATAAGCCCAGATCCGGACCGAGAACTGGCAACCTCAAAGCAGATCCTCGATGCTATGGCGCAGATCGGTTGGTATTGGCTTCATGTCGGCATCGGCAGTGAAAAAGAGAGGATAATGCGCTTCAACGAGGACCTGATAAGAGAGCTTGACTCGAAGCTGGTCAGCCCGAGTGCTGAAGGTCAGGGCGTGGTGGTGGCAAGCCCTTATGAGCTAAGGGTATCGCAGTGTAAGTACCTATTTTTGCTGAATTTTTCCATCGATGAATTTCCCCCTCGCAGCAGGGAGCATCCAATAATCGGCGATCGAATTCGCCGGATGCTTAGCGAGCGTTACAGGATGCCTTTTCGTCTAGCAGTGCAGCGGGTAATAGAGAATCGGCTGCTGCTTTACCAACTGATGACCAGGGCATCCGATGGCGTCTATCTGCTTTACAGTGAGCTAGGCAGTGGCGACAGCTCCGAGCGCCAGCCATCGCTATTCTTCGAGGATATCGAACTGGTAGCAAAGGTCAAGATGCTGACCCTAAAGGCTAACCAAATCGTATTTCCGTTCCAGGATACGGTCAACCATGCCAGGGCAAGGCTGGCAGAGACGCATCGCATCATCGAAGGTGTCCGTTCCAGGAGAAACCTGCCATCGGTTATCCAACACGTCGCCCAACTGCACCCGGGTGATGGCGATAACAACCATTACTATCAAATCTTCAAAACCGCATATCTTTACCTGTCGCCATCAAGAAAGGAACCCAAACTCGATGATGTTGTAATAGCCAAAATCCCCAAACTGACCAAGGTGCTCTCCGAGTCGAGTTTGCGATGCTTCAGTCTTTGTCCCTACCAGCACTTCGTTCGCTATCTTATTCAGCTTCGTCCCCTTCCGGAGGCATACTCGCGTTTGGATGAAGGCTCTATCCTGCATCACTGTCTGAAAACTATCATGGAGACCTATTGTAACAGCTCTTCGTCTCCCTGGAGCGAGCCGTTGGAGGACTGCAAGCAAGCTCTTTTAGGGTATGCCAAAGCGTATTTGGATAGCCTGGCTGATGGCTCTAGCTTTCGGGGATTGGAACCCTTCGAGGTTCAGTTGGAGATCAGCCGGCTAAGGATGCTCATAGAAAGGTTTCTAGATTGGGAGATACCGGCGATCTATAGAAGTAGGCTCAAGCCGGTTATCTTCGAGTACAAGTTTGGAGGCTCCAGTACCCGGGAAGGCAACCTTGTTATCCAGGGGCAAACGGGCGAAATCGAGATCACCGGCAAGATAGACCGGGTGGACATGAATCAAGATAAGACTGCTGCCTCGGTTATTGACTATAAGCTGAACAAAATCGAATTCGCTCTCGATAAGCTCGACACCGGCAGGTATCTTCAGCTCCCCATCTACCTGCTTGCCGTAAAAGAGGTGCTTAATAAAGAGCCAGTTAGCGCTCAGCTCAGGTCGATCAAACGATTGAGCAGCACAGGAATTCACTCAACCATAATGGCAAGCTATGATGAGAGTATGAATGATGAGCCATTAGAAGTAAGCCTGGTTGAGCCACATAAGATCGACGCCTACCTGGAGAAAACTAAAGAGATAACCCTTGATATAGTCTCCATGATACGATCAGGAATAATCAGCGCCAAAGCTAATGAGATCGATAAAGACAACTGCCGGTATTGTGATTATACGGATTTCTGCCCACTGGATCGACCCAAATAAACAAATATACGAAGATACACCTCCAGAACAATGCTCGATGCTCGCTCTCAACAGAGCTTGTATCTCTCGATTATGTATCAGCCTTTGCTTCTAAATGCAGCCAGAAGCTGGCAGTCATCTGACTGGCGGATCTTTTCCAGCGCCTTTGCCTCGATCTGGCGAATTCGTTCTCTGGTGAGGTTTAAGAATTTGCCGACCTCTTCGAGGGTGTGCTCCCTTTCATCCTCCAATCCGAAGCGCATCTTCAAGACGATCCTCTCCCTTTCATCGAGCATACGAAACGCCTTGAACAGATGCTCGCGCAGGCTGCTTAGCTCCATGCACTCGCTAGGCTGCTCCGAGCAAGGATCCTCGATCAAATCCGATAATTGGCTATCCTCGCTGTCTCCGATCGGGGCATCCAAAGAGTAGGGCATCTGCAACAGCTCGATGATCCTTTTTACTTGCTCGATGGGCTTCTCCATGGTCTCGGAGATCTCCCTCGGAGTCGGCTCTCGACCGAGCTTTTGGCTAAGCTGTCTGGCGGTTCTGGTAAAGTGGATTATGGTCTCGTTCATGTGTATGGGCACGCGGATCATGCGGCTCTGGTCGAAGATCGCCCTGGTTATGGCTTGTTTTATCCACCAGGTCGCATAAGTAGAGAACCTGAATCCCTTTCGATAGTCGAACTTATCCACCGCCCTCATCAGCCCGATGTTGCCCTCCTGCAACAGGTCAGCCAGGGGAAGCCCCTTGTTCATGTAGCGCCTGGCGATGCTCATAACCAGACGAATATTGGCAGTAACCATCTTGGCTTTGAGTTTATGGATCTGATCGATCTTGTTCTTGAACCAAAAGGCTGATTCCTGCAGATCTTCTCCAACCAGGATGGTATATAGTTTCAGGTTCTGATTGTCCGCTATCGCCTTTTGCTGTTCCCATAGTTTGAGTGCCATTTCCTCCAGGGTCTCCTGTCGGATATCCATTTCGGTTATTGTGTCTTCGATCTTGCGGTATGACTTGTTAAGTTGCTTCTTGTCCCGCTCGGAAGCGAACTCGTTCACCGTAACCTTGTGATGTAGCTTATCGACCGTCCGTTTTTCCTTGAGCAATTGTTCTATATTTCTGTTGATTCCATCAGTAATCTTCTTCTTGTCCGCTCTGTTCAAACCTGTGGGCACCTCGAATACACACTCGGACTTGACCTCGGACTTGTAAACCTTCCTGAGCAGGCTGAAGATGAAATTGAGGGTGATTGGATTGCTGATCAGTCGATGCTTGAGCTCTTCCCAGCAAAGGAAGATGCTCTTGGCTAGCTCCACTTCATCCTCGCGATCCAGTGGGCGAGACAAAGGCTCGCATTCGAGGAATGCCTTCATTCTTCTAGGGCTCCTTTCTTTCCTTAGTTCATAATTATCTTCATATTCTTCATCATGACTAAAATCGGTGATGAAAGATTGCTCTGATGAATAGTCATCGGATATCCCCTGCGGCGAGTAATTATCGATACTGTATTTGAACCTTGAATAATACATCTTTGTCACCCCGTTTATCTTAGGGTCATCAGAGCCGAACATATTTTTGATAAGGATTCTCATTCGCTTGTTGTTAATGAGCCGGTCTTTCGATGGTTCCCCCGGTTGTTATCGGGGGTTCGAGCCTGTATCGCCGTTTCTTGATCAGGTGCAGTTTCAACAGCCTTACGCGCTGTTCTACCATTTATAACAACCTCAACCAAGACTTTAATCCCATGTCATTATCAAAGACCATAAATTACTTTCGTATAAATTGACGAATATTCAGACAATAATAATAGATCATGCGTGATATTTATTGCCTGGTAAGCTACAATGTGGTGGCTCGAAGAATTACGGCAACGATTGGCATCTCAATAATGACAGTATCATCTTTTAACTGTTTATGCAAAGCAACCATGAGGCTTTTGTTTTGCTCGCTGCCACTGGGTGCATTTTTTTGGTTCAAGCACTCCATCGACCTTAGCTTCTGTTTTAGCCAGAAACAGATCTCCTATATCCTGGCATATCCCTCTTTGGAGCTAATACCTTTATTTTGGCTCATTGGTTTTGCGCTGGTAGCAATGACCGCCGTTGTTGTATCGCTGATTATCAAATATCGAGCAGGGAGGTTTCATGAATTGTCCCTCCCCAAATATGATGCTCCTCTAATCACCATCCTGGAGCGCGACAGCCGCAGCTACTATTACCTTTGGGTAGCTGCGGCTCCACTGATGGTCATGTTGCCAGCGTTTCGACAGATATCCTACCTGGCTTACTTTATTGCCGTGCAGAGAAGCTGGATATTTCTGCTCATAGCCCTTGTATTGACCGCCATCGCCAAGCTTCAGGTGCACGATATAAAGCCAGCATTGAGCAGCCTGCCAGAAAGACTAGAGGCTATCTCCCCTCGCACAATGGCAAGGTTTGTATTTGTTGCAATGCTAATGATCTATCTGGGGTACAATTGCAGCCTACCATCGCGCGGCATCACTGTTACCGGCGATGAGCCTCACTATCTGCTGATCGCAGAGAGCCTGATCAGCGATCTCGACCTGGATCACTCGGATGAATACGAACAGCAGATCTACAAACAGTGGGACATAGATCTGCTTCCCCCGCATGTTTACTGGATAGCCGAGCGCCTGGTGCCGGTACATCATATCGGTCTGCCCCTATTGCTAAGCATCCCTTATGCTTTGCTTGGTGTGAGCGGGGCGAGGCTTCTTTTGATAGTCATATCAGCGCTTGTTGCCTGCAATATGTACCTTTTCGCCAGAAGCATAACCGGTCGCAGCGCTTCGGCACTCATCGGCACAATTATAGCCTCGACAACGCTCCCTTTGCTAACCATCTGCAACCAGATCTACCCGGATGTGGTTGCAACCCTGATCACCATCTATACGCTGCGTATAGCCTATTTGAAAAAAGCATCAAACATGCAGCTCATCATGGCCATTGCAGGCTTATGCTTTCTTCCCTGGTTGCATGTGAAGTACCTGGCGCACGCTTTGATTTTATTTATCAATATGATCTTTCTGCAACCGAGGAGGCTTATTGCAGGTGGCTTGTTTGTGCCGATGTTTGCTGCTTCTTTGGGGGCGATGCTTCTTTATTTTAAGCGGATCTACTTCAATTGGCTGCCAAGCGCTCAATACGGGACCATTCCGCTCGAAGTGAAAAATCTTGCCAGGGGCTTGTTGGGTAACTTCTTCGATCAGGAGGGAGGGCTGTTCATCCTCTCACCGATATATGTCCTTTCGGTTATCGGGATGGTTCATCTGATTAGGAAATTGCGCCTCAAGGCGATCCCGGTTCTGCTTACCATCGCCTTAGTTCTGCTAGTGATGTGTTCTTATGGGATGTGGTGGGGTGGATGGACGCCGCCCAATCGCTTCATAATGCCCATAATTCCCCTATTTGCCGTGATGTTGTGCCTGGCGCTGGATGCGATCAAGATTCTCTCCTTCAGACTGTGGATCTTCTGGCTTAGCTTATGCTCTTATATCGTCGTACTTACCTTGCTCCGGTATCCGGCTGCGACCTGGATAAACGGCTTCGGACACGGCAATACTTACCTGCGCTGGATTAGTACCGCCGCTGATATGACCCGATACCTGCCTAGCTACACGATCTGGGAACAGACAAGGGCTACTTATGTAATTACTGCCGTAATTGCACTGGCAGTCATCGCATTCACTCTACGATATCAACTTACCAAGCATATTGCAGGGAATAATCAACAAGCCGAACTAAGTCGCCTGGGATTAAAGCAGGTAGCTGCGGTTGCCCTATTCCTGCTGGTATATTCCGGTATCGTTGAGCGAACCGTTCCCTCCAAGCACTGCCAGACGCTCGATGGCAACAACCAGCGCATGTTATGGGCGATCAATCGCCTGTCCACGGCGACCGTGCCTGTTGGTGGTATGGTTTGGGATGGTGTTGGAACCATGGATATCTCCGGGATGAAGGTCGTTCCGCTTACCCTTGAGTACCCCTGTGCAGAGATGCACCATTACCAGGGGACGATCATCGATGATAACCTATCGATCTCGAAAAAGGTGCTTTACGGCGATCCGCTCGAGGACAAGCTCGGCTTTTTATCTTATGGACCTTATGAGACCCTGCCGGCTGGGGATTATCAGGTTACCTTTATCCTGCGAGCGGATCGGGCAGAAAATGATAATTTACCTTCGGATGAAACTGTTGCTGCCATCGAGGTTGCAGTAGATCGCACGGGCAGCTTCTTTGTGCGCAGGGAGCTTACCATGGCTGATTTTCCCCAGCCGGACAGATACTACCGTTTTACCCAAAGATTTAGTCTGCCGCACCAGGTCAAGGAGGTTGAGCTTCGCGTGGGGTATTATGCCTTGGCGCATGTCTATGCGGATCGCATAATGCTCACTTATTATTTCAGACAGCGGTCGATTTTCTAGTAAAGCCATTGGCGGCTGACTGTTTCTTTGCATTGAATGCGCCATAGAGTAAAATAAAAGGAATATTGCTGATTATGGAAGTAATTACTACTCACATCACCGCTGATTTCGATTCGCTTGCAGCAATGCTGGCGGCAAAGAAACTGTATCCAAATGCCCTTATAGTATTTCCAGGCAGCCTGGAGGACAGCCTCAAGGAGTTTCTTGAAGCTGATATGTTCCCCTATGAGATAACAAAGCTAAGGGATATTGATATAAACGATGTAGAGTTACTGATCATCGTGGATTGCAGGGACGCCAGTCGGATCGGTCCCTTCGAGCAGATCCTTTATAAACCAGATATTACCATTCACATATACGATCATCACCCACCCCCTGATACCCCCATCCAGGCTGACAAGGAAAAGATAGAGATCTACGGCGCTGTTTCTACGCTAATGACTCGACTGCTTCTTAATGAAGGGATCTCAATCTCGCCAGTGGAGGCTACTATACTTGCCATGGGCATCTACGAGGATACTGGGATGCTCACCTTTCGCTCCACCACCCCGGATGATCTGAAGATCGCTGCAGAGCTGCTTTCTCTTGGAGCAGATCTTAGGCTTCTATCGTTGTATGTCAATCGGGAAATGACCTCACAGCAGGTGAATATATTAAATGACCTCATCGAATCAGCTCAGATGCATGTGATTCAGGGACATAGTGTAGTTATTGCCTCCACTACTGTACAGGATTATAAAAGCGACCTGGCAAGCATCGTGCATAAGTTCAGGGAGATAGAACAGATGGATGTACTGGTTGCTATATTCCTGGTAGAAAATCGTATCCATATAATCCTGCGCAGCAGAACCGATAAGGTAGATGTGAGCATCATAGCAAAAAAGTTCAATGGTGGAGGACATCCCACGGCAGCCTCGGCGACTGTCAAGAAAAAAACGCTACCCGAGGTTAAGCAAAAGATACTACAGGTACTGCACAACGAGGTCTTCAAGCCCAAGAGGGTAGTGGATATAATGAATCGCCCGGTAACCATCCTTTCCCCTGATGACTCGGTGCTCAAGGCTCAGCAGATCATGAATCGTTTCCGCATAAATTATTTATGCATTGCTGATCCTGGATCATTGCGATTTCTTGGGATCATATCGAGGCCAACAGTCGATAGAACCATCGCTCATGGATTGAGCAATAACAGTGTCAGCATGTACATGAGCTCGGAAAGCTCTAGGGCTGATCCCCAGATGCCCCTTGAACAGCTACAGAAGATAATGATCGAGGAGAATCAGAAGTTCATGCCTGTAGTCGAGGATAATAAACTAGTCGGCGTTGTTACCCGCATGGATCTGATGAAGAATATGTACGAGCAATTGACCGAGAAACCGCGGCTCTTATACGAGGAGAACCAGAGCCATAGCCAGGCTTACCGCAAGAATGTTGCCAGGTTGCTAAGCGAGACGCTCCCTAAAGAGATAAAGGCGACCATAAATGACATAAGAAGGACCGCTGAGAAAAACGCATTCAGGGTTTATCTTGTCGGTGGCTTTGTACGCGACCTGTTACTATTTAAGCACAACGAGGATATAGATATAGTGGTAGAGGGAGATGGAATCGAGTTTGCCAAACTACTATCAGCCAGGATAAAGGGTCGCCTGGTTACCCACCGCAAGTTCATGACCGCAAAGGTCTTCTACCCCAATGGTTTCAGGGTCGATATCGCATCAACTCGCCTTGAATACTACGAGAAGCCGGTCGCCCTGCCCTTTGTGGAAGCTGGTTCATTGAAGCAGGATCTGTTCCGCAGGGATTTCACCTTCAATGCCATGGCAATAAAACTTGGGGGAAGCGATCATGGAAATATCATCGATTATTTCGGCGGGCAAAAAGACCTTAAAGATCGTATAATTCGCGTCATTCACAGCCTGAGCTTCATCGAGGATCCGACTCGAATCATAAGGGCAGCACGATTCGCACAGCGATTCGACTTCAAGATAGGGAAGCAGACACAGCAATTCATGCAACATGCCATAAATATCAGAACCTTTGATAGTCTCTCTGGAGACCGATTCCGAAATGAGCTAAGATTGCTGCTTAGCGATCAGAATCCGATCAAGGGAATAAAACTCCTCGCCCAACATAATGTATTGCCTGCCATACATCCTAAGCTAACCTATGATGAGAATGTCCATGAGGTATTAAAAGCTGTAGAGGAAGTTATACATTGGTATAGACTCTCATTCATTACTGAAAAGATCGATACATGGATACTATACCTGGCATCACTATGTCATCGATTTAGCAGTGCTGAGGTGCAAAAGCTCGTAAAGCGACTCAAACTTAAGAAAAATGATAGGGAGTGCATAGCAGCCATTGCTGAACAGACAAAAACCATTACTCAGCAACTTGCTAAATGCGGAGACATGTATAACAGCGAGATCTATCGCATACTTTATAAAAAACCTACGGAGTTGATCCTGTATGTAATGGCAACTACGAGCAATCCAAAGGTGCGACAGAGAATCTCTCTTTATTTGACAATACTAAAACAGATAAAGATAAACATTAACGGAAAAGACTTGATGCGGCTAGGACTTGAGCCGGGTCCGTTATATTCAAAGATATTCGATGAGGTAAAGATGGCTCGATTGGATAACAAGGTCTCCAACAGGCAGCAGGAGCTGGAGCTTGTCCATCAGCTTATCGAGGGTTGGAATAATTAGTCGGCATGGGATTGGGGAGTTTGTCTCAAAATGTCCAAGAAGTTCCATACCCCGTCATTCCGAGAAGGTAATGACAAGAAGTAGCGCTAGGTGCCTCAAGCATTTGACTTGAAGATCATGATTGATGAAGCTTTTAGGGGGTGATTTGGGGAATAACCGTTTTTAAGAAAAGGGCTTCCCCCAAGAAAAGTAAATTCAAACTGAAGATCTGGGATCTTGACGCAGAAGTGCATTACTGCGATCATAAAACTTAATGAGAACAAAATTGAGCGTTAATCTATTGACCATATTGCTGGCTTTTCTACTTTTTAGTCCATACCATCTTGAAGCAGAGGTACGCCCCAAGTACGGCGATGCACTAAAAGCGCCATACCTTAAGAAACCATACTTTCCCACCTACCTGGAGCTTACCAGGGTCGCCTGCCAGTTCTCCACCCTGTTTGAGCTTGATGAATACGGTAATCCCAAGCCTTGTCTCGTTGAATCATACAACATAAGCGAAGATGGCTTGGAGCTTAGCATTATGCTACGCGAAAAACTCACCTTCCATGACCATCGAGAGTTAAACGCTGAAGCGGCTGCGGCTTCCTTGCAACATCTAGCTGATATGCAATGGTGCTATGCCAGGCTGCTTGAGCCTATAAAAGGTTACAGGCAGTATATGGATGGCGAAACGGAAGCGATCGAGGGGATCATACCCTCTTCAGAACATCATCTAAGGATCATCCTGGAGGGAAGGTGTAACAACATGCTTACCAGGCTTGCTTTTCCAGGATTAGCAATTATGCCTGCGAGTGCAAATTCTAAAACGAGTTACCCATACTCCCCCAGGATCCCCGGCAGCGGAGCTTTTTATGTAAAGAAGATCAATGATGACGATCAGATAGTCCTCGAGCCGAATCTTGATTATTTCAAGGGGCGTCCTTACTTGAACAATTTATCATTTATCCCCTCCAACGCTCCTGGGGCAAGCGCAATAGCTATTAAAAACAAGCAGTTAGACCTCGGTTTGATATATGAGCCTACCAATATGAGCCTACTGCCCACTGATGCAAAGAAAACCCATGTAAACATACCCTACTCTGTTTTTATACATCTGAACGCAGCCAGATCCCCGTTCGATAATAAAAAGATGCGAAAGGCATTCCTATGGCTGATAGATCCTGAGAATACCGTGAAGATCGCCCTTGGTGGAAAAGCGCAATATGCTACCACCATATTGCCACCGAGCATCGCCCTTTACCATGACTTGATCCGAATCCCTAAGCCAAATGCCCGGGTATCTCAAGCCGCATTGGGAACTATTACAGGTAGATCGCTCACAATGATTATACCAGCCAATGATCCCATTGCGGATCGCATCTCGCAGAGACTAAAAACCAGCATGAGGAAGCTGCGACTAAACTTGTCCATAGAGAAACTAGGCTATGCGGACCTGTACTACAGGTACAAGACAAAAGAGTATGATCTGGCTTATGTCTCCTTTGAGCCGCATTTCTCAGACCCGCAGCTAGCCTTGGAGGAATTCCTACTTTTATACCATGATCTTAAGCCAATCGCCTTTACAAGCGACAAGTACTCTGAGATAAAATATTACCTCCTGTTGGCTCAGCGAGCAGAATCTCCAAGTGATGGAGTTCGATTTGTCATAAAAGCTGAGCAATTGCTCGCTGAAAAAGTGCTGGATATCTATCTATTTTACAGCAATGCCCAGCTTGGAGCATCAAGTAAGCTACAGGGATTGAGATTTATGCCCTGGGGAGTATCCCTTCAGGATGCGTGGATCAGCAGGCATTGAGATTGAACCTATGGATATCGCCTTTTCCCATCATTCATCTACGGTCAGGGCAGGCCAGGAGCCTATCTCCTTACTAAGGATATTGAACAGGACAAAATCTAGCCGGATAGCAATCACTGGCATTCCCGATGGAAGATCAGTTCGATAGCCGTAGAATTTATCTCCCGCGCCGAAGTCCCCGTATCTGCCATTATCATACATGATAAGCCCTGTATCCATCCCCTGGTGATATATCCGTACAGTGAAGACATTGGGATCGGTTATATATGCGAGCATCTGAAGCATTCCTCCCTGCTCGCTGCTTAACCTCGTGTCCCAGTAACCACCAAGTAACACATCTGCGACCATCGGTGTTGTGGTCGGAGTTGCCGAGGGTGTTGTAGTGAAGGTTGCAGTCGGTGTTCGGGTTGGAGTCTCGGTAGGGGTCCAGGTGCTGGTTGGAGTAGTAGTAGGCGAGGCGGTTGAGGTTGCGGTTGGTGTAGTTGTAGGAGTGGTGGTCGGGAGCATAGTCGGGGTGTAAGTACCGAAGCCGATAGCGAGCCAGTTGCTGTATTCGCTCTCGTTATCTCCCTTATCATAAGCCGAAACTACAAACAGGGTAAGGGTTTGTTGGTTGAGATCGATCCATCCTTTGCGGGCGGTTGGATCGCTGATTTCGAGCATGTTCGGATAATAGCCCTGCTCGGGACCCCAATATAATCTGAAACCTGCCAAGTCCGACTCGAATGACTTTTCCCAGGTAAGCTCTATGTTCAGGTCCCCTATATCATCAGCAGCTAAAAGTTCAGGCGTATAAGGTGGCATTGCGAGCAGTTGATCGATCTTGTTGCGCATGGCGGTCAAGCCCTGCTGGTAGCCGCGTTGAGTCATCGCTATCACCATATCGCGACCGATAATGGTATTATGCGGAATCCCTCGCACATCGTAATCGTTTGCAGTAGCGCCGCTAGGATCCGATAGCACCGGGTGGGTAAGACCATATTGATCCCGCCAGGCTCTAATATCCTCGATGTTCTCTTGTATTCCTATGGATGCGACCATTACTCCCTGAGCGCGATATTCTTCCCATAATTCCTGGAGTTCGGGAGCCTCCCGACGACAGTATGTACACCAGCTCTGCCAGAAGTTAAGAGCGATGATGTAGCCTGTGTAGTCGCTCAGGGTGAACAAGGTATTATTGCAATCGTATAGACTGAAGTCTGGAGCGTATTGCTCCGGCATAGCCCGGATATCGGAAAACATTGATGAAAAGAACAAGGCTACCAGGATGCTTATGGTTACATCCGAGTTGATCCTAATTTGTTTCATTAGTATAAACCTCTTTTGATAGCAAGTTTGTAAAATCCTATCATACTACTTGATTATTCCCAAGCTGATAATAGCTATCCCATCTCCAGGTATAACATACAAAGATGTCTAAACTATTCCCTTTTTTATAATCGAATCTTTTGTACCATTGAATCCCCTCTCCAACCTGTTAAAATATTTAGATAGGTAGTCTTATGCGTGTGTTATCGGGCTTTTTCAAGGATGAGTACTCAGAGCTTGTTTGCAATGCCTTAAGCTCTGGCGCTGTTGTCATTGCGCCCACTGACACAAGCTATATGCTAGGGGCTGATGCGACTAGTCAAGCTGCTGTCAGGCGGGTCTTCGAGATAAAGTATAGAGATCTCAGCAAGCCGGTCAGCATCGCGGTAGAGTCGGTTACTACAGCCCGTAAGTTCGTCAATTGGACTCAAGCAGCTCAGAGGCTCGCCGAGGCATTCCTCCCCGGAGCCTTGACCTTAATGTTAAGATGCAAAGTTGACCTGCCATTGGGCGTTATTTCATCGGCGGGACTAGTAGGAATCAGGATCCCCGGTAATCCGCTTACACTTCAGATACTAAGAGCCTGGGGGGGAGCTTTGACCGCAACCAGCGCTAACTTATCAGGGGAAGATGAACCTTATGATATCGCTCAAGTGCTCGCTCAATTGCAGGTTAAGCTCAGAGATGATGATATCATCTTCGATGCGGGAGAGTTACCGAAAAACAAGCCATCTACCATAGTGGATCTATCAGGCTCTGATGCGAAGCTAATCAGGGAGGGCAATATTCCTTTTACTAAGATAATGGAAGTCCTGGACAGTAACAGGAAAAAATAATAGTATCGTATTAACTCGGTAGCACGATATCACGGTATCACGGTTATTATGGCAAGGTTCATCAACGAGACCAAAGGTACTGTCATTGCTGACAAGGGCATTATCGCCTCGTCGCCGGCAGCAAGGGCGCAAGGCTTGCTGGGCAAGGATAATATAAAGCCAGGCGAGGGGCTGCTTATAACGCCTTGCAGCTCCATACATACATTTTTCATGCATTTTGCAATTGATGTCATCTATCTCGACTCTGAACATCGAGTGGTGAAGCTGGTAGAGAGCTTGAAGCCCTGGCGTATATCGGTGGGTGGCAAAGGCAGCAAAGAGGTTATCGAGGTGCCGGTCTTGACTATCAGGAATACAAAAACCGAGCTCGGCGACAGGATAAAGATTGAGGAATAATATTCTTCTCACATACAATCACACCAGCCCACAACAGCTAAAAAAATCTTTTAGCTGCCACCTTTAGTGTGTTATTATTAGCACCTGAAAGAAATTGCTAATCAAATTTAGCCTATTGATAAAAATAAAAAGGAATGGGTAATGGCAAACATCGGAATCGACATCAGAAAGCTGGATGACTACGGAATCGGGACCTACCTTTACAACCTGGTCCGGTATATCCCCGAGCTGGACAGCGACAACCGGTACTTTCTTTTCTATGATCCAAAGGATGCCCTGACCATCGGTAAGCTCAAGGGAAGAAACATCGAGGTAATTGAAGAACGATCCTGCAAGCGCGGCTTCAGCCAACACCTCGCTTTACCAGCCAAGGTAAAACGCTACAACCTGCAGGTCTTCCACAGCCCACACTATATAACCCCCATGAGAAAGACCAAAGCCTGCAAGCGCATAGTTACCATCCACGATATGAGTTACATGGTCTGTATGGATATAATGCCCTGGAATATTCGCTACCAGTTTACCTATATGCAGATGATGCGCAGCGTATTCCTGGCTGACAAGATAATCACCGTCTCCGAGGCATCGGCTGCCGACATCGCAAAGTTGCTCCAGGTTCCCAGGGATCGCATCAAGGTCATACACAATGCGGTCGATCTCGCCTTCTTCAGGGATCATCTAAAGGATGATAACCCGCTGGCTGAGCTGCTAGGAAGGCGTCCTTATGTGCTTTATGTCGGGTCCTTTCTGCCGCACAAGAACATTCTCAATCTCCTGCTCGCCTTTGACCTTGCGGCATCTAGGGACAAGGATATAGCCCTGGTGCTGGTCGGGGACCAGTTGGAGTCCGATATGCAGCTCAGGCAGTTGCTGGATGCGCTGCCGTGTCGGGAGCGAGTATTCTCGGTCGGCAAACTGCCCATGGAGCAGCTCGTCCCCATATATCGCGATGCGAGGCTATTAACCCTGGTGTCTCTGTACGAGGGCTTCGGGCTGCCGGCTCTGGAGGCGATGGCTTGCTACACGCCGGTTGTTGCATCTTATGTGCCTGCACTTAAAGAGGTTTGCAAGGACGCAGCGTTCTTCGTCGATCCCTATAACCGAGAGGAGATCGCAGATGGAATGCGCACAATCCTTACCGATTCCAGGCTAGCGAGGGAGCTTGTGGAAAAGGGGGACATGCTAGTCTCTGGATTCCCCACCTGGAAGGACGCATCATCGAGAACCATAGATGCGTATAGAAACCTGTTGACAGTAAAGTGTCTCTAGTACTGGATTTACGCCTTCGCGGGCATGACAAGGGGGGCAAAGCATACCCTCGGTCTGTCATTCCCGCGCAGGCGGGAATCGAGGAACCTTACACAAGAAAAGGAAACCCTGGAGAGCACTCTTAAGAAAGCTCTCGAATTCAACCGTAAAGAAAACATTTTAAATTGACCTAACTAGGTTTTTAAGTTCAACGATTGTATTACGCAGGGCTTGAAGGTTGCGCAACTTCAACAGGAATCTCAATATATACCCTGAGCGGAAATAGAAACGGCGATATGCGCTCCTGCGGAGGCGGATCAGCTCCTCGGACGGTAGCTCGCCGGCTGAGATGGTTCTGGAAGTGCTGCTGTCCCAGCAATATGGCGCAGGGGTTGCCTCATCATCGGCAGCATCGGGGATCTGTTTGTTTGGTTGGATGATCGAGGATTTTACCCTCTCCCTATGGGAGATGGCAGGGGGAGAGGGTCTTTCACTCTCCGTTTGGGGTAGCGCCTGGGGGCTGAAGGCGCTCCCCCAGTCTGGTGTGGCTACCGAAAACGATGCAAAATCTATCGGCAACGACCGCGCAAGATCTATGGTCTCCTCGACCTGCCGAGCGCTCTCGCCGGGGAGTCCGAGCATAAAATATCCCAACACATCGAGCCTTGCTCGCTTCAGCCCGGCGACCGCCTCCCTAATGCCATCGAGGCTAATCCCCTTCTTGTGGCGCTTGAGCATCTCCTCGCTGCCGCTCTCGATGCCGACATTGACCAGGTGGCAGCCGGCTTGCGCCATTGCCATAGCCAGCACCTTATCGTGAAAGCGCAGGTCATAGTTGCATATCCAGGACACATCAAGCCCCGCCCGCAGGATCGCCTCGCATAGCTCAAAAAGGTGCTTCTTGCCCAGGTTCATGGTCGGGTCCTGAAAGAGTATCTCCCTTATGCCTAGTGCGCTCAGGTATCGCAGTTCATGGATGACATCCTCCACTGGGCGCTTGCTGTAGGGGATGGCTCGGATGGCGCAAAACGAGCATCCCATCCCGCACCCCTTTGAGGTAACCACTACGGTGAACGGATTGCGCTTGCAGGCAGCCATCCTGTAGCTGTCGAGGTTGAACAGCTCGTGCCTCGGCATCGGCACCTGGAAGCAATTCCTTGAATGATCCCTTTCCCCCTGGGATGGGATTGGGGTGAGTGCCTCAGGTCTCACATCCGAGTAAATATCGCGGTTATTTGCCCTGTATGCGATGGAGTTGAAACTGCTCTCCTTGCCTTTAAGATACTCCAGTATCTCAGGCGAGGCATAGTCGCAGAGGCAGGCGTCCAGCCCATCGAAACGCTCCAGGTAATACCGCGCGCAGAAATAGAAGATGGCGCTGGATGCGATCAGCCTGAATCCGAGCTTTGCCTTTAACGGCAGAAGAAAACCCATATCCTGCTCCATGGTCGCCGAGCCGGTGGCGAAGATGATGATACCAGGGGATAGCTGCTCGATCTGCTTGGTGCAGTCGTTTGGCGACATTCTCGGCATCATCGCATCGAGGACGCTTATGTCGAATTCGAGGTTGAGCAGCCCGCTCAGGTAGATCAGGTCCTGTGGTGGCCAGTAGTAAGCCCCCTTTGAGGAGAAGCTGCAATAGTAGTCTCGGATATATAGCTTATCGCCCGGTGGATTTAGCAGTAATAGCCTTCCTTCTTTTGGCATTGCGCGGTAGCCCTCTTTTTATTCACAGCAAATGAAGACTCAGTTCACTTCTTTTTGCCTTTGGCTGTGATTATCGGCTTACCATCTTTTATTGTTACGGTGAACTCGACCACATCCGCACCGTGCTTCTTCTTTATATCATTCGCCCGTTTGGATAGTATCTTGGTCAGCTTCTCCTGGGAGATGGTTTTATTTGCGCCTACTAACTGTGAAGCCTTGTTATAGTTATCATGCAGAGATTTCATGGTGGCTTGTTCATTATGAGGGTCTTTTGTCATTACACTGAACTTGAAGTCCTCTGGATGTGCCTTTAACACTCTCTCCTTTGCCTCCCTGGATTCCTTGAGCGCTTCCTTCAGGTAGGCATGCAATCCTCCCTTCCTGCCGTACATGACGACATTGTCCATCTGGCGCATTTTCTTATACCAAAGCTCCCTCATGCTGTTATAACGAGCCACTACATTAAAATAGCGGAATCGGTCAGCGCTTTTCTTTAGTTGATCGCCAACATACTTGTGCACCAGCTTGTTGAAAGCGATCTCGGTGAAGTTGGGTGGTCGTTTGAGCGCACCTGCGAAATACTGATTGTACTCGGAGCGCAGCTTGCGGAGCAACATCTCCATCTCAGCCAGGTCCTCCTCGAACTGGAGGCGATCGAACTCTTCCTTTACCTTCTTAGCCATCCATTGATCACCCGATCAACGATTCCCTATATTCAATACTTTAAGAAGCGGAAGCCAAAGGCTTTGGGCAAACGGTCTCGGCTTGCCGTTGAAATAAAGCTCGAAGTCCTCGTTGCCCTCGACAAGTTCCAAGACTGGTCGAAGAAGGCTAAGTTCATTAATCGGTATAGTTATGCAGTGTTCAGAATGATCCTTGCTTTCGCTTCGCGAGTATCCCTTGAATTCGGTGAGCTTGTTAATCAATTCCGGTGAGGCGTCCTTGGTTGCTTTAACCACGATATTCACTAGCAGGCACTCGCGGGTGAGTCGGTTTTCGTGTAGGTTGAATCCGCAGCGGGGGCATACCTCGGTAACGCCTTCTAAACCGCAATATGAGCAGAAGGTCTCTATGTTTTCGGAAATCATTTTTTTATTATCTTATCTTGGTAAACAATTTGTACTTTTTTCTATCACACAACCAGATATCAGTCAATCGAGGCTGTTATGCAATCCATATTCAGGTCTATCTGGGAACTTATATCAGTTGGCTCGCCAGCATTTTCTTTAGATGAATGAAATCTAGCTTTTTAAGTGAAACTTATAAATATTAACTTGGTATGAAAATGCCATTGCAACCAGGAAAAACCAGGCTGAAAGCCAGCTAAGGAATGATGGGTGATAAGGGCTAGCAATGTCTTCAGATTCGTTGTTATCGAGGCACCTCGGAAAGTTGTCGTTGTCGCCACACCTTGAGAACAATGCCTATCAACGCCAATGCTGCGAAGATTCCCCCTGCAAAGAAGGTAAAGGATGCGCCGAGCCACTGAAGCGAGCAGAACAGATAAGGCAAGAGGGTAATGCCAGGGATTTTTCGCCTCGTTGCCATGGATTGCCGGCATGTTCAATGCCCCGAACTTTCGTATTATTGCGGTTTGCAGGACGAATATACCGACAGCTTTCAGCCAGAACTTTATGTAAGAAACGATTATCTCCCTCTATACCTCATCCTTTTGCTATGTTTTTGTCGAAGATGTTCTATGACCTCGCTTTCATGGTATTGCTCATCGCCCCTGAAGCGTGCAGCCAGGTAGCCATAAAGCATGGCAGACCCCCCTAATAAATAAGGCGGGATGAACATGTTCTTGATCGCCCGTAAAGCCATAAATGGCAGCTTGTATCCCAGATACCACGCCACTTCTCCGTGAACCGCCTTGCCTTTGATCGCTCCCAGTGTACTGCCTGTTCTGCGGTGGTGTATGAACCTTATTTCTGGGAAACTTCTCACTTTCCAGCCGAGCATCTCCGCCTTGAGTTCATCTATCGTATCCCAGCCTCTTCTGGGGATGATGCCGCCTACCTGCTTAAGCACTGTTGCTCGATAGAATTTGCACGCTCCCCGCACATGGTCTCCAGGCACCCTCTCTAGCTTCAATCCATGAACGGTTGGGGAATATGCGCCTCCGCCGGCGATACCGAGCGTTGGATCATTGTTGAATTGCTCGATAATGCGCTCGAAGAAATCGACCTCGAAGCTGACATCGGTATCGAGAAAGACAACCAAGTCATGGATGCTGATATCGCCGGCGATGCCCAGCCCGTAGTGCAGCGCTGGCGCCCCGCCCTGCCTTTGCCGGGCAACCTTACCGGCAAAGGGATGCAGCTCGATCCAGGGATACTTCTCAGCGTAGGATTGAACGATTTTTACCGTATCGTCCGTGGAGCCGTGATCCACTATGATCCAGCGCCCTGGCTTGATCGACTGGCTGATTACCGACTCGATGGTCTTAGCGATGAACTCCTGTTCGTTTCTGGTCGGCGAGATTATAAGTATCTTCGGATGAACTTCCAGCTTATATATTCTATTGTCCTTGTTTATTCCCTCTATTTCTTTCCTTTAACGAAGTCCTTTATCCACTCGGTTGAGACCGACTTCGGTCTGGTGATCGGGGTGCCTAGTGCACGATTGATCACCAACTGTGCCAGCATTCCCATTGTACGAGAGACGCTAAAGAAGACGGTGTAGAAGGGGAACTCTGTAATGCCGTAGTGATATAGTGCTGCGCCACTTCCGGCATCGACATTCGGCCACGGGTTCTTCGCCTTGCCGTGCTCCTTAAGGATATCCGGAACCGTCTGGAACATCAGATCGACCGTCTTGAAGACCTGGTCATCCGGGTAGTACTTCTTGCCGAATTCATAAAGGGCTGTAAACCTTGGATCTGTAACCCTAAGCACGGCATGTCCGTAGCCGGGGATAACCTGCCTGTTGTTCAGCAATGACCAGGCATAGTCTGTCAACTGCTGCTTGGTCGGCACGCCGCCGTATTTCTCGATCAATGAAAGCACGAATCCCAGGCACTCCTGGTTTGCCAATCCGTGCAGCGGTCCTGCCAGCCCGTTCAATCCAGCCGATACGGCATAATAAGCATCGGAAAGCGCGGAGCCGACCGTGTGGCAGGTGTTGGCGCTTACATTGCCTCCCTCGTGGTCGCAGTGCAGGGTCAGGTATAGCCTCACCAGGTCTGCAAACTCGCCATCAGGGTCATCAAGCCCTAGCATCCGTGCATAATTTCCACCCCAGTCCAGGTCAGGATTCGACTCGATGCGTGGACCCTTGCCGAAGCGAAGTCGATAGACCCCGGCAGCGATGACGGGGATCTTTGCCAATATGTTCAACGCATCCTCCAAAGTCGGCTGCCAGTACTCCTCCTTGGGCATCCCCTCCTTGTATCTCTGTGCGAACCTTGACATCGGCTGTAAGAGCAGCACCGCTGAGTCGAGCATGGTCATGGGGTGCGTGTCATTAGGCATAGCCTCCAGAACCCTCCATATATATTCTGGTACATTGGCTCTGTTAGCCAGGTCTTTTTGCAGCGAAGCCAGCTCATCATCGGTTGGTTTTCTTCCAGTGAGCAGCAAGAAGAATATCGCCTCGGGCAACTGATCCGTGAGATTGGCGATGGGAATTCCCCTTATGATCAGCCCCTTGTCAGGCTCCACCACCGAGGTATCGCAAACCATTCCCTTTACGCCGCGCATCCCGCCATAAGCCTGTGCAACAGTAACCTCGGAGATGACTACATTACCGTATTCCTTAAGGAGACCTCTTATTTCCTGCCTCATGGAATCGACTTGACTTCCAAAAACATCATGTAAACTCGGCATCTTATCAACCCGTCCTTTCTACAACTATGATTGGCTCGTTCTTTACTAACCATACAAAAGATCTTTTCTTCGGATTTCTTATGGTACATCTACTGCTAAAAAAATGCAATAGCTGGCTGCGAACGGTCTCCTATTCCCATTCTATGGTAGCTGGTGGTTTGCTGGAGATATCGTAAACAACTCGGTTGACCCCTTTGACCTCGTTTATTATGCGGTTTGATATCCTGCCAAGGAGATTATATGGTAGTTGTGCCCAGTCCGCGGTCATTCCATCATCGCTTCTCACAGCCCTTATTGCTATAACATTCTCGTAGCTTCGCTCATCCCCCATGACGCCGACCGTCTTGATGGGAAGCAGCACGCCGAATGCCTGCCAAAGCTCGTAGTAAAGCCCGGCTGCCTTTATCTCGCCAACGATTATGTCATCAGCGTGTTGCAGGATTTTTATTCTCTCATCCGTAACCTCCCCAAGTATGCGCACGGCGAGCCCGGGTCCGGGGAACGGCTGCCTGAGGGCGATCGAGCGATCCAGTCCCAGCTTTAGGGCTACTTTTCGCACCTCATCCTTGAACAGGTAGCGCAGTGGTTCGATAAGCTCCAGCTTCATAACTTCGGGCAATCCGCCAACATTATGGTGGCTCTTGATGGTCGCAGAGGGACCCTTTACGCTAACACTCTCTATGACATCGGGATACAGGGTTCCCTGCGCCAGGAAACGAATCCCCTTAAGCCTAGATGCAGCCTCCTCGAAGACGGCAATGAACTCCCTGCCGATGATCTTTCGTTTTTCTTCGGGATCGATCACATATTTTAATTTTGATAGGAATCTTTCCTTAGCATCGACAAGGGTTACTGGGAGGTGAAATTTTTCCTTGAACAGCTCGGTTACCTTTTGAGCCTCGTTCAGTCGTAGCAGTCCATTATCGATAAAGAAGCATTGTAATCGATCACCGATAGCTCGATGCACCAACATGGCAGTTACGCTGGAATCTACCCCTCCGCTGAGTGCACATATAACCTTTGCATCCTTAACTTTTTGCTTGATCAGCTCCACGGCTTCCTCGACAAATGAGCCCATGTTCCAGGAAGGGGTGCAATTGCATATCTTAAAGACAAAGTTTGCCAGGATCTTTTTTCCTCTTGTAGTATGTGCCACTTCGGGATGGAACTGCACCCCGTAGATCTTGCGATCATGGTCAGCTATGGCAGCAAGGGGGGCATTCGGTGTGCCGGCAAGGATCCTGAAGCCCCTTGGAAGCTCATCGATGCGATCCCCGTGGCTCATCCAGACATCGAGGTTGCCGCCTGGAGCCACGATCTCCTCGAACAGGTATCTGTCATCATGCACGGCAATATTTGCATAGCCATATTCCCTGGCTAGGGAGTGGCTGACCGAACCGCCAAGCAGCAGCGCTATAAGCTGCATTCCATAACAGATGCCTAAAATTGGGCATCCCAATTCCAGGAGCGCCATTTTTATCATCGGCGCGTTATCATCATAGACGCTCATCGGTCCGCCGGAGAGTATTATCCCCGCTGGCTGGAAGCTTTCTACTTCGGCAAGGGATATATTGTAAGGTTGGATTTCGCTATAGACATTAAGTTCCCTTATGCGCCGTGCGATGAGTTGCGTATATTGTGAGCCGAAATCGATGATCAGTATCTTATCCATACTATAGGATCCTTCCAGGATTATTTATCCCGATTCTCGTTTTATGATAGCAAATTTCCTCCCAAATGGGATCGATACCTTGGCTTTTTAATGATCAAAAAGTAGGTTATGGAGAGGATATCTTCACCTTTGGATTGGAGATTGGAAAACGTGGCTTGAACAGGATCAGACAAGCTGGGGTCAGGAAGAGATCCCCAACCAGCGCAGATGCCATAACCACCATGGATAAAGCGCCAAATATCGACGTTGCATCGAACTCGCTGAATAAAAGCAGGATGAATCCGCCGATCAGAATAACCGAGGTGAGCATGATCGCCCTGCCGGTGGTCATCATGGTCTCCTTTATAGCTAATTCATGATCCCCCAGGCGACCGAACTCCTCCCTGAACCTGGAGAGGAAGTGTATGGTATCATCCACCGCCAAGCCCAATGCCACACAGAAGATTACCGAAGTTGAGGGCTTCAAGGCGATGCCTGCATATCCCATAATGCCCATTGCTATGGCTATAGGGATAAGGTTTGGGATCATGCTGATAAAGCCGATCTTAGGCGATCTAAAAACGATGGTCATCAATATACAGATCAGAAAAATAGCTAAGATAAGGCTCTTGATCAGATCCTTGACCATATTTAACAAGATATGCCATGCCAGAACCGATGAACCGGTAATTGCATAGCTTATTCCTTCAATGCCAGCCAGCTCCTGGTTTATAATGATATTCAGCCCATCTACTAGTTCATCTCCTTTGGTTGAACCGATATCATTGATTAAAAGCGATATTCTTGCGTTTCGGAAGGACTCATCTACCAGTGTGAAGATCTCCCGTTCCCCGGACATCTCGTATAGAAGTATAAGTTGTGCTGCCAATTCTTTGCTCTGCGGTACTCGATAGTATGCCACATCATCCCCATGCAGTGCGCTGTTCATCTTCATTAGAAGATCGACCATGCTCAGGGCTCTCCCCACATCGGGTAATTGCAATGCTTTTTCCTGGATCCGTCTTAGAGCACCTAGCACCTGTGGCTCCTTGAAGGCATCCATATTCTCGGCGGTTAGCAGGATCTCGATGGGTACCACGCCGTACAGGTTTTCCTCCATGAAGACATTCCCTTTATATAGATAAGTATGTTCCTTTATATCCTCGAAAAGACGAATCTCAGCCTTGATTCTCAAGATACCGATCATTGATAATACAATGATAATCGAGCCGATCATCATTACCAGCCAGGGATGCTTAGTCGTGTAATAGCCCAGAAATACAAGTATCTTATTGATTAGTCCTCTTTCGAACTTTCTTTTCACCTTCCCGGAGGGGATCTTACAAAGGGATAATGAGACCGGCACCCCAGTTACCGAGATAATGAAGGCGAAGATAGCGCCAGCAGCGGCGTAGATTCCGAACTCTCTTACCATGTTTACCGAGCTTATTGCCAAAGAGCCGAAGCCTATGGCAGTGGTTAATGCGGTCAAAAAACATGCTATTCCCACCAGGGAGAGGGTCCTTACGATGATCTTTCTTCTTGACATGCCCACCTCGATGGTCTGGTAGTACTGGGTCATTATGTGGATAGCCACCGCCACTCCGATAACAAGAATGAGGGTTGGCAGGACGGTGCTGACGATATTGATCTCGCTTCCAGTCAGTGCCATCAGTCCCACGGTCCATATCAAACCGATTACGATCATGCTGCCAGGGATCAGCACTCCCGGCAGCGTCCGATATACCAAGGCCAACAAGATCGATATGAAAAGGGCTGCCAGTGGCGGAAAGATCGTGTTATCACGCTTGCTGAAGCGGACATACTCGTTTCTGACCATCGGCACTCCACCCAGATAGATCTGAGTGTTAAGTCGCTGGTTGTATTCGGGCAGAAATGATCTGATTTTGCTAAATATCTCCTGCCGATGTTCGTTGTCATCATAAGTCTCGTCTATATCAGCGAGTATAACGGCAGCGTTTCCATCCCTGGATACAAGATAGTCCCTGACCAGAGGATTATTCATGACCTTGTTTTTTATCGCCTGCGCCCCTTTTTTAGTCTTCGGAAGCGTTTGTATAAGCTGTTGAACCGAGAAGCCATCGTCTGTACCTTCGATATCCATGAAATCAGTAAGGCTTTGCACCTTCTCGATATAGGGCAGCTCCTTGAATGCCCTGGTCAGCTCATCCAAGTGCCTTAGATTCTGTGGCGTGAAAAGCTCATCGACCCTGAAGGCGCATAAGATAGTATTGTCGCTCTCACCGAATAGATTTACCAATCGCTCGTAGTCCGCCTTTTTGGGATCATCAGAGAGGAAAAACGACTCCAGGGTAAAATTGAATCGGATCTGGACAGCATTATATGCCCCAAACAAGGTCAATGATATGATGATAACCATATAAACAAATCGGTGTTTGAGCATGAAAGCGGTGAGCCTGGCGAAGAAGTTCGAGGATTCAGCGTTATTCCCAGGTTGCGACAATCTATTTTTCGACCCTATTTCCATTTGCAGTGCATGATAGCACAAACAATTAACCAAAGGGGAGATATCGATACAAATGTCTTTAGTGAATATATCCCATGGTCTTCAGCATCTCGAGGCGCTCCTTGTCCAAGATCGGCACTGCAATCGATTCTCGGGATGGTAGATCGCTTACAAGTGCATCAAGAAGCTTGATTAACTCCTTCTCCGCCTTCGTGGACGGTTCACAAGAGGGATGCTGCTCTGCTGGGTCGGAACCTAGATTAAAGATCTCAAGTTGATTGGTTGAGGGGATCTTGAATATTTTAATATCATTGGCGATTATACCGTTAACATCCCTCTCCCCTTCCGGGGCAAAGGTCTGGAACAAACAGGCTGAACGGATCGGCATGTTATCTCTTTGGGTGAGGATTCCCTGCAAAAGTGGTTTGCCGATCAACCTCCACTGGTGTTTTATTTCGAGTAATTCAATGATCAACGGCGAGAGGTCCTTGAGCGCGAAATCACCAGTATAAAGATATCCAAGCGGAAGTCGCTGCGGCATGGATAACACCAAGGGAACCCTGATACATTCATCATAAACACTGAAGGCATGCCCAAAATAATTCTTGTGTTCATACAAGGTCTCGCCATGGTCGGAGACAAAGACGATCAGGGTTCTTCTAAATAAGTCGTGTTTGGCTAGCAGCCTTTTCAAGGGTAGCAGAGCCTTTTCTAGCGATACGCACTGCTGGTAGTAGAAGTTTCTATAGCGTCTGATGCTCTCGGCATCGAGGGCAACCTGGTCGCGATAGATTCGGTTAAGTTCATCGGTCGATACACCAGTTATGGTCGGATTCTTGTGATCGAAATATAGTTTAAGTAACTCTTTATCTTCCGCTTCATAAGGTGAATGTGGATCGATGTAATGCAGCCAAAGGAAAAACGGCTTCCTCGTCCATTCGGGATCGCTGGTGAGCCAGTCGATACCCTTTTTGGTGGTGGTGGATGCATGTTGGGTAAGAAAGAACTCGTTGTCATAATAATCGAACCCTTGGCTAAGACCATACTTTGCATCAAGCACATGACCCGATATGACAGCGCCGGTTCTGAAGCCATTATTCTTGAGTATCTCGGCTAAAGTCTCATGCTTATCGCTCAGCTTGTAGTTATTGTTGATCACCCCGTGCTCGGTGGGATATTTTGCGGTCATCATTGTGGAAAAAGAGGGTGCGGTGATCGGGATCTGCGAATAAGCATTGGTAAACTGCAAGCTGCGCCGGGATAGCCAATCCGTGAAGATGCCGTATCGATCTATCCCCCCATAGCAGCCGAGCGCATCGGTTCTTAGGGTGTCAACCCCGATGAATAGAAGATTGTAGTGCTCATCAGGCGGAGCCTTTCTGTCCTTGCAACCGACAAGGCTTGATATTATCAACAAACCGATCAAGATTAGTGATATTTCAGTGGTATGTCTTCTCATCATCATGACCATTATTGTCGATATTGAGGTCCTTTGCATCCTGGTTATGGTTTGGATTTATCTTGAGTTTGCATATTTTAGCCTTGAACTCCCCTAGATCGTGGATGCGAGAGTCGCTATGACTTCTTTTGCTTGTATTTAATCGAGAGAATCTTATGGTGGATAGAATCCTTCGGGATACGAAGTAGAAAATGGATACAAAGAAGAATAAAGGTATGATGAATCCGAGGAATAGCTCATTGAAGGATATGCGCAGGGGACCGAAGTTCTTGACCAGTCCAGGTGAAAAGAGCAGATGGAACTGGATCGGGTGTCCCTGCCCGATGTTTTCATTTATGAGCATCAATCCTTTTCTCCCATCCCGCTCAATTCTGGATATAAAGCCCATTCTTCCCCTCTCTTCGAGCCTGGTTGGCTCAAAGCCGTCTGGTAGCCAGAATGTAATCTTTAGCTTGCGTACCGGTACCTCCCATCCCCCCAGCCATTCAGCCTTGAAGCTGTTGGTCTCTTTGGTGCCGAGTAAACCATAGGGTATGCGGAAATCAAGATGTGCAATCTTGCCCTCATTTTCGCTTGCTGGTATGAGCCACTGAATTCGATTGCCATTAGCGCTCAAGGTGATATTACTTGTATCGCTGGAAGCCGGTGCCTGAAGATCTACAGCCTTCCACTCTCCAAGGTCGATTTTTCCTAGGATCTCCTGGTTTTTATCCATGCCATACTCGATCCTGGCATTGACATGTATATCTCGCATCTTTTGGGATTCGGGATCGAGCGCTGGCTCAAAAGATACCTCAAGCTGTTGGATCTCATAACCATCGGCTTTCAAGAACACACACAGAACGATAATTAACAGAATGAACCGAGAATATTTGCCAGCAGACAGCATCCTAAGCCATAACCTACCACATCTTGGGGCTCTTATGAAATGTATAATAGCAAGATAGCCTGGTGATCAAAGTGTTGATGTAGCGCTTTATAGCTGACTCATCTATTGGAAGACAACAGTATCCTCGCCAGCTCGGTATCCTCGGCCGAGATCTCACCAACCAGGTTAAGCCTGACCACTCCATCAGGGTCGATGAGCATCAGGGTCGGTATGGCGGTTACCGGCAGGTTCTTTCCGGCAGGGATCAGCGCTATATCGAACTTGCGAGCCAGCTTGCCGTTTTCATCCGGTATGACAGGGTAAACGGATCGAAGCTCAGTCGGTTTACTGCTTTTATCATCACTGCCATAGATAAATACGATATAAAATGGAATCCGCGCCTTTTGTACGAGGTTGCTTAGTCGATGCAATTTCTCAAGGTTTTTCAGGCTGTCTCGCTCATTGAAGGTCGCAAAGTACAGTACCAGGCTGCTTCTCCCGCGCATCTGTAGCGCATCCACAGTTGTGCCATCAAGCGCCTTAGCCCTGAATGCGGGAATGACCTGCCCCTTTGCTATACCTGATGTATAGATTGGTCGTTTGATAGACTTTACCTTGACCTGCACGATAACCGTAGCTGCTAGAAGGCATATCAACAGGGCACTGAGTAATATCTTTGTATATTTCAGTTTATTTTGTGCCATTAAGTTATGTAAAGGTCAATGATCTGAAGCCTAACACGATCGGTAGTTATCTTCCACCTAGTTAAAAGGGGTAGCAGGGAGTTAATAGCAAAAAATACCATGCTCAACTACCGCCTGGTCATCATTATCCTCGATCGAGGAGATCCAGGATCTTGCGCGAGCATTTCTTCAGTATCCGCTCTGCTGCTGCAAGTCCCAGGTCTCTGGCATCGGCTACCGAGCCGACCTGTTGCTCGGTGTGGATCTCATCCCCCTCTGGAGATGCAATCAAACAATTGAGCCTTAACAGGTAACCCTCAGAAAAACAACAGTACGCAGAGATAGGCAGCCGACAGCTCCCGTTCAGTCCTTCGAGGAAAGCTCGTTCCGCCATTGCACAGGAGCGGCTGATGTAATTATCGAGTTTACTGACCAGGCTTAGCACTTCATCATCATCGCTTCGCACCTCAACTGCAAGCGTCCCTTGACATGCAGCCGGGGGGAATACCTCCACAGGGAGCACCTGGTAATAGCTGCGCATCATGCCAAGCCGCCTTAACCCGGCAGCGGCTACGCAGATGCCATCATACTCTCCGTTCTTTAGCTTCCTGATCCTGGTATCGAGATTCCCTCGAATAAGCCTGATAGATGCGCTGGGAAATAGCTTCTTGATGAAGACCTTGCGTCTTAGCGATCCAGTTCCAAAGGTGAATCCCTCTGGCAAGACATTGAGATCCTGGTTATAATCGCCCAGGATCAATACATCACGGGGATCGCCTCGTTGAGGAACCGCTCCCAGGGTCAGATCTGGTGGTAGCTCGTAAGGGAGATCCTTCAAGCTATGCACTGCGAGATCGATCTGGTTAGCTAGAAGTCTCTGTTCGATCTCTCTGACGAAAAGTCCCTTACCGCCGATATCTACCAGGGATCTATCCTGCACCAGATCCCCCTTGGTCTTGATAATTCGGGTCTCGAACAAGGCATCGGGGTTGAGCCGCTGTAGCTTTTTTATTATAAGCTCGGACTGCGCTAATGCTAGTTTGCTTCCCCTGGTGCCGATAATAAAGCGTTTACTCATAAGAAGCTAGTTGATCCTGAAGTCAAAGTAATCTAAACCATAAGGAATCGTCTTGCCCTGAATTAAACCTGCAATATACCATCTTCCAAAGATTGTCCCTTCGACTCCACTTAGATCTAGGGTAAGAACTCCACCATCGAAGCCGAATAGCATGCCCAAAGGTAGTGGAAAAAAGTACGGGTTAAGCATGAAAGAGGGATATGATGGCTGGTCGGAGAGAAAATAATACCCTCCGTTTACCTCGAGAACGATATATAGATCCATCTCGGTAGCATAAGATGGGTTAGATATACCGATATTCAGGTTCATCAACTCTCCCTTTGCATACTGTTCCTTATCGGCAGTTATCCAGAGGCTCACATTATAGCCGGGAAAGTAATCCTGCGCGCAATTAAAGCTATAGAAGGGATAATCATCATACATCTGCGGTGTTTGCACACCTGGATAGAAGTATCTTACATAATAGTCAGCATAGCGAAAAGCCTCTTCTGGAGAGATACCGCCATCATCATTTTCATCGCAGCTAAGATCGAGGAATCCCCTGGTTAAAAAATGTGTAAATAGACCGTTTTGCAGTGATGAATACTCATAAGACGGCTCATCCTCCCTGCTAGCCATCAAAACCACCAGGCTGCTTGGCTCTCCATCCTTGGAGGCGCTTTGCCGATGATGATAACCACGCATTACGAGGTCTTTTGCGAACCCGTCCCCGGGCGAGGGAGCCAGGTCGCTATAATAGGCATCCGGTGGCGATTTAATAGTGCCGTCCTGGTTGTCAAATCCAAAGCCATTTGAATGGGGAAACATCCCCCCGCTGAAACAGGAGTCTATAATCACTGTTTTGTTGCGACACCTGAGCAGGCTCACCCAATAGGACAACTCATCATCGCGAATGCAGGTGTTTACTCCCCGTCCATCATAGGGATAGATGAACTCATCGTATCCATCCGCCTCGTCGTAAGGCTCCATATCAGGAGCCGTCAATCCATGACCAGAAAAGAAAAAAAGAAAATTGTCCTCCTCTGTAACTACTGTCTCAAGATATAAAAAGGCGTTCAGGATATCGTGCTTTTTTCCATTTTCATTGATCAACAAGATTATATCCTCATCCAGCCAATCCGAGTAAGCCAACAGCGCAGCCCTCATATCCATCGCATCATCATCGGCGTACCTCAACCACGAGGTGCCAACGTAGTGTGCCATGCCGACTATGATTGCGTAGTTTTTTGCCAACAGGGCGGTTGGAACCATGGTAACTATGGAAGAAAGAATGATAACCAGCGAGATATTGACCCCTAAATTCTTCATTTGCTTATATATATATAATGCCCTTGTGAGAAAAAGGCAAAAACGCGAATAAAGAGTCATCCATTTTATGAAAAAAAAAAGCCCCTCGCTTGCTGCTTCGGTGGCGCAAGGGGCTTGTTTTTAGCACTATTTTAAGGCTGATCGGCTGCTTTGTTAAAACATCTCAATGTAGCCGCAGGGGCATTCCTCGGCGCATTTCTTGCAGCCGTTGCAGAATTCGAGCTTGAACTTGTACTCGCCAAACCTTTCAGATGGCTTAATAACGGCGTTCTCCGAGCAGAAGCTCCAGCAGTTGCCACAGTCAAAGCAAAGCCCGCAGCTCATGCAGCGCTTTGCCTCGCTCTTGAGCTGTTCCTCGGTCAGTCCGCCGTATATCTCGCCCCAGGGGTCCTTGAATCGTGCATCGACATCCTTGCCCTGTATTTGGTTTCTCTCCATCTGCTCGTAGTGGGAGAGCTTCATCTTGTCAGCGGTTATGATAGGCTTGTCCTTTGGCACCGGTTGCTTTGGCTGATCGTTGTCGAAGTAGGCTTGGATCGCCTGTGCGGCGCAGCGTCCTTGATATATGGCTATGGTTACCAATCCAAGATCGGTTACATCTCCGCCGGCGAAGATCTTCTCGTCCTGGGTGCGACCAAACTGATCCACTTTCACCCAATCTTTGCCCTCGCGCAGGTTCTCCAGTCCCTCGAAGTCCGGTTCCTGGCTGATGGCAGCGATGACCGTATCAGCCATGATCTCGAATTCAGATCCCTGTATGGGCACTGGTCTTCTCCTGCCGCTTGAGTCAGGTTCACCCAGCTCCATGCGCTGGGCTACCATCCCCTTGGCGCGGTTGTTATTCCCCTTGATGAAGGAGATCGGGGCAGCGAGGAACTCGATCTTGATTCCTTCCACTTGAGCCTCCTCGACCTCGTGCTCAATAGCCGGCATCTCCTTTATGGTGCGGCGATAAAGTATGGTAACATCAGCGCCGAGACGCTTGGATACCCTGGCAGCATCGATTGCGCTATCCCCACCGCCGATGACGATGACCTTCTTGCCGACATCCACTGTCTCGCCGGAGTTTATCTTATTCAGGAACTCGGTGCCGGTCATAACATTCTCGGCATCCTCGCCCTCGATGCCAAGATTATAGCCCTTGTGAGCGCCGATGCCTACGAAGACAGCATCGTATTGTTCCTTCAGCTCATCGAGGGAAATATCCTTTCCTATGATCGTATTATATTTTATCTTCACCCCAAGGTCTGCTATTCTTTGCACCTCTTTCTCAATGACATCTCTTGGCAAGCGATACTGTGGTATGCCGTACCAGAGCATGCCGCCGGGGTGCGAGAATGCCTCGAAGACGGTTACATTGAATCCCTTGCGCGCCAGGTGGTATGCACATGACATTCCAGCGGGTCCGGCTCCGATTACAGCGATCTTTTCTTTCCGCTTCTCATCAGTAAGCTTGTCGAACTTCAATCCTTGTTCAATAGCCCAGTCTCCTAGGAATCTCTCAATGGCGTTGATGCTGAGTGCGCCTTCTAGTTCCTTGCGATTACAGCCGTCCTCGCAGGGATGGGGACACACGCGCCCACATACCGCGGGGAAAGGGTTGCCATCGACGATGGTTTCCCAGGCTAGCCTGTATGATTCTTCATAGGTTCTGCCCCTATCCTCGGTCTGGGCGATAGTGGTTATGACCTTTCGGATATCGGTGCCGCTAGGGCACTTATCCATGCAGGGAGGGAGTTTTTCTACGAATTTTGGTCTTAAACTCGATTCTTCACGAATTTTTGCAGCGCCGGCGCCGAATCCGCCGCCTCTTCTCTTTTTCTTCTTTTTTACAACCTTTGCCATTGTACTTACCAACTCCTTGTTCAACTTGTCGATATCAAAGCGAGCCGGGAAAGTCCTCAGCCCATTATTATGGTCAAGACTACTGTCTCGAAGTCAAGCCTTTTATATTTATCAGGTTTTTATAAGATTATCAACCCCTTTTAGATCCTAAATTCTCGGCTTGGATTTTGCAAAGGAACAGTTTTTTAAAAATAAACATCCTTCAGAAATAAAAAGGAGGGAGTCTTAACCTAAGATAGGTAGTGCCTCCTTAGACGATGGAAAGAAAAGTAAGATAAAGCATTGAAAATAAAGCTATCTTTACGATATTTTAATCTGTAGGCTACGCAGTCCTCACCCCAGACCTCTCCCAAAGGAGTCTGTCTCAAACCCCCCACCTGTCATCCCGAGCGGAGCGGAACGAAGTGAAGCGAAGTCGAGGGATCTCTGTAAGGTATTGTAAATAAAGAGATTCCTCGACTCGCTCGCTTACGCTCACTCGCTCGGAATGACAGGGTATGGGATTTCTTGGACATTTTGATACAAACTCCGCTAGGAGAGGGCTGGGCTGAGGGGCTTTCCTCTCCTCTATCACATTATCACGGTATCACGGTATCACTTCCTCTTTGCGTCTTTGCGTCTTTGCGTGATCAACTCTTTATTTCCTGCGTCTTTTCGTGAGCGTCTTTTCGTGAGATCTTCGGCGTTTGGCGCAGATTTTTAATGCGGCACCCCCCGAGAGACGAGTTATAAGCAATATCATGTATTATTAGCCAATCCCAAACTTCAAATAAATCAATGAGTTACCCCTTCTGCGTGCCATTTTGGCACGATATTTCGTGGTCAAAATTGGAGGCATGAGGATCCTCGGAAGAAGTTTTCAAAAAAATTATTCTTTAATATCAATGAGTTAATCTAAATAGATCAATTAGCACCCCTCGTTTTGGGCTTTTAAACTTGAGTCCGTTGATGTAGATTTGGAGAAAAACGACCTAAAAAATCAAATAGTTAAATCATATGTTCCACATGGAACATTAATTCTTTATTTGACAAAGCCTTTATTTGCAAGATCGAGCTTTTAAAAATTGCAGTGTCACTTGGATCCTCAAAATATACCCTTATGAATACTGGCTTGAAGTGGTGGTTTATTTCAACTATTTTACGGAATATTTTCCTGAAATGTTCCAGGTCTTCGATTACGGCTATTCAATTGATCAATTAGAATTTACGGCTGTGTTTAGCCTCTTTTAATCAGCTACCGTTTTCTTTTCCACCATTTTGAAGACCACCTGCTTTCCATCGGGGCTGGAGATGGTATGTACTGCCTTGTATTCGGTCAACTCGAAGACCCGTATCACGAAAAGGGTTTGCTTATCGCACTGTCGGTAGTAATCCTCGATATCAGCCCCCTGTGGAAAGAAGCGGTACTTCATGTCCATTCCGCGGTGCTCATGGAAACGGGCAGGCTCATACCTTGTATAAAAGAGATTAAGTATTAATGGGCACTTACTATATCCGGTGATGATTATCTGGTCTAACTGTGCTTCATGCTCTTGCGTGTACTCATAGACTTGGCGCCAGCCATACTGCCACTGTTTCCAAGCTTGTGATGGATACCAAACAAAGTAATGGTAAGTGAATGATCCCATCTCCCAGGTTACTACGATCACAATCGCAGTCAATACTCCTTTCATGGCAGATATGCTTATTCTCGGTCTCAGGTATCGATAAGCTCCGACAGCTCCAAAGGCTCCCAGAAGCTCGAATAATGGGAATATGGTTATGACTCGTATGGAATTCGGATTTGCCTCAGTAGTGATGGCGCCGGGGAGTTGCCAGACAAGTAACCAAATCAAAAGCAAAGTGCGTAGCCTTCCTGGGGTCTTGATAACCATCAAGAGTCCGATAATGATTAGCGGCGCCATGAACAGATAAAGCTGCCCGAATCCAGGCGGTGAAAACATGATATTTGCATCGCCATTGTTGAATAGAAAGCTCGGTGAATAATAGGTCAACCAATTCTTGATGAAAAGCATGATCTGCCCTGCTAAGGTCGGCTCCGCCGATGCCAGCGAGATCATCTCGTAACGAGCAGCGAAGCGATGGGGATAGAAGATTGCCAGGTGAAGCATAGGCAGCGCTGATATCACAAGGATCGAGGCGCTGATAAAGCTCATCTGCCATCCTTTGGCTAACTCGCGCCTATAAAGTATAATGATAGATACAAGAAATATAGGCAGAAAAACCCGAGCAGCAGAGTAAGTATATAGCGATAGTCCGAACCATAAGGCACTGATTATTAGAAGTTTGGGTCGATCTTCCATGCTTTCCAGAAACAGGTAACTCCCAAGCAGGAACAATGGAATGAAACTGATCATGCGCAAGCCGACCCTCGATATGATTATATGCCAGGGAGATATTGCAAGGAAAAAAGCAGCTATCAGGGAGATATAATCATCATCATTAGATAGCTTCCTGGCAAAGGCAAAGACAAGCGGGATGCATAATATTCCTAATATCGCAGCCGGCAGACGGATAGTCCATTCATTCAAGCCACCGATAGCGATAAAAGGGACGCAAAAGTAGCGAAAGAAGCCAGCCTTGTAGTCACCCCAGCCCTTGAAGAATATTGGGAAATACTGCCCCCATTGATCCCTGCCTGTCCTTTGGATGCTCCAGGCATCATAGCCAGTGGAAGCCTCATCAAAGAAAAAGCCAGGTGGATTATCGCCGAGATTCACTACTCTGAGCAGCGCAGCCAGAATGATAATACCAGCAAGGAGTTTTAAGCGGACTTTATTATCCATTTTCCACATATAAGGCGGATTGAGCTCCTTTTTTTTTTGCATCATCAAGCGCATTCAACATGAATCGTTGTCTTCCATTGATATAAGAAAATAGCACAAGTAGCCATTAAGCGTCCATTGCATAATAAATAGGGGGTTTAGAAGGATTATGTGGGTATGCACTTGACATTCTGGATTCGGTTATTATAGATTGGGTATCAACCTGGCATAAACGGAGAGAGGTAAAAATAATGAATAATCGATCTCGAGAAAGCTATCGCCAGCCTAAATGCAAGCTTAATGAAGATGAGATTTCATATCTGGCACATAACCATAGCGGTAACGATAGTACTCGCCGTTGTACTCATTGCCACCAGTTGCGGTAAATACGGCTCTCCAAAGGTGCCGCGACCCAAGATACCAGAGGCGATCCCCGGCGGTGAGGTCATTTTGGCATGCGGTCAGATAGAGCTTGTCTTTACGCTGCCGGAGACATACAAGGATGGCAGCCGGTTGCAGAAGATCTATGGAGTCAGGATCTACCGCGCCTATAAGCCCTATGAGCCACCGAAGAAGGCAGCTAAAAAGACCGGCTTGGATCTCAACCAGACATTAGGTGCCCTGTTCGATGAGAACCTTACCGCCGCGACCCAGGCTCCATTAGATAAAACAGAAATGGGGCTTCGAGCCGATCTCAACCCGAGTGCATCACCAACAGTACCCCCTGGCATGACCCCCTCCCCGACTCCAAAGCCGACAACCCTTGAGGACATCGATTACACAAAGGTGCAGTACGATAAGAACATATCCCTGGCTGCCTATTACAAGACCATACCCATGAAGCATCGCTTCGCTAAGATGGCTTTGATAGCCGAGTTGAGAAAAGAGGAGCTTAATCCACATCCCGACTATGCAGGCAAGTACCTTTTCATCGATGACGGAATGCCCCCTAGAGATGAGAAGCTGCGCCCCATAAAGGATTTCAAGTTCAAGTTCTATCCCTGGATCAGCTATGAGTACTATATCGAGGTGCTAGATCACAAGAAAAGAAAGAGCGAAAACAAGCTAATAGGGAAGAAGATATTTGGATATGTCCCCAATCCCCCGCTGGATCTCAACTGTGCCCTGACCCAATCGGGCGTGTTGTTGACCTGGGAAAAGGCACGCTATGACTGCATAGACAACAATATAAGCCACCTGGTCAAGACCAGCTTATTCAAGAGCACCTCGCTTTCTCGCTTCGATCCCAAGCCGATAAACATCGAACAGGCGCATCTCGATTACTATCTCGATGAGAAGGTGCATGATGGCATCGTATATTATTACAGGATCAAATCATACATCCCCAGTCCGCTTTTGGAGAGCCATAAGAGCCTGGTCAAATCGATTCGATTTCTTGATACAAAGCCGCCCCTCTCCCCTCAGAACCTGGTGGCATCGTTGTGGCAAAGAAGAATCAGCCTAATATGGTCTCATCCAAACCTGACCGAAGTTAGCGGATTCAACATCGAAAGAAGCATCGATGGAGGGGATTACATCAAGCTGAACTCGGAATTGCTGCTCAGGACATCATACGAGGATAACGATGTGGTTGTGGGACATAGCTACTTCTACAGGGTTACTGCGGTTGACAATGCTATACTGGCTAATGAAAGCGAGCCATCCGAGCCGGTCAAGATAGATGTTTACTAGAATCCTACCAGGGCGCGGATACCTCCTAAGGTTCATTCTTATGCTTTTTATAGCAGCCTGCCCGGTATCCTGTGTAAAAAGTGATGCCCCCAAAGTGGCTATAATAGCGCCGATTAGCGGCATCTATTCAGCCTACGGCGAATCGTTTATCAAGGGGATAAAGGCTTATAACAAGTACCTGGCAGAAACAGGCAAGCTCCCTTATGCGCTCGAGCTTCATGACTCGCGCTCGAAGATGTCCAAAGACGAGGCGATAACATCGGGATTGCTAAAGGAGAAAGGACATCTAGCCATGATCAGGCAATATAACTTCGTTGATTCGGGTGGTTTCCTCGCCGTGCGAGCGCTATATATCCCCATGGCATCGAGCAGACCTATATATCGCTTCCATTTTGATGAGAAGGGAGCTGCACATAGGCTTCATCGCTTGATAAGAACCAAGTACAAGGGCAAGCGCATCGGAGCCATGATCTTCAATTCAAGACGCCATACCGTGTTGTTCAATACATTCCAGGAGTCCATACTTCACGATGGCAACTTGACTTTGGCTGCCAAGATATATTTCATCGAGGGAAGGCAGAATTTCCTTGAATATATAACCGAATTTGCCAAACAAAAGATCGACCTGATACTGGTATTCAGCTACTGGCATCACGGGAGCCTGGTCGCGCGTCAGCTAAGGCGAATCGGCTCCGATATCCCCGTGGTCTTGTCTCCCCTAAATGCAAACATGGACTTCTATCGACAGCTTAGACCTTATCATAAGGATATACTTGTGCTATCGCCATATCCAGGGGAATTGCAGCAGAGCCCTTTCATCGATGATAACTTCAAGCGATACCTGGGGGAAATATACGATTACTGGGCTTATAGTGGGTATGTTACAGCTCGATTGCTTGGGAACATCATACAGGCTTATGGAACCAAAGAGCAGGGACTTAAGCGCTTGATGTCCGAACATCCCAGCGCGAACGAGCTATTATGCAAGGGATTGACCGAGGCTGACAAGGAAAGTTTGATGTATCAGGTTTACGATAATGATATCTATTTGCTGCGACCAGGTGTTCATGGCTTTAAGGTAGTTAAGATCGCTCATGGGGAATGATGGTGAGTAAAAAAAGAGAAATAATCGCACTTGTCCTCATATTATTTGCCAGTTTACTAGTGCGGCTGCACTTCAAGGATGTCCCGCTGGTGCGAGATGTTGGCATGTACGCATACATCGCACAGAACATAATAAAGGGTGATGTAATATATAAGGATCTCCCTGACACCAAGTTTCCGCTCACCTATCTAACCTGGGCGGTTGTATTCGATTCTTGGGGAGACAGCTTCCAGGTCCTGCGTTGGCTGACCATAATCTGGGGGCTGGGTGCTGTTTTTTGTTTTTACCTTATTGCAAAGCAGATTTTTAAGGCACAAGCTTCTCTTATTGCAACGCTGATCTATGCGCTCTACAGCCCTATGCCCGCGATCCAGGGTTTCACCTCGCAGATAGAGAACTTCATGATATTGCCCTATATGCTCGGATGCCTGTTTTTCCTTCGTTTTATCAAAGGGGCTGGTAACCGTTGGGTTAACCTTGTCTTTGCCGGTTTCTTCAGCGGTATAGCCCTTGCATATAAGCAGGTAGCGATATTCCAGGCAGTTCTATTCATTGGCTGGCTTTTATACCAAGGTCTAAGACAGCGGGATCCCCCGGTTCCCCCCATGCAACGCATGAAGCTTGCGCTTGGACAAATTATCTATAGGAGTTCAGCTCTGCTTGCAGGCTTTTGTGTTCCCTTGCTGCTCATGGCAGCCTATCTTGCCTCTAAGGGAGCATTCAGTGCTTTTTATTTCTGGACGATCAAGTTTGTCAGCGAATATGTCTCGGTAGATTACCGCATCAGCATCATTGCCAGGTCGCTGACAAGCCTGCTGGATATTGCTTCATCTAATCCAGTGCTCTGGATCGCTGCCATTGCTGGGCTTATAATAAGCCTGTTCGGGCGCGGCAGCGCTTCTTTTGGGTTCTTGGCTTGGTGGGCAATAGGTTCCTACCTGGGGGTGCTATCCGGCGGCAAGTTCTTTGCTCACTACTATATCCAGGTAGTTCCCGCAATATGCTTGCTGGGCGTATATGCCTTTGTGGTTGTAATTGAAGGATGCGATGACCGGATACAAAGCTCCCAGCCGCTGAGGATACTCATTTACATGATGGCAATAGGGGGCGGTTTGTTGTTTTTCAATCACAATTATCATTACCTTGCCGAGACAAATCCTTATCAGCTCTCCCTACAGACGACTGGCACGCATCAATACTACGAGGCAAAGGCTCTGGCTGATTATCTGCAAAGCAGGTTGAAGCCTGATGATAGCGTTTATGTCTGGGGATCCGAGTCATCGATATACTTCTACCTAGGCACAAAGGCGCCGGTGAAGTATCACTTTCTAGCCATATTCCATTGGGGGGCGCCGCATGACCTATATGAAGACATTGTGCTTAACTTGACCGAAAAAAAGCCCTTATATATCATCAAGATCCTTGAGCGCCCGCTGCCACCAAAGGCGGGGAGAAACCTGGAACAGATCCAAGGCAACCTGGCAGCACAAGCAAATTGGTATAAAGGTGTATCAGTGAAACGAGATCAAATGCTTCAGTTGGCAGACAGTCACCCAGATACCGCGCTGCAAATCGATAACTTCAAATCCGAGCTTAGACGATTCAAGGCTACAGGTGACAAGGACAAGCGCATGAAGATCATATTCAACCGCATCGACAAGCTGCTCAAGGAGCACTACCGGGAGGAGTTGCGCATAAACTCGGCGATTCTTTATAAAAGAAGATGAGCTACCAGCTTTATTCGCATCATTAGTCCAATTGGTTTACCCCAGCACCCTCTTAAGGTACCTGCCGGTGTGGGAGCGAGGCTCGTTGGTTAACTTCTCCGGCGTGCCCTCTGCGATTATATATCCTCCCTCGTCTCCCCCTTCGGGACCTAAGTCGATTATCCAGTCGGCGCATTTGATGACATCGAGGTTATGCTCGATTATGATCATCGTGTTTCCTTCATCCACCAGCCGGTTGAGCACCTTGAGCAGCTTGTCAACATCGGCGAAGTGCAATCCCGTGGTCGGCTCATCCAAGATATATAGGGTCCTTCCAGAGCTTCTCTTTTGCAGCTCCTTTGCCAGCTTGACCCGCTGCGCCTCTCCGCCGGAGAGGGTTGTCGCCGGCTGTCCCAGCTTTATATAATCGAGACCGACATCTTTAAGCGTCTCCAGTGATCGCCGAATTGGCGGTATGTTCTTGAAGTGCTGGTAAGCCTCGCTCACCTCCATATCGAGGATCTCAGAGATGTTTTTCCCCTTGTACTCGATCTCCAATGTCTCACGGTTGAACCTTTTTCCCTTGCATGACTCGCAGGTTATGTAAACATCGGGTAAGAACTGCATCTCAATGCGGATGACCCCAGCCCCATGGCACTTCTCGCATCTACCTCCCCGGACATTGAAACTGAATCGCCCCGGCTTGTATCCGCGGGCATTGGCATCCGGCAAGCGCGAGAAGAGCCTGCGGATATGATCAAAGACCTTGGTATAGGTGGCTGGGTTGGAGCGAGGGGTTCTGCCGATGGGAGCTTGATCTATCTCGATCACCGCGTCGAAGTATTGTCTGCCGCATAGCTCATCGAAATCGCCCACCGAGGTGCGCGTTTTATAAAGCAGTCGCTGCATGGCTGGATAAAGGGTCTGGTTGATGAGCGAGCTTTTACCGGAGCCAGAGACCCCGGTCACACAGATAAGGGTGCCTACTGGTATGCGCAGGTTTATGCCCTTGAGGTTATTATGCCTGGCGCCTCTAAGTTCAAGCCAGCGGTCGCTTGGTCTTCTGCGCCTTTGGGGAACGGGGATCTCCGATCTCCCGGAGAGGTAGGCGCCGGTGATCGACCCCTTGTGAGCCTTGACCTTCTCTGGTGGAGCGCTGATCACGATCTCCCCTCCCCGATGCCCAGCGCCGGGCCCGAAGTCAACGATCCAGTCCGCGGAGCCAATGGTGTTAGGGTCGTGCTCAACGACTATGACCGTATTGCCCATATCTCTAAGCGAGGTGAGGGTCTCGATCAGGCGACTGTTATCCCGCTGGTGCAACCCGATGGTAGGCTCATCGAGGATGTACATCACCCCGACCAGCCCGCAGCCGACCTGAGATGCCAGCCTGATGCGCTGCGATTCACCACCAGACAGGGTCGGGGCGGCGCGATCCAGGGTCAGGTAATGCAAACCGACATTGAGCAGAAATCCCAGTCTTCCCTTGATCTCCCTGAGCACCTCGCCGGCGATGGCTGATTGTCTTGGCCTAAGTCGCATATTGTTCAGTGTCTCCATGGCTTCTCTTACCGACATGGAGACGAGATCGACTATGCTCTTTCCATCGATGAAGACATGCCTGCTCTCCTGGCGCAGCTTGGTTCCGTTGCACTCGCTGCAAGGTATATTTGACATGAAGCCCTGGTAATAGGAGCGCATCTGCTCCGAGGTGGTCTGGTGGAAAAGGCGCTCGATCTCGTGGATGACGCCGTTCAAGGGGCGCTCAAACTCCAGTTTACCGTTGCTGAAGTCCCACTGGTACTTGACCATCTGGTTAGTGCCATAAAGTATCAGGTTCTTCTGCTGCTCGCTCAGCTCCCTCCAGGGCACATCCAGGTCTATATCGAATTGCCTGGCGATAGCCTTAACCGCCTTGGCTCGCCAGCTTCCACTCTTTTGAGCCAGTGATCCCCAAAATGCTACCGCTCCGTTGTTTATCGACATCGATTCGTCCGGCACCACCAGCTTGGGATCCACCTGTAAGACTGAGCCTAGTCCATTACATGCCTGGCACATTCCGCTTGGGGAATTGAATGAGAAGTGCTGGGGAGTTAGCTCCTCGAAACCGATCCCGCACTTGGGACAGGCGTACTGCTCGCTGAAGAGCATCTGTTCTCCATCCAGAATGGAGACGAGCAGCTTACCCTCCGACTCCTCGAGCGCGGTCTCCACGGACTGGGTGAGCCTATTTTTGATACCATCCTTTATGATCAACCTATCAACCATCAGATCGATATCGTGTTTCCTCTTCTTGTCCAGCTCGATTTGCTCGGAGAGATCCACGATCCTGCCATTGATGCGCACGCGGACAAAGCCCTTCTGTCTTGCTTTATCGAAGAGATCCTTATATTCACCCTTCCTTTGTTGCACCAGGGGGGCGAGAATAGAGATCTTTGTTCCATTAGGCAATGTCAGTATTCTATCCACCATGTCCTGCACGGTCTGGGCGCCGACCTTGCAGCCGCAAATATGGCAATATTGCTCTCCAGCCCGCGCGTAGAGAACCCGAAGATAGTCGTATATCTCGGTTACCGTGCCGACGGTGGATCGCGGATTCTTGCTGGTCGATTTCTGCTCGATGGAGATGGCAGGGGAAAGCCCGCCGATATAGTCAACCGAAGGCTTCTCCATCTGCCCCAGGAACTGGCGGGCATAGGCGGAGAGGGACTCGACATATCTCCTTTGCCCCTCTGCATACAAAGTATCAAAGGCAAGGGATGTCTTGCCGGAGCCGGAGACCCCGGTGAAGACGATCAGTTTATTTCGGGGAATGGTGAGATCGATGTTCTTTAGGTTATGTTCCCTGGCGCCCTTGATTATTATGTTATCGAAGAAGCCAGCTTCCTTGGAGGGAGTGGAGATCTCATGAGCGATCTTTGCTTGAGATGTCGGGTTATTGGTTGCTTTTTGGGTCATAATACATTCGGATCTCTATTTTTCATTATCATTTTGAGCCATATCAAGGATCGATAGCACATGCTGCTATGAAATTCCAGGAAGTATTCGGGCAGTTTTTTAAAAAATGTTCTTTTATAATGGCTAGTTGATCGTCAAATGGTCGCTTAAGGATATGTTAAAAGGATCGAAATTTGGGGCAAAAAAGTACTTGACAAGCCTATCAAAAGGTACTATATTGCTAATTGAAAGGGGATTACTCACCCCTGATATCAGAGGTTACTTGACAACAGGGATAGTTGAAGGGGAAACTTACCGTCGGGAAAAAAAGTTTCCAAAAAGTGCAAAAAAGTACTTGACAAACTTTTTCAGGTTGGTATAGTTACTTTTCGCCTCTGATGATGGGGCATAATGAGAATGATCTTTGAAAGTTGAATAAGAAGGCAAAGCAAGCGAGTCATGATCCATCGCGCAAGGGTCAACAAAGTTAAACCAAGCGAGTTAAGAAGTTTGAAGATACTCAATTGGAGAGTTTGATCCTGGCTCAGAACGAACGCTAGCGGCGTGCCTAATACATGCAAGTCGAACGAGATTTTGGCTTAAGGTTTACCTTCGGGTAATCCAGCGGTCAAGGTCTAGTGGCGAACGGGTGAGTAACACGTAGGTAATCTATCCTGGAGTGGAGGATAACACCTGGAAACGGGTGCTAATACTGCATACTATGTAACGATACTTTCGTTGCATTAAAGGTGGCCTCTGTTTCAAGCTGCCGCTTTGGGAGGAGCCTGCGTCCCATTAGCTAGTTGGTGAGGTAACGGCTTACCAAGGCGACGATGGGTAGCCGGCCTGAGAGGGTGATCGGCCACACTGGAACTGAGACACGGTCCAGACTCCTACGGG
>CAYUVA010000019.1:0-77446 GCA_964448115.1 uncultured bacterium
ACCTCGCGTTTTTGTCGCGGCTCGGCAGGATAGCCTCTATTATAGGTAGCAAGGATTTTTTCATAAGCTTGGATGGCTTTCTGATGATACCCCAAGCGTAAACATATTCCGCCCAGCATCTTGACGTACTGGGGATATCCGTCACTGTCGAGCAGATCCTTGATTATGGCAAAGCTGTTCAAACACGCGTGCCAAAAAACCTCGGTAAGCCAGACGACAAGACGTGGCTTGTGGATTAAGGCTAAGATTCCATGGCCGTGACATATCATGATAAGTTATACCTTTTTGAAAGGACTTGTCCTTCTATCGAAAATCTAAGGACATTGCCCTCCTCGATAAAAATGACAGCCTTGCCTGCATAACGGCGATAGAGTTGATAGCGGCGGCCTTTGTATGTAACGTAGCCGTCATCCGCTACTACTTCGCTATTCTGTTCGTCGTGAGCAGTCTTCATCGCATGGTGGAGGCGGCGGGAATCGAACCCGCGTCCGACAGCCTTCCACTCCCGGCATCTACATGCTTAGACTACGGTAGTTTTTCTCACCAGTTGAGCCGCCCCGCAGTCCGGCAGCTAACCAGCCAGCCTAGGTTAGTTCTCGCTCCAAGTGGTCCCCAGGTGAAACCAATGGAGCCAGCCCGACTCTCTGAGGCTCCACATCCTAGCTTCGGGCAAGCCAAGAGGGAACCGCTGCCTTTATATTAGGCAGCCAAAGCGTAATTATCGACGCTTGTCTGTTTGCCGCTTTTTACGAGGTCCGCGGCGCCTCGGCATGCAGCCAGGGCTTCATCTGCTCCCGTCGAAGCCATTTCGCCCCCGTACATATAATATAGGAGTTTTTCCTCCAACCGGCAAGTATCAGCTTACTGAAAGCATTCCTGTAAAATAAAGCGCTGAATGGACTTATCTTCCTGAAACTAGGCTATGTTTTTTGTTTTTGTTTTTTATTCTATGGCTGATACTTGAATAACTCCTCACCATATAGATCATGAATAGCGCTGAAATACAGGATGCCATCTAAGGCAGTCAAGTAAGTTGGTTCAGATGCCCCTGTTGAATGTATATCTCGCACCATATAGGTCCCGCCGTCGGTTCCATCAGATCGCCAAAGCTCTAGATCGAATGTTCCATCATAGGCAGCAAAATAAAGGATACCATCAAGATCAAACATCCAATTGGGGTTACTGTTTGGAGCACCGTTATTGATATCCTTGACCAGCTTAGTACCTGAAGCAGTACCACTCGTTCTCCATAGCTCGGTACCTTCAGATGTAGTAGTCGCTCTGAAATACAGGTAATTCCCGGAGACAGCTAAGCTGGTAGGGGATCCATTGTTGACACCTAGTTCGATATCCTTAAGTAGTTCTGTGCCGGCTTCCGTGCCATCGCTGATCCATAGTTCTCGACCTTCTGTTGCAGTATATGCTGAGAAGATGAGCTTATTTTTATACACAACCAGATATTGTGGAGATGAATTCGATGATCCCGTGTTAATATCTTTTACCCTATTTGTTCCTCCTTGAGTGCCATCTGATCTCCATAACTCTCGTCCATAGACCGTGTCGTATGCACTGAAAAATAACTTCCCCTTGTAGCTGGTAAGGAATGAGGGATTTGAATTCCCAGCAACATTAATGTCCTTGACCAGCTCAGTCCCCGCTGTCGTGCCATCTGTTTTCCATATTTCAGAACCGTTTGTGCCATCATTCGCTCTAAAGAACAGCAGGTCGCCTGCTACAGTGAGATATAGTGGGTAACTCGAACCTGTAGGATCTATATCCTTGACCATGTAGGTGCCTGCCTCGCTACCATCCGATCGCCAAAGCTCAACGCCATTAGTCCCATCAGTTGCACTGAAATGAAGGATGCCGTTTAGGTTGGTCAGTCCATCTGGATCACTATCACCGCTCGGATTGATGTCCTTGACCATATAGGTACCTGCTTCGCTACCATCCGATCGCCAAAGCTCAACGCCATTAGTACCATCTGTTGCCTGGAAGTAAAGGATATCATTGTGGCTGAATAGAGCATCAGGTTCTGATGAGCCACTGGGATTTATGTCCTTTACCATGGATACCGTTTCGGTTACCGGATCATACTTGTATAGCTCCCTGCCAGCTCCAGAGCCATCATCGCTACTGAAGAAGATCAGACCACCACAAGCAGTTAAATATTTTGGGTCGCTATCATCAGAACCTGGATCGATATCCTCAATAAAGGTAAGCTGGTCAATGAACGGGCTATAAATAGTTCTCACCAAGCGGAAACCAGTATAGTTATTCCTGAATGTAATTGTGTTGTAGGCACGGTTTGCAGATCTGGCGTATCTAGCGTTCTTGGTCCAATCGCCTCCCCTAACGCTTCTTCGTGTGGTGCCGCTGGTATAAGGATCAGCAAAGTAATCCCCGACATCATCCAATGGATAGGCAATTTTGGCATCCCAACATAATTCCATAACATTTCCATGTGCATCCCTAAGGTTCCAGGGATTTGCGTTCTTGCTCCCTGCTGGCTCTGTGTGCCCGGGATCGTTAGCTGAGAAAACACATACAGACTTGAGTGCCGTGAGATCCGGTGAAGGAGAATCTGTATCACATGTGGTTGCATCGTAGTTTGGCTCATCGATAGAGAATGCTCCAATTGTTCCAGCTCTTGTGAAGTACTCCACTTCGCCCTCTGTTGGTAAGCGAAATCCATCGACATTCATATTGCAGAACCAAGGTGCTGTGCTGTAGTTGCTGGCATCCAAGGGTGTCTCGAAGTAGATATCCTTGTAGTAGCAAGGTGTGTATCCCTGTTCAATGGATAGCAGATTAGCGAACAACAAAACCTCAGGCCAGAGAACTCGCTGCACTGGATAGCTCATAGCCGGGCTTGCGGATGTATCAGAGGGATCGGCGATCAAGCTTGGTTGAACAGCTAATAAGTCGCTCCACATCTGCCGTGTTACCTCTGTGGTCATTACCGAAATATCCCTGGATAAGGTGTGATAAAACCAATCCTCGTCACCGTCCCTGCATGCCTCGGTTGAGGGTGAACCCTGCCTGAAGCCAACAGAATTGGTTCGATGAACAAGGCGCATGGTTCCTACGATATTATCGGTCTCCCAAATAGTTCCCGGAAGCGGGGTTGGAGTGTACTGTGGATATAGAGGCCAGCCGAAAACCCATGCGGCACCGGAGTCGGTGTAAGGAACCGTGTCATCATAAGCTGCTCCTCCAACGATATAGTCTCCATACATGTCCAATCCATTCATTTCTCCAAGCAAATCCATGGCACCTCTATCATTTGCAACGAATTTGCCTACCTGGTTCCAACCCTTGGAGTTCCTTTCGTACAGGTAAACAGCTCCTCCATCTCCATCACTATCATCATCCCCAATTGCTCCTACCGCCAAGTAGTTACCATGCAATGCCATGGAAGTACCCAAATAATCACTGGCATCGACTTCTCCTGCTGAAAGTGTAATCTTTTGGGAGAAAGTGAAATTGAAGTCTTTTGCATCTGGTGAGCGCTCATATATGTAAACTGCTCCACTATCATAAACCGGGTCATTATCCTGAGGTGCGGAGATCGCAGCGATGTTATTATCAATGGCTACAGCATAGCCAAAAAGATCATTAGCTTCTGGATCTGGATTCTCAATCGCTTGGATCTGCACCCAATTGAGATCAGCTTCCTCGTATTTAAAGATATAAGCCCATCCCATACAAGAGATGTCTGGACCAGAACTCTGTTCGGATTTCATAACCGCACCGATGATCATCAGCTCCCCACTAATAGCTACAGAGTAACCAAAATAATCATCTGTGTCTGTATTATCACCAAAAAGAATCTGGTATTCGGTCGCATCAACCCCCTGTATTTTATAAACGAATGCAGCTCCCGAATCAGGAGGATCCAACCTGTCGCTATAGTACGCACCAACAACAGCCCAGTCCCCGCTAATTGCAACTGAAGTACCAGAAGATTCAGAATGGTCCGACCACTCAGGACGCAACTTGGCTACCTGAGTCCATCCCTTACCCGCATTCTCGAAGATATAACCGGCGCCCTCACCGATAAAAGTTTCATTGTCGCCAGGCGCTCCAACCAGCAGCCTATTTCCATCCATAGCAACGCTATAGCCGAAATAGTGATAGTCTATTGTATCGTCAGGAAACAAAATATTCATCTCCTCCCAGGAGTTAAGCGACCTTTGGAACAGATAAACAGCCCCAGATTGAACAATAGTATCATCAAGGCTATTGCAAAAGGGCGCTCCAGATGCGATCCAGTTCCCATTTATGGCTGCTGCATAACCAAAATGATTATTATCAGACAGGTTGCTGGGGATCAGCTTGCAGCCCTGAGCGCAAATCGGCGTAGGAGTAAAGGTCAGGGTAGAAATCGCTGTAGGTGTATAGGTCGGCGTATCGGTCGGTGTATAGGTCGGCGTATCGGTCGGTATAGGTGTGTTAGTTGGAGTATTCGGTCCGGTAGTATTGGTAGGTGTACGGGTTGGAGTATTCGTCATTGTCGGTGTATGGCTCGGAGTCCAAGATGGCTCGCCGGTATTGGTCGGCGTTGCGGTCGCCTCCGGGGTGGCAGTCGCAGTCGGTGTAGGAGTGGCGAAAGTATCGAAGCATTTTAGTTCCGGCCAGGTTGCTGTGGTTTCGTCGCTGCACTTTGCAATCAACCCCAGGATTATTTTGGCAGGATCCAACGGTGGATCTATTGGAACCATAGGGAATGTCCAGACTGCCTCATCCACTTGGGTAAGAAAAATACCAGTAGGAGATCCCTCCACGGTTAATTCAATTGATTCTACCGTGCAATCTCCGCCGGTTACGGCGAGGATCTCAAAGGTCCCGCCACCTGTTGTTGAGATTGTTGTTCCCATGTAACCCGCAGCCATGATTAGCGGATCTGCACAGGATAAAGCAACTGGTATCAGTAGAAAGCATACCAGCAGGGTCAACGAAAAATGTTTAGCCATCTCTCTCTCTCCTTAATATTTAATATTGCTTAGTCCGTTTCCTTTTAGAAGGGTAACAATCCCTAGCTTCTCCAACTCAGGATTTATATTCCATAAGTTACTTGATTTAAATGATAAACTATAAATTCAAGGAGGTAAAGGAAAAAATTAGTTTTTTTTCATAACAGAAAATGCAGATATCATTTTGATAACCCATTTATCAAGATCTCTTATACGGTGTTGGTTATCGACTTGCGTATTTTAAATGTTATAATCTTTTCTGCATGCTCAAGGAGCGTTAAGTGCTATGAAGGAACTATTTACCATGTGGAAACATACGCGGATGGTGGTGCTGACCTCCATGTCCGCAGCGCTGTATGTAGCAGTCCTGGTACCTTTCAAGGGATTTCAACTCATCCCCGGCTTATCTGAACTCAGACCAGGGGCAGTAGCACCGATAGTCTTCGGCATACTGTTCGGTCCCGCCGGTGCCTGGGGTTCAGCTATCGGAAACCTCATCGGCGATTTCTTTGGCACATTCGGTCCCTTTTCTCTATTTGGATTCATCGGAAACCTATTCTACGGTTTCACCGCCTATAAGGCTTATGAGAGCCTAGGATTTCTGGTCAATGGAGCACACAAGGATTTCCATCCCAAAAGCCTTGGTCTTACGGTTCCTGTTTCTATCCTGTGCGCAGCGGTATGCGCATCGTTTATAGGTGTTGCGCTCGATGCATTCGGGATATTACCTTATGCGTTCCTGGGAGCGACCATATTTTTGAACAATGCCATTGTTGGTGTAATTCTATCGCCAATAGTACTGGGACTGATTGCTCCTAGGATAAAATCGTGGGGATTGATCTGGACCGATATAATGCCTGTAGAGGATCGCTCAAAGGGGATTGCATCAGGTATAGGTTACATTCTGCTTTGGATTGGAGGCTTGGGCGCATTTATTTCTGGACTCGCGGTATCACTTATCGGCTATGGTGCGAAATTCCTTCAGGGTGCACCACCACAGAGCGGACTAACTGGTATTGGAGTATTGGCTGCTATGTCTCCATTTTTTGCTGCCTACCTGATCGGCGCGGCGATAAGCAAAAGCTAGGCGCCTAAGTCTGAATATCAAAAGATATCCATGGGCAGGTTTATGCCCATGTGGCGCACTTCCTCGAAGAACTTGGGTACGATGCCAGTAGATTGGAATACACCGGTTACCTTGTTGTCCTTCATGCCAGTTTGCTTGAACAAGAAGATATCCGCCCTGGTTATGTTATCACCTTCCATGCCGGTTATCTCAACCACATGGGAGACCTTTCTGCTCCCATCAGGATAACGATGGACATGAAAGATAAGGTTTATAGCCGAGGAGATCTGTCGCCTGATCGAAAGCAGCGAGAGCGCGGTTCCCGCCATAGAAACCATTGTCTCCAGCCTGCTAAGCGCATCCTTGGGGGAGTTTGCGTGCAAGGTGGTCATGGAGCCGTCATTACCGCTGTTCATCGCCTGGAGCATATCCAATGCCTCCTTGCCACGACACTCGCCAACGATGATCCTATCCGGCCTCATGCGCAGGGAGTTCCTGAAAAGGTCTCCAATGGTGATCTCTCCCTTGCCGAAGATATCGGGTGGCCTGGCTTCGAGCCTGCCTATATGGGTTTGAGAGAGCTTAAGCTCGGCAGCGTCCTCGATGGTAATTATCCTCTCAGTCTCGGGGACAAATGATGATAAGACATTAAGCAAGGTGGTTTTGCCTGCTCCCGATCCGCCAGAGACGATGATGTTTCTGCGGGTCAGTACAGCTACCTGCATGAACTTAGCCATCTCCGGAGAGATTGAGCCTAGGTCGATGAGATCTTGGACATTTATGATCTCGGTAACGAACTTGCGGATGGTGAGCATCGGTCCCTGCACGGCAAGCGGAGGAATTATAGCATTGACCCTGGAGCCATCCGGCAGCCTTGCATCCACCATTGGGGTTTGCTCGTTGATCACTCTGCCTAATGGATAAACGATGCGTTGTATGATCTTGATTAGATGAGCAGTGGATATGAACTTGCGATCGGTCTCGTATATCTTACCTTCCTTCTCCACATATATTTGGTCTTTCTTGTTGACCATGATCTCGGTAATAGTCGGATCGTACAGGAAGCTGGCTATGGGACCTAGGGTTATCACGCCATCAAGCAGCTCTGCGATCAGCTTTTGTTTATCCTTAGTGGAGATCCCCATATCCTTGAGGATGTTCTGTATATACTTGGCAACCCTTATTCTTTGTGCACGGCTGCGTTCGCTATCATCGGTCTCCAAAACTAGTTCCTTGGGATTGATCTCTCGGTAAAGTCGGTCGAAGACCCGTTTTTTAAGCTCCTTTACCTCGCGATCCTGATATATGGTCTTGATAGCGGTTCCTTGAATGCTCTCTGCATCACCCATGTCGCAATCTCCCTGGAGAGGTTGGTTATTTACTCCAATTTTATTGGCATTATAGCATTATATTAAAACGGCAAGGGTAGTCAAGCCTTAATAATAAATTCAGCCTCAAGGTGCCTTATATACTCCTTACGAATATCTCGCCGTCGTTGGATTTTGCTGCCAGCACGCGGTTCTTGTTGTCTATATCGAGGTATGAAATTGGCACGAATGCTAGCTCCTCGCCGAATAATTGCCAGGAGAGACCCTCGTTCTCGCTGACCATAACGCCCATCTCGGTTCCGATGAACATCCGATTTGTCTTTTTATCAAACACGATAGAGCCTACATTCTCAAATGGGATCGACCAGAAGCGCATCCAGCTTTTGCCATTATCCAGTGATCGATATAACCCTCTTTTCATGGTTCCGAAGACCACGGTGGAAGGCTCAATGACCCAGATCGCCCTCACTTCAGTTATGGGATAGACCGGGTAAAAGCTGCGCAGGCTGTTATCGCTGGCAAACAAGCCATCCTCGGTGCCGATGTAGATCCTCTTGGAGTTGGAGTAATAGCTATAGAGCCTTATGTTGTTTCTCCCGTAGGCTATGTAGTCCATGAAACGCAAGCCCTCTTTGGTCAACTGATAGTTGTGGGAGAACCCTTTGCGCAAAACATCGAAGAAAATGGCTTGCTTGTAGCCATGTGAGATTATCGTATCCGCAGCCAGCCGTACAATATGCTCCACTATCTGGAGATCGCGCTCCCTGAAGATTGTATTGCCAGAGAGGGTGAACAGGATATTGGATTCATCCATTGGACATATAGAGCGAAAGGAAAAACCGCGCATGAAGTCCATCTCCAGTTGAAGCCTAGTCCACTGATCCTCTACTACATCTAGCTTTTGAGGAGTTATGATCATCTTTTCCCAGGACTCATCAAAAGAGGAGACAAGGGAGAACATGCCATCGATGAGGTTCTCATCATTGATCGATACCGAGTCCAGATTTACCTTTATCTCTCTGATCATATTGCTTTCATCTTAATTGTTTTAGTCTTCATCCGTCCTCTATGTTGGATCTAATCATGGTCATCTTAGAAAGCATATCATGGATTGTCAACCTTTTAAGAGACTTTAGACTTTGGACTTTAGTCTTTATTGATTCGACTATCTCGATTTGTGATCACTCAAAGACGACCTTGAATATCTAATTACTTGACAGAAACCAAGAGTGCTTTTATATTACCACTGCTCTATTTGAGAGAATATCTAGGAAGTCTTTTCTAGGCGGTGTAGCTCAGGGGTAGAGCAAGCGGCTCATATCCGCTGCGTCAGGGGTTCAAATCCCTTCACCGCCATTATCAGACATAAGGGGTGCGCAGGGAGTTCAACATGTAACCACCAGGCTAGACAACGACCTAACAATTCAACTAGTAACTAGACAAAAAGGAACTAGACAAATGCTGAGCAAGATCAGGTTGACCATTGAGCGGTATCAGATGATTAAGGAAGGAGATACCGTCATGATCGCCCTGTCAGGAGGACCTGACTCGGTCTGTCTTTTATTTTTGCTTAGTGAGCTGCGCAAGCTGATGGATGTTTCCGTGTGTGCTGGACATATAAATCATGGACTTCGTGGAGAGGAATCGCTGCGCGACCAGCGATTCTGCGAGCAGATCTGCCAGCAATACTCGGTCCCTTTAAGGACGCACTCTATAAGCGATGATGAGTATAAGGCTTATCCTTTTACCTCCTTGCAAGGAGCCGCACGGGAGCTAAGATACAAGTACCTGCGCAGGTTGGCTGATAAGCTCAATGCAAATAAAATAGCTACTGGACATACAGCCTCGGATCAGGTGGAGACTGTGCTCTTTCGCATCCTGAGAGGCACCGGCATGGGAGGACTGGGGGGCATACGCCCAGTGCTCAATGATATCATTAGACCGCTGATAGACCGCAGCCGCGAGGAGGTTTTAGAATATCTAAAAACGATGGGTGTGCCTTATATAATTGACTCCTCCAACCTGAAACCCAAGTACTTGCGCAATCAAATAAGGCTAGAGCTGATCCCAGTGCTTAAAAGAAGCTTCAATCCATCCATCTCGAACGCAATTATCAACCTGGCTGACCTGATACGTGAGGAGAATGAGTACCTAGAATCCTTGGTCGATAAGGAATATGAATTCGGTATCAACGAGAAGACCGATTTTTCGATCGGTTTTAACCTGTTTTTATTAAAGACGCTTCACAAAGCATTGGCACGCAGGATCATCATCAGGCTATACAACGACCTAGTGAACTATGAGCCGGGTCTGCATCTTTCCAATGAACAGGTTGAGTGGATACTACAACTCGCCAGGGAAGGAGAGCCGGGAAACCAGATCGACCTGCCAGGCAACATAAGGGTTCACCTGCAATATGACCGCATCCTTTTTACTCACGAGGAGTATCCTCATGGAAGGGAGTTCGAGGTTCATCTTTCCATACCCGGCGAGGTCGATATCCCCCAGGCAGCGATGAATGTTAAGGCTAGCCTGATAGAACCTCAGCAATTTAAACAGATGCTTCCCAACGCAACCAGAAATGAAGCATTTTTCGATGTAAGAGATATAAAAAACACGCTGACCATTCGCTCTCGAAAGCCCGGAGATCGCATCGCACTTCCTGGCATGGAGGGAACAAAGAAGCTACAGGACATATTCGTAGATGACAAGATTCCAAGGCTCGAGCGAGATAGCATACCAATAGTATTATCCGGAAATGAGATAATCTGGATAATAGGCAATCGACAATCCAGAAATGCCTTAGTCAAAGCAGATACGCACAAGATAGTTCATATAAAAGGCACTTATATTTAAATATTTAATTTATTGTAGAATTAATACCTTCAAAATATAAACCAATTTTTCGTCCCGTATTTATTATGGGACGGGTATGACAATTGAGGAGGCGGGTATGACAATAGCTTCGAGCCAGATCAATTCTTCAGTGCTTCTGCTGTTTCCAAATCCTTTGATCTATCGGCTCTATCCAGTTAGACTATGCGAAATGTAAAAAAACTGCGGAGGTCGTAAATGAAAATACTTGTAATCGGAGGGGGCGGACGCGAACATGCCCTTTGCTGGAAGATTAGACAAAGCCGATTGGTAGATACGCTATATTGTGCGCCAGGAAACGCCGGAACCGCTGAAATTGCGGAGAATGTCGATATCAAAGCAGAAGACCTGAATGCTTTGCTTGGCTTCGCCAAAAGCATCCGCATTGATCTGACCGTTGTCGGTCCAGAAGCTCCACTTGCCAAGGGAATAGTCGATCTCTTCGAGTCCGAGGGGTTGACCATCTTTGGCGCCAACCAGCAGGCTGCCATGCTGGAGGCGAGCAAGGCGTTCACCAAGCGACTCTTAGCTGAAAACAACATCCCCACCGCTGACTTTGCCATATTCACCGAGCCGATGGAAGCCTGGAACTACCTGAGCGCAGCCAGGATGCCAACGGTGATAAAAGCCGATGGACTGGCAGCCGGCAAGGGAGTTATTATATGCTACGATGAGTCCGACTGCCGCTACGCGCTCAAGATGATGATGGATGACAAAGCCTTCGGCAGCGCAGGAGAGACCGTGGTCATCGAGGATTATATCAAGGGCGAGGAGGCGAGCTTTCTAGCCTTCGTAAGTGGCGAGCAAATCCTGCCCATGCTCCCCTCTCAGGATCACAAGGCGGTCTATGACAACGACCAGGGACCTAACACCGGCGGCATGGGAGCCTATGCGCCAGCGCCACTGGTCGATGATGCGATGGGCGACAAGATAATGGAACAGGTGATGAGCCCCCTAGTCACAGGATTGTGCAAAAAAGGCATAGAATTCAAGGGCGTATTATATGCTGGCTTGAAGATATACGATGGAACACCCCATGTGCTCGAGTTCAATGTCCGTTTCGGCGACCCGGAGTGCCAACCGCTGATGATGCTGCTTAAAAGCGATCTTGTCGAGGCGATGCTGGCGACCATCGAGGGGAGGCTGGATGAGCTTAGCCTTGAATGGAAGCCGGGGGCTTCGACCTGCGTAGTAGCTGCTTCCAAGGGCTATCCAGGCAAATACCAGAAAGACAAGCTGATAAGCGGACTTGATCTCCTTAAAGGACACAAAGACCTGGTCGTATTTCACGCCGGGACGAAAAAAATGGATAACAAGGTAGTAACCGCTGGGGGAAGAGTACTTGGAATCACCTCTTATGGCGATGATATTAGGCAGGCACGAGAAAAGGCGTACCAGGCGCTACAGCAGATCAGCTTCGAGGGGATGCACTATCGAAGAGACATTGGCGCAAAGGCATAGGGAAGGCTTGAGGCTTGAGAAAGAGAGAAGAATCACGCAAAGAAGAAAAGAAGGTTTTATTCGTCATTGATACCAATCACTCTCCTCTATCACCCCATAACGGTATCACTTCTTTCTTTGTGCCTTTGTGCCTTAGTGGTTAATAAACCCTCACGCCTCAAGTCTATTTTACATATTGCCAGAAGCAGTTGACATTGATACAATGAGAAAGGAGCAAAACTTATGGAAGCCTCGCATCTAAAAGGATTGATACTAAGCGGTGGGAGAGGGACACGGCTGAGACCGCTTACCTACACCCGCGCCAAGCAACTGGTGCCGGTCGCTAACAAACCGATATTATTTTATGGCATAGAAAGCCTGCGAGACGCTGGCATAACCGACATAGGCATCGTTGTCGGAGACACTAAGCAGGAGATCATGGATGCGGTGGGAAATGGGTCCGCATGGGGCGTCAAGGTAACCTATATCGAGCAGGAAGAGCCGCTAGGACTAGCCCATGCGGTAAAGATATCCCAGCCCTTTCTCAAAGAAAACCCCTTTGTCATGTACTTAGGTGATAATCTCATCTTCGAGCGGCTAAGCCACTTTGTCTCTGATTTTATCAAGACCAGGGCTAACTCGGTGATACTGCTCGCCAGGGTGAAGAATCCCCAACAATTCGGTGTTGCAGAGCTGTCCGATGGCAAGGTGGTTCGACTGGTGGAGAAGCCGAAGGTACCAAAGAGCGATCTCGCCCTGGTCGGGGTATATCTATTCGACAAGAATGTCTTCGAGGCGGTCGAGCATATCAAGCCCTCCTGGCGCAACGAGCTGGAGATCACCGATGCGATTCAGTACATGATGGATGCGGGAAATACGGTAATACCCCATATCATCAAGGGATGGTGGAAGGATACCGGCAAGATCGAGGATATCCTGGAAGCCAACCGTATGGTACTCGATACCCTTGAGCCTAAGATCGAGGGCACGGTCGATGATAGCTCCATTATAGAGTTCAAGGTGCGCATCGAAAAGGGCGCCAGGATAATAAATAGCACCATCAGAGGTCCTGCCATAATCGGCGAGAATGCCCAAATCATTGACTCCTACATCGGTCCGTTCACCTCCGTCTCCAGGGGAACCTACATCGAGTGCGCCGAGATAGAACATAGCATCATATTGGATGAGTCGAGCGTTCAGCATATAGACACACGCATAACCGATAGCCTGATCGGAAGAAATGTAAGAATAAATAAATCCAAGCTCCGTCCGGTGGCGCTTCGCTTCATGGTCGGAGACAACAGCGAGGTAGGGATACTGTAATGAAACTAATCGATGGCGTTAACATCAAGCACCTTCGCGTTATACCGGATGAGCGCGGTTGGCTAATGGAGATATTGCGCTGCGATGATCCGTTCTACCAGAAGTTCGGGCAGGTCTATATGACCGTTGCTTACCCAGGCGTAGTCAAGGGATGGCACTATCATAAGCTGCAGACAGATCACTTCTGCGTTATCAAGGGGATGCTCAAGGTGGCACTAGCAGATCTGCGCGATAAATCACCGACTAAAGGGCTGGTCAACGAGTTCTTCATGGGCGAACATAATCCTATATTGATCACTATTCCCCCCTATGTTGCACACGGGATAAAGGGTGTCGGCACCGAGCCGGGCTTCCTTATCAACATACCGACCGAACCTTACAATCGCACCAACCCGGATGAGTACCGCATCGATCCCCATGATAACGACATCGACTACGACTGGTCGCGAAAGGACGGCTAGATGAAAAGGATGTTGGTTACCGGCGGAGCTGGCTTCATCGGCAGCAACTTCATCCGGCTTATGCTGAGAAAATACTACGATTACCGAATAGTCAACCTTGATAAGCTAGCTTATGCGGGCAATCTGGATAATCTAAAAGATATCGAGCAGGATTCGCGTTACAGCTTCGTAAAGGGGGACATAGCCGACAAGAAGCTGGTCTTCGACCTTTGCTCGCAGGGATTCGATTACATAGTCAACTTCGCTGCCGAGACGCATGTTGACCGCTCCATCGGGCAACCTGATGACTTCATCAAGACCGATATCATGGGCACATTCACCCTGCTGGAGGCGGTCAGGGAGTTTAAGATCCCCCGCTTCTTACAGATTAGCACCGATGAGGTCTATGGCAGCATCGAGCAAGGCTCTTTCACCGAGGCATCTCCCCTGCTCCCCAACAGCCCCTACTCGGCTTCCAAAGGTGGCGCAGACCTTCTGGTGCGATCTTATGTGGTAACCTACGGCATCGATGCGCTGATAACCAGAAGCTCCAATAACTATGGGGCTTATCAGCACCCGGAGAAGTTTATCCCTTTGTTCATCATCAATGCCCTCAACGACAGGGAGCTCCCCCTTTATGGCGAGGGTCTGAATGTGCGCGACTGGCTGCATGTCATCGATAACTGCCAGGCGATTGATATGGTGCTGCACGAGGGCATAGCCGGCGAGATCTACAACATCGGTGGAGAGCACGAGGAGAAAAATATCGATGTGGCAAGGATGATCGTTAGGCGACTCGGCAAGCCTGAATCTCTCATCGTACCGGTCAAGGATCGCCCCGGACACGATAAGCGATACTCACTCGACACCAGCAAGATTAAAAGCCTCGGCTGGAAGCCTCGAACAGACTTCGAGAAGGGATTAAACGATACGGTCGATTGGTATGCCAGCAACCGCTGGTGGTGGGAGAAAATAATAAACTCCCAACAATGGAAGCGATACTACGACCGCCAGTACAATAAAAGATAGAGAGGCAAGGCTGCTTTGTGGACACTGGTCAAGGTTTGCTTCTGGCTGCTTTTAGGCTCCAGCGCATTCAATGGATTCTTCTACGGCAATCGCTGGCAGGTAAGATTCAGCAAGCTCAAGGATAAGGATAGCTATCGGGGATACCACCGATACCTATGGACCAAAGCCCTGCTTGCTTTCTTCGCTGAGGTGGTGATCTCGCTTTGGTGCCAGTTCATTCTCCCCTTTTTCTGGCTTCCATCAAGGCTGTTTCCATCGCGCAAGGATAACAGCAAAGAACCGATCCTGTTCGTGCACGGCTATATGCAAAACTCCTCCAACTTCCTGTGCCTGGCGTGGCGACTATACCAGAGCGGGCTTATGAATCTCCATTTCATCAATATTCGCAGGATCTACAGCTCCGTGGAGCGCTCCGCAGAGCAACTCAAGACAAAGGTTGAGGCTATTCTTAGTGAGCAGCCCGATGTCAAGATCACACTGATCGGGCACAGCCTCGGCGGATTGATCAGTCGCTACTACATCCAGCGTCTCGGTGGTAAGGAGAAGGTCAGGAGGCTGATCACCATCGGGACTCCGCATCATGGCACTGAAGCCGCCTGTTTCGGCTTTGGAGTCGCTGCGGCACAGATAGTGCCAGGGAGCAGGTTCCTACAAGAGCTTAATGCGCCAGGCAACCTAGATGAAACGGTACCGATGATCTCGATATACTCAGACTTCGATCAGTTGGTCTATCCCTCGACCGCAGCCGTGTTGCCATCGCCGCAAAAAAGTATCGAGGTACCATACCTTGGGCATCTTTCGCTGCTTTATTCCAAGAGGGTTTTTCGCGCCATTAGAGAACTGGAACTGGAGTCTAAAAATCAAGCACCTTTTGATTGAGGGTACTTCAGGGCGTTTTTCTCGTCCATCTCCTCCTGGATAGCTTTATAGATATCAACCGATCTCGTAGGGTCTATGATGCTTATAACAAGGGCAAATCTCTGGTATGTGATCTCCTTTGGGAGATCCTTGACCGATGGCTTTATGGTCAGACTCCAGTCGCTCCCATAGCCTGATCTCTGCCATGCGAAGATGCCGAATTTTATGTTATGCCTTGTTTGCTTGTTGGTCGCCTCGAAGTTCTTTGGACCGATGGTAGTCCTTCTGCCGGTAGCTCCTTTTTGGAAAGTTATGCCAAGATTTACCAACTGGTATCGAAAGGTGGTTCTATCCACCGGCGGGTCATAGACCAGGGTGAAGATAATCCTCTTTTTTCCCTTAATTTTATCCATTACCTGGGGTATCCTGAATGGGATCGTTGCCTCGTACTTTAGGTTTAGCGAAGAATCTAGAATATAGGTGCAACAATGGGGATCAGAATACAGTGCCTTGTCCAGGTCCGGCATTCCGAAGCCAGTAGGATGTGAGGGCTTCTTGCCTTCATTTTGTTCCCTTAACAGGGCAGAATGGACTAATAGCGCTTTGAGCATATTGGTGGAAGCTCCTGGATAAGCATGAAGTATCTTGGCTGCCATCCTTGCCACGAGCGGATTTGCGAAGCTGGTTCCTATATCGTGACTGAAGAACTCTGACCTGCTTCTTCCCAAGGACTTCATGGCAATTTGTTCATCAAAGTATGCCAGTTTTGTGCTGTTGCCCCCATGTTCAACGAGGTCAGGACGCCATCTTCCATCGGATGAGCGCCCGCATCTTGTGAATGGGGATGGTTGCCCCGCCGGCGCAAGCGCACTCTTGTTGGAAAGTAAAGCCATACTGCCTACTGCCAGGATATTACAACCCTCAGCGGGAGATAGGATGGTTGAATTCGGGTTCTCCAGATAGTCGGGATATTGGCTATTATTAGACAAATATTCCCTTATCTCTTGTAGATGAATGTTGCCAGTAGAGACGGTGATCAGAACATCGTAGCGCCTCGCAATATTATCAAGATCCTCGGATAAAATTGATATTTCCTCGGCTTTATTCCAGTTTATAGAAAGGTTATAAACCCTCACCTTTGGCGAATAGCGGCGGACGATATCCTCGATGATGTTTGCAAGGCTTGATATATATCCTCTCCGGTCATTTATCACCTTGGTCATCAAAACCTTTACATCAGGATTTCTCGGTCGCTTCCTGAAATTATCCCCATAGGCACAAAGCCCTGCTATAAATGTCCCATGCCCGATCAAATCATCAGGTCCTCCGCTATCGATGGCATCGATCGCATCTAGTACACAATCTTTAAGCAGCGGATGCTCGCTGTATATCCCGGTATCAAAGACCCCGACTATTGGAGTATCAGCATCAATACTAGGCTTGAAATGATGGTAGTCTCCTTCAAAAGGGGATGTGGATTCAGTTTTTTTTTCCTCAAGCTCGATTTTGGGGGTCGTCCTCACCTTGTAAACTGCATCAAGCCCCTGAAGAAGCTCATCGACCGTTTCTGAATCCATTCTAGCAGAGGCGAGACAATAGCGATCGCTTAGAAGAGAGACACTCAGCTCCACACCCCTTGTGTCCAGAAATCGCTGCAAGGCATCTAGCAGATCCCGGTATTTGCCTTCCCCCATCTTAGGCAACAGCTCCACCTCTACCTCAACCTTCTGCGAGGGCTGCTTCTTTATCTTTCTTTTTAGACTCTTGGCTACCTTGTGGGTCAGGTCTTGAGCCTTTATCTCTTTAATATTGCTGAAGTAGGACTTGAGCTTTCCTCCCTCGTAAGCCTTGATGAATCCATCCAGCTTCGCTTTGTCTTTCTTATCAAAGGCTACCAGGGCGGTCTTTGCATCCAAGGTTACCAGCCTGGTCAAGCCGAGCTTCTCAAAGACCTTTCCAGATTGCTCCACGGTGTTTTCCAGCTTGACGATGAAATATATATCCCGGTCATCGTATAAAGCGCTTCGCGAGCTGGAAATAGCAAAGACCTCCTCAACCTGGTCGTATAGAAGACGACTATGCTCACGAAATCCCATGCCGGTGGTCTTGGGAATGATCCTTCCCGGCTTTTTTCGCTTCGAGCTTACATCCTCGGCGGGAATGGGAATGTGCTTATATTTCTTGTCATCATCACCCATGGCTCTTATTTACCTAGTTGCAATCATCATTAAGGCTCTATATCCCCTAAAAGACATCCCATGGTTCGGGTAAGAATAGCCTTCTATAGGTCTCCAGGGCATATCGGTCGCTCATGCCGGCGATATAATCGCAGACGATCTGCTTCAGGCTCTCGTCCTTGAATTGGGGTTTGGAGTACATTTCATAGCGTGGTATCTGTAAAGGATGGTGCGAATAGTACTCGAACAGCTCGCGCAGGATCTTCTCAACCTTCACCATAGAAATCTTTGCCCTATCATCAAGGTAAACATTCTCATAAAGAAAGCTGCGCAGCTCGACAAGCACCTCATATAGTCCGGGGCTTGCCTTGATTGCATCAAGCTTGCTATCCAACGATGAGTATATCACATCCCTGATCATACTATCGAGGCGGCTTTTTATGGTTTCTCCCAGACGCTTTGCAATATGCTTGGGCACTGAACCGGGTCGCAAGATACCGGCTCTGATTGCATCATCGAGGTCATGGTTCACATAAGCGATGATATCGCTAATTCGCACCACCTGTCCCTCAAGTGTCGCCGGGATCGATTCGCTTGGTTCAAGGATGGGCATGTTCATTCCCTTGGAATGTCTCATGATCCCATCTCGCACCTCCCAGGTAAGATTCAGCCCCTCGCCATCATTTTCGAGCAGATCTACTACCCGTAGGCTCTGCAGGTTGTGTTGGAACTCGCTGCCCATGCACTCGGTAAGCACCTGCTCCCCAGCGTGCCCAAATGGCGTATGCCCCAGGTCATGCCCTAGCGCGATAGCTTCGGTGAGATCCTCATTCAAGCGCAAAGCTCTCGAGATCGTCCGAGCGACCTGCATTACCTCGAGCGTGTGCGTTAGCCTGGTGCGATAATGATCCCCAGCCGGGGATAGAAAAACCTGTGTCTTGTGTTTGAGCCTACGAAACGCCTTGCAGTGGATTATACGATCCCGATCCCGCTGGAAGTCGGTTCGGATCTCGCACTTAGGTTCATAATTCTGCCTGCCGCGGCTTTGGCTGGATGGACATGCTTGGGCACATAGCAAGCTCTCCTCTATACTCTCGTAGCGTTGACGAATTGTAAGTTTATCTTCGCTGGACACCTTGTTGCAACGGCTTCATTAGCCTTCGGATTCTGCCTTTGACTCTACAAGTATATTCTCGGTTTCAGATTCGGTTGAGGATACTTGATCCATCCTTGCCTCGACCACAGCCAGCTTGCGCTCTGCCTGCCTAGCAAAGGTCGTACCCGGTTCCACCTGGCTTTTTACCTGTTGATAAAGCTCCCTTGCCTTGGGGAGATTCCCTTTATCCTCGTATAGACGAGCTAGCTCCATTAGAGCCAGGAACCTCAGCGGCGAATCCGGGTACTGCCTGCTAATCTCTTCGAGCCTGGTCATCGCCTCATCGACCCTACCGTCTCCCTCCAGAGAAAAAGCAATTGCAAGCCTTGCCGAGGCTGCATAGTATCCATCAGGATACTTCTTTAGGTACTGCTTGAAGGTTTCGATGCTGCTGGTGAACTTGCCCTGCTCGTACTGCGCCTTGCCAAGGTAGTACAGAGCTTCCTCGCTAACATTGCTGCTGCTGAACTGGTTTGCAACTCGTGAGAAGTTTTCCTCTGCCTGTTGTAGCCTGAATTCAACCTCGTCTTTACTCACCAGATCGTCGGTTCGTTGTACAGTGAAGGCGTTCGAGTAGTTATCCCAGGCTGTATAATATGCGTTGGCTGCCTGTCGGTTCATCGAGTCCTGGTAGTAGTTATATCCGAAGTATCCGACGATGATTAAAAGGACTCCGGTAACGATATAAGCTAAAGTGGTTCGATTCTCCTTGAACCATTCGATCGTCTCGGTTACCCAGTTGACAAAGGGGTCTTCCTTCAGGTGAAGCTCCGCCTTTTTATAATGTCGCTTTGCCATTCCAAAAGCCTCCTTAGAAAGAGTCCTCGCCCCCTGCCCTCTCCAAGTCTGGAGATGGGATGTCGAACTCCCCTTCCCCAAACTTGGGCAAGGGGCCGGGGGATGGGGTCTCCTTTAATTATCATTACACAAGGTTTGAGTTTAGCATAACTTGAAGACTTGATCATATATCGATTTGCATTCCCAGATCTTCAGTTTGAAATTGCTTTACTAGGGGGAAGTCCTTTTCTTGAAAAATGTTATCCCCAATCCCCAATGCCAAGAGCTTTATCAATTATGTTCTTCAAGTCAAAGGCTCTAAGCACCTTGACCCCTCCTCTTTTATAGAATAGATCATTACTATCTCATTATTAGCATTGGCTCGGACATGTTAGGAGTAACAAATATCATTTCAAGTTCTTGTAAAGTTTTACCCTCACAAAAGTCTATTAGTTTAATGATTTGTTCAAGATCTTGCTGTAAGTTAGAATCCATTCTCACATATAGTTGCATAATTACAAACTGCAAATCTAATGCAAATTGTTCATCAATTAATATTTCATTTGGCAATAAATCTCCATTGAAATAAAGTTTTAACATATTACATATTCTATTCACAATCTTCATTATATCTAATGAAAGATAAGGATCATTTTTTACTGTATGCATACTAGAATTGACAATTCTATATAATGTTTTTACTAATGAATCACCGAATACTGTATTTTCTATAATAAAATTTCTAAATAAATATAATTCTTTATCTTTAGCATATTGTTCATCTCGATTTCCAAAGGTAATTGCTGATATAAAACCTTTCCAAAGAATATTTTCATCAACATATTCTAACATTATTGGATTATCATCTATGGTAATTGTTGCAATATTCGGAGAAATTTCACTGGTTTCATATCTTTCCCATGTTTCATTAAATATATTATAAATTAAATAATATCCCGGCGATTTTTCCATCTGGAAATCAAAAGTGATTTCTTGATTATTATTTGACCATAAAATAACTCTATAAATTCCTTCTATATTAAAAGTAAAACCATAGATGCTATTATTAACCCATTTTTTTTGAAAAGTCAATCCACATAAATATTTGTTTAGAAATTTTATTCCTTTATAAGCGAGCTTATATTCTAAAAATGGTTCGTTAGGGAAACCATTTTCAACATCAAATCTAGATCTTCCATCTGTAATAATACCTGATTGATCAAATCTATCAAAAGGCTGCACAGCGCAATTATGTGTTACATAAACATCATCTTCTAGACATTCATCTGTCTGGCATTCATAAATTATATTACTATAATTTTTATCTTGAAATAAGCACCAGGATTCTAAAAATGATCCTTCATATAAAGTACCGCAATTTATTTTTTTAACATTATGAGATAATGCAATTACTATCTGTTTAATATAATGCCTAGCTTGTTTCAAATCACTACGCCATTCATAAATACTAATTTCAGGTGCATAACAATCGTATGGTAAACTACAATATCTATCACTATATGTGCCATGTTCAGTTATCCAAATTTCAGCGTCAAAACATCCACGTGAATTAAGTATATTTTTAATATCCTCTATTGAATCTGATAATTCGGCTTCAGTTTCTTGGCTTTGAAAATTATTAACAGGATTTGGATATGGAAATAAATGTGCATCTACAAAATCAAACTCATCGCATTTAAGTCCACTAGGATTAAATATCGAATAAATCATTTCTTTAAGAAAATTTCTCGAACTTTGGCTTGTAAGACAAGAAATTCCTGTTAAGCCAATAACGGTCGCTAATTGATTACATGAATAGTAATCTTTTAATTCATAAATTACATTTTTTATATTCCTGAATGTCATAGAATATCCTATCGGAGAGAATTCATCATTTTCAAGATCAAGTTCATTGCCTACCTGCCAATAATCAACAGTACAAATTATTTTCATAGATAAATTATTAATTATGACATCTTCTTCAATGAACCTTTTAAAACCATATAGACCATTAATTAAATCACCCCCAGGAGGGGTTGTAATATCTACTGTAAAAACTATCTTTAAAGGTTGTTGTGGATTATTCTTAGAATGTTCAATTATATTTTTTATTCTTTCTAATTGTAAATAATATGATTGTTCATCTGTTTTAAAAAACCAAGTTACTCTTATCCAACCAATGCCTAATTGTTCCGCATCTGATATTCTCCTTTCAATAGGGACATTGATTTCATTACCATAGAGATCAATTCCAATTGGGTCATTTAATTATAAAAGTCCCATGTTTGGGTTACTTATAACTCCCCAAGAATTGATGTTTAGTATAAATAAAAATACTAATGAGATATTAGTGATCATTTTTTCCTTTTGATTTAGCTTGACCGTCTTTTTCATCTGATACCTCTCTTTCTTTTTACATTACTGCTTTATTGTTTCTTATTGTCATTCATACCTTTTATAATCCTAATATCCTCCTAATTTCTATGGATGTCAATATATAAAAATTTCTGTGTTAAATGCTTCTTAGCATCATGATTAATGTATATGTCTATTTTTTGATGATTTGGAAGATTATATTCAAAATAACTTATATTCTTATCAGATAAGAATTGAATAGATCGCATTTGAGCAGAACTTAGCTCTCGTCCCCACGGTATATTATAACAGATACGATGAATAGGTCCTATAACAACAGCATCCTGATTTTTTAAGAATTCATCAGTCAATGGTTTATTCACTAAGGGCCATGGTCTTTTAATTCTCATGTTTTTTATTTTTAATATATTTTTATAGAATTTAGCGATACTATCGGAAGTATGTACATGGCTAGCTAGCCACAGAACATCATATTGTCTTTGTGAAATATGTCTATTTATATCTAATAATATATCTGAAATTCTCCAATTAGGAACAGTATGTAGATCTGGCTGGATAATATAAAGTTTTCTTATATTTTTTTCATTTTTACTGCAATTTTTTTCAAATGAATGAAAAACAATTTCTTGTCCAAATATCACATTTATATTTAATTTATTCAAGTTAATCCTTAATCGTTGATTTCTCTTTTCTAGTGGTGTAGTGATAAAAATCATATACATAAATGACATTATAATTAATGAAATAACAATTACTTTAACATAGATATTTTTCCAATATCTATGATATCCATTTGCAGCAATCATTGAAATTATTATTATCAATGGCAATGTAAATCTATATTCTTTATTTGGGAATGAATAAAAAATGATTATAGGTATGAATAAAATTATAAAATAAGTAATAATTTCTCTAAATTTCTTTTTGCTTATATTATCAATAATATAAAAAAATATTCCTATGCAAATTGTAATAAAAATTAAAGCACCACATTGATTGGAAAATAATTGTTTTATCCATGTTATTATTTTAGACTGATTAATCTGCTTTAAATCACCAGCTTGACTGTGATAAACAAAGACATCAAATTGATGGGGCAAACTACACCAATACCAAGATATAATTATTAGTATAAATATAATAATACCAGTAATTAAATGAAATATCTCTTTTTTATTAAATAAGAAAATTGACTTTAAAATAATAATTAATAATAATGGAAGAGTAAAGATTAAAGCAGTTTGCCTAACAAGGAATGGCAAAGCCAATAAAACATAAGATATATAACTATATATTTTTTTCTTATTTTTCGTTATTATAAAAAACCCTAAATATGATAAACTCATAGTAGAAAGCATCGCACCATCAGGAAAAAATTCTCTGAGATACTTTAATACTCCTGGAGAACATAATATTAATATTAAAGCAATATATGATTCATATAAATTCCTAATATAATTGCCGTAAATATAAAAAGATAATATAATAATGATTGTCCATATTATTTGAGAAAAGTATAAACTATCTACGCTGCCATTAAATAAAAAAGATGCTGTCAGTCTTAATAGTGGGGGATAATCATAAGACTGATACCAAGAATATTTTATCCCTGCTATTATTCCATTATTATCTATTTCCTGCTTAATATCATAAGCCGCTTGGAGATGTTTTGCTTCATCAATACCTATGCTAGAATGTTTGGTAATCCATAAAAATTGCCATGCAACGAAAAATATTGTTGTAAAAATATATAAAAATTTTAATTTAGATCTATTCGACAATTGTAATTTTTTCTTTTTTTAGTCAGGTGAAGCTCCGCCTTTTTATAATGTCGCTTTGCCATTCCAAAAGCCTCCTTAGAAAGAGTCCTCGCCCCCTGCCCTCTCCAAGTCTGGAGATGGGATGTCGAACTCCCCTTCCCCAAACTTGGGCAAGGGTCCGGGGGATGGGATCTTTTTTAATTATCATTATACAATGTTAAAGTTTAACATAACTTGCAGCATTATTCATACTCGCTGGGCATAGCAAACAAGGCATATATGGAAACTATCGACCTTCTGCTTCCAGGCTAGCTTTTTTCCTTAGCCCCAGCCTGATATCGCGCAGTGTGAGCAGCGCCGCGCCTACATTCAAGCCATGCTCCATCGAAGGATTGGAGCTTATTATAACCCGCACGATCCAACTCTGCTCCTTGACCGGTGAATACAGGTTATAAACCAAGATGGTGGTATTGAGATCCTCGCCGGGATAAAGGCTGTAGTTATAATACCCTCCCTTAAGGTCTCCATCTATCCACTCCCCTCTAAGCGAGTGCATCGGCTCAGCCTTGAAAAGCAATGTATATTTCAGACTGGTCAAGGGCACCTTCAGCTCGAAATAGACCTTGTACTGGTTCTTGAACCTGCCCAATCTCTCACATCTCTTGAGATTGTTGAAGTATTTAGTGTAATTGTCGAAATCGAGCAGGAACTCCCAGACTTCGGACACTGGGTGATCGAGCAGGGTTATGGCAGTAGCCTGCTTCAGCGATCCATCCTCGTTGGACTCGATCAAGCCGACCTCTCCCCTTTGCAGCATCTGTATAACCGTTCCCTTGTCCAGGGTCATATCGAGGATCTTTATCTTTGTCCCATCTTGCCCTGATGCAGGGACGATGATAACGCAAAAGCAAAGTAATAAGCTAAAGATGATGCAAAATCTAAGGGGCATAGGCTCAAACTCCCCCTTGCAGGCGGGACATAACCTGGTCTGCGATGACTCCTAGGCTCTCGTTTATCACCAGGGTTGCCATGGAGTCATAAGGTGTGCTATCTCGATTCAATATTATAAGCCTGGCGCCGGATTGGAGCGCAATCCTGGGCAGGTCGGCAACTGGATAGACAACTAACGAGGAACCGAGCACGATCATGGTATCGCAGGTTCGTGCCAGCTTGACTGCCCGGGCGAAGTCTTCTGCTGGCAGCGGATCGCCGAACAGCACCACATCGGGCTTGATGACTCCCTCGTCCTTGTCGCAGCGTGGGGGATTTTGCCCCGAGGTGAACTTGTTGACGATGATCTCCATAGAGTACTTTTCCTCGCAAGTGGTACAGGTTCCCTCGCGCAGGTTGCCATGCACCTCGATTACATCCCTTGAGCCAGCCTTTTGGTGTAATCCGTCTATGTTCTGTGTTATAACCGTTTTGACTTTGCCCATCTCTTCCAGTACAGCGAGCATCTTATGCGCTTTAGTCGGCTCAGCGGAGATGATCTGTGGCACCAGCTCAGCAGAGACCTCATAGAAGACCTTGGGATTTCTGTTGAAGCCATCCCTGGTAAAGGCGACCATGGGATCTATTCGCGCCCACAAGCCGACATTAGGGCTTCGAAAGTCCGGTATCCCCGCCTCGGTGCTGATCCCAGCCCCGGTCAGAGCAGTAATGTATTTGCTGGTATTTATTACATCAACCAGCATCTGGTAGTCATCGGACAGGTTCATGTCGATTTCACCAACCTCCTTGATAATTCCAACCAGCTTCTTCAATAATACCATAGATTATCTGAAACTTCCCAGAACCTCAATAGTCTTGTCAATATCCGAATCGGATATATCCATGTGTGTAACCATGCGCATAGAATCGATCCCGGTGGCAAAGGCGAGGATATCGTTTTTAGCCAGGAACTCCACCAGGTCTTTTGCAGTCTTGCCTGGTTTTATGAGCCTGAAGCGCACGATGTTGGTCTGTACGCTTTCCATATCGATCTCAAAGGCGGGCATGCTATGGATAGCCTCGGCGAGCCTCCTGGCTCTACGATGATCATCAGCCAGCAGATTGATATTGTTTTGCAATGCGTATATGCCGGCGGCAGCCAATATGCCTGCCTGGCGCATGGCACCGCCAAGCATCCTGCGGAAGCGCCTTGTTTTGTTTATGTAATCAGCGCTGCCGGCGACCATAGCTCCCACAGGGGCACCAAGCCCCTTTGACAAGCAGAATGATACGCTGTCATAGTACTTGACATGTTCCTTGATGTCGTTCCCGGCTGCTATGGCAGAGTTGAAAATCCTTGCCCCATCGCAATGGATGGGCAATCCGTGCTCTTGGGCGATCTCGGCTATTTCCTTGAGCCAATGGCGCACAAAGACCGTGCCCCCAGCCGCATTATGGGTATCCTCCAGCCAGATAAGCCTGGTCTGGGGCATGGTGATATGTGCGGGTCTGATGCCTTGCTTTACCTCATGCACAGTAAGTGCTCCCTTGCTTCCCTGCAAAAGGTTGTATTGGACGCCGCTGATGAAAGGGGCTGCGGCAGCCTCATGGGTAACTACATGGGAGTCTCTCTGGATGATAACCTCGCAGCCGGGGGTTGCATAATAGAGCATGGAGACCTGGTTTGCCATCACCCCGCTGGCAACGAACATGGCAGCCTCCTTGCCGAGCATGGAGGCTGTCATTTCCTCCAGTCGTTTCACGGTGGGATCATCGCGGAGCACATCATCGCCGACTATAGCCTCTGCGATAGCCTTTCGCATCCCCGGTGAGGGTCGGGTTACCGTATCGCTTCGCAGGTCTATCTTTCCCTGGTACATATCTTGAAAAAATCCTTTCCATAATAACCTGATATTTTTACAATGAATAAAATCGTATCACCGGACAGATAAATTGCAAACCATTTTGGACTACTGCCTAAGAAAGAAAATGTAATTTCGTGCATGATAATTTCCATAGCCTCATGTTTGTTCATTTGCTTTGAAAATGTTATCGATTTGAATTACTATTGTTTTTGAGGGCTGTAATATGAGGGCTGTAAACGACAGCCATAAATTGCAACAAAGACTTCTCGAACTGGTCAAGATCACCGGCAAGATAAACTCCGCCTGGAAGCTTGACGATGTGCTCAACTATTCCATGTTCCTTGCCGAGGACTTCCTAAGAGCCGGGGCTAGCTCGATATGGCTAATAGATAAGGACAAGGATGAGCTTTACTTCCGACTGGTGCGAGGAGAAAGCGCAGACAAGATCTCCACTATCCGCATGAAAATGGGGGAGGGTATCGTCGGCCATGTGGCTGCAAGCGGCAAATCGGTGGTAATAAACGATCCAACAAGCGATCCCAGGTGGAAGCCTGTTGCTGATAATCGATCCGGCTTCGAGACAAAACAGCTCATATCTGTACCCTTAAAAGCCAGGGACGAAATCATCGGTGTGATCCAGGTGCTCAATAAGGAGAATGAGGAGCCATTCAACAATGAGGACTTGTTTCTCCTGCAGATATTGGCGGACCAGGTGGCGCTTGCGCTGGAAAACGCCAGGCTATATGAGGAACAACTGCAAAAGGAGAGGATGCAACAGGAAGTAGAGCACCTTAAAATACTCGATGCCAAGAAGACGGAGCTATTGAATCATGTGGTTCATGAGCTGCAAAGCCCCCTGGCTAATATCATAGGTTATGCCAACCTCATCAAGCTGGTAATCAAAGATGATGAGGCAGGGGAACTAAGGGCAGGCGAAATCATCCTTGAACAGGCAAAGAGGCTCAATAGACTGGTAGAGGAGATGCTCGATCTAGCGAGAATACGATCCGGCAGGATCGAGATCCAGAAACATTCTTTTTCTATTACGGAATTACTCAAGCAAATCGTAGATAGCTTCTTATCCGAAGCAAAAAAGGCGAAAGTTAAGCTTCGCATCGAGGAAGCTAATCAGGATATCAACCTTTGCTCTGACCGTGACAAGCTCTCCCAGGTGCTATCTAATCTGGTATCCAACAGCATTAAATACGCGGGCAAAGGCTCCATAGTAACCCTCGGCTTCTCCTGCCGATCCTCAAAGGAGAACGATGATGTTGATATGGTAAAAATAATGGTCAGGGACAACGGGGTGGGCATTCCACTGGCTGATCTCGACCACATCTTCGAGGAATTCTACCGGGTCAAGGGAAAAGGGAGTCATCCACCCAGCGGCACGGGATTGGGGCTTGCCATAACAAAGAGCCTGGTTAAAGCCCTAGGTGGTGAGATCTCGGTTAAAAGCAGGCTCGGCGAGGGGAGCGAATTCACGGTTACAATACCAACGAATCTGGGCAAACAAGGTGAATGAACAACAATGAACCTTAATATTCAAATAATCATACTAATGACAGGGGGATTAAATGAGCAAACAGGTAATGCTTAGCAGCGCTATTTTGCTGCTTGTAGGATTCATCGTTTTCAGTACAGGCGATGTCTATGCCCGTGAATATGGCTGGGAGATCGATCCTCAGATCGTCAAAGATGACCGCATTGCCGATCTCCAGGCGACCTTGCAGGCAGCCTATGATGCCTTTGAGCAGAGGGAGAACCAGGCAAAGGCAAGGGATGCGGTAAGTCTCTTCGAGCAGGCGTGGCTATTGAAGCCCGATGGCGTGGAGATATGCGGGATGCTCGCCAGGGCTTACTATTGGCTCGCCGATGCCTTTGCGAAAAATGAAGATGAGAAGATCGAACTGCACCACAAGGGCGCTCAATGGGGGGAGAGAGGGATCTACCTGTCGCCCTTGTTCAGGCAACAAATAGACAAGGGCAAGGGCTTCAAGGATGCTGTCAAACATCTCTCCGACGATTACCTCCTGCCCATGTACTGGACAGCGTCGAACCTGGGGAGATACGGTAATCTCAAGGGATTCATGGCTACCCTGAAGACGGTGGGCGATGTCAAGGCGCTCAATGCCCGCATAGAGTACCTGGATCCTACATACGCTCATGCCGGCGCCCTCAGATTTTTCGGCGCATACTACGCAAAGGCTCCCGGACTCTTCGGGGGAGACATGGACAAGTCCAAGGAATACTTCGAGAGGGCTTTCGCTATTGATAACGATTACTTCGTAACCCATGTTCTCTATGCTGAGATGTATGCGGTAAAGGCTAAGGAAAAGGAGCTTTTCAAGAAACACCTCCAGTTCGTCCTGGATACACCCTCGGATGTGATTCCAGACAAGATTCCAGAACAAAACCTGGAAAAAAAGAAGGCAGCGGATCTGATGAAGCAAATAGATGAGCTGTTCTGAGAAGTTTATATAGCCTCATTTAGAGAAAAATAGGCTCGATATCGCCATACTCGTCTAGCGATTTTCGAAAAAAATTTGGACTTATTGAAATTTAGACGGATTCGGGTATTATGATATTATAATATCTCATTAAAGCTGGGGAGCAGAACATGAAACTAATAGGTAGATACACCCGGACAATAACGAGCTTATGTTTCCTGCTGATCTGCCTGGTATCAATAGCTTTATGCAAGCAGTCGATCGACCTGAAGCCTCAAAGCGGATTGGCGATAAAACCTGAAGCATTGTGGAAGACAGGACAACTAGGGGATAACCTCTGGATGTTACCTAATGGGCGGGCAATTGCGCCGTTAGGTAACAAGATCTGGTTGGATCGAATCCCGCTAGGCTTGGCGGTATCTTTGGATGGTAAATACATTGCAGTAACCAATGTTGGTCCCGGGGTTCGTCGCATAACCTTGATCGATGCCCAGAGCGAAGAGATCCTGCAACAAGAGAGAGTCGAGCAACTTTACAACGGCATCATTTTCAGCCCGGATAGTCGCACCTTGTACGCCTCTGGCGGCAGCGCCAATAAAATTTATGTCTATCAAAACTTACAGGGCTACCTCGCACCAAAGGCGCAGTGGGAGCTGGCGGGGGTGCCGACCGGCATAGCCCTCTCTAGCGATGGTTCCAGGCTCTTCGTGGTAACCCAACTGACCCAAAGCTTATATGTTCTCGATGCCGATGATGGAGATATACTGGGGCAAAAGACCATGATCGGCGAGCAATATGGGGATCCATATATGGTTGCTGTAAGCCCAGATGGCAAGTATGCCTATGTTTCCTGTCAGCGAGGGGATATGGTAGCCTTCTTCGATGTCAGCGATCCTTCCCGCATATTAAAGACTTACGAGATCAAGGTCGGAAGATGGCCCGAGGCGCTGGAACTCTCTTCAGATGGCACCAGGCTATATGTAACCTGCACCGGCGAGGACACGGTGGAGGTCATTGACACGATTACCAAAAGACGGCTGGCAATACACGACCTCAGGCCCTATATTGATAGCGGCTACGGCAGCTACCCCAATGCACTTGCCTTCTCGCCGGATGGCAATCGGATCTACATCGCCCAGGCGAGCGACAACAAGGTCAGCGTTCTCGATCTAAACAGCGGCGAGCTGATAGGAGCCATACCGGCAGGATGGTATCCCACTTCGGTCGCCATATCGCCTGATGGCAGAAAGTTCTATATCGCCAATGCAAAAGGGATCGGATCGGGTCCAAAGACAGCAATTACCGGCATTGCAAATACATCATTTCTATCTATGGGAGACATTCCCTCAGACGATCAACTTGCCGAGTATGCGCAGATGATCCATAACTTCAATCACCTGCCCGGCAATCTATTCACCATTGACCAAGAAGGCTTTGAGAATCCCATTCCTCTTACCCGCGGTGGTGAGACGCCGATAAGGCATGTATTTTTCGTGATCAGGGAAAACAAGACATACGATGCGTTGCTCGGGGATTATCCTGGGGGTGATGGCGAGCCGAGCATGTGCCTGGTCTGCGATGAGGTTACCGTGAACCTGAGAAGGCTAGTTACCGAGTTTGCCGCAGGGGATAACTATTATAGCAATGCTGATAACTCGCTGATGGGACATAGCATAGTAACCAGCTCCATTGTATCCGATTTCGTGGAGAAGATGTGGCCTATGGATCGTAAGAAGTCCATAGAGCTAGATGTCTTCAAGAATCCATCGACCTTCCCCAAGAAGGATATGATCTTCCAGAATTGCCTGCGCCATAACATCGACTTCAAGGTCTATGGCGAGGCGGTAGGAGCTGGAAAGGACTGGTTAATCCTTGATGAGAGGTATTTTAACTGGGGGCTTTATGATCCGCCCTTTTACTACATGTTTTCCAAGGATATCAACAAGATACAGGAGCGCATCGAGGACTGGGAGCAAAATGGATTGCCGACCTTCGTGCTCATGTTGCTACCGAATGACCATGCCTTCGGCGCAACCTATCCTTTTCCCACCTATAGGTCAATGGTTGCTGACAACGACGAGGCGACCGGATACTTCATAGACTGGCTATCCAAGAGTCCTTACTGGGAGTCCTCGGTCGCTTTCATCATCGAGGATGATCCCCAGCAAGGACACGATCATATTGATGCTCACCGCTCTTTGCTGCTGGTCGTTTCACCGTGGGTGAAGCGAGGCTACATGTCGCCGGTGCACTACTGCGAGGCTAACATCCATGCGACAATAGAGTACATACTAGGCATGGAGCCACTCTCCATATACGATAGCATCGCCCAGCCGATGTATGATCTATTCACCAATGAGCCTGATTTCTCGACCTTCGATTACACGCCGCGCACCTGGCCGGAGGAATATAATCCGCCAGGTACCAAGCACGCTGAGGCTAGCAAGGGGCTTAACTTCCTGGACCCGGACTCCGCCGAGGGATTACAGCAGATCATTGATGACTACAACAAGCATCTCAATATGCTCCAGCTTATTAGCCTTGAAAAAGCAGATATAGAAGAGCTACAAAGCCAGATGCCATATCACTGGAACCAGATATATCAGTGGGTATTAGAGATAAAACAAAAGCGGGACAAGGAAAACGAAAAGGAAAAAAAGATCCACAGATAAAATGATCATAAGATCGGATCATTACAGTGTATCGATAATATCCATGTGCATTCTAGGCACTTTGATCATAGTACCTGCCTGTAACCTGGCAGCCAAGAAGACGCCGAGCGATGCGCTGAATGACTTGATAAGATACTGCAAGGAAAAGGATTCAGCCAAGCTGGTTACCGTCATCAGCAGCGATTCTTTGCCGGTCATTGAGCGTTACCAGGAGATCTGCCATCAGCTACCCAGCGATAATATCCCCCCTGATCCAGTTAACCTGATAATGGATCAGTTCAGTGAGTATGACCCTTTGGTTATATCAGAGAGGATCGGAGAGGACGGAAGCGCAGTGCTTCATGTCATCTATGCCGATGGCATGGACGCAAAGCTGTACTTTGTCAGGGAAGATGGTACATGGCGCTGGAACCTGGCGCGAGAGCTTTCTCCGACGGTGGAGCTTATGGAGGCATACCTGGATCGCTATAATAGCTTCCATGAAGCAAAGGCGAGCGGAGATGTTGATAAGCTGCCTTCATTAGAGGACGAAGATTGAGGAAATATATTTTACAATATAGAAATAATACCTGTCAAAATGGAAAGGAGAAGTAGTAAAATGAAAAACTTTTTTTCCATTGTTTCGATTATCTTTCTTTCTATCTGTATGGCTTGTACAGGCGTTTATGCCTGGGGACCCTCGACACATAATGCTATAGCCCTGGCTGCGAAGAGCATTGTCGAGGAGAGCGACAATATAATGGACTGGGAACTATACGATGTAATCGAACGCTTCCCCGGCGCATACAAGGCAGGCTCGATATTCCCCGATACCATGCTGGTTCACGCAAGGCAGATGGCTTTCTGGATACACCACCTTGAGTTTATCGATATCGAGACCAACTATTTCCTGGATAACTTCAGTGCCCCTTATAATGATGAGGCTTTGCGCATCTTGTGCCACTTCATGGGCACTACCACCCACATCATCGCAGATAATCGCTGGCATGGGGACTCGGAGCATCCTTATACTGCCCTGCATCAATGCATCGAGAACGACCTTCCAGGCAATCCGCTCGCCGAGAGCATAATTGAGGCTGGTATCGACCTCTTTACTCAGCGATATGATCTTCATGGCGATGATGACCTGTCCGGATGGTTCATCCCGGCGGTTCACCTTGAGAAGATCTGTCGCGATAATGGATGGGGCGAGGAGGCTGATGTGAATAGGTTCGTGGAGAACACTCAATTCATCAATGTTGCGGTATGGTTTACCGATCAACTATGGGAGTACATCTTCGATGCAGCAAGGATAGTATTACCCTGGACACACGATCACTACAGGGAGCTACCTTATGGCGGATTGTTCGATGTCTTCGATGCCAGCGCAGCTCGAATCTCAGAGGAATGGGTGAAGATAAATATATACCAAGACCTGTGGGCAAAAGGCTCATCGGCAACACTTATGCCTGGAAACCTTAATTATCGGCAACTAATGCTTCATCATAACCATCGCCACCATCACTTTGCTGGATGCAACATCCCATTTTTCGACAAGGCGATAACTGCCCTTGAGCGAGGGATAATTAGGCAGGAAGTCTATCCGGTACCGGGGGGCTATGAGCTAGGTAATATCGAGATCATCGACGCTGAGGGTCTTGCTGACCTTTTAAGCGAATACCTTTAGACTAAATGCAAATGCCTTAGGAACACGAAAAACTCGGCATTACCAGACATTTGCTGAAAAGCTGTAAATACATCCTTGGGATCTTTATATGTCATTCCCTGGTATTTGAATTTATCCAATAATGTATCGATTCGCCTTGCATCTGCAAGTAGAAACCCAGGATATCCAGCTATTATTTTCTCACAACCACTTATCAGTTCCTCATTCTCATTAGCGATCCTGTCAAACGCTCGCCTAAGATTACCGGGGTCGATGATCAGCAGTTCATTACCCGCGCTTGCGCTTATGGAGTAAGCTACCTTTCCATGCGCGGCAGCGATGGCAAACAGCCAATGATCATGCTGTCCTGATGTGCATTTTAAGATCGGCTCAAAGCCCGTATTCAGGCATTTAATTGCATCCGGACAACGAATCATCCGTTTGCTTACATGGTATGCCAATGGGTAGAGCGCCAGCAGGTGAATATCCGCCTCATGTTGGAGATTAGAGCCAATGACATATAAAAGAAAACCATCTTTGTACGGAAGCAAACTCCATTGATAATATCTACTTGAGTTTGGGTCATAGCCGGTAACATTGATGATTATCTCGAACCTGTCCGCAAGGCTCTCCAGGGTTGTTTCCCTGGCTTGGACAATATAGGAAAATAATGGATTTACCTTGAAATCATACTCTACCGATGTTGAGTTATCCTTGGCCACCCGTTCGGCAAGGCTCAATAGTTTACGCCCCAGCTCATCATCATTCATATCATCGCCTATAAATATGAGATCCTCCTGGGTGTCAGCTTCATCGTCCTGATAATCTGTATCAATAATTTCCTGCACGGTGTCTGATGAAGTTTCAGCGGTCTCATCAGCGAACAAATCTGCCAACCTTCCAAGCCCGATGAGTAAAGGCTGGCTAAAAAAACGCTCCCTTTGATCCTCATCAGCAAGTGTGGACGCAGATTTTATCGAGCTGCTTATTGCATCTTGAGTCTTTTCGATGGCTCTTTTTTTATCCCCCTTATGATAGCGCACCAATGCCTCGACATAGTAAAGGTAAACGGCGAGAACGCCTGTATTATTATCATTACCGATCGGCTCATATAAATCTTCGATCATGTTCAACAGCATATCGAGAAAGGTTGCGTGCTCATGGACTGGGTAATCCGGGGACAATATATGATCTAAGCATAAAAGCCATGACCAAAGGTTTTCCCTTGACAAATGAGCGAATAGTCCTAGCTCTGTGATCAGTTGTTCTGTATCCCTTTGTGCGATCTTAGGATCTTGATGATAATCATCGAGCCAAAGAAGCCGTTTGATCGTGTTTACTCTGGCTGCAAATGCTGATCTTATCATAGAATTTAATGAAGCTCGCAGCTTTCCCAGACGCTTCCTTTGTCCAAGCAGGCTTTGAGCCATTAACAGGGCGATTTGAAGGCTTTGCGCCCTGAAACCTGTGCCTTCAAGTGAACTCAGTTGTTCCCCTGTCTCAAACTCCGCTTCTTCGAACCTTCCAAGCCAGATAGCGGCTTCTATGGACGAAATGATGCTATTCAAACAAAGAAGCCTTTCACCAAGCTCCTCGCTCAGGTTCTTAGCTTGGTTAATGTCATCCTCTGCAGCCTTGAGATCCCCTGTCAAGAGACTGATATAGCCCTGGTTTATAAGGTTAGTAACCTTGGCTCGCGGATTCATCGCCTTATCAAGCAGCTCATTGCAATGCTCAACATGCTTGCTAGCACTTTTTATATCCAACTCATCGATATATACCTGTGCCCGATGAGCATGACATAAAGCCTGCCAGGTAACTGATTTGATCGATACTGCTAGACTCATCGCCTCATCGAAGGAGGTATCTGCAAGCTCCAATTCGTCGTTATCATAGTATAAGGAAGCTAGCTCTATGAGCGCTTTTATCTGCTGTTCATAGAGCTTGTTTTCGATTGCGGAGCGGTGAGCCTGTTTGAGTCGCTTCAAGGCTTGGGCTTGATCAAGCCCTAATGATGCGATCACTCCCAGGTTGATGTTGGCGGTAACCTGGCATGATATATCTTGTGCCTTATGTGCATGCTCCAGCGATCTTGCGAAATACTGGCTCGCTTGCCCCAGATCCCCCTGCAACGAGTAGAGGTTGCCGATGTTCAGGGTAAGCCTGGCAATTAGCGATGGATCATTCGCCTTGTCGGACATATCAAGCGCCATTTTATATGCCTCTATCGCTTCTTCTGTCCTCCCCATGGTTGTATATATATATCCCATGTTGCCATGAGCGCGCGCCAGGGCAACAGAATCCCCGGTTCGCTCAGCAATAATGCGAATCTCCTCCAGATCGGCAAGCGCGTGCTCCCCATCACCTATCTTAAAATATACCTCGGCGCGGCGATTGAGGATTTGCAGCCTTTTGTCAACCAGGCTTGGAGCATCTCCGATATGATCAATGCAATTGATAGCATAGGAAAAATAATCGATAGAGCCTGGATGGTCATAAAGCTGAAGGCTCTTTTCGGCAGCGAGCAGGCTGTAATCGAGCGCCTTGTGGTAGTCCTCTGATGTGTAAAAATGCCGGCAAAGCTCGAAGATATGGTCGTCGATATCATCTTTGTATAAGCGCTCGATGAGTCTCCCAGCGCGGCGATGCAGCATGATCTTTTCATGGAGCTGAAGGTTCTTGTGCAGCAGGTCTTTGAGCTTCCCATGCTTGAATACGAAGACATCCCTTCCTAGCTGTCTGGCATCGGAGATGAAATTCCCCTGCTTGAGACCGTTGATCATCTTGAAGGCAGCTACTCCCTCTAAACCAAGATACTCCTGGAGCATCTCAAATGACGGATTCTTACCCAGAACGCTCATGAAAAGAAGCAATTGGCGCTGCTCGTCAGGCAGCCTTTGCAAACGAGCAAGCAGGATCTTATCCAGGGAGGTTTCAGTCTCCAGCGAATCGATCTTTACAGCTAGTTCCCATCGGTTGCGACTTCTTACAAGAACATCCCGATCAACCAGGTTCTGCATCAGCTCCAGAATGAAAAGAGGTTTACCGCTCGTATCATCGAGTATCCTGGGAGCAAGAACCGAAAGCTGGGGTATATCACCGATCAACTCCTTGATGAACTCGCTGGTCAACACGAGATCGAATGGCTTTAGCTCGATGACCTTTACCAGCCTCGATATCGATGGGCGTCGCCAGAACTCCATGTCTATCCGGCTAGTGTTTTCGATATGTGCCTCGTCGCTATCATAGGTGCCAAGAATAAGGACAGATAATCCTTGATAGGCTCGCTGGTCATCTGTGAGTGTTGTCTGAATAGCCTCTTGCAGAAGATAATGCTCGAAAAAACGTATCGACTGGGGATCGAGAAGCTGCAGGTCATCGAGAAAAATGACCACTGGATATTGGCGAATTCCATCCCTAAGAACCGATCCAAGACCCTCGTTGATCCACTCAATACGCCTATCGAAGTCATCGGGTACGATGCTTTCATCGAATTCAACAGTATGTTTGATTTCTGGCAGTAAGACTGACAAAGCGCCTAGTGGCTGGGGATCAAGGTTCTCTAGTTGGATGCGTTCAAGCCGTAACATCTCCCTAAAAAGCTGGATCAATGGTAGAAACGGGGAGCTGGCTGCTGCGCCGAGATCGATCCTGTAAAACTGGATTCTATTCAACTGACAGTGGATCTTGAATTCCTCGGCTATACGCGTCTTCCCGACTCCTAGCTCCCCTTCCATGATTACTAGTGAGCTTGATGGGGAGCGAACCATCTTGCCTTGTAAACACCCCTTCAAGGTCTCGAACTGAGGTTGCCTATCAACCATTCGGGCAGTAAGCACTATCCTCTCCGGCTTGGGGAGGGAGATTCCATACTCCGAGCCGATCGCAGAATCGAGATCCTGAAGCACCTCAAAACAAAAATGATATCTCTCCCGAGGATTGACTGCCAAGAGTCGAGCAATAATACCTTCAACGCTACGGGGAATCCAATCCACGATTCTTGATGGTGATATGTATTCTCCAAGAACTTGCTTGCGAAATACCTCGCCGACATCATCACCGTAAAACGGCTTGTATCCGGTTACAAGCTCATAGAAGATAACCCCCAGAGAATAAAGATCGCTGGCAGCCGAGGTCGCTTCCCCTTGCAGCACCTCCGGAGCTATGTAGCCAATGGTTCCACGCACCTTCTGTTGCGTCCTGAGATCGACACTCCCCACTAGACCGAAGTCCATTAACATGGTGCGTTGAGGTGTCCTTATTACATTAGCTGGCTTGATATCACGGTGCAGTAGCCCCCTTGTGTGAATAAAATCTATTGCATAGAGGAGGTGCGCTATCATCTCAATGCAAAGGGGGAATTCGACCTTGCCGACAAGCATATTCAACGGATCTCCATCCACATATTCCATTGTAAAATAAGGTGTGGTTTTATCGAGATATCCGAAGTCATAAGCGCGGGCTATATATTCATACTTAAGTTCGGCGAGCACCTTGAATTCGCGCTCAAAGCGATGGAGTTCGCCTGCTTTTACCAGGCGAGTATCCAGGATTTTAAGCGCCACGGTTCGGTCTTTCAGGGTATCACGACACTTATAGACCGTGCCCATACCGCCCTTGCCGAGAAGCTTCTCAACCTGGTAACGGTTGTCGATAACCTTGGGTGAATCCATTATGCCTAGTTAACGGTGAGGTAAGGAAAACTGCCAATGATATTCCATGATTGGTCGTAACCATTAAGCTCAAGCAGCGTTTGAGATGGTATGACCGAGGTTTCGCTAGCGGAAAGATTCAACTGTAACCCGAATATACCATCTCCAGCCCCGTAATCACCTTGGGAACCGTTATCGAACAGGTAGATATCGGTTGCATCCCCCTGGTAAAATATCTCCACCTGTTTAATATTCGTATTAGCAGCAAATGCGAGCATACTGAGCATCCCTCGTTCACCCTTGCTTAGCCTTGTATTCCAGTATCCTGCGAGCATGTATGAGAATTTCGGCGCTTGTTGCGTGGCGGTAGGGCTTGGGGTATAGGTGTGATCCGGCGTCGGCGTGATGGTCGGAGATGGTCTCGGAGTCGGTGTGTTGGTGGCTGCGCCGTATTTTGTGATCGTAAATTCGTCCAAGACCTCTCCTCTTTCGCTCTGGATAGCCTTCAGGTTCAATATCCCCGCCTTGTCTATGCTCACCTTGCAAAGATTGTACTCTTTCTTCTTGGTGGCGATGTAATAGTCGGGACCAACATCGGAAAGCCCCCTTCCACCACCGCCGGTTACCACATAGATAATGCCCTCCGGCTCATCGTAGAGGTTCTGGTTGCTATCGGTTACCATGTTCTCCTTGAGGGGGAATGTTCGCTCGTAGAAGTGCTCATGGGCGCTGAAGACCACATCGACACCATGCTCCTCGAACAAGGGCACCAGGTGCTGCTGAATCTGCTCATTTCCACCCTGGTGGATATAGGGGCTGTGGTGCATATATACGATGATCCAATGGGTAAGGGGATCAATGCTGGCGAAATAGAGGTCGTTATTCAGCCAGTCGTACTGCTCCGAGGCTTGCTCAAAGGGGCTTAGAGTATCCAGAGCCACGAAGTGCACCTGTCCCCAGTCGAAGCTGTACCACTGCTCGTTGCCGGGAAGAATGAACCTGCCATGGAAGCTGGTATATCCGAGATCGTTGCCCCAGATGTCCTCCTCTCTGTCCTCGTCTCCTTTGCAAGGCAACAAGGGTGCGATGGAGGAAAGGGGCTGTATCATGTTCAGGTAAAGATCCCATTGGAAAAGGTATGGAGAGACGCAGGCAACATCGCCAGCGATGAGGTGAAGAGCGGTATTCGCCTGTGTAGCTCGGTTGACCGCCGATGATGCCGGCACCGAGAAGCCGTGGGAGCCAAAGATGGTGAAAACGAAATCATCCGCATAATCTGGCGCTGTCTTGAAGACTCCCTCCTCGCTCCAGCCACCTTGATCGTTCCCACAGACATAATAATAGGTCGTATTGGGCATAAGCCCGGTTAACTCAGCAAAGTTGATCCAGACATCGCTCACATTAGGAGCTGGATACTTGTTGCCTAACGCCTGCCTGGTATATTCGCCGCTCGCCAAGCCCGCCTTGACATAAGGTGCATAATCTCCTCTGGTAGTCTCCCAGGTTATGATCATAGTTCGGCTCGGATCTGTCTTGAAGGAGAGCCGAATATGAGCCGGCAGATCCGCAGCATAAACGACTCCGCACCCTACCAGTATCGATATACAAAGCGACAGGAACCCTCTGCTCCAGCATTCCTCAGCCTTTGTCAGGTTCAATTTATTACCTCCCAGAAGGCAACTTGCTGATCATATATCATAGTCGATGATTTTTTTCGAGGATGTTATCTCCATATTTCTGCAACTTTTTCAACCGCCAGGGTACATTGATGCAAAGTTTCACCGAGGATCTTCTTTGTTATCTTGTAACTTCAGGGTTAGAAGACCTCGCATCCATTCTTTGACATTATTTTAAAGGTTGGGTATGTAATATATTGCTATGTATCAGGAAGTGATCTCTATAGGGCTAGCACCCTTTGTAAATAATGCCTTTTTCAATAACACAAAACCTCATTCATCTAGGAGAGATAGCCATGAGTAACAACAATACCCTCCGACTTTTGGGCACGACTGTTGCGCTACTTCTGCTTTTTGCCTCTTATGGTTTCAGCGCGGTATGGGTGGCTGCTGATGAAGAAATGCACCCCACAGGTAAACAGCTTCAACTGGTATCAGAGCAGGATAATCGCATTGATGTTCGTTTCTCCTTTGCCGGGCTTACCATCCATGAAACTATGGTCAAAGGAAATATGTTCGCTGTTGCCCGTGCCGAGGGATTTGGCGTAACTAACCAGGTCGGCTTGCCCTTGCTGCCAGTTCTTAGAAAAGATGTGGAGATACCCCGCGGAGCCAAGGTCTCGCTCCAAATCATAAAAGCAGAATACAGGGACTATAAACTCGAAGAACTAGGCATAGATCTTACTATTGCGCCGGTGCAACTGCCGGTGCCCAAGTATCTGCATCCCGATGAGATCCCCTTTGTCATGGATGAAAAGTTCTATCAGCAAAGTGTCATCTATCCTGAGCAGTTGGCATCCATAGGCAATAATCATGTAATCAGGGGACACGAGCTGGTTACATTGGAGATCTTCCCGGTCAAGTATAATCCTGGAGCAGGGATGCTTAGGGTTTACGATAGCATCGAGGTTCGCATCGTAACCAGCCCAGGAAGATACGACTATAGCGAGCTTGAACGCCTAAGCAGCCGCTCCTTTGACCGCATGATAAAAAGCATTGCGCTCAATCCCAAACTTCCCGAAGCGACCAAAAGCAAGGATGATCCAGTGCACGCCGAGTGCTACCTGGTGATCCTTCACGACAGCCTTCAGCTTGCTTTAACCCCATTTCTGCAATGGAAGCAGCAGCAGGGCTACCAGGTTATCATAAGGAAAATATCGGAGTGGGTCGATCCATCGCCAGCAAACATAACATCATATATCTCCGATGCTTATTTCAACTGGGATCTACCCCCCTCGGAGATACTACTGGTCGGAGACACGGGGCAGGTGCCGTGCCATACTGGCAGCAATAGCGGCACTGCAACCGACCTCGATTTCGTAACCGTGGATGGGGAGGATTATTTCCCTGATATACATATATCGCGCTTCTCCGCCACGCAGGGGAGCGAGATAACCCCGCAGGTTAACAAGCTATTGGCTTACGAACAGATGAACTACCTGGTGCCCTCCTGGCCGAAGAAGGCTTGCTTCATAGCAACTGATGATTCTTACCACTATGATATTGCCGAGGGGACGCACAACTATGTGATCGACAATTATCTTGCTCCGGCAGGCTTCCTGGTGATGGACAAGATATACGCTATTACTTACGGCGGCGATACCCAGGATATCAAGGATGCGATCAACGATGGCAGGACCATTGTCGATTACTCAGGTCATGGCAGCACCTATAGCTGGGCGGGTCCGGATTTTGAGGAGAGCGACATTGCTAGCCTGACAAACACTATTTACCCGATAGTTATAAGCAATGCCTGCATCACCGGCACCTTTGATGTTGGCGAATGTTTCGGCGAGATGTGGCTGCGTGAGCCGAGCAAGGGCGGCTCCTGCCACTGGGGCGCCTCGGACAGCACATACTGGGACGAGGACGATATCCTGGAGAAGGAGATGTTCCGCTACATGTTCGAGGAGGGTTTCTTTGAAACTGGTGAGTTCTTCGACCTTGCCAAGTACGGGCTTTATCTGTACTACGGCGATGTTGACAATGTCGAGTATTATTACGATGTATATAACATTCTCGGCGACTGCACCCAGGATATGTGGAGCGATTACCCGATGCAGGTTACGCCTTTGCACGCTGGCTCTGCGCCATTGGGCGAGGGAGAATATGAGGTGGTGGTTACCGCTGGGAACGATAAGTTCAATGTCGAGGGTGCTCTGGTCGCTATGAGAAAGGGTGAGGAGTTCAGTTCCTCTGGTTATACCGATGATACCGGCTCGGTTACGCTTTGGATAAATCCGCTGACCGACGGGGATATTAACCTGACCATCACCGGGCACAATCTGAAGCCTTACTTCGGCACTGTAACCGCAATGATACCGGGCTGTGGGATCGTGAAGATGGATAAAGATACCTATAGCTGCGATGATACTATAAATATCACTCTCTGGGATGCTGATCTTAATACCAATCCTGAGACCATTGAGGATGCCAATGTAACCATTAACAGCACCTCCCACCCGGAGCCAATCGTGGTCAATCTTATGGAGACCGAGGTGGATAGCGGCAAGTTCGTCGGCTCCATAAACACCAGCTCTGCCAAGGGCAAAGATGAGCTGCCGGTAGCTGATGGTGATACGATCACTGTTATTTATAATGATGCGGACTGCGAGGGGGAGCCAGCAGTCGTTGAGAAGACCGCTACCGCTGACTGCGTTGGTCCGATCATAAGCGGTATCGAGGTTAGCGGCATCACCGACACCAAGGCTGTTGTAACCTGGATAACCGATGAGCCTTCGGACAGCATCGTTCATTATGGCACCGATCATCAACTGGGCAACCAGGTCTCCGATAGCTCAAAGAGCATTAACCACGAGGTGGAGATCACCGGTCTAACCGGCGCTATGCTCTATTACTTCAAGGTCGGTTCTGCCGACGCGGTGGGGAATTATACCGAGGATGACAACAATGGCGATCTTTATATTTTCGTTACCGCCAACATCGTGAATGCCTTCACTTGCAACTTTGAAAGCCCCTGCGGACTCACCGAGGAAGGTGATGGACAGTGGGAGATCGATACACCAAAGGGCTTAGGGAGCGGATATTACGGGAATCCGGATCCTTCGGTCGATCACACCTTTGGCACCGCCGAGGGGCATATTATGGGTGTCGATATAAACGAAGACGGCATATACGAGTCAAACTCAGACTGCTCAATGCTGACCCCTCCCTTTGATTGCAGTGATCTGACCGAGGTCAAGTTGAGCCTATGGCACTGGCTCAACATAGAGAGCGCCTCTTATGATCATGCGATACTCAAGGGCAAAGCAGGCTTGAGCACCTGGCAGACGCTCTGGGAGCATACCGGCAGCAGCAGGAGCGACAATAGCTGGAGCGAATTATCGCTGGATCTCTCCAGTTTCGCTGATGGGAAAGCTAATGTGAGGTTGCTTTTCCAGTTGACCTCTGATTCGAGCGTAGAGTACAGCGGATGGAATATCGATGATATAAGGGTTTATGGATACGGACCCGCCTTCACCCCAGAGCCGACGCCGACCAGAACTCCTACAGCAACTCCTTACATTACCGATACGCCGACCCCGACCGCCACCGCGACACCGCAGCCGACGGATACACCAACAATGACGCCTACCGATACGCCTGAACCTACAGCGACTCGGACTCCTACCCGGACGCCTACAGTTACCAATACGCCATCTGCCACCCATACACCGACCGCCACCCCAACTATCTCTACTCAGCGACCGATTATCACTGTTGGTGGATACATGGACACCAGGCTTACTAGCGGCATTGAGGGAATATTGAACCTGCTTGCAGCCAGCAGCGACTTTGCTCATGCCGAGATCGATAATGTCGAGCTTTGTTACATGGGTGAGGGAACCGGCGTTTATCTGGATGAGAATCCGCCGGGAAGCGGCATTTACACTCTGCTTTTAAGCCAGTTGAATGTCCCGGTCCCGATGAATATATTGCTCGAGATCGTTGCCACTGATATAAATAGCCAAAAGAGCAATCCCTGGCCATATTTAGTGGTGGAAGACTAAACGAAGGATAGATCCAGGTTTAGAAGACAAGGAGGATTAGGTGCCCAGGTACACTGCTATACTTATCGCCCTTGTACTTATTCTATTACCCCAAAGTAGCTTCCAGTTGGAAGATGGCTCGATGATAAGATTGAAAAGAGCGGTATTCGATCCCCTGGTAAAAGAGCCAAGCATTAAGGATTCTCTCTCTTATCGACCCTCGCAGCTTCCAAAGCTTTATTACGCCATAATCCAGGCGAACAGTCCGATTACTGATGAAATAAAGCGTTCTTGGATAGATGCCGGCGCTGTGCTCATGGACTATATCCCGGAGAACGCCTTTATCGCGAGGATAGATGCTGAAGCTGAACGACGATTAAGGAGCACCAAGAGCTTCCGCTGGCTGGGACTCTACCATCCGCATTACAAGCTATCCCCTAGCCTATTCGATATGGAGCCTTGGCAGCCGGGCAGATACAAGCTCTTTATCCAGTTGTTTAGCGGCGAGGGCTTCGATGGGGCGGTAGATGCGTTAGTTTCCGCTGGGGGAGAGGTGATCGAACTCGATGGAGCCTGGGATAAGCACAAGAGGATCGTTGCCATGTTCGATGAAAGCGTGCTATACAATGCAATAAACTCAGTAGCTCGCGTGATGTCAGTGGAGTGGATTGAACCGTATCCTAAATATACGCTTTGCAACGATCAGGGTATCTGGATCTGCCAGAGCGGTCTTTACCGTCAAAAGGCGACACCGGTCTGGGATAACGGCATTCACGGCGAGGGGCAGATCGTGGCTGTGCTTGACTCTGGTTGCGATCCAGACATGTGTTATTTTTATGATGAAAGCCAAGGATTGCCCTCGGAGACACCCAACTACGATCAGCGAAAGATAGTAGCCTACCAGAACATAGGTGTAACTGGCGATTGGGACACGCATGGACACGGCACCCATACAGCAGGCACGGTTGCCGGGGACAACTTCGAGAACCCAATCATACATGACAGTGGCGATGGTATTGCTCCGGGTGCAAAGCTGGTCATCCAAGACTTGAGCTATCAGGGTGGCTTCACCGTCCCCAGCTCGCTGTTCGATGTGTTTCAGCAGGCTTACGATGCCGGAGCACGAGCACACTCGAATTCATGGCGCTTCCACAACAGCGAGTACGGAACTCACGCCCAGGAGCTGGATGACTTCGTATGGCAGAACCGGGACTTTTCTATAATCTTCGCCATGGGGAATGAGGGTCCCTCATCAGGAACCATAGGCTCTCCACCAGTTGCAAAGAACTGCGTCAGCGTGGGGGCTACTCAGGCAGGTATGAACGCGGAGAGCATGACCGATTTTTCGAGCCACGGTCCCTGCCAGGATGGAAGGAGGAAGCCAGAGGTATCAATGCCGGGTGAAAACACGGTCTCGGCAGGCAATGATGGTAATCCTGATAGCTTCAACTGCTCCACAACCACCATGAGCGGCACTAGCATGGCTACGCCTGGTGTGGCAGGATGCGTAGCCCTGGTTCGGCAATACTTCGCGGAAGGCTATTACCCATCAGGCTCAGCCAGCGAGGATGATGCCTTCAATCCGAGCGCAGCGCTGGTAAAAGCTATACTAATAAACTCAGGGGACAATATGACCGGCGCCTACACTGCCGATAGCGGCTCCGGCTCTCAGCCCATACCGACCAACGGTCAGGGCTGGGGAAGGGTGAACCTCGATACAGCGCTATATTTCGCTGGGGATCGCAGGTATCTTTATATTGATGATAACACCGAGGGCTTGAGCGCCTTTCAGAACATTACATATCGGATCGCGGTGATAGACAGCTTCGAGAAGCTGGAGATAAGCCTTGCCTGGAACGACTATCCATCCACTCCAGAGGCACAGAAGAACCTGGTCAACGACCTGGATCTGATGGTACAGCATGGCATGACCACCTATCTGGGGAATGTTTATTCTGGGGGTCAATCAACACCTGGCGGCAGCAGAGACACCCTGAACAACAACGAGTGCGTGCAGATAAATAATCCCAATCCGGGACTTTATTACATAACCGTCCAAGCCAGGGGCATACCCCAGGGACCTCAGCCTTATGCGCTGGTGATAACCGGTGGCTTCCGCACCTCGGATGGCGATATCTCCTTCTCCAGCCGTAAGTTCAATTGCCACGATACCGTACAGATCACCGTTGCCGATATCGACCTCATCGGACAAGGCACATACACGGTGGAGGTTACCAGCGACAGCTATCCGCAGGGCATGGAGGTGGAGCTTGTCGAGGTCTCCGGCGCTGGTGTCTTCAAGGGGGAGTTTCAGGTCGCTCCTGCCGGCAGCAAGGATGTACTCCCGGTCAACGAGGGAGATATGCTCAATGCCCAATATATCGATGCTGACGATGGCAGGGGACATCAGAATGTGGTCAAGATCGCACAGGCAGCCATCGACTGCACCCCACCTTTGATCAGCGATATACAGCTCAGCGATTACTCCCAGGACAAGGCGACCATCAAGTGGAACACCGATGAGAAGGCTACCAGCATCGTTTACTACGGCACCACCCCCGAACTCGGATCCCAGGCAGTAAATCAGCTCTACACCCAAGAGCATTCTGTTACCCTAGTGGGGCTTTCCGGTAACACCTTCTATTACTACATGGTCGCCTCCATCGACGAGGCGGGCAATTACGGCTCTGATGCCAATGATGGCAGGTACTACGGCTTCGTAACCAAGAACATCATCGTGCCCTTCTATGATAGCTTCGAGTTCATGCGCGGCTGGGCACAGAGCGGTGATGGTCAATGGGAGCGCAACTTCCCCCAGGGCAAAGGGGGCGGGATGCTTGGCAATCCAGATCCTGATCAAGACCATACCAGCGGCCAGGGTAAGGTCTTCGGAACTGATCTAACGCAGGATGGCAACTATAATCCTACCTCGGACTGCACTATTACCTCTCCAGCTATCGACTGTCGCCAGTGCGTAAACACGGAACTAGGCTTCTTCCAGTGGCTCAACATCGGCGGCATGAGTATCTTCGGTACCACGGTAACCGCCCAGGTTAGCAACGATGGCGCCAACTGGACGACCATATACCAGGAGACGAGTCGCAGCGACCTCAGTTGGAACGAACAGGTGATTGATATAAGTTCGGTTGCCGATGGAAAGAACAATGTCCGCGCTCGCTTTCGCCTGCAGAGCAACCTGTTGTTTGGCGATTACAGCGGTTGGAACATCGATGATTTCTATATTCGCGCCACCAGCAACCAGGCGGCTCCCAACACTCCAACCCCGCTGCCGACCTGGACGCCGACTCCGTTGGGGCAAAAGACAGCAACCCCGACCACTACCCCCACCGCCACCGGCAGCATATCGCCGACCCTGCCGCCGACCTCGACCAGGACTCCGACCAGCACCAACACAGCCGGTCCGGGCACTCCCACCAACACTCCCCTGGCAACTGAGACGCCGACTGCGCCCTCAACCATTACCGCCACAGCAACCGCCACTGCCACGCCGACAGCCACTATTCCCGGCAGCAATCAAGGTCCCGATGTTTGGCTTGTAGGTTACATGGACAGCAGGTTAAGCAGCGCTCATGGCGGTAACCTGGTCATTCTCGGCACTTGCAGCGACCCGGAGGGTGATGCGATACTCTCAGTTGATCTTTATTATGCGGGGCAGCCGGCTGGTGTAACAATCCCATACAGTCAGGGCATATTCACTATGTCCATGCCGATATCGCCCGGTGTCCCGTCAGGACATATTCTGCTCGAATTCGCCGCAATAGATGCGAAATATAGCCGCGGTGCACTGAGTCCATTTCTCCACTGCGATCAGTAGAAGAGGATCACGCAAAGACGCAAAGAACACCAATATCTGGTGAGGGTAATACCCGGGGGTGACTTGCCTCTTGGCGAGACGGGGTGTTTCATAATCCCGATTTTATCGGGACTACAGATATATTCGCCACTTCGTGGCTTAGGAAAAGGAAAGCTCCTTATCACGGTATCACGGTACCACGGTACCACTTCTGCACCTCGCAATTTAATACCTCTGGTGGGTACAATCTTTAGAATGATTGACATCAAACCCCTTTTGTTGATAAAGTCGATCTGCCTGTTGAAAGCATGAACTTTAGTTAATCCAGGCATCCGAACCAGGTAGCTATGGTGATGTGCAAGGCGTAATGAAGCGTTTAGGCAGTACAGATAAAGAGGTATGAGTTATGTCAGATAATATGAAAGCGGTGGTGAAAAGAAAGCCTGGATTAGGGGCGGAGCTTGACTCAGTCTCCAAGCCGACCCCAAGATCCAATGAAGTCCTAGTCCGTGTGATAGCTACATCGATCTGCGGAACCGATGTGCATATCTATCGCTGGGATCCCTGGGCAGAACAACATATCACCGAGAAGAATCTTCCTCAGGTCTTGGGTCATGAGTTCTGCGGCATGGTTGAGGCGGTCGGCTCCTGTGTCCAAAACATCAAGGAGGGGGATTATATCTCTGCTGAGACTCATATCCCCTGCAATCGTTGCATCCAATGCCGTGGTGGACAGCAGCATCTTTGTCATAATCTCAAGATTGTCGGTGTTGATCGTGACGGCTGTTTCGCTGAGTATGTGGTCATCCCTGAGTCTGTATGCTGGATAAACGATAAAAAGATCCCTCCCGAGTATGCATCAGTGCAGGAACCTCTAGGTAATGCTGTCTATACTGTTCTTGGTGAAGATGGGGACATCGCCGGCAAGAATATGGTCATTCTTGGTGATGGACCAACAGGCTTGCTGGCAACCGGTGTGGCAAGGGCTTGTGGAGCCACCCAGATTTTCCTGGTCGGGCTGAATGAATACACGATGGAGATAGGGAAGCGCATGGGGGCGGATCACCTGCTTTTTGCCGGCAGCGATTCCATAGACCGGGTAGCTTATGTTAGGGATAATACCTACGGCTACGGCGCTGATATAGTGCTTGAGATGTCCGGGGCACCGCAGGCTCTCAGCGAAGGCTTGCAGATGGTGAGAAAAGGCGGAAGATTCAGCGCCTTCGGAATAATGCCGGAGGATAAAATATCGTTTGATTATAACCAACATACCGTCTTTAGCGGTATCCAGATACATAGCATCAATGGAAGGAAGATGTTCGATACCTGGTATAGGGTAAGAAATCTCCTCTCCTCGGGCAGGCTGAAGATCGACCCGGTTGTTACTCATATCATCCTGCTTAGCGACTTTAAGAAAGGCTTTGAGGAAATGATGGCTATGCCCCGAAAATCAGCTAAGATAGTCATGTTTCCCCACGAAGAGGACTATAAGGAGGCGCTAAGCAGAAGGAATTAGTTGACTAAAATAAATTTGTATAGCCTAGGTCCTGAGATAGCCTGAATAAAGGATAGCCTTGTATCGGCAATCGAAAGCGATAACTCTGGTAAGTTACGATTTCTCCGAGTCCCACAAGATCACCTCTTTTTTTACTCTCCACCAGGGACGCATAAAGGGTATCGCCAAGGGCGCTAAATCAGCCAAGAGGCTCATGCAATCAGCACTACAGCCATTCGCCATGATCGATCTTTATTATTTCCAGAAGGAAAACAGGGAACTTGTTCAGGTTATACGCACCGAGGTCATCGATTACTTCGAGAGGATAAGGTCTGACCTGGAAGCGACCGCCAATGCGCTATATATAATTGAGATACTGGAGAAGACTACCCCCTTGGAGGATCCGCTCACCGATGTTTTTCATCTCGCCAAGTGGGCGTTGCAGGCGATTGATCATGGAAGCGAGCCATTTATGGTTCGACCAAGATTTGAATTCAGGCTGCTTTCTATTCTCGGACTCCAGCCGCTTATAGACGGTTGCGTAAGTTGTCTGGAGCAAACTAAAGAAAATATGGCAGGCTTTTCCATATCACAGCGCGGATTGGTCTGCGATAAATGCTCAAAGACTGTTTCTCGCTTTATTAAACTACCGGCTGAAGCCATTGCTTTCTTGATAACGATATATAAAAATGAAGATGCAGGGGTTATTGAACTATCTAAAGAGGAAAGCCTGGCATTGCGCAATCTATTCGTTAAACTGCTCGCTGATGAGTTCGATATAAGACTCCATTCTCTGGACTTTCTAATCCAGGTCGAATAAAGAATTGACATGCGATAAATACCATGTTTTAGTTGATGCTTGATAATGAAAAGGGAAGATCATTGTGATTTTAGAGATCGCTTTTTGATCATAGTTCTCATTCTAATCTCGATGCCTATGTTCCTCCGCGCTTGGGCAGAAGCGACGGGAGAGGATAAGCAAGATTATTATAAATCAGAGCCTAACCACAACATCAACCGCCATATATACAAGATTACTGTTACTGCCTTTGGGAGGGCGACCGGGACTATCGATGCTCCGCAGTTCGTGGAGGTCATCTCAAGAAACCAGATCAACCAAAGAAATATAAGCACCATCCCTGATGCTCTGACAGACTCTACAGGCATCCTGATCCAAAAGACCAATCTTGGAGGTGGTTCTCCATTCATTCGTGGGCTTACCGGCAAGCAAGTGCTTATAATGGTCGATGGAGTGCGCATGAACAACTCCATATTTCGTTACGGGCCAAATCAGTACCTTAATAATATCGGCTTGGATGCAGTATCATCCCTGGAGGTCGTTCGCGGTCCCGGTTCGGTGCTCTATGGCAGCGACGCCCTGGGGGGCGTGATTAACATCCTAAGCAGGGATAAGGGCAGCTTTGGGGACCAACCAATCAATGCTCATATCTTGTCAAGATACAACTCTGCGACAAACGAAGCCTCTGGTGCTCTTTCATTATTCGGTCACAGTGGGAATTGGCGCTATGATATTGGTGGAGCCTATAGCGACTTCGATGACCTGCGTGGAGGTAGAAACACCGGCATCCAAGAGCATACCGGCTACAGCCAGTTCTTTGGTTCTGCTAAGCTGATATACTCACCTGATAACCTTACTGATATCACCTTTCGATATACCCATCTGAGGCAGCATAAGGTCCCCCGAACAGATAAATTCGTACTCAACGATGAGGCTTTCTATTATGATCCCCAGCTTTGGTCATCAGCTTATCTCAGGCTCAAGCGGAGCTTCGAGGATTCTATCTTTGATTGGTTTGAGACAACGATATCGCACAATCGGTCATTGGAGGGGCGGACTAGAAGAGCATCTCAAAGCGATATCAGGCGAATGGAGAAGGACGATATGGAGACCTGGGGCTTCGTATTTCGAGTTTCCAGCGACCTGTTAGCCAACCACTCCCTGCTATATGGCTGCGAGTATTACAGCGATTTCCTCTCAAGCAGCCGCTATGATAGAGACCTAAGCAGTGGAGATATCGAGCAAGGAACCAGCCCTTATCCTGACAAGTCCAAGTATCGCAGTTTGGGATTATTTCTTCAGGATGAGATTCAACTCACAACAGCCTTCAAACTTCTCCCCGGCTTGCGTTACAGCTACATCGCGACTGATATACCCTTTGGCGAGCCATTCGGCACCTTCAGCGACAGCTACGAGTCTTTTATCGGCAGTATCATGGCGCAGCACCGGTTGAGCCACTTCGAGAGGTTCAATCTTATAATATCTCAAGGATTTCGTGCACCAAACCTGGAGGACACCGCCGTGCTCAAGGCTGAAACATTCGGTATGGATGTTCCAAGCCTGGGACTTAAGCCTGAAAGATCCACCAATTATGAGATCGGCTTCAAGTCAAGGCGTTCATCCCACTGGCTGAACACCTCTTTTTTCTATGCCGATTACACGGACATGATCAAGCGAGTCAATGGCACCTATAACGGCTTGGATTACTGGGACGAGAATGGCAATGGGGAGCAAGACCCGAACGAGTTGCCGGTGCTTCAGCGCAAGAATACAGGCAGGGCTTATATATGGGGATTTGAGATGCAGGGTGGTCTATGGCTTACCGAGTTGCTTGGCAACCATCTTTCCATTTCGGCAGGGTATTCTTATTACCTGGGGCACGATGAGACCGATGATGAGCCTCTTCGCCGCATTCCACCGCAACAGGGAAGGCTTGAACTGAGGTGGCAGAAACCGGATGATCTCTATCTGATTGATCTTGTAGTCCGCTTTGCGGACAAGCAGGATCGGCTTTCGGACGGTGATATCGATGATGGAAGAATACCAGAAGGGGGCACTCCAGGATGGACTACTTACAACCTCTATTTCGGACTTAAGCCCAAACAAAACCTTAAAATCAATATCGGAGTCGAAAATATAACTGACAAGGACTACCGCATACATGGCTCCGGGATAAATGCACCTGGCAGGAGCATTTCCATTGGCTTTTCCTTGCAGGTGTAGCAGCCAGTCCATTTGACAAGGAATAAAAGCTGTAGGATAATTGTTCTAGAACATGGTTAAAATAAGGGGTGAGCTATGAAAACTGCAAGGATATCGGTTGCTTCGATTTTTATTATTCTACTTTGTGCGTTCGGTACCATCCAGGCTGCCAGTCAGCAAGTGATCGACATGGAAGGCAATGGCTATCTTGAGCTTTACAATGGCAAGAAGGTGCTCCATGTTAAGGGAAGCTATTACGATATGGGCTTCCAGTACGGCGCGATGATGCAAAAAGAGCTTGATGGGGTCAAGAAACTGCTTGCCGTCCTTATTGAGGACTATGGTCTTCCTGGCTCGATGGTCGATACGGCGGCTAGCCTGGCAATGAACCTTTATTATCCTTACTTTGATCAATGGGTGCGTGATTATATTGCAGGTGCCGTCGAAGGCGCTCATTCGAGGGATCCAAATGCAATAATAGATACCGACACACTGGTACTACTCAACGCCATTATTGATATCGGCGGCGCCTTCGGAAGCATCGACATAAACTGCGACAGCTTCGCTGCCTGGGGGAGCTTGACCGAGGATGGCAAGGTATTCCAGACCCGCAATGTCGATCTATTCTATGGATATGGTCTGGAAAACTATGCAGCCATAGTGGTTAACAAGCCTACCGGCAAGATCCCTTACTGTAATCCTGGTTGGTGGGGGCTGTTCGGCACCGCCTCCGGCTTGAGCGCCAAGGGCATTGGCGTGGGACAGATCTGGGGTTATAGCATGGATAATGCAGTTGGTCGCCCCTGGCCGATACTGGTCGCAAAGGCATTATCAGAGAAAAGCAGTTGCGTGGAGGTGGCTTACGAATTCCGCGATGAGCCGAACAATACCTATGGTTCCAATTTCATCTTCGGCGACGCGACAAATAATATGGGAGTCGCGGTCGAGGTAACCGCTAGGATGTGGGCGATGTTCTACGACAACGACCCCCGTGAACTTGAAGCGCAGTACAACGGCGAGCCTTATGCCATCTTGATCGATGATGCTGTCTTCAGGGCTGATACCGCCATGGATCCAGATATTCGCTCTCGCCAGACCGCATCAAATGGTCCAGATGGCGATCCGAGGACCTCCGGCGCATATCGTAACCGCTACAAGGGACAGGCAGATCGCATAATAGCCTACCGCGATGCCGGGATACCTATCGGGCACAAGGAGGCTGAGACCATCTCCAGAGAGACCGCGATGCCGAGCAGCTCTTTGCAGTGCTGCGTTTATGCCAATAGCGACCTTCAATTATGGGTTGCCGACGCATGGTACGACAGCGAGGGTAACCCACGCCCTGCCTGTGAGAACAAGTATTTTCACTACAACTTCGACAAGGCGCTACCAACGGTTGACCTGCGCATCAACAAGCAAAGCTTCCGCCCTGGGGATACGCTTACTGTAACCCTAGAGCTTTCAAACTATGGTAATGGGTCAGAGGTGCTGGTCTATACCTGGCTCCAGTTCGATGGCGAGTATTTCTTCTATCCGAGCTGGAACACCAAAGCTACCTCAATGCCCCTTAACATGACCAAGAATTACAATAAGCAGTTGGAGATCATAAATGTCATGCTGCCGCCAAGCACCCCCAAGGGCACTTATAATTGGGGCGCAGCCCTGGTAGATGCACAAAGCGGTGCACTGATAGACTTCTCGTTACAGGAGATGACCTTCTGGCATTAGTTAGTTATCTAGTTGTCTAGTTTCTAGTTGTCTAGTTTCTAGTTGTTTAGTTGTTTGTTTAATAGACCTCAAGCCAAAGACTAATTTTTATTCTGCAACACTACCTTGCAATCAAGGCTTTGCATTTATCCCCTTCAGCGACTAAAATCGAGGCAAATGGCATCAAGGTTTTCAGATCTCAAGGATGCAAAGCTACCGGAGCTAAGAAGACTCTGGTTAGTGCTGCTGGGCTTGGTGATAATTATTGCTATCGGCACCATTGGATATACCTTAATATGGTCTGATTACCAGGGACAAAACTGGATAGATGCCCTCTATATGACCATTATAACCCTCTCTACGGTAGGTTATGGCGAGATCCATAAGTTGACACCTGTTGGAAGGATCTTCACCATCATCATTATCCTTGCTGGATTTTCGCTGTTTGCAATCGGGCTTAGCATAACCTCGCAGGTGATCATCGAGGGGACATTACGAAATATCTTCGGAAGGAGAAGGATGTTGAAGGAGATAGATAAATTAAGGGATCATTATATAATTTGTGGTTACGGCAGGATTGGTTCTCTAATCTGCCGAGAGATATCGCGCATGGGCAAGAAACTGGTTGTAATTGAGGGCGATCAAGACACTGCACAGCGGGCTATGGACAATGGCTTTCTGACCATTATCGGTGATGCAACTGAGGATGCCATCCTTTCCATGGCAGGTATTCAGCGAGCAAAAGCCTTGGTTGCGACCGTTTCCTCTGACGCGGCTAATGTATTCGTTACATTGTCTGCAAAGAATCTTCGCAAGGATCTATTCGTTTTAGCTAGAGCCACGCAGGAGCGCTCGGAGACCAAGCTGAAGATGGCTGGTGCAGACAAGGTGCTCTCTCCCTATACGATCGGCGGAGTTACCATGGCAAATGCGCTGCTTAGACCAAATGTCTATGAGTTCGTAGAGATGACCACTACCGATAACGAGATCGATCTTAGGATTGAGAGCGTTGAGGTGGATACCTTCTCATCGCTGGCAAAGGTTCGCATTGTCGAATCAAATATAAGGCAAAACCTGGGTATTATCATATTGACAATAATCAGGGCTGATGGATCCAAGGTGCATAATCCCTCGCATGATACGATGATCCTTCCTGGCGATACCCTAATTGCCCTCGGAACCCGAGAGAATCTCGATAGACTGGAGGCGATAGCAAAAGGAGAGGAGCATCTGCCAGCCATGATAAAGGATTATCCTGACAACCAATCTTAGCTCCATCAGCATGTAGCATGCGCAAGATAGCTGAAATATAAATAATATGAGCCGTGAAAACATAACTAGATTGAGCATCTCCCTGTTGGTGAGCATATTCGTTGCAATATTATCGGTCTATTCTCTTGGCTTGTTTTTCTTGATCCGTCCGTTAGCTCTGCTGGTGGTTGCTCCGATTATCGGATTGATCAGTTTCTTGCTCATCGAGTTGGAGTTGGTTGCCCTTGGAAACCTGAGGTTAATCCCTGGTCTTTTTATCTTTTGTATCCTGGGAGTCATGGGAGGGGCTTTGGTCTCTTGGTTTGCCTTTACCGCATACTATACTTCTTTGCGTTATTTTTATCCATTGACCTATATTGGGGTGGAGAGATCCTTCCTTTTAATGCTTGCTGGGATTGGCTGTGGATTGGTAACTAATATAGCCCTGTTCGTGCAATATTATCTGATCACCTATAGCTTCAGACAACAGCCTAAATTAACCTCTAACAAACAAAATTTAGATATTGATAATCACCCACAGGAGGATGAGCTTGTAAGCGTGGAACTGGCTGAGCTTTACCTTGTCCAGGGACACTTAAAGGACGGGAAAAGAATGCTCGATGCCATACTAGCAGAACAGAAGGATAACCAGCAGGCGCTCGAACTTCTTCGGCGATATTTCGATGCAGATAAAAAATGATATAAGTGAAAGGTGCGATCTTTGAGGCATGAAATTTCTATAGCCACCAAGGCATCCCCATGTCGTCTAAACATAGACGCGAAGACACAGATAAAATACTTCTTTTCTTCGTATCTTCGTTTGCGCCTTTGCAGTTAAATGACCCTCAATCCTCGATCCTTTAAGTTCAGCACGATAAGTGTTATAAACTGACTATGATTGTAAACCTATTAACTCATACCGCCCGTCTTTATTCTTATGCCACTGCGTTCGCCTTTGCTTGTGGCATACTTATTCTCGGTTGCGATGTATCCGAGGAGGATGTATTCCCTGCCGGCTTTATATGGGGAACCGCAACCTCAGCATATCAGGCTGAGGGGGACTGCCACAACGACTGGACTGAATGGGAGCAGATCGAGGGCAAGATATACAGCGGCGAACGCTCCGGCAAGGCGGCAAATCACTATGAAATGTATGCTGAGGACCTGGCTCTGGCTTCATCGCTGGGCAATAATGCCTATCGCTTCTCCATCGAGTGGAGCCGAATCGAACCTCAACGAGACCAGTGGGATATGAATGAGGTGCGGCATTACCATGATGTCATCGATGCCTGCTATGAAAACGGCTTAAAACCAATAGTTACATTGCACCACTTCACTCATCCCACCTGGGCTATTAGCCCCCTGCATCCCGATGAGGCGATCGGGGACTGGGCTTGCGATGAGCTGGTCGATGAGTTCGTTGAGTTCGCCAATTTCTGCGCCCAGCAATACGGTGCAAAGGTGGATCATTGGATAACTATCAATGAGCCGATGGTTCACCTGACCCATGCTTTTCTGCTCGGCTTGCATCCTCCCGGCGAGATCCTAAACCTTGGAAAGCTGCAAAAAGGTATGGCCAACATGCTATTTGCCCATGCCAGGGCTTATAAGGCGATAAAAAATAAGGACGAGGTCGATGCAGACCACGACGGCGAGGCGAGCATCGTGATGATTGCCAAGGCGATGAGCAAGGGGATACCTTATGATGACAGTAATAATTCGGATATCGAGGCAGCCGAGCGCTGGAACTACATATATAATAAGCTTTTCCTTGAGACCCTGACTGATGGATACCTAGATTACGATCTTGATGGCTCCTATGATAATCAAGCTACGGTCATCCCCGAAGGCTATTATGATGAGCTGGCGGGGACGCTCGACTGGATAGGGATCAATTACTATGCTCCGACTCGCCTGGACTCCCGCTATCTCAATGTTCCCCCCTTTTATGCCTATCCGGACAACCGCGCGAAAGAGAGCGAGCCATCTAATGACATGGGCTGGCGCATCTATCCGCCTGGATTGTATGATGTGCTTGAGATGGCAGCCGGCTTCGATGTTCCTTTGTTAATCACCGAGAATGGTATGTGCGATGAGGATGATGACCTTCGCCCCGCATTCATCGTAAGCCATCTATTGGGGGTACTCTGCGCCATCGAGGATGGGATCGATGTACGCGGCTACCTCTACTGGGCGCTGATGGACAACTTCGAGTGGAACAGCGGCTTTTACCCGAGATTCGGCTTGTTTTATGTCGATTATGAGAATGACTTCCAGCGCATCGAAACCACCAGCAGCCAGTGCTATGCTGATATCATCTCCAAGGGATGCATTGATGATACAATCAAGGATAAATACGGGGAGATAGAGTACTAGGCGCCATGGAAGAAGCCTACGATCCATTGCAGATCAAGCTGGAGATCTTCGAGGGACCGCTCGATCTTCTGCTGCACCTGATACGCAAGCACGAGCTTGACATATATGATATCCCCATCGCATTTATCCTGGAGCAATACCTGCAATACTTGGAGATAATGAAGGAACTTAACCTTAGCCTTGCCGGCGAGTTCATCCTTATGGCTTCGACCCTGATGCAGATAAAGTCTAAAATGTTGTTACCAGTAGAGGAGAAGGACGAGGAGCTGCAAGAAGAGGATCCTCGAACTGAGCTGGTGGATCAGCTCATCGAGTATGAGCGCTTGCAAAAGCTGGCTTCGAGGCTCCAGGATATGGAGGCAGCACACCTCGCTTGCCTGGAGAGGGAATTCTCGGATATCGAAATCGATGAGCTTGAGGGAGATATCGCAGTCGAAGCCTCCATATACGATCTAATAGATGCCTATAGGCAGGTGCTTAAAAAACACCCTGAGATACAGACCATAAGCATCGACTACAAGACGCTCTCGGTGCGGGAGAAGATGACCTATATATTAGAAAGGGTTGCAGAGGGTTCCCTCTCCTTCGCTGACCTTTTTAGTGCCCAGGATAGCATCATGGACATAATCGCCTGTTTCCTGGCGCTGTTGGAGCTTATCCGCCTTAAGGCGGTTCGGGCTGTGCAGGTAAGTCGCTTTGGAACCATACATATTATCCCGGGTGATACCGAGTCGATAACTGAGTTGGAGACATAGGCGACCGATGGAACTGGAGCGCATAAAGTCGATAATCGAGTCGTTGTTGTTCGTGTCCGAGCGCGCCCTGTCATTGGATGACCTGCGCCGGGTATTCGAGGGAGTGGAGCTTGAGCAACTGCGACAAGCCATGATGGAACTGCTCGAGGAATATAGCCTTAACGGGGAGGGAGGAATTATCATAAAACAGGTGGCTGGAGGATACAAGTTCTACACCGCGCCGCAGAATGAGCTTTGGGTCAAGGAGCTTTTCGCCTACAAGGGGAGAGCCAGGCTATCCAAGGCTGCGCTGGAGACGCTGGCGATAATCGCCTATAGACAGCCGATCAACACCCCTCAGATAGACGAGATAAGGGGCATAGGCTCTATGGGAGTGATCAAGACCTTGTTGAAGAAGCGTCTCATCAAGATCCTTGGTCGCCAGGATGTTATTGGCAGACCGCTTCTTTACGGCACCACCGAGGAGTTTTTGTATCACTTCGGCTTGCAGGATCTAAAGAGCCTCCCCAGAGAGGATGAACTTGAAAAACTGCTCGAGGAGGAGTAATCACTCAAAGCTAAGGAGATAAGATCATGGACTTTTCGCTAACTAAAGAGCAGCAACTGGTTCAGGATATGGCAAGAGAACTTGCCCGCAATGACATAAAGCCTAGAGCAGCAAATCTTGATCGTGAACACGGCTGGCCTTCCGAGAATCTCAAGCAGATGGCTGAACTGGGACTTTTAGGTATGATGATCCCCGAAGAATGGGGCGGAGCAGGAATGGATACGGTCAGCTATGTGCTTGCCTTAGAGGAGATCGCCGCCGCCTGCGCATCCACGGCAGTGATCATGGGAGTGCATAACTCGCTTATCTGCGATCCATTGCATCGACTCGGCACCCAAAGGCAAAAAGAAAAATATCTGACCGATGCTGCCCAGGGCAAGTTCATCGGCTGCTTTGCGCTCACCGAGCCGAACGCCGGCTCCGATGTTACCAGGCTCGCCACCACAGCAGAAAAGGTCGGCTCCGAGTACATTCTAAACGGAAGCAAGATATTCATATCCATGGCAACACACGCCGAGCTTGCCCTGGTCATGGCAACCACAGACCGCCAAAAGGGAACCAGAGGCATTAGCGCCTTTTTAGTAGAGAGCAACTTCAACGGGTACAAGGTAGGCACCGTGGAGAACAAGATGGGGCTGCACGCAAGCGGCACCGCCGAGCTTTACTTCGATAACTGCCGCGTCCCCGAAGAGAACCGGCTCGGCGAGGAAGGGCTTGGCTTGATAATAGCTCTAAGCTCCCTGGATTGCGGTCGGGTCGGTGTGGCAGCACAGGCACTGGGCATATCGCAAGCTGCGCTCGATGATGCGCTCAAGTACAGCCAACAGCGAGTGCAATTCGGAAAGCCGATCTGCAACTTCCAGGGCATCCAGTGGAAGCTGGCTGACATGCAACTGCGCCTGGAGGCTGCACGACTGCTTACCCACAAGGCTGCCTGGCTGCGAGATCAGGGCCAACGCATAACCAAGGCAGCATCACTAGCAAAGCTCGCCGCCACCGAGGCTGCCTCGTTCATAACCCACCAGGCGCTGCAGATACATGGCGGATACGGCTACATGAAGGACTATGATGTGGAGAGATACTTCCGCGATGCCAGGGTAACCGAGATCTACGAAGGCTCATCCGAGATCCAACGAAACACGATAGCCAAGGAGATGCTGAGGTAACCATGTCTAATACACAGGTACGAACCCGCTTTGCGCCATCGCCGACTGGGCATCTGCACATCGGTGGAGCCAGAACCGCCCTTTTCAATTGGCTCTTTACCCGTAAAATGGGGGGCAACTTTATTCTGCGCATCGAAGATACTGATCTAAAACGTTCAACCGAGGAGTCGATCCAAGAGATTATAAGCGCGCTTCGCTGGCTGGGATTAGATTGGGACGAGGGACCGGATATCGGCGGCGAGTTCGCCCCTTATCGACAGAGCCAAAGGCTCGATAAATACCAGGCAGCAGCCGAAAAGCTACTCGAAAAAGGCTCCGCTTATCATTGCTTCTGCGAGGGGAGCCGTTTTACCACCAAAGAGGAGCTATCCAGGCTGGCTGCCAGCGGCGAAAAGCTCTGCCAGTGCCACGAATTGAGCACGGAGCAGGTGCAGCAGAAAATCGAGGCTGGGAAGGTCCCAGCGGTGCGTTTCAGGGTCGATCCCGCTCGGAGAATCGAGTTCATCGATACACTACGCGGGCATGTCGAGTTCAAACCTGGCACTATCGAGGATTTTATCATACTCAAATCGGACAGGATGAATGGATACGCCATCCCTACATATAACTTTGGCGCCGTGGTCGATGATGTCGATATGAGGATAACTCATGTAATTCGGGGGGATGATCATATCTCTAATACCCCTCGCCAGATATTGCTTTACGAGGCGCTCGAATACCCGATACCAAACTTCGCACATGTGCCGATGATCCTCGGCGAGGATGGCACCAGACTGAGCAAACGACACGGAGCTGCCTCGATCCAGGAATTCAAGGAGCAGGGATACATTCAGCAGGCTATGATCAACTTCCTGGTGCTGCTTGGCTGGGCTTACGATGATAAACAGACCCTCTTTACGCTCGATGAGCTTATCGAGAAGTTCGAGCTTAGGCGGATAAGCTCCAATCCAGCGCGCCTGAACCTTCAGAAGCTTGACTGGATGAACCAGGTCTATCTTAAAGAGATGCCTGCTGATCAGCGCACCCGCCTGGCTATACCGTTTCTGATCAAAGCCGGGCTGTTCGATGAGCGATATGCTAAAGAGCATTTCGACTATATAGTCCAGGTGATCCAGGCAATCGGAGATCGCCTGAAGAGGCTCACCGATGCAGCACCGCTGGGTCGATTCCTGTTCGTTGAGGATATCGAGTACGATGAAAAGGCATTGAAAAAGCACCTGGGCAGCGAGGATAAACGAGCCTTATTGGCTGAGTTGATCCATCGCCTGGAGAAGGTTGAGCCATTCGATATGGCAACCATCGAGCGCATCATCAAGGATTTCATTAAGGAAAAAGGTATCGGGATGGGCAAGGCGATACAGCCTCTGCGCGTTGCTTTGACCGGCAGCGCAGTCAGCTTCGGCATCTACGAGATCCTCACCCTGCTAGGCAGGGAGCGAATGGAAAAAAGGGTAAAAAAACTACTTGACAAGATCGGGTTTGAGACCTAAATTAGATAGTAGAGGCGCCTTTGAGGTTGTGTCGTATTCGATATATCGAAACACACGGTGAGGAAACTTAAGCTGTATGGAAACTAACCCGGTTTCCCCGTCTTGAGAGCATTCTTAGGGCGGGGAGATTTTTTATGCACCAGCAGATCGCATACCGTTTTTATGAGCCTGGAGACGAGGAGGCTATAAACGAGCTTTTTAGGCGGGTTTATTCAAGAAAACGCAGCATCGAAGAGTGGAGCTGGAAGTTCTTTTCTCTGCCCATTTCTGAACCTATCATCGGGCTTGCCTTCACCAGCGATGATCACCTGGTGGGTCATTATAGCATCATCCCGTTTAAGTTTAACTTTATGAATAATGATATCATCGCTTGGCAGATCGTTGATATAATGGTTGATGAGCGCTATCGAGGGCGGGACATCTTTCAGAACCTGGTGAAGATGGTTACCCGGCAAAGCCTGAAACGAGGAGCAAAGTTCCATTATGGCTATCCCAATCGGGTATCGCTCCCCATCGGCAAGGCAAAGTTCGGCTGGGAGACTGTTTTTGAGATACCCATCTTTTGCAAGTACCTGGGTTTCGATTATCTCAATAAAAAAAACATACCCATCGTTGGTGGATTGTTCGATCGTTTCTATCTTAGACCTGGCTTAAAGAAATGCCAAAGCGTACTTAATCAATCCAGCTATCGTCTGCAAAGAATAGACGATTTCAGTGGGCTGGCAGGCAGCGATCTGTTCGAGCAACTGCGCGAGAATTCTCCTATCTGCACTGTACGCAATGCGGAATTCCTTGAGCAAAGGTACATGAAACATCCCCATAAGGAATATATTAGCCTGGCAGCTAGTACCGATGAGGAATCGATGGGATATGTCATCCTTGGCGAGGGGGAGGAGGATAAAGGTGCTCTCTACATAGCTGACATATTCAGCATTGATCGACCATGCATGCAAAGCATGCTTGCACAGGTTATACTTTATGCTTATGAGAAGGGCTATGGAGCGCTGAAGTGCTGGGGAGCACCAGGAGCATTGGGCAAGAAACTTGAATATTTTGCACAAGCATTTGGATTTGTTAAAAGACATAGCGGGATCGTTCAAGAGGTTTTTTTGTTGAATACTTTGAGCGATAAGGAACGAAAATATCTATTGAACCCAGCGAATTGGTACATAACGAGGGGAGACTCGGATACAATATAATCAATTTTATGGCAAGATCTGCATACCACGAACCAGGAGATCGAGGCAGTCAGGGATGACTTCGAGGAGATCTTCGCATCTATTCCACCTTGCGTTTTTTGCACTCTTTGCGTCTTTGCGTGAGATTCCTTTCCTCCCTCGCGGCTTACGCGTATTTCTACCTGAACTCGAAGCGGAACTTTAGTTCGCCGCCGAAATTGCCCAGCTCGTTGCGCTTGCCCACCAGCACCATGTTGTCGGAAACCTCGTATTCTAGCATTATCAGCGATGACTTGTTGGAGCCCATCTGCGTGGAATAGAGCACATAAATATTATCAGCCAACTTTTTCCCAACCGTCAGCCTCGCTGCTGTCATGCCGCTAGATTGCTCTGTCTCGGCTACTGGCTCTATTCGGAAGCGATCCAAGCCGATCATCTGTGCACGTTTCTCTATCTGATTGGTCAGGTAAGCAGAAGCTAGCGAGGCAGCCTGGGTGGCCATGGTGGCGTTCCCGGATTCTCCTTTGAGGCTCTCCATTGTCTTGCCAGTAAAAAGCAGCGCAAAGCGATCCACCTCTGGCATTGCCGGGTCGCTGTCCAGGTTGACCATGAAGTTGGTGTAATAGCTGCCGCTTACGCTCAGGGTTAGCCTTACATTGTCAATGATACTGGTAGCCCTGAAATCGACCGTCGGGTTTATCTTGACCGGGTCGATGAAGTCAACCACTGCCGATTCGATGGTGAACTCGTTGTTCCACAGGATCAACTTTCCCTTGCTCGCCTCGATTCGCCCGAAGATGCGCGGTGAGTCGGTAGTTCCCTGCACCATAAGATCCGCATCCATATACATATTAGCCACATCGTTATCGATTATTATGCTCTGGGGAGCGAGTATATGGATATTGAGTCGCGGGTTGAAACCGCCGCTTTTCGCCTTTTCCTCGCTCACTCGCCGAGCGGTTACTATGCTCATGCCGGACTCGAAGATCATGTAATTGGGATTGATATCCTTGGTGATGCGCAGGCGGTCGATGTTGACCTCCCCTCCTATGTTCATATCCTCAAGGTTGCCGATTATGTTTAGCTTGGCGTGGCTTTTGATAGAGAGCACCTGTGGCTGGCGGATGCTTATATCCTTTGCCTCAACGATAATATCAACAAAATCAAGCTTAGCGCCATCGAGATTGATGAACCCACTGGTAGAGATATTACCTCCCCCTAAACTCGCCCCCAGTTCCTTGATATTAACCTGATTGCCATCAAAGGTGATGTTCCCCTTGAGATTCTTTACCATCTCCGGGAAGCCGATGTACTTGAAGGAGCAGTCATCGAAGGTGATGTTCCCAAAATACTGTGGCGTTTTAGTCGCACCGCTCAGCCGCATCTTGGCATTTATCACCCCCTCGGTAGCGCCGATGCTCTCCACGAACAGCCCAGCTATATCGAGCTTGATGTTAGAGCTTGCGGTCAGGTCAGCAGATCCCTCCAGATCTGCGCTCCCGGATAGGGACAAATCGATATAATCGCCCCTAAGGTGGAATGAATCGATCACCATGCGGTTATCCTTGAGCGATACCACCAGTGGTTGCGGATTGTTTATGCCTAGGTTCATATAATTGAAGTTCAGGTCGCTTATATTAAGCTGCGCGGTCAGGTCTTTTATCTCCAAAAGCTTCCCGTGTACTGATACAACCCCCTGTATGCTTCCTCTAGGCAGCGAGGAGCTTGTATCCAGAGCCATTGCAGCCAGCGGCGCAAGATCCAGGCGGTTGAACTTGAGATCGAGATCCATAGGCATCTTGTCATTTAAGGATAATAAGCCATCTATGGTAAGTTGCCCTTGAAAGAGCTGCCCCTTTATACTCGCCTTGTCTCCCTCCAACTTTAAGGCGAGGTCCATGGTTTGCAAGTCTTTGTTATCGTAAACCAGGTCGTTTAGCTTTATGGCTAGATAAAGCAAAGGCTCCCCGAAGCTCCCCAGCCCCTTGCCTTGTATGTTGAGCTTGCCAGCGATGGGAAGATCCGCTTTGTCCGGAGGCAAAAGAGACTTCAGTTCCATATCCGCACCGCGCAGATTCAGTGCAAAAGTGTCATCATAGCTAAGCATAGCATCCGCCTCGATCGTATTACCCGATTTGGTTATCGACAGCCTGCTTATCTTGATATTGTCGCCATCAGCGCTGAAAGCGACCTTTAGTTCATCAATCTTCTGCTCGTAGAATGTCGAGCCTGCCAGGTTGATATTCCCGTTCAGTGCTAGGTTCTCGTCCTCCATGTTCAGGCTTGCGATAACATATAGCTTGCCGGGCTTGATAGCCTCCATCCCCAGCCTGTTTAGCACCGGCTGCGCGGTGAATTCATTTATTGCCAGTTTAGCCTCGATGGCAGGTAGCCCGTCCAAAGCGGAGTGGATGGCAGCCAGCCGGCTCTTTTTTGTCCCCTTGCGTGTGCCGAGCTTAACCCGTTTTTTAAGATCGACCAGCGCACTTGCAAGCATCTCCTCCTGTCCGCTTAGGAGCTGTAGCTGGTGCACGGTGAGCTTGTCATCAGCATAGCTAGCCTCCAAGCCGAGCAGGTCGAAGCTCTTGCCATAGACGCTACCCTCTGTAAAATTGAGCTTCAGCGTCGCCTTGGGTGCATGGATGTTTCCGCCGGCGATGATTCGTCCCTGGTATGCACCGCCTATGCCTAAGCTAGCCAACATCTGTTCCTGATCTTGAGGAACTTCACTACCAAGTTTCAGCAAGATATTGTCAGCGATATCGACAAGCGGCTTAAGTGAGTCTCCGTTCAGCTTGATATCGACATCGAACAGCCCATCCATATCATACTTGCCACTGATAAGGATCTCCCCATGCATTGGAGTTATTCTTGCCTGGCGTAGCTTGACAACCTTCCCCTCCAAGGCGGCGTCGATGAAAGCTGATAGTTGTGGCTCCTTGTAGCCTGAAAGAGAACCTGTAAGCGAGGTCTTGACTCGTGCTTTGATCGAATCGGGATTGAAATCGGGCAATTCAATTGAGAGGTCGCCATCGATCTGTCCCCTGTACTTTATCGGCAGGGGAGCGATTTTCTCCAACTGAGCTGCACGAACACCATTGATTGTTACTTTTGTGGAGAGCCCCCGTTTGTCCCCATCGGTGGCGATCTGTGCATCTGCCCTGATGGTACCACCCAGCGCCTTGAGTGAAAGATTCTCCAGCGCCAGCATTCCGTCATGCATGGTAAATAGCCCAGCCAGGTCTTTAAGCTCGATCCCTTTTGCAGCAAGCCGCTTGCAGCCGATGTCAACTGCCATATCGAGATTATCCGCTCTCCCCGAGATGCTTCCCTTGAGCGCAACCTTGCCATCCATTTCAACAGGCAAGGGGTAAATTGCTGAAACTGAGGCGAGGTCGATGGTTGCACTCAAGTTCAGATCGAGCAGAGGCGGTGCGAAGCCTTCCATTTCAAGAGCCTTTACATGTAAGTCAACTCCACCGCCTACTCGACTTATGTTGAGTGAAAGATCCTCGATTCCACTAGGGCTGAAGGCGAATGGACTTGTGCTTAATCCTACGGTTACATCGATATCCCCGAGCTTGTACCTGCACCTGCCGATTTCGATGCGACACGGATTGAAATGCCCCGGCTCGGACTGGTTCAGGGAAATGCTTCCATCATCGACCTTGATCATCATCCCAGAGCCTTTATCCTCGAAGAGATATCCGAGCCTTGTAATAGAGACCTTCAATGGATGCACCTTGGCAAATATGCCCTTAAGCACCTCGGTTACTGGATCAACGCCTGACTTCATTGCTCCAGGTGCTGTTTTATCCTCAAGTGATGAGCTTTTGTGAGAAGCATTGGCTCCAAATGCCAGGTTTATGTTGCCATTTTGGTCAAAGAGGGTTGAGAAGTAAGGTCTTCTTATCTCAACGACATCGAGTACCACCATTCCCTTGAGCAGCTCTTTGATTCTCGCATCGACATGGAGGTATTCGACTGATGCAAGGGTTCTCTCCTCGAAGCGGGGCGGATTTTCAAGCACCACCTCCCGCAGGGTAACTTCGGCGCTGAACAGATTGACATACAGTTCGCCGATAGTGGCTTTGATGCCGGTATTTGATTCGAGCGCAGATAGCGCTTTACCAGCTATCGCGTTCTGCAGGGCTGGCAGGTGGAATAGGCTGATAAGCGATATGAATAACAGCAGGATCGATGCAGCAATAATCGCAATCGCTTTTACTGTGTATCTGAGATATCTAATCATTGCCTTGTATTTTAGATATCGATCTTATTGCAACCCCCTTGCCCTGTCAATCAAGACTCCTGGCGTTCATCAATGAGGAATAGCATTTAATTACAATCTGCGCGGGAATGACAGAGAGGGGGGAGATTCCCCGACTCGCTCGCTCGCAATGACAGGGTATGGAACTTCTTGGACATCTTGAGACAAACTCGGTTGGTGATAGGCTAGAGACTCGATTTGTGATAGCATGACAGACACAAAGGCATCCCGACTAGGTCGTGGCTCCAAAGACTTGCCACGAAGAAGAAGTGATAAAATGATAAAGTGATAGAGGAAAGGAATAAAAGAAGATGATTCGATTGGGCTTTAAATTGATGGTGGTCTCGATTGTTGGAATAACGATGCTTGCCTTTAATGGCGCATGGTGCGATACAGTGAGCGGAATCGTTTACCACGATAATGACATAAGCTCACGAAGCCATTACTTCCAGGCTTACGATGATGCTGATTCGCCGATACCTGATATGACAGTGGTTCTCCATGGGGCAGATACAAGTAAAACTACCCTGACCGATGCTCAAGGTGAGTTCATCTTTGAAGGCTTAGAGCCTGGATACTACCTTCTGGAGATAAAAGATCCGACAAATCATCGCTGCACAAGCACTAATCTTGCTCGGAGAGTGGCTGAGGCGATAAAAATTGATGGACATCTCGAGATCCTTTCCATCGGCGATAGCATCTCGGTGGAGGGAGCCGAATACCCTTTTCCGCAGCGCTTGCGCGATCACCTGGCGAACATCACCGAGGTTACCCTTTTCAACCAGGCGATCGGTGGCAGCAAATCCTTTGACTGGCTACCCGGGGCGCAAAAGGCATATTTCGAGAACAGGCTGTTGCCTTATATCGAGCAGGCAGACCTGGTTACCATCACCCTGGGGGGAAATGACCTTGATTTTCTGGTCGAGGGATTAGAGCCTCCGTTTACGCCAGAGATGATCCTTGAGATGATCATCACCCTGCTGGAGAACCCGGAGATAATCACTGGCATAATGGAGAATGTGCGCACCCTGGTCTATGAGATCCATAAGCTCAATCAAAGCTGCGATGTCATCTATGTCATCTATCCCTGCTTTGCGCGAAGCGACCATATAAGGAAGTACACCGGGGAGGCATTGCAGCCGCTGGCTATAGCAGCCATGGAGCTTGGCTTGCGCATGTTGCGAAATTATCAGCACGAGACCGAGTGCCTGCTGCTAGGCGATGCATTTGCTTATAATGGCACTGATGACATCACCGAGCTGCTGGTCGATGAGGTTCATCCCTCCGCTGCCGGCGCCCAGCAGTATGCGGACCTCATCTTCGAGACCATAGGCGGGGTGATAGTCGGTGAAGAACGGCTGGGGCAAAGTCGTATGGTCGGTCTTTATGCGCCGGATGCGGTACACTCGCCGACTCCGACATCGACGCCGACCAGTACACCGATGCCCTCTCGGACTCCGACGCCAAGTGCCACGCCTACGCCGACCCAGACTCCAATGATACTGCTCGCTGGCTGGTGGGATAGCTATGTAACCTCGAAGCATGGGGGAAGGTTATCATTGTATGCCCTGGCTGATTTGCCTTTAGGCTTTCGGATCGAGCTATATTATCAAGGCTTAAGCACGGGCGTATATCTAGAATACTCCAGCGGAGAGCTTTATGTTAAGGACTTCGGGGTGCTTCCCGGTGGCTTACCGCCGGGAGAATGGCTGATCGAGCTTGCCGTGGATGGCATCAGCCGCTGGCCGGTGCTGAAGGTTTATCTTGATTGATGGAAAGCCGGTAATAGGCTTGAGGCTTAAGCAAGGGCTTCTAAAAAATTTTCCTTCTTTTCCAAGCTAAAGGCTAAAGGTATTGACATTTGTTTTTAAATGATAGATATTATGGTTGTAGTAAGTTCAAGGGTGACAGAATCACTGAAACAATGGCGGAGAAGGCTATATCTAAAGCAGATAAAGGCGTTCACGCCAGGACTAATTCTTTAAGGAGGAGAACCAGATGAACAAACGAACATTCCCGGTTGTTCTCGCTTTATTCTGCTTCAGCGCCCTGATTATCATCGGATGCGGGGGCGGTCCCCAGCACAAACCTCCAGAATGGGTTTACAAGAAGCCGGTGGAGAAGGGAGTCCTTTATGGACGCGGCTGCGCTGATAGCATGGTCAATTACGAGCTAACTAGCGAGAAGGCAGAACAGATGGCAAGAGCTGATATAGCACAAGCTCTCGATGTCAGGCTTCGCGGAATGACGGTTAACTGGGCAAAGGAGAGCAAGGAACTGTTCGATAAGGCAGGTTACTCGGTATCCAAGTTCGAGCGCAATATTGACAGTGTATTCTCAACAAGACTAATGGGTGCACAGATCGTCGAGTGGTACGAGTTCCCGGATACGGGGAGAACCTGTGCCCTCTGCAAGTTGGATACCCAGGCAGTAAAGTCCATTATCATGGATATGCAGGAGATGGTTAAGGGCTTGGTTGCAACCGCCAAAGAGGGCAAGGAGCTTTCCGAGGAAGAGATCGTCAAGATCGATGCTCAAGCCGCCGATTTTCGTGATAAGATGGATACAGTGCTCAAGGATCTAGGCTTGGAATAGAGCCAAAGTAACTTGTTTTTCAGAACCAATAGGCTGTTCCCTATAGGGGAGCAGCCTTTTTTCATTGACCTTGAACAAGTGCAATGGAGGGGGAATTTGCATAAATGAGATTCATGTTATAATAAATTTAGAGCTGGATGAACAAATGAGAATCGATGGCATAGAATATGAGCACAGGGCATTGCCTAGCCTTGTCTTTGTGTTTTGCCTGGTATTTGCTAGCCTCCTCGAGGCTGCGATCATCAAGGGTCCCTATCTTCAGAATGTAAGAAAAGGCGCTATTACGATATGCTGGGAGACCGAGAACGACTCCAAGGGAACCATTTATTACGGGCCAACCCCGGATTACTTATTCCAATACACGGAGAGCTTTGCGAAAAAGAACCACGAGGTTACCCTGAGCAACCTTAACTGGTCATCGCTATATCATTACAAGGTGGTATGCGACGGCACAGAGACAGAGGACTACACCTTCCGCACCGCTGCTTTGCCTGGTGAGCCATTCAAGGTCGTAGCTTACGGGGACAATCGCACCAACGATGGCGATCATCAAACGGTTGTCGATGCGATCCTCTCCCATGCACCCGATCTCTTGCTTAACACTGGCGACCTGGTCGAATGGGGTTTCAATCCCAGCCTGTGGCAGGCTTTTTTCAACATAGAGCAGCCATTGATCTCTGAATCACCCCTCTACGCTGCCTTCGGCAATCATGAGATAGGTGGCAACCTTTTTTGGGAACGCTTTTTCAGCTTTCCGACCGAAAGCTCCGGCAATGAGCACTACTATTCCTTCGAGTATGGCAATGTAAACTTTATCTGCATCGACTCCACAACCTTGGTAGTTCCCAGTGGCGCACAATATGACTGGCTGGTCAGCAGCCTACAATCGGCAGCCGCCAAGCCTCATATAGATTTCACCATCCTTTTTTTTCATTATCCTGTCTATAGCTGCGGCAATCATGGAAGTAACACCTTCATGCAACAGATAGTCAAGCCGCTCTTAGAGGAGTACGAGATTCCGCTGGTCTTCAACGGGCATGACCACGATTATGAGCACGCCCTGGTAAACGGCGTGAACTACATAGTTACCGGCGGAGGTGGAGCGCCTCTTTACGGCGTCGATCCCCAGGAATGGACTATCTATGCTGAGAAGACCCTGAATTTCTGCGTGCTTGATGTCAGCGGTCCCACCATCAACTTCACCGCCTACCGCCCGGATGGCACAGAGATAGAGTCCTTCATTGTTACCGCGCCACCGACCACTCCACCGACCATGACGCCAACGCCAACCCCGACCGATACATTCACGCCAGCGCCGACAGCTACTGCCACCTTCACCGCCGCTCCCACCTGCGATATTGAGATAGTCAATGATTTCATCGAGCTTTGCGTGCCGGGCAGTGGAGAGCCGACAAGTGCCCAACTGGAACTCGGTGGCAGCATCTGTATCGGAGATGTAATACGATTCTCAAGCTCTGATCCCGCTATCGCCACCGTAGGAGAGTCAAGCGGATTAGTACAAGCGGTCTCACCAGGCGAGGCGAGCATCGAAGCCAGGTGCCTCGATTGCGTTGATACCGCGCAGGTAAGTGTGAGGGATTGCAACCACTCCCCCACACCTACAACGACTCCAACCTCGACCATAACACCCACCCCAGCCACCTGTCCGGCTATACTGCTCGGTGGATACTGGCAGACCAGGCTGAACAGCCCTTACGAGGGGACTTTGAACTTGGTAGTTTATATTAGCGATAGCATTGACCAGGTTGGAGTCTATTACCAGGGCGAGGCGACCGGCTTCTATCTTTATGATGATGGCTACAGCGGGGACCTGTCGCCGGGCGATGGCTTCTACGGCATTCGCCTCTTTGTCCCTGATGGAATGCCACCGCTTAAGGCTCTGCTAGAGGTGAAAGCAAAGCGTGGATCAATGTTCAGCCAGCCCTGGCCTTACCTGGTTTCGCAACAGTAAACACCCTATCTAAATCGAATTTATCATCCGTAAGTTTGACCAAGTTACTATTAAAATAGCTTTGGTTTCTTGTTATAATCCGCCTTGAAATAGAATCACCTGGAGAATATGCTCAGGGAGTTACATGTAAGGAACCTAGCCGTAATCGAGGAGATCAGCATCATCTTCGACACTGGATTCACCGTATTCACTGGCGAGACTGGTGCAGGGAAATCGATCATCATTGATGCTATCTCGCTTGCTCTCGGCTCTAGGGGGAGTAAGGACCTGGTGCGCACTGGCTGCGAGTCTTCTATCATCGAGGCACGCTTCGAGATGGTATCCGGCTTGAGAATAAAGGAGCTGTTAAAAGAGCGAGGTATTCCGAGTTCGAGCGATGGTGAAATCTACATCCAACGCGAGATCGGTGAGGGGATCTCCAGGTGCAGGATCAATGGCAGCATGCAGCCTTTATCAGTCCTTGCCGAACTCAGCCAATACCTGGTCGATATTCACGGTCAACACGAGCACCAATCGCTTCTTAGGGAAAAGATGCATTTGGCATTTCTCGATGAAATCGGGGAGTTACAAGGCTTAAAAAGAAAGTACCAGGGGGCGTATCAGAGATACATGGAACTGGGATCAGAACTGCAAGCTATGCGCGACAAGGAGGCAGAGCGCAAGCGGCGAATGGATATACTCCGCTTCCAGGTGGAGGAGATCCGCGCGGTCGATCCCAAGCTAGGCGAAGATGAGGAACTTCAAGCTGAGGCAGCAGTGCTCGCTAATGCACAAAGACTGATCGAGCTGGCAGGACAAGCCTGGCAGCAGCTTGATGACATCGAAGGCTCGGTAATGGATAAGCTGAGGTTTATTACTAGAAATCTTGAAGATATCGCTATTTTAGATGCCAGGCAACAGAGCATGATCAATACCTCAAAGGAGGCGATGGTTCTACTGGAGGAGCTGAGTTACTCACTGCGAGACTATATTCAGTCCATTGACTATAATCCAGATCGTCTTTACGAAGTGGAGGAGAGAATAGCCACCCTGCAGGAGCTTAAAAGAAAGTATGGCAATACAATAGAAGCCGTGCTCGATTATTATTCTGAATCCCAAGATGAGCTGAGCGATCTGGAGAAGTTCGAGGTGAGAATGGAAAGCTTGGAGTCGGAGTTCAATGAGCAAAAAAGGGAACTGCTAGCCCTGGCCGAGGGACTTACAAAGAAAAGAAAAGAGGCAGCAACCAGGCTAAAGGACGAGGTTACCAAGCAGCTTGGCGATCTCGCCATGGCAAAGACCGGCTTCGAGGCTGCCTTCAAGAATGATGATATTCCCCTTGAACAGCGAGTTACCGCCAACGGCGCCGATAGGGTTGAATTCCTCATCTCGCTAAATCCTGGAGAGGCGCTGCGGCCAATGTCTAAGATCGCCTCTGGTGGCGAGCTATCAAGGCTGATGCTCGCCTTGAAGGTTAGCCTAAGAAGGGCTGATACGATTCCTACCCTCATATTCGACGAGGTTGACGCTGGCATCGGCGGAGCCGTGGCTGAGGCGGTGGGACAGAAACTGAAAACCATCGCCGATGGAAGGCAGGTGATCTGCATAACACACCTGCCCCAGATCGCTGCCCTGGCTGATCATTTCATCAAGATCAACAAGCTCCAAAAGGAAGGGAGAACTTATGTAGAGGCAAGCGCCCTGCATGGGGATGAGATAGTGGAGGAGCTTGCTCGGATGCTTGGCGGAAAAAAGGTAACCGAGATCACTCGAAAGCACGCCAGGGAGTACCTGGCCCAATCTGTAATGAAAAATTAGCATAGATATAGGATCGATAAAAATGTCGAAGAATGCAAGAGATGAAGCAAAGACCGAATTCCAGGCTCAGGTAACCGATCCCAAGGCAGGGGCGCTAAAGAAATACATGGATATCGTGCTTGGAAAACGCTCGCTTTTGAGGCTGTTCAAGTATGAGATCATCATGCTTTTATGCAACAGCCTGCCGGGGATGTTCGGATATGCAATGCGCAAATTCCTGTACCCAAGGCTGCTTGGCTCCTGCGGCAGAGGCACCCAATTCGGACGAAACATAACCATTCGCCATCCCCACAAGATACATATCGGCGACAACTGCATAATCGATGACTACTGTGTGCTCGATGCCAAGGGGGATGACAACACAGGTATCACGATAGGGAATAATGTAATCATCGCTCGCAACACGGCACTTTCTTGCAAGGGCGGATATATCAAGATCGATGACAACAGCAATATCAGCCTTAATTGCATGATCATCTCGGAGAGCAAGGTTGAGCTAGGCAAGAATATCCTCATCGCCGCTTACTGCTATATCATCGGCGGCGGAGCGCATGACTTCGAGAGAACCGATATACCGATAATACAGCAAAGCTCGACCAAAAAAGGGATATTCCTGGAGGATAACCTCTGGCTAGGCGCAGGGGTCTTTATCATGGATGGGGTTACCGTGCATCACGACTCGGTCATTGGCGCCGGGGCGATCGTGAACAAGGATATTGAGCCATGGTCGATTGCTGTAGGAGCGCCGGCAAGGGTATTGCGAAAGCGCCAACATTCTTGATTCATCGAGCTTATGAACAAAGAAAATAAAAAGGTGCTGATCGTAATTCCCACCTACAACGAGAGGGATAACATAAAAAGGCTTATCGAGGAGATACTCGGTATCGATCCCGGATATTACATCCTGGTAGTCGATGATAAATCTCCGGATGGCACCTGGGAGATGGTGCGGGATTTAGAAAAGCAAAATCCGCAGGTTAAACTGCTGCTTAGAGAGGGACCTCGTGGTCGTGGCTTGGCGGGAATAGACGGCTTCAGGTATGCCTTGGACCTTGGCGCTGATTATATTATCGAGATGGATGCAGATTTCTCACACCATCCGAGGTATATACCCGACCTGCTCAAGGGTCTTGAAAACGCGGACTTCGTTCTTGGCTCGCGCTTCGTGCCCGGCGGCAAGGATATCGAGCGAGGCATTCATCGGAAGCTGATCAGCAAGCTGGCAAACGGATATGCCAGGTGGCTTATGGGGGTTAAGATAAGGGACTGCACATCCGGATTCCGTGCTTACCGCAGGCAAACCCTGGAGGGGATCAAGATTTCTGAGATCACCACCTGGGGACCTGCCGTGCTTAGCGATATTTTATACCGAATCCAGCTTAAGGGCTACAGCATGGCAGAGGTGCCGATTACATTCTATGAGCGCTCTGCCGGCCAATCGACCCTGACCGCCAGGATACTGCTCGAAGGCTTGTGGAATATACTTCGTCTTAGGCTTGCAAAGCGAAGAATTTTGAAAACATTGGAGCGCTGATTTAATTACCGTCTATTCGGAATAAATATTATCATCAATCTTACTTGAAGTTCTTGAACATTATTATAGCATCCTCGCCGTTGTCGAGATAGTAGCCCTTCTTTATTCCCGTCTCCTTGAAGCCGAGGCTCTTGTAGAGCCTTCTAGCAGTATAGTTCGATGGACGAACCTCCAAAAAGCAACGATTAAAGCCGTAATCCCTGCAATAGCTAAGGCACCTGTTCATCAAGAACCTGCCAAATCCCATGCCGCGATAGGGCTTATCGACCGCCAGGTTAATGATATGTACAACACTCACCTGGTCAACGAAAATGATATATCCATAGATCTCTTTTAGAGCTTGCTTGTTCACCAGCAGCCAGGGATGCACGATCGGGTGAACCAGTATCTCCTCGATGTAGAACTTTCTGCTCCAGGGGCTTGGATAACAAGCCTGCTCTATCTCCATAACTCGCTCCAGGTCAGGGTACTGCATGGGGCGGATGGTCAGATCACTGGGATCAATGTAGTGGCTCCCCCTATTTTGTTGTTCCACTGCCATTATTGCTTCCTTTGAGCAACTTCTCTAGCCGGTGAGCGATGTCCCGATATTGTCGATTGATCCTAGTTCGATTGCCCTCTAGGCTTCTAATGCTACCATCTTTAGCCAAGTAATTACAAGCATCGGCGATCTTCTCGGTAGAATAGTAATCGAGAGCCTTCTTTATGTGTCTCCAGGCAACCTCACGCTCTGGATGAATGCTAACTGCCTCAAGCAACCTTTCCAGGCTTTCTTTGAGCCGGTCGCTGCCGGCGAACAGATCCCCTTGCTCACAGTAAACCTCATAAAGCAAGTTTTGGTCGATATTATTGGCAGCAAGCACACTATTTAGGGTCTGCTCGGCTGCTTTCTTTTCTAAGAGCAGGTATAGTATCTTTCCCTTTTTCACCTGTAGCCATAGGTTTTCAGGTTGAAGGCTGATCGCTTTATCTATGGCTTGCAAGGCATCTCTCTTCTCCCCCCGCAAGATATGGATCTCTGCCATCAAATCCCAGTATTGGTGCATCTCCTGGTTAATGACATCGCTTCCATGCAGCAGCTCGATGACCTTTTCCCATCGTTTCGTAGCCAGGTATGCGGAGGCAAGCTCCAATAGAAGCGGAAGGGGAAATACCTTCCCTTTGATCTTGTACTTTCTTTGAATAGCTTCGAGAAAGCGAATTTCCCTGCCCAGTTTCCCGATACTTCGATAGCCCTCAGCTATCCCAAGTATAAGTTGAAAATTATCGGCATCCAGTCGGGCTGCTTTCTTGTAGAGCTTGACCGAGGATTCATACTCTCCACGCCTGGCTAAAAGCTCTGCTGCCATTGAGATAGCCTTGATTTTCCTAGGCTCGACCTTGATCGCAAAGCGCAGCGTCTCCAACGCCAGGTCATGCTTGCCTAGCCCTATCGCAATCTGCGCGCTCTCGCAAAGCTCATCGTATTGCCTAAGCTCCTGGAAAGGGTTCTTTATGCCGAGCAATCTGACCAGGCGGTATAGTGCCCGTAGCCTTTTTCTCCGCTCCAGGAGCGTATTTCCTCCATCGCTGGTGTACCAATAGTCCGAGTTTAGCGAATAAGATCCCTCCACAATACCGAAGCGCCGTGGATGGTTGTAAACCGGGGTTCTCTCAATGACAGCCAACATGCCGATGGAGCCGATGCTCTGTATCCGATTTCGGTGCTTGATCAGGAACCAGAATGTCTTGAGCAGGTCCCAGCGTGTCTCTCCTGGGAAACCGACCAGAAGATTGATATCGATGCCCAGCCTTGCCTTGCGCATATCCTTAAAGACCCTATCCACGGTCTTGAGGTTTTGGTTTTTGTTCATCAGCTTGAGCACCTTAGCGCTTCCGCTCTCGATGCCGAAGTCTAGCGATGTGCACCCCGCCTTTTTCATCTTGCGCAAAAGCTCGATATTCATCGCCCGCATGGCGCGAGCATTGCCGCCCCAGGAGAACTTGTAACCACCCTTGATAATAAGGTCGCAAAGCTCATCCAGCACCTTCGGATTGCCGTTGATCAACTGGTCGGTGAAGCTGTAATTGGGAATGCGGTATTGCTGGTAATGTTCGACCATCTCCTTATAGATATTCTGTGCGCTCCGGGTGCGATATTTCTGCCACAGCGCCTTCTCCGGGCAAAACGAGCATGAGTATGGACAGCCGCGACTGCCCAATATCGGCATCACATTGCTATGCTGATAAAGCGAGAAGTCGTAGTCGCTGAAATCAGGAAAGGGGAGGGTGTCGAGATCTGGGATTAAAGAACGCGGGGGAGATTCGATGACCTCGCCATCACGCTTTATGATCGCTCCTGGCATCGGCTCCAAGACCCGGTTGCGCTGAATGGCTCTCGCCAGCTCAACGATGGTCTGCTCCCCCTCTGAGAATACCACCGCATCGACCTGGGGCGCCTTTATTAGCGACCTGCCCCGTATGGCAAGGGAACACTCCGGTCCCCCGAAGATGATAATTGTTCGTGGATTCTCTTTTTTTATCATTTCAGCCAGGTGCAGGCTGTAAAGACGATTTGCGCAAAATACCGAGAACCCAACTGCATAAGGTTGTTTGTCAAGGATCTCCCTTACCCAGAGCCGATTTTTCTGCTCGAATCTGATCTTAAGTTCAGCGAAATATGTCTCATACTCCCAGAGGTGGTAGTAGTTGTCCTCCCAGTATTTTTTAAAATCTGGCTCGATCCTAAAATAAAGGTCGATGCTCAAATCACTAGCCTGTACAGAATATTCGGCAGCTCGCAGGCTTGAGCTGATATATGCAAGCCCGATCGGAGGACTAGGCAAGCCCCACGGTGGAGCCATCAACAAGATGAAATCGCAATTTTCAGACATACTTGATCATAAAATAGGGTCCCTGTGTCCTGTTTTGACACAATATCAGAAAGTTATCAAACCTTATGCCGACCCTTTTTTATTTTCTCAGTGAGTGGAGTTTGGCTCAAATCTATCAAGAGGGGATTTAGGGAGGTGTCATTCCACAGATAATTCATGAACCTTT
>CAYUVA010000020.1:0-71225 GCA_964448115.1 uncultured bacterium
CTATGTATCCTCCTGGAGGTAGTTACGGAGATCCATGGTTTGATTGCATGAATAGCAGTTGCAAAAGTTCGCTCCGCTTGGTAGTATATACTATAAGATCATTTTGAGCGTATATTATTGCATGATCGGCGATGAAGAACATAACCTGAGATGAAAAAACTTGGTGAAATAAAGAGAATACTTCGAGAGAACAAAAAGCTACTTGAAGAAAAATTTAACATTAAGGAAATAGGCATATTCGGATCATATATTTCGGGCAATACCAACGAACAAAGTGATGTTGATCTTCTTGTTTCATTCTTTGATGACGATAAAATTAGTCTGCTTGATTTCATAAAAATTGAGTCATATCTAAGCGACCTATTGGGCGTAAAAGTCGATTTAGTAGAAAAATCAACCCTGAAACCTCGTATCGGAACTAATATACTTAAGCAGGTTGAATATCTATGAAAAGAGATTTTTTAGACTACCTTGCGGATATTATAGAAGCAATGAAGAATGTCAATGTTTTCATTAAGGATTTAACTTATAATGATTTCATAAATGACACGAAATCTATTTATGCTGTTACAAGAGCTATAGAAATAATCGGTGAAGCATCAAAGAAAATTCCTGATAACATCAGGAGTCAGAATCCAGAAGTTCCCTGGAAAGAGATGTCTGGGATGCGGGATAAGCTGATACATGAATACTTTGGAGTCAACCTTCGAAGGGTATGGCTTACAGCAACACGGGATGTCCCTACCATTCTGCCTATGATAGAAGATTTGCTAGAGGATTTAATTGATGACTCATAGCTATTTTTTTCTAGCTGGGGTAGCAGGGACATCGATATCGCCGTGTGGTATCGTGCTTACGGCAGGGCGATAGGCTGGGGGAATGCTGGGGCTGGTTATCGCTAGCCGATGCCCAGTGGATTACTTCAACATGAATTTGGCTTCCTTACTGTTTGGACGCCTGGATAGAACCTCTTTCCAGATCTGCCGTGCCTTATCTTTTTCGCCCTGTTTGAATAATCTATATGCGATATCATTCTTTACCGCTCCCCAACTATCTCGGCATCTTGGGCAGCGATCCCAGAACTTGGTCCAAAGCCTTAATGCATCCTGTGTTTTTCCCAGGTTTACATATACCCAGCCAAGTCTATAGGCAGCCTCATCATTATCGGGATCGAATTTTAAAGCCCACAAATACTCGTTTTTTGCCTCATCGAGCCTTTCCATGGTTTCATAGGCTTTTGCTATGCGTAAGTGTACCTTGGGATTTGAGAAATCTCTACCGACCACCTTCTCAAAGGCAGCTTTTGCTTGTTCATACTGGTGAAGAATGCTGTGCATAACCCCAAGTAGATAGAAGCCGTCTATGAAGTCAGGCTGTACCTCTGTCATCTGTTTGATTTCCTCGAGTGCGTCCTTAAGTTTGCCTTGTTCGATGAAAATAAGCGCACTATTTCTTCTTGCTGATATATCCTTTGGAGCCTTCTCTTTAGCTATCCTGAAGGCTTTGAGTGCTTTATCATCATCCTCAAGACGCATATAGATCTCACCAAGCAGGATGTATGTATCAGCTAATTCAGGGTCGGTCTTGATTGCCTTAGCGCAGAGCTTCTTCGCCTTCTCAAGCATTTTCAGGCGCTCCTTGCCAGATGCCTTGTCTGACTGCTGTTTCAGCCTATCAGCCTCCAACAGGTACGAGGAAGCCTTTTTTCCCCAGGCTAAGGAACCAGCTATGCAGAGTATCGATAGAATGATTACCGCTTGAATCACTTTATTTTTCATCTTTCACCATCACCTTTTCCAAGCCTTTGAAGATAGCTTGTGCAGCCTGCTGTCTAAATTTACCACTAGAAAGCAGCTTTTCGTCTCTGGGATTGGATATATACCCGATCTCCAGCAACACTGCTGGCATTCGCGTCTCCCTAAGCACCAAAAAATTCGCCTTTTGTGGCTTTCGCGGTTTGATGTCCAGGTTTTTGCTCAAGCCATCAAAGAACACCCTGGCGAAATGCTCACTCATATCCCAGTAATATCTGCGTTCAAAGGTTCTAAGCAAAAGCTCAGAGGTGGTTAAATTGGGAGCGATCTTGAAAAAGTCAATATCTTTTGCCACCTCATTTTCCTTTATCGCCAGTAATTGCGCCTCGCGCTTGCCTGGATCCTCAGTAAATGAATAGGTCTCCATACCGCTTGCTCTTGGATCTGTCCATGCATTTATATGTATGCTCAAAAAAAGATCCGCATTATACCGATCAGCGATCAATACACGCTTGCTTAGATCGACAAAGTAGTCCCCTTTGCGAGTCAGGTAAACCTCAACACCCTCATCCTCTAATATTTTGGCAAGCTTCAAAGCTATATCCAGTGCTACATCCTTTTCCTTTAGACCACTTTTTCCCACAGCTCCAAAGTCATCGCCGCCATGTCCTGGATCCAGGATCACCTTCTGTATCCTGTATGTATAATCGTCCTGACCATAGGCTAGGTAAAGTAGGAAAGAAAATAGTGCTATTGTCCAAATCATAACCATTGGGAGGTTATTCATTTGCGTTCCATCCTTCAGAGATAATAACTTGGTAAGCATCTTTTCTATCCCTTGAAGACGGATCTTCTTTTCTTAAGGAGTAATAACAACTCCTCTTGTATTGCTTGCCTAATTATCTGGCTGAGGTCGCTTGCATGCCCCAACTCACTATTGCTAATGTCTGCTTCATCTGGTGGCATCACGACCTTCCTGAAGGAGATAGTCCACTTGGAGGGTAGGGGGACAAATGCGATCGGCGTTGGCAGTAAGATGAATGAAGGTACCACCGGCAGAAAAGGTAATCCCAGCAATCGACCTGGAAGGGTTAGGCTGGATAATATCGGATAGGTCTCCTCGCTTCCTATAACCGCTGTGGGAACGATGCCAATTCGTTTTTCCAGTGCAAGATTAAACAGGTAATAGTCCTTGAATGCCTGTACCGTGTACCTTTTCTTGTATGATTTCTTACTTCCTTCATATCCCTCGGGAAAGGCTATCACCGTCATCTGATCCTCTAAAACTCGCTTTGTGTTATGGTAACAGCTTAGAACCTGACCAGTACGGGAAAGATAGGTGCTGAGAAAGGGTAGCTTAAAGTACACAGGAGATACTAGAATCCTTAGATTGTCTGCATCGTATCCATTTTTTAATAGAGCCATCTTGATCATGGCACCATCCCAAGGGATTATTCCAGCGTGATTTGCCAGGAACATGACCCTGTCATCCTTTGGTATATTCTCCACGCCGATTACCTGGCAGCGAAAATAGACCGTGAACATGAAATCGAAGAATGGTTGCCACCACTTGAAGATCATGGGATCATATCCGAAACGATCGGTCCGATAATCACCTCTTGAGCGAATGTAAACCTGTTGTGTATATCTATATACCTCCAGCAGGATCAATCTCATTAGCTTGATCAAAGTTTTCGGCTTGAGATCCAGCTTGAAGGGAGTTAGCAGCCTGGTAAGTTCATCCCAGAAACCTTCTCGGCTCTTGTCCATCTCCTTTTTATCATCGCTTTGTGCTAGCTCGCTATTCGTCCTTTCCTCGATCCTCTGATCAATCGTGTCAGCTACTTCAGCGGGCATCTCGGTTTGTTCGTCGGTGGTGCTGCTGCCGCGAGACTGCAACTCCCGAAGCTCGGAAAGCATAGCATCCACATCCCTATCACTTAGAATTGTCTTAGTATCGTCCAACTTACCCTCAGGCTGTATGACTTTGGTCGATCTTTTTTGAGCTTTCTTTTTCGCAATCGTGTCCTTTCCGCTTACTTTCGGCTCATCAGGGGGAGTGATTACCAGGTCTTCAGGGGGGATTCTTATCTTAAAGGAAGCTGCCTTTTTCTTCTTGCTGAAGGGGTCTGTACCCAGTACATCATCGTCTGACTTAGACAATCGCCAACACCTCCCTTGCCAGATGGCGCATCATCTTGGCGCCAGAAGATCGAGGTGCATAATGGAAGACAGCTTTACCGTGACTCTGTGCCTCGTCCAGTTTGACATTGAACCTTATCACCGTCTTTGCCAGCTTTTCCTTGAAGTGCGCCTTGAGCTTTCTAAGTACCGCATCGGCAAGCTTGGTCGGACGATAGAATGTCGCTGCCACCAGAGATAGGCGTGGTTTTGATCGACCAAATTCCCCTCGAACCTGTTTGATGGTAAGCTCCACCTCGGCAGAGCCATCCATTGCCAGATAGGTTAAAGGCACTGGAACGATAACATCATCGGCGGCGTTTAGAATGTTCAAAGTAAGCAATCCAAGCGATGGCGGGGCATCTATTATCACATAATCGAAGCCATGTATCTTTTGTAAAAGCTGTAGCAGTAAAAAGTACTTAACCTCATCGGCAGCTATGACTTCGGGCAGGCGACTCAAGTCCTTGCCGGCTGGAATGATGCTCAGGTTGTCAATATAGGTCGGTGTCAATCTATCACCAGGGTTTTCAGATCGAGCAAGTAGCATGTCCATCATGGTCAGTTTTGCATCTTCAGCAGTTATCCCCAATGATTTACCTGCCTGACCTTGAGGGTCCATGTCGCAAAGCAGTACCTTGAATTTTGCGTCCTCTGCAAAATAGGCGGCTAGATTTACGGCGATAGTTGTTTTGCCCGCTCCCCCCTTCTCGTTTACTATGGCGATGATCTTAGTCAATGATCTTATGCTCCCCAGAAACCCTCTTCGTCATCCTCATCGAGGTCGCCGGTTTTCTCCTTCATTGCCGACTGGATGCGCTCCTCGATATATTTATAGATAGGCTCCTGCGTGGAGACATCGGGGACAATCAGTTCCTCGTCTTTTTTCTCAATATATCTAGAAACCCGGGAGTTTTCTACGAAGTCAGCAAGTGCCTCCTCGGAGCTGAATCTCGCCTGGAACTTGAGTACTTCCTTAGCCTTTGTGGGATCAGCACAACAGACATACTTAAGATAATTCATAAATGCGCCGGGGAAATCAGATATTCTAAGCATCCACAGGGTATCCAATACCATATTGCTCAAGGGACTGGGGATGGGGATCGCTACCTGCCCATTCATTCGGATAGCCTTGGATAAAGGAACAGCGCCATCCCCGACGATGTTGAAGGCGCCTGAATGATCTGATTCCACAGCCAGCATAAGAGCTTCGATCATATCCTGCTCATGAAGAAACTGCATCATGGGGTCGAAGCCAAGGTTGGTTATTATATAGGGACGACGAAACATGTTTACAAAGTAAGAATTATAGTTGACTCCCAGCACAGGTGCATGTCTCAGGATGGTAACCGTTATCTGTGGATTCTTTGCCTTGAATTGCCTGGCAAGCTTTTCAACCTCGACCTTATCAGCCATGAAGGGAAAGCCTCTCGGCGCTTTCAAGGGGAAATCCTCGGGGATGAAGTTCGGATTGGTAGCTGATGCTCCATAGACGAATGTCGGAGAGGGTATTATTATCTTCTTCACATTGCCAGCCTGGCAGGCGCTGAACATCCTTATGGTGCCGATGACATCGACCTCGTGAGCATAAGAGGCGTTATGCCTTGGATTTTTCATGCGAGCGAGGTGGACCATACAATCGATCTTATTTTCCTTTATAATCTCTGGAATGCGTGGATGCCGGATATCAGCCTTGATAAACTCGACTTTCTTGAAGCTGACAGTCGGCTCGGCAACATCGATAGCCAACACCTTGCGGAAGCGACTATCGCCATCGAGCAGCTCCACCAAGTGTTTGCCAACCTCTCCAGCGGCACCTGTAACCACGATATTCATTACAATATACTTGTGTCCTCAAGGGTGGTTGAGCATAAGCCTAAACGCCTTAACATCCCGTGCTTTTTACAAGCATATCCTTGTTGTTAACATTAACAGGAAAAGCTGACTTATTCAACAGCTTCCCTGTCAAGAGAAGTAATATCCTGATCTCTAATTAGATTAGCAGGTGTTCACCATCTTTTATGATTATCTTTTCATCGCCATTTTGATATGTAGCCTTGAGAGTTGGCTTAAAGACGATATAATCCTCGTGGAAAGACACCTTTACCGGACCTCCGAAGGAACTATTGTCGCCGAATGCTATATGAATTGTGCCCAAGATCTTCTCGGTTTCCAGGATATTGTCCGCACGCGATGCCTTTTCGTTTGTGCCAATGCCAAGCTCGGCAACATTCTGTGCCTGGGGCATCTTTTTAAACATGTCCCTTAGCCGATCAACAGTGGGACCGCTCCCCTCAATCTTTGTACAGTAGCCATCCTCAACATGAAATGTAACCGGCTCGGTGAACTTGCAGGTCGGACCGTACTCGGCGACCAGCTTCCCTTGTGCGGTACCATGCTTCGGTGCGGTGAAGCTCTCGCCGGCGGGAAGATTACCAAAATCCCCCGGCTCATGGAATAATCCAGTATCCGCCTCCCAGAGATCCTCCTCGATCTCCATGGTCAGATGAGTGCCGTTGGGGGCTGATATGGTAATGAGCGATGTTCCTTTGAGCGCTTGTATCAGCTTCAGGCATCTTTCCTTCACCTTGTTCCAGTCAGCAAGCATCGGTCCCTGCATCATCGCCGGATCGAACAAGGGCATGCTTGCATAGCGTACTCCCCCGAACTCGGTGAGCAGATACCGGAAGCTGGTATGGGTAGTCGAATAGTTTGCCAGGGCAATAACGATATTAGGGATCTGTTCTCCATACCTTGAGATCGTATCCTTCAGGATGTTAAGCTGCTGACGCTGTATCCTCTTTTCGAGCAGTGCATCGAAGTCTATAACCTTGGAGAACTCTTCTATCGCAGCCTCTGAGAACGCAGCCTTCCAGGCATCCAGGGGTGGCTCTGCGCCTCCGCAGCCGGTTGCGGGGTAAATTACCAGCTTCACCGCAGCGAAGCTATTGCAGTGATCGGCTAGCTTCTCGGTAAGTTCAAGAACTTCCTGGCGACGCCGTCTGTCTGCATCGTTCAACTGCTCGCCGGGTTGAATTCGATCCGCTAAAAAGAGGATTCGTTCACCGGTTTTATACCCCATGTTGGTAAAGAGGATGCTTTCGGCTATGGTAGCTATATCCATCTATCTAATCTCCTTTTTATTTTTGCCGAATCGCCAGGTCGCGCTTAGCTCGCCTAACGGTCCGGTTATGAGCAACTTAATCTGATCGGTTTGTTCATCGATATGCCTCTTTCCATTGGTCTTATCGATTGCATCAAAGGTTACCCGGTAAATATCCCTCCAGGCGGTAAAGAATGGGAAATACCTATCCTTAAAGGCTTTGGGCATTTTATACTTTACGATTTTTCTAGCCGGTAATCTCATTGAATCATCTATCAACAGGTAAATTTTCCATTCACAATTTGGCTCATCAAGCTCGCCCCATTCTTCCATCCCCGGGTAAAAGCCGACCAGAAAACTCTCCTTTTCCTTGAATTTCTCTTCGGCTACTGCTCTGCGAGCCTTCATTTGTTCAACTTCCAGCTTATAATAACCAGCCTCCTCCACGAGCAAAGCCCCTGTGTATTCCCAGCTCTCATACACGATATCCATCCTTAGTTCATAGATCCCATAGATCATGCTCGCTGAACGACGATACTTTTGGATAGCTTCCCTCAGTGTCATCGGTTGCCTCAAAGCTGCACCAGGCTCGGAATATTGAATGAAATGGTTTGATGCGCATGACATTACTAGGCAGAATACTCCCGTGATAATAAGCATTATATGTATTCTTTCTCTCATCTTATCTCCTTGGGGTTGATCCTCTCACCATTGAAATCGTAAATGGTTGCGTTGTCTGGTGGTTTGAACTTAAACATATCCTGCTTAGCATTTTTCATATCATAAGTTTCCATGTTATCAATATAAATTGTGGTCTTCGCTTCCATCGCATCTTCGATGACAAAGCCCTCAAGGCGAATATGGGGAATATTGAAATTTAGTTGCAATGCACTCAGGTTAGGATACCTGGTTTTAGGCTCAAGGATAATCCTGAACAGGGTTTGGTTATTATCGTATCTGCTCTCTTTTATATCAAATTTCCCGGTTACCTGCTCATAGCCCTGGGACAAGGCTGTTATTAGGTCAGGAAAGTGTGAGTCCTGCACTGGTTCGGTGAAGACTTGCCTGTCCTTTGGGATGTACATCCATATCCGCTTTCCATCGCAGATTACAAGCTGCTTCTTAGGCTCGGTGTACTCCCATCGCAACAGTAGTGGAGCGCTGATATACAACTTACCCTTACTTATCTCCACCTCGCCGATCATCGGATTTATTGATTCCTGCCTGAAGTTGCTCTTATGACTGCCTAGCTGCCTTAGGTAGCCAAGACACTTCCTTATTATCTCCTCATCGTTCTTTGGATTAGCCATGGGTGTATATGTTTCAGATAGGGCGTGTAATGGAACCAGTGGCAACAAATTTGCAATAGTAACTATGAAGATATGTAAAAGTAATTTACTCATTTTCAGTTTTTTCAGTTTCAGAAGCTAACACGAGATCAGTTTATAGTCAATTTTTTTACCGGAGCGCCTGCTATATAAGCTGCCAGGCAAAGCGATGGACACCCTTAAGAAAGCACATTGATATCTTTGATCTTCTTTTTTCCAAAAGGCTTGACTAGAAGCAGGATCGCTGGAAGCAGCACCATAGAGGCGATCAACCCGAAGAGCAGAGTCATCCCGGTGAGTAATCCGAAGTAAATGGTTGGTCTGAATGATGCAAAGATGAGCACGCAGAATCCCAGGACCAAGATGGTTGATGTAAAGAAAATAGCCCTACCGACCGATGAGCTTGTTCGAGGGATGGATGCCTTATAGTCCTTGTTCACCACCAACTCGCGATTGTATCTCACCATGTAATGTATTGTATTATCGACCGTAATTCCGATTGCCACGGCTGCGATCATTACGGTTGCTACATCGAGTGGCACATGAGTCAGCCCCATAATGGCTAGTGTCATTGCAATGGGAAGCACATTGGGAATCATTGCTATAGCGCCTAGCTTAATGGATCTGAATAGCACGGAAAGCAAGATGAAGATGATACCGAATGCTATAAGAAAGGAGCGAATTTGGCTTTGGATTATCATCTGATCGAGCTGCACGAACATCTTTGAGGTACCGGTCAACTGGGCGGACCTGTATTCTTTGAAGTTTTCATCGATATATTGCTGAATCTTATGGATGTTTTCGGTTGCCATCTTGGAGCCGATCGTCTTTGCCCATGCGGTAATTCTGACCGTCGAGTAATCAGAGCTGATGTACCTGAATAGCTCCTCTCCACCGGAAAGCTCATACAAGAAAAGGTACTGTGCGACCTCGCTCCTGGTGTCCGGTATGCGATAGTGCCGGGGATCGTCTGCATGAAGGCTTTGGTTGATCAGCTTCAGGTAATCGAGTATAGAATAAACCTTACTGGTATTGGAGAAGGTATATATATACTCAGTTAAGCCCTCCACTTTTCGCAAAAATTCAGGATCTTTGGCGAAATCAGGCTCATCTTCGATGATAATCTCCAGGTTGACTACTCCGCTAATGTTTTCTTCCAAGAAGTTATATGCATTCCTTATGGGATGCCCTTTTTTAAAAAATTCGAGCACGAATGTATGAGCCTGCAGCCTTGAGATCCCGAATCCTGCAACTATAGCCAATAATATCGATATTACGACGATCTTTCTGGGATTTCGTTTACAAAAATTGCCAGAGGCTGTTAAAATCCTGGTCAGTAGTCCCCTATCTACTCTTTTTATAAATCCAGTTTCCGGTGCTTTTAAGAGATAAAGAAATATCGGCAACAACACTATAGTGAAAATAAATGCCATCATAACCCCAAAGGCTGCCAGCAATCCCATGGTCCTGATCGGCACGATATGACTGCTGATAAAAGAGCTGAAACCTATACCAGTAGTCAGGCTTGTAAAGAGACAGGGCAAGAACATCGCCTTTATTGACAGTATAATGGCATCATACTTTTTTGCCCCGCCAGCAAGCTCCTCAAAATAATGGGTGATTATATGTACCGAGTCGGCAATGCCGATGACCACCATGATAGCCGGCAGGATGCTTATGACGATGTTAAATGGTAGATCTAAAATTGCAAACAATCCCATTGTGTAAACATTTGCAAGTAAAATGACGGTGAAGGGAAGTACCACAGTAGTGATGCGCCTATAAACAAAAATGAGAATTAAAAAAACTACAAAAAACTGTAGTGGAAGGAATATCAAGGTATCCTTAGTGGATGAACGATCAAAGAGAACATCCAGGGCAATACCTCCGCCCAGATGCAGCTTATATTTATGACTATGCTCCTGGATCACCTCCCAGGCTGCATCATATAACACCTTCATCTGATCGACATTCAGCTTAGGGACTCGAAGGACTATCATGGTTGTCTTGCCATCCTGGGATATGAGGTTGCCCACATATAGTTGCCTTGATAAGGCTATCTGACGGATCTTCGATAGCTCTGATGCTTCAGTAGGTATATCAGCTATTAAAGGCTCTATGCTAATTCCCTCAGCGGTTCCAATAATATTTTCCACATTGGTCAGGCTGATAACCTCCAGGACATGGGGAAGTTTTTCTAATTCCTTGGTCAGCTTCTGAATGAAACTTAACGCCTGAAAAGTAAAGATATTCTCTGCTTTGAAGGCGACTACAAGCGTCTGGTCCCCCTCGAATTCATCAAGAAACCTCTTATACAATAGAAGCTGCGGGTCATCTGGCTCAAACCATACCTCCAAGGTATTATCGACCCTTATATTGGTGATAAGATAGATCAATGGAAGCGAGGTAATAAATATGAAAGCAAGCAAAACATAGCGATGTCTTAGTAACCAATGACTAAACCTGTCTAACATCGCTTTCCTTGTGCCCTTAACAAAAGATCTTGACGCTGCATTCTGCAATCACACATATTGTTCCTCTGCATCGGTGAATTATCACAAGCAATCATTCTAACTCTACCTGATATTAAAGACAAGTTAAAATGAAAATTGTGCTTGTAATTCTCGAGCATATTGCCTACAATGAAAGCTAACATAACAGGCAGGCTGTCGTAATGATGGTCGGCACTATTGAAGCGAGACATTGTTCAAACGCCAAGACTAAAGGGGGAACAAAAATGGTTAAGCTTTTCGGAGACGATAAATCAGATCCGACAAAGGACAAGGATAAGGACAAGGATAAAGATAGGAAAAAGGAACAAAGACCGATCCCGAAACCAGAGGTTGGCAGCCGCTATTCACCAGAACCTAAACCCTATAAGCCCACCAGTGAACCTTATCCAAAGCCTGAAAAACATGGCTTTATCAAGGAAGATGATAAGGCTATAAAGGACATGCAGCAAACATCAAAGATGAGATCAGGAACCGTCATCGGCAAGGGAGTGATCATCAAAGGAGAGATTGCTGGCAGCGAGGATATTGAGGTCCTAGGAAGGATTGAGGGGAGCATCTCCTTTAAAAATAACCTCACCGTCGGCGAGGGCGGAACCGTCAAAGCGGATATCTCAGCTAACGAGGTGATCATATCTGGAAATGTGGTCGGCAATGTAACTGCATCAACCCGATTCGAGCTTACCGCTACCGGGCGCATGGAAGGGGATATACGCTCTCCTAAGGTCGCCATCGCAAACGGCGCATTATTTCATGGTAAGATCGATATGAGAAAGCCTGGTGAACCGCTCCCGCCCGACCTGCAGGCAAAGGAAGACTCGAAAGGTGTTAGCGCACAAGAGCCTTCGCAATCCAGCAAACCTCAAGCCGATAAGCCAGGAGATCTTAAGAAACCAACCGAGACAGAAAAACCGAAAAATTGACCAAAGACCAAAGGTCGTTATTCAAGGCACTCTGGGGGAAAAAATAGATCATCCCTCATGGTTAATGCCTTGCAGATCAGATGAACCGAATTTATCAACACCGGGGTTGGCACTATATTTTCAGGGGTAACAATCAGACTGTAGGCTTGCACAGGATCGCTTCCCCCGGCGAGAATATACTAGAGTTTATTGGATTGGATTACCTCGTTTTAGAGCCTGAGCAAACTTACTGTGAGGAGCCAAAGGGACAGGAGGTCGCTATCGTAGTGCTCTCCGGGGACGGTAGCTTCGAGAGCAAAGATATAGTGGCTGACTTCAAGGGAAGAATAAGCGTCTTCGATGGCAAGGCGGACACCCTTTATACATGCTCTCCATTCAAGGTAAAAGCAAAAACTACCCTTCGTTTAGCCATTGCTAGGGCTTTAATACCCCCTGGCAGCCATGCGCCCGCGGACTTCATCTCAAAAGAGAGAGTCTCCAGGGAATACCGCGGCATTGATGGCTTCAATCGCAGGCATGTGGACGATATTATAAAGCCCACCTATCCAAATATAAGAATGATTCTCGGAGAGACCTTCAATCACCCGGCAAACTGGTCATCATATCCACCCCATAAACATGATGAAGATATCGTATCTGATGGAAAGGTAATTGAACAGAAACTGGAAGAGATCTACTTCTATCAGTTCGACCCACCAGGCGGTTTCGGCTTACAGGCTGTTTATTCCAGACATGATCAGGATGCTTTTGAGAAAAGGGATTGCTACCTCGTTGCGCAAAATGATGCTGTGATTTTGCCCTATGGATATCACCCTGTATCTGTTCCTCCTGGAATAAAAGGATATTACCTGTGGATACTAGCCTCAGACAAGATAGGCAGCGAACGCCCCCCTAAGCTCACCCCCAACGATGATCCAGCATATAATGGCTTGTGCCTGAGAAGGAAAGACGAGGATCGGTAGAGAACCTCGGATATAATACAAACAGCAGGCAATAAGATGAAACCATCCATTGGCATGCAGATCGCATGGTGCCTTTTTCTGCTGGCTCATCTTTGTCTTTATCTTTGTGCAATGGCGCCGGGGATAGTTGCCGAAGGGGATTCCGGCGAGTTAGTTACCGCCATCCATACATTAGGCATACCTCATCCACCTGGGTACAGCACTTATATCCAGCTCGGTTTAGCTGGAACGCTTTTGGTTGCTAATCCTAATCCACTCTCAGCCATCCTCGGAGTCGCTACTATCTCGATCCTTTATTTCATTACCAGAAGCCTAATCAAAAGCCGTTATATCGCCCTTTTCACCGCATCTTTATTCGGAATAAGCCCCCGCTTTATTACTCAGTGTTGCTTATGCGAGGTTTACACCGCTTTATTGCTTGTATTCGCAGCCATGTTATGGATAGTGCTACTACAGGTTCAAAGATTTACAACAAAAAGGCTGTATTTGTTTGCATTGTTCTGGGGCTTGGGTATTGGGATCCACCCTACCATCCCGGTGGTCGGTATTTTGCTATTTGGATTTATGCACCTAGCAGCCGACGAGAGAACTACCAGGCTTAAGATTCTGACCATATCTATTTTATTCTTGATGCTAGGGATTTCAGTCGATCTTTACCTGCCAATCAGGTCGCAGCAGTTGCCTTTGCTCAACCTCTATCAACCTGCCGATTTTTCGGGCTTCTTTAAGCTGATAACCTTGCAAGGCTCTGCCGGTGTCAATCCTGGTATCTCCTCTCACCTTCCTGCCCAGGTGGCATCTGTAGGGGCGGACCTGGTTGACCAATTCACTATACCCTTTTTCCTGATCGGTATTATCGGTATCTGGCACCTGGTTGGTTATCAGCCAAGAGTGAAGGTTGTTTTGCTACTTGGTCTATGGCTGATTTTAAGCCTTGGTTTCATCATTTTGACAAACTTTTCTCCTGGATCTAACCAGGAATATCAATATCGAGTCTTCTTCCTGCCATCATATTTTGTTTTTTCGATTTTTATTGCCATTGGACTTAAGGGGTTGTGGGGAATGATGCATAAACTAGCCAAAGAGAAGAAGGAAGGCGGAAGCAAATTGCATCATGGAGCCTCGGTTGCCATCCTATCGATTCTTTTCATGTTGCTTGTATTCCTGGCAGTCCAGCGTTATCCCAGTCTTGACAAGAGCAATAACTACATAAGCTACGATTACGGTAAGAACATTCTGCACAATCTCCCCAACAACTCGATCATATTTACAAGCGGCGACAATAGTTCCTTTCCCTTGATTTATCACCAGTTTGTTGAAAGGCGAGGTCAAAGCAGGGCTACCATTTTTCGAGGTTTCTTAGCTAAGCCCTGGTATTGCAAAGAGCTGGCTCGCCTGTATCCTTTCTTGGATATCGACCATAAGGGGGATGATATGGTCTCCTTAGTACAAAAGAACATTGCCCGCTTGAGATGTTATACAGACTCAACGCACCAGCCAGTCAGATTGGCTGAGAAATTCAGGCTGGTGCCTAACGGGTTTCTATACATGATATTCCCTAAATATGAGAAGGACATGGTACCGAAGATTCATCAGCTTCCTTATCTGCGCGGGATCTTGGATGGCAGCATCCCCTTGGATAATCGCGAACAGACAATGGTGGCAACTTATGCTGAAGGAAGGCTTTATTACGGCGGTTATCTGCTTAATCGAGGTCGATTGAAAGAGGCAATCGAAGCTTTCCTAGATGGTCTTCGTTTTCCAGTCTATACAATTGAGCTGAATTATCACATCAATCGGCAGCTTCGATGCAGCCTTGCCTGGGCGCTGTATTTAGGGGGGAATGAGCTAGAAGCCCGAAAGCTGCTCGTATCGGTTCTTTCCGAGGCGCCGAGGCATACACTGGCGCGGGAATTGCTAAATAAAATCGAGGTGAATAATCAGCTATAATCTGAATTTCCGATAAAGCCTTTTTTTCGTGTCCATGTTCTCAATAACCATACATGCAGGACATGTTTTACAAATGCCTGGAATAATTTTGCGGGTAAATTGTTGTCTTATGCTAGTCAATTCCTCGCCGAGCCAGGTCTCCATCAAGGTTTTATCTTTTATATTTGAAAGATAATCGGTTGATGTGATGATATGGCAAGGAGCAGCGGTTCCATCCGCATTAATAATAAAACATAAGAAGGCAAAAAAACAAAATAGATCTTCTTTTTTGAAAAAAGTCTCAATAAAATTCTTCTCATTAAATATATCTTTGCTGAGTAAAATCGGATTGCTAATAATATAGTTTAAATTATGTGATATTTTATATTTGTCTAACATCTTTCTTACCTTCTTCGCAAGTTTTATCCAATGGTTTAACTCATCTTTATCTAGCAATAAATTAATATTAGAAATATCAGAACACGGGATAAATTTTATGTCAACAAATCCATATTGCTTGGCAAAATCGACCAATTCAATCATATCCATCCAGTTAAAGCTCGTTAAAACATAATCCATAAATAACTGCGGATATTTGCTGTTGTTTGCTTTTTTCAGGTTGTTAAGCGTTTTCATGTTTGTGATGATCTTCTCCAAGCATCCCTCTTGCCCACGCAGTTTATCATGCTTTTGGGGCAATGGATCATCAATGCTGAAGTAGAGCATATCCCATGCGCTTTTCACCAGCAACTCGCTAATATTCTTGGTTAAAAGGGTTCCGTTGGTAGTTAGGCTCCCTTTAAGCCCCAGTTTTTTTACTTCTTTGATGATCGGTAATGTAACATTCGGAACACAGAGGGGTTCACCGCCGCCGGATATATGAATATAGCGGGTGCCAATATTTGCTGCATCTCTCACTATCTCAAGCCATTTATCAAGGGGTAGTTCAAAATCTGGTTTCTCAACTGTATGATTGCAAAAAACACACTTCAGATTGCAAATCATCGTAGGTTTGAGAGTTATCTCGTGGGGAGGAAACGGAAAGCCCCGGCTAAGTTGATTAATAGCCACTTTTTGAAATGAGATCTCATACAAATCATAAAAGGATGGAGGAATGTTAAGTATTTTTTTTATAATTCCCCATATCGATTCTTTTATTTTTTCTAATAAATTCCTAATAAATATTTCCATTTTATCTTTTTTGTTCTTTAAGAACACATTTATTTTATTATAAAGGAGTTTTGTTTTATAATAAATGTAATTTCTAATATTGTAATATCTGTTTTTAATTGTGATCATGATGTTTTGATATGTAATTTCAATACATATCAAAATATTTTTCAACGGATTAAAAACAATCTTTATAAAAATATTGACAGAATGATCAATGAGGGCATTTAATTTACATATTACCTTGTTAATAAAATATTGAATTAGACCTTGAAAAAAATCAGAATATGAACCATCTTTCATCAATTGATATCTTCTATTTCCTTTAAGAACAAGGCTTAATAATATCCATAATGGTCCATAATACATTATAAATATCCTGTTAAATGTAATTTTTCTCAACGATAGAACAGTACTTAGCATTTGTATAAGGTTATTCCTAGAATTGCTAAATAAATAGTATATATGGTTTGAATAATTATCAATATTCAATTTATTTTGTAACTTGGATTTTAAAAGAACATGCAGTTCCCCCGCTGCTGATAGTTTCTCAAATGCATCCTTGAAAAGTGGTTGATCCGAAATATCGCTGCATAGAAACAGGTCTTTCTTCAACACTTATCAACTCCGTATTTCATGATCATCAACCCTTTTAAGACTAGTCAATTATCAGTCTTTTGTAAAGCAGTGGCAGCATCTTGGAAGGCAGTTCTTACAAGGAATGATTCCGCAGCCTTCTATGGGATGTCAAAGCTCATTGGTGCTGGTAAACTTGCAACAAAAGGACCTATCATCTACATAGCTTCTTCTTTACAATTATTTGTTGGCATAACTTATAAAATGAGTTATAAAACAAGCTTTGAACCAAGATTCTGCGGATGCATCAGGAAGCTCATCTCTCGGCGCACATAGATATCGAAACCGCTAATATTGTTCCTGCGCACATAGTGCTTGATGATCACATCCCAAAGCGATGGATAAAGCCGCATCGGATATGCTCCGTAGCCGAAGTAATCAGCAGTGGATGAATCGACTATCACCTTCGGCTTATTAGTGTTCAGATCCTCTATGAGAAGCGGCATGGCTGTGGGGATTATCGTATTAGGGTCATCGCGTGCGCCGCAGGTGTGGGGGGTCATAAAATCTGTGAAGGTAAAACGAGTCCCCGGTTTTCGCTGAGCATAGTAATAAACCTGACTGAAAAATCCCCAGATAAATATAGTATCATCAGGAGTGGTTATTTTTCGTATATACTCTCCTATTATTTGCTCTTTGGACTTGGGGAGATTAGCACCAAATAGGAAATTTTTATAATCATAGTATATTCTGGGAGCTTTAATGCTTTTTAAGAGTGAATGCTTTTCCTCCACAAACTTCATCTTATAAAGCTGTGGAGCATCTACCAGGCTCATCGAAGGCTCTTTCTTGGAGATGGTGCTTCGACTTGGAAATCGCCAGGTAGCGAGACATACACCAAAAATAACAAAGAATACTACTATAGGCTTGTGCATCCTGCCTAATGTATGAAAGCTATTTTGAGTAAATAGATACTGTGATGCAAAGGCGCCACACAGTATAGCCAGCACGGGCAACAATTGATAAAAATAATGCCCGAAGAATCGCTTCCCTACCGCTACACCTGCCAGGCAGGTTATAAACCATAGAAAAAGATAGATATACCTCGCCTTGATATCGTAGTTTTTGCTCTTTGCCAGAAGGCATGGAGAGCGTAATACCAGCCAGCCTATACCCATCAGCCAGAAGATGATGTTGGGCAGGATCAGCTCCCAGGCGCGCTGGGCGAAATAAGATAGCGCTGTTGACCAGGCGACGCCGCCTACATACTTGAAATTGACGCTATAATTCAAGAATACCATCATCCTAAAAGCGCCATGGACTATAAAATAAATTGATATTACCATGAAAGATGCAGCAGCGCCGAGTATAGCTAGCATCCCTTTGCGTAGCGCATCCTTTAATGCCAGCGACCTCAAGTTATAAAGCCACCCAAAGATGAAGAATATAGCTACGCCTCCTAGATTGAATAGCGCCACCTGCTTGAAGTGCATGGAAAATCCTATAAAAGCCCCAGATAAAATGATCATCCAGTCTTTATCCCTTATCCACCCGATCCAACCTGTCCACAGCGCCAGCACCAGGAAAGCCGTCATCCACATCTCAGTGTTGGAGGCGTGAAACTCGTTGATATAAAAGGTGTTTGCAATGATGGAAAAGATAAAAGCTGACAAATAACCAGCCTTGCGATCGAAAATCCCCCACCCTGCCCGATAACAAAGATAAGACACAAAAACCAGCCACAACAGGGTGATAAGATGCACGGCGAGCATATCAATGCCGAAGATCTTATAGATAAGTGCATAAACATAAAAGATCCCTGCCGGGTGTCGTTCCCAGGCATCTTTATATACTACCTCTCCATCTAGGATCTGAACCGCTATGGCAGAATAGACCGATTCATCGATGCTCAAGAATACCTCCTCGATGTATGGTAGTCGATAAAATATGAAGATAAGCAGAATACCAATCCAAAACAAGTAACTCGAAAATTTATGCATTTTTGTAAGCATTAGGACGCTCACCAATTTAGACTAGAGATGCAAATTTGTCTAGCAACCTTATATTTGATTATCACTCTTGCCTTTTTGCCTTGGGGTGAGCGCTGTCGTATATCTCAAGCAACTTCTGGGTGGATAAATGGGTATATATCTGTGTCGAGGATAGATTAGAATGTCCAAGCAGTTTAGATATAGCAAGCAAATCCGCTCCATTATCCAGGAGGTGAGTGGCAAAGGTATGCCTAAGAATATGCGGGGTTACATGCTTTGGGATGCCGGCAAGCAATGCAACTTTATCTATAATCCTGGCTATACTTCGTGTCGTTAGCCGACCGCCAGATTGATTCAAGATCAATGCTTTACTATTGATATTATCGCTTTTTCCTTTCGCAATCAGTAAGCGAAGCAATTCGGAGCGTTCATTTAGGTAACTGTCAACGATATTGACAGTATAATCGTTTATGAATACCCATCGTTCTTTTTTCCTTTTTCCATGTATCAAGATTTTCTTCCCGCTAAGATCTAGATCCTCTATATCGATACCATTTAGTTCGCTGACTCTGATCCCTGATGCATAAAAAAGCTCTACAATGGCGAGATTGCGTGCTCCTGCAAAGCCCTTGCCTTTTATGCTGCGCAATAAGTGCAACACCTCGTCAATGGAGAGATACTTGGGTATGCGGCGGGGTTGCTTGGGAGTTATTAGAGCCTTGGAGGGATTCGAGTTTATTATCCCGCTCTTCATCAAGTAGTTGAAAAGCCCTCGAATCGAGCTGAGCTTCCTAGCAATGCTCTTTTTGGAAAGTTGCTCTAGGCTCAATTGTGCCAGATACCCGCGCAATATAAGGCGATCGATCTTTTCTATCTCGATTATAATCTCGCCATCAACAGCCTTTACAGCAAAACCCTTTTCTACAAGATAATCACAGAATTGCTTAAGATCGCTTAGATAGTTGCGCAGGGTATGCTGCGAGGCATTTTTCTCAACCTGGAGATACCGCTTGAAGTCGTTTATGTGTTTCAAGATATCGCTATTCATCGAATATGATCATCAATTATACCTTGCCTGGGGTCGATGATCAAAAAAGGCTTGAGGACCAAGGGTTGTTTAAATACAATGGCACAAAGGCACGAAGGGGAAGTTATACCATGGTATCGTGGCATGAAAAAATATCATAACTTTACTTCTTCTTTGCGTCTTTGCGTCTTTGCGTGATTCTCCTTTCTTCTTTGCGTCTTTGCGTGAGGTTCTCAGTATGCTTCTGTTTGCAAATAAAAGTATCTTGTGGTAGATATTCAGCGTCAAATATTGAAAAAGCTGATATCGCAATGATAGAGAATAACAACAGGGCAAAAAATAATGACTGAAATATCAAAAAACAAAGACCCTATATTAAAAAAAATCCCCATTGATCCCCCAAAAAACAAGCTGCTTTTTATTGCTGATGCCAATTTTTTGGCTCATGTATCAAGAACTCTTGAAATCGCAAAGGTGCTTCACTCCTTTGGTTATGATATCGAGTTTGCTGGTGACGGTAAATTCACCGATTTGCCCAAGAAGTATGGCTTCAAGGTGCACTATGTGCTTACTGTTGACAAAGAGACCACTTTGAATCTAGCCAAAAAGGCATTAGCAGTCGATATGAAGTGGTGGAAGAATATAATTTTTGATTCTATAGATTCTGACCTGGCTGTTATAGATAAAGTAAAGCCTTCGGCGGTCATTGGCGATATGCACTGGACACTGAAAGCAGCAGCATATAAGTGCCAACTTCCTTACATCTCTATTGTGAATACCCACTGGACTAAGTACTACAATGCGCCGATTCGCGCCCTACACGATCACATTACGACCAGGATGCTTGGTAAACGACTGGCTGAGGCTGTTTTGCCGCTGCTCAAGGCTTTCTCCATGAGCTACTTCGCAACCCCGTACAGAAAATGGAGAAAATTGAATAAATTCGATGATCTAAGGGTCAATTCGCTGTTCGATGTTATGGAAGGGGATTTGACAATTCTGGCTGATATACCGGAGGTTTTCCCGGTCAATGGTATGTCCGATACGGTACAACATGTGGGACCGATACTCTGGGAATCGACTGGGGAGATACCTGGGTGGCTCGATGGGTTAAACCCCGGGTTGCCAACCATCTACATCACCATGGGAAGCACAGGCATAATCAATATATTGAAGGTCTCAGTCGAGACATTTGCCGATAAGCCTTACAATGTAATAGCTACCATCGGCGAGCTTGAGTTTGATAAACCGTTTCCAGCAAACTTCTATGTAACCAAGTACGCTCCTGGATTGCCAATCCTTGAGCGCAGCGATATCACTATCAATCACGCCGGCAATGGTTCCATCCTCCAAGCGCTGACCGCTGGTGTGCCTATTATTGCCGTTCCCACCCATGTTGACCAGGAGATCAATGCTCAGCGCATCGATGACCTTGGACTGGGCATAGTCATCCCCGAAAAAGAGCTTACCCCACAAAGGCTAGAAGCTGGGGTGAGGAAGGTGCTGAATGATGATTCTTATGGCAAGAATGTAGCAGATATTGCACAAGCGATCTCCAATTATGAAGGTCCGGTAGCAGCCGCTCGCCTTATACACGAATTCGTGCAGACAGGGAAAGTTAAGAGTCGATAAATTCGGATGATATGCGCTAAGGAGCGATAATTGAGCAAGCTCTCCAAGTTCATCCATGTCGATACCAATGAGAGAGCCATTCCCTTTGGCTTGGGGCAGCGGGTGCAGTATGAATCCTACCTGGCAGTAAAAAACCGCATCAACGATGTGGTTTACAAGCTCATCGATCTTCAGGCGCTCAAGGATTATATGGATGCATGCGGTAATGGCGCTAACAGTCGGCTGACTTATGCGGTGCTTTTCATAAAAGCAATAGCGGAAGCGCTGAAGAAATATCCGCGCATTCACTATATGAAGCGCTTTAATCGAATTATCGTTCCATCAACGATTGATATCGGGGTATCGGTTTATTCTGAGGAGGCGCTAAGTCCGGTGGTGGTAATAAGAGATGCTGGCAACAAGGATGTTTACAGCATTGCCGAGGAACTCAGGGAGTTAACCAAACAAGCTCGTGCGCAAGAAAAGGAGGACCTGGAGTTCTATGGCAAGTTCGCCCGCCTGCTTCCGCTCGGTTTCTTTCGCAGAGCCATTCTAAGGCTTCTTTTACGCAGCCAGCGCTTCGCTCGCTCCCTGGTCGGCACTTTCCAGCTTAGCACCATGCACACCATGGATATCGACTTCGGCATCACCTCAGCCTGCGTTACCACGCTTTTAATCATTGGCGGTATGCGTCAGCGTCCGATGGTTGTTGAAGGGCAGGTTATGCCCCGAACTTCGGCTTATTTTATGCTCCATGCCAATCACGGCATCATGCCCGGCAAGTACTTATCCGATTTTCTGGGAGAGCTGCAACGAATCCTCCATAAACCAGAGGAGTTGCTTCCTTGATGCTCTCTGCGGTACTTGCCCTGATCATCATCCTGGTGCTGAAGATAGGCTCTTTTTTGCTGCTTGCCTGGGTTGCGGAGCGAGTTCCGAGGCTCAATGCCGATACTTATGAGAAGCCACCCAATGAGCAGCCATTCATAAGCATCATCATCCCAGCCAGGAACGAACAGAAGAACATAGAGCGGGTGGCGCGCTCATGCATCGAGCAGCAGTATGATAATTACGAGATAATCGTGGTCGATGATCACTCGACCGATGATACCCATATTATTCTGGAAAGGTTGCGCCTAAAGAGCGACAAACTCAAGGTTATAGTCCCCCCGGAACTGCCCCCTGGATGGCTGGGCAAGAATCACGCTTTACATAATGGTGCTTTGGCTGCAAAGGGCGACTTTCTACTCTTCATCGATGCTGATACAAAGCTTCATCCAGCTTGCCTGATGCAGGTGAGCAATTACATGGTGGAGAAGAAGCCTGATCTGCTAACCATCATACCGACCTTGGTCAACATCAGCTTCTGGGAGCGAATCATCCAACCCTGTATTATGAAGCTGATCCTGCTTTGGTTCCCCGGCAATCTGGTAAATGAGCCAAAGAGCAAGGTCGCCTCGGCTAATGGACCCTTTCTTCTTTTTAAGAAAAGGTCATATTGGAGCATCGGGGGGCATGAAGCGCTCAAGGACGATATCGTCGAGGATCTCTCCCTTGCCAAAAGGTTAAAGCGCGCCGGGATGAATATAGCCTATATCAATGCGCCAGAGCTTCAGACCCTGCGCATGTACGATAGCCTGGTGGGCATCGTTCGGGGATGGAGAAAGAATTTCTATACCGGGCTGGAGAGAAATCCATTCCTGGCTGTGATTGCAATAGTGGGCATCTTTTTTATGTTCGTTTATCCGTTTTTTGCTTTTCTTTATGGGCTTGGCGCGATGTTTCTGCATAACATCGGCGCGGTGCTCATACTTGCTGGATGCATATTGTTCGTTGATCGGATCACTGATAAACGACTACGAAAATTCTATAATTTGAAGCCCTGTCCGTTGTACCTGCAATTCTTGGGGTACTCGATTATTGTTGGGATCATCATAAGCTCGGCGCTTGCCTGGTACACCAAGAGTGAGGTCGCCTGGAAGCAGCGCGGATGCAAGGTGAAATGAGGCGCCTTGAATCGATGAAGGGATATATCTTAAGATCAAAACAAGCACTTCCACCGACCGATGAAAAGGTGGCTGAGGCTATGGTTGCCAACATGACCCTGCTCGACTACCAGAAGGGCATACTAAGGCGCCACTGCGAGCAAGTACAAGTCATCGATAATGCAAGCGAAATCGACTCTTTCCCCTGTATTATCATCGAGGGCAACCTGTTCTTCAGCGAACATATTATAAACAAGTTCATCCGCAAGGCGAAAAAGCAGGGAAGTAATTCCAGACTGGCGCATAAGATGACCTCGCTGCATTCCGATTATCTCTGCCTCCAGGACCTTCAGCGCATCGAACAACAGGGAGACCAAGTGCTTCTGTTTGCCGTTTATTACATAATCAAGGCTGCTGGAGAGGTCTCTCTGGATAGCTGCGAGCCTCTACTTGTCAAGGTCAATGAGCGCACCGTTGAGCCGGCGATGCTCAACCGTCTGATGCCGCAAGGACAAACGCTCAAGATCGGAATAAGCCGCCAGGTCATATTCCAGATCAACCATTGGCACCACCTGGTCATAGCCAATGTCTATTATTGTTTTCTGTTCTGGATGCGCTTCACTATAGGACGTATATTGCGCTATTTATGGTGGACCCTAACCTCCTTCAGCTTCAACAAGTGGAATATAATCCGCCGCTTCAAGTTCATCGGCAAAAACTGCGACATCCATCCCGATGCCCGCATCGAGTTATCGGTCATCGGCGATAATGTGCGCATAGCAAAGGGGGTGTATGTTTTAGGCAGCATCATCGGAGACGATGTAACCCTGGACTTGAATACCGATGTGCGCTTTTCGGTGATCGGTAATAAATGCTCATCTGGCTTGGAGAGCTTCGTCGGTATGAGCGTGCTTTACCCGGGGACTTACATCTCGATGCCTGGTGTCCAGCTTTCGCTACTTGGCAGAAACACCTTCAGTGCAGGGAATAACTGGTACATCGACCTCAAGTTCAAATCGCTGGTCAAGGTGTGGCACCAGGGCAAGCGGGTTCAATTGAAAACGAACAACATGGGGGTTGCAGTGGGGAATGATTGCGTTATCGGTCTGGGGAATATTATCGAGTCTGGTATTGAGATCCCCAGCGGAACCTTTCTGGTCGCCAATCCGGGTGTTATGCTGCGTGGAGATCTGAGCGACATACCCAAGGATATAGCTGTCTATGTTGAGGATGGCGTGATCAAGCCGCTGAAACGACCGCCTAAGAAGGATGAATAGTGCTCTCAATAAAAGCAAACCGCCGCATGGTCTCAAGGCAAGGCAGCTTTGGCGCGCCAGGTTCATTCACGACAAGCTAAAGGACTACCTCCCCGCAGAGTATCTCGATTTCGGGTGCGGCAACGGCGCGATCACCTACCAGGGGAGAGAGCTGGGTTACCAGGCTTATGGCGTGGATGTGGATGCAAACCTGCTGTTCTCCATTCCCATGGTGGTCTATGATGGTAAACGATTGCCCTTTGCTGATAATGCTTATGAGGGAGCTATTGCTCTGTTCGTGCTGCATCACACACCTGATGTGGAGGCATCGCTAGCCGAGCTGGCGCGAGTAACCAAGCAAAGGCTGATTATCATCGAGGATGTCTGGGAGAATTGGTGGCAGAAGTTCTTCTTGTATTTTTTTCACCATCTGTTCGATCTTTTTATGTTAATATTAAACAAGCTCAGGTTCACGAGCTGGAAAGTGAGCGCGAAACTTAATTTCAGGGACGAAAATGGCTGGATTCAAACCTTTGAGAGAATGGGCTTAAAGGTTGCAAAAGTAATCCCCCTGACCTTTCTTTCCTGGATTCCCATAAGGCACAAGGTATTTATAGTGGATGTTGATGGATAATAGAAACGATCTGATATGAGTTGTATCATTTTTTAACTCGCAATCCTCTAGTGCCTATGATATGATAAACGATCGTGAAAATGAATGATGATGTAGCAAAATTCATCAAGATGCACGGATTGGGGAATGACTATATCTTCATCCCTAGAGGAACTGGCTGCACGGATATTGAACCTCGACTGGTACGGATGCTAAGCGATAGGCATACCGGTATAGGCGGGGATGGTGTCGTTCTCTTCGGCTATAGTACGGATCCTTCTGCTGATATCTTCATGATCATCTACAATTCTGATGGTTCAAGGGCTTCCATGTGCGGAAATGCCTTAAGATGCCTTGCCAGGTATCATTTTATAAGAGTCGATAACCGAAAATCTGAGTTATACATAAAAGTTGGCCATCGAACCTGTAAGGCATATCGAGATCAAGATGATCCTCAAGCAGAGATTGTACATGTAATAATCGGCAAGCCGAGTTACATTGCCCAAGATATCCCACTGAGCAATGATGCCCCCCAGGAAGATCCACTCAAACTTAAGATCGATGACTCGCTTGTCTTTGAGATAACCACTGTTAGCATGGGGAATCCGCATGCGGTTATCTTCGTTGATGATCTGTCATCTGTAGATCTAGCTCTACATGGCAAATTTATCGAGAATCATGGCTGGTTTTTAGACAAAGCCAATGTCGGATTCATAGAAATACGCAATGCCCATCACATAAAAGCTCGCATCTGGGAGCGTGGGGCAGGAGCAACCCTGGCTTGTGGGAGTGGAGCTTGCGCTGCCGTTGCCGCTGGCGTGAAAAGGGGATTGCTAAAACCCCCTGTAACCGTGGAGATGACTAAAGGAAATCTTGAGATAGATATAAATGAAAACGGTGAGGTCATAATGTCCGGACCCGCCACTATAGTATGCGAGGGAACCATTTATCCTGAATTTCTGGAAGCTGTATGAGAAAATGGGAGGAGGTAGTAGCCACTGGACTTTACAGCGGATACTCCCCTGTTGCTCCCGGCACCGTTGGGACCCTTTTCGCAATACCCTTATTCCTGCTGGTCAACCTTATATTACCAGATGATACACTATGGTACCTGCTTTTGATCGGGCTGCTCTTTTGTATGGGAGTGAATGTCTCTGAGAGTTTTGAGAGGGTTTATCATAAAAAAGATCCCGCTCCGGTTGTGATTGATGAGATAGTTGGATTCCTCGTAACCATGATGTTTGTCAAGATAAGCCTTACATCAATAGCGCTAGGCTTCATATTGTTCAGGTTCTTTGATATCGCAAAGATACCGCCGGGGAGATACTTTGATAAAAAAAAGAAAAGTGGCGGATTCAATATAATGATGGATGATATCGTAGCAGGTATATATGCATGTATTTCTTTACATATAATCCTTAAGTTAATTAATCTATAACTTGGTATGAAAGCAAAGATACTGACCATTGGTACAGAGTTAACTCGGGGAGGGCTTGAAAATACTAACTCCATTTACCTTGCCCGTAAACTGACCGAGATGGGATTGATAGTCAGCCAGATCATAACCGTCCCCGATAATAAGAAAGCCCTGGAGATCGCCTTTCGACAGGCAGCCGCTGATGCTAAGATAGTCATCGCAACCGGAGGGCTAGGCGCTACCGATAATGATATTACCAAGGAAGGATTCTGCGCTGCATTTAACGAAAGGTTGCTTCTTTATCGCAACCTCTTGGAGGAGATAAAAGAAAAGCTAAAGAAAAGAGAGAGTCCATTCACCTCGCTCTATGAAAAACAAGCTTACCTCCCAGAGAACGCTAAGGTGCTTCGCAATCCGCTAGGTCTCGCATTCGGTTGGGCGTATTATACGAGGAAAACCCAGCTTTATATCCTTCCTGGTCTGCCGATGGAGATGCAGTACATATTCGAAACCTCGGTGCAACCGGAGATCCTCTCCATGCCACGAACCATAAAAGAGTTGACCAGGGTAGTTCGAACTATAGGAGTTCCAGAGGCGTTTATCCAGGAAAATATAGGCAAAGAAAAACTCACCAACGAATTTGTCAATATACGACTCCAAGCCCATTTTGCTGGCGTGGATGTAGCTGTTACATTAACCGGCAAACCCTCTGAGCAACTTGCAGAGCCTATGGAGCTTATTGTACGAAAATTGCAAAGCATCTTAGGGATAAATATTTATGGCTATAATAATGATACCTTGCATGGCGTCCTGGGAAAGGCTCTCATCGAGAAAAACTTGACCCTGTCGGTTGCAGAATCGTTCACCGGTGGAAAGGTGATGGATTTAATTACTGATATACCAGGCAGCAGCGAATACTTCATGGAAGGCAAGGTTACTTACTCCAATGCAGCCAAGATTAGCGAGCTTGGAGTTGATGAGGATACCATCAAAAGATATGGCGCAGTCTCCGCTGATGTGGCTAAAGATATGGCGGATGGTATTCGCAAAAGAAGCGGTACCGATATAGGCATTAGCACTACTGGCATCGCGGGACCGACTGGAGCAACGCCCATGAAACCAGTGGGATTGGTATTCGTTGGCTACTCAGATGAGCGAGGAAATGATGCTGTAAAATACATTCTTTCTGGAGACCGTAATGCGGTAAAGACTAAAGGCGCCTACCTTGCACTCGATATTGCCAGGAGGCATATAATTGGAAAAAAATAAAGACCATAAGAGCACTATCCGCTGTTTCATCGCGATAAATCTCCCCAGGGAGCTAAAGGAACATATCCACGCATCAATAAAAGATATTAAGGCTATCGGGCATGGAATAAAGTGGGTCGATAAGGAAAATCTGCATATCACGGTCAAGTTTTTAGGAGATGTAAATACTGCTAATATTGAGAGAATCTCCAATACCCTGGCGGATGTTGCTGGCAAGACAGCGGCATTTGAGCTAAGGATCGATCACTTTGGCGTCTTCCCCAGCGAGAGGAAGCCGCGGGTCCTGTGGGTGGGATGTGAAAACGAAGAACCTTATATTAGGCTGGCAGGCTCGGTAGATGAAGCACTTTCGAGGCTTGGATTTGAGATGGAAAAAAAGAAACCCACCGCTCATGTTACCATCGCCAGATGCAAATTCCCTAAAGAGGCTACCGATGTTGTTCAAAGACTAAGCTCGAAAAGCTTCCAACCCATCAACCTATTCGTAGATTCGGTACAACTAATGAGAAGCACACTCACGCCCAAAGGGGCGATATACGAGATCATATCCTCATACAAACTGAAAGCATAGATAAATCAACTCATCCAATACCGACCCCTAGCACAAAGATGTTATTGAAAAAAATTTCATTAGGACTTGCTTTTTAAAACTAATGTATTATATTATTAGTAGCACTGGAAAAGTGAAGGGGAAAGGATTATGTATGAAAATAGGCATAATAGGTATTGGCTGTTCAGCCTTTGCATGTGTCTGCTTTTAAGTATTTCTGCAAGCACTTTGGAACTCAGGAGACCGCAACCCGCCCTATCATTCGCCTACCAGGCTTCAGATTGCCTGAACATGGCAGCGATGCAAGCCAAAGACTCCGGGGATGACTGCGATGGTATAGATCTGGTCGTAGTTGGAAATACCTTATACATGACCCACTATAATGCCGAGTATAACTGCTGCGCTGATATGGTCGTTCATTATCAACTTCAGGGTAATATCATCAAGTTCATCGAGGTGGAGACCTTTGGCGAGTACGGTCCCTGCGAATGCCTCTGCATGTTCGAGCTTAGCGCCCAGCTCGGTGGATTATCATCAGGGGATTATATTGTGAAGGTGCAAGACCAATACGGCTACTGCTACTGCACAAAGGAGATCCATATTTCCAATCTCAAGCTCAAAGGGCGCTTTGCACGAGTGAGCTATCTGCAGAGCGGATGCCTTCCAATGGGCAAGGGCGATGATATGTCCCTCAAGTGCGTCAACTGGGAGCAGACCTGTGATAACTTCGAGTTCATCTCCAACGGAAGCACACTTGACATCATTCACCGTTGCGCCTTCTATAATTGCTGCGCCATTTTAGTGCCCCAAGTCTCAGTGGATGGCTACACCATCACCGTGGTAGAACTGGAGACCTTTGACGAGATGGGACCCTGCTACTGCATGTGTTTCTTCAATTTTACCACTAGCATAAGGTACCTAAATCCAGGCGTTTACACGGTAACTATCATGAACCAGCAGGGTGAGGTATATTGCCAGGCAGAGGTGGAGATGTAGAGGGAGGATTAGATTCCCTAACAAAGAGGCTTTTTATTAAGACCGCGGATCAAGAGGCTAGCTAAGGAACTATTCTCAAGCCTGATTTGTTTAGCCCTAATTAACAAGTTAATGCTTCCATGATGTTCTCAAAGTCCTGTCCGAAATATTCTGTAATTTCATTATACTGATGAGCATATACATCATTCAATCTCGCATTTCAAGGGGTAATTTCTTCTTGGTTATGCTCTATACGAAGGATACCATTCATCGTTGAGAAAGCCCCTGCGAGCTTTAGATGAGGAACTTGTAGTTCCAGAGCTCCTACACGGGTCTTCAATCTTCTTGGCTTATAGCCATTTCGATAGCCTTGTCGAGATTTGCTGGGTTCATACTTCAAATACCGGATTCCCGCCTGCACGGGAATGACAAGAAGTGGAGCCAGATGCTTCGAGTTTTTGATAAGAAACCTTTTTCTTTGCGTCTTCATCGCTTTGCGTGATACAATCTTTCCTCAAAACAGCAGCCTGGTGAGCAAAATAGGGAATAAATCGCACCATCCAATCTGGGCGATGGTTATCTTCTTGCTTTTCTTCATGCTCTACTCGTACACCTTGTCCCCAGATATTTGCTACTATGACTTCGGGGATATCGTCAGTGCAAGCCATTATCTTGGGATAGCACATCCCTCTGGTTATCCACAGTATGTTACGCTGAGCCGGATCTTCCACCTGCTTCCTTTAGGGAGCATCGCCTACCGAAACAGCCTATTTACCGCGCTTATAGGCTCGATTGCAGTTATGTTATTTTTCATTTTGCTGCTATCGGAGAAACTAGGGTTTTATTGTTCTCTCTTCGGCGCTTTTTTGCTTGGATTCTCGGTCAATGTCTGGGAGCTATGCAACTCGGCTGAGATATACTCGCTGGCATTATTTTATGTTATCGCCCTATTGTTTATTTACACAAGGATGCGCCAAGGGGAAGCAGGTTCTTTTCGCACCTGGCTATTTCTATGTTTTGTCGCTGGTTTATTCGTTGCTCATCACCTAATGAGCGCACTAGCCATCGGCGCTATCGGCTTTACCATGATAATAATGAAGGAATACCATTTCAGACTCAAGGGGTTCTTTCTCGGCTTATTATATTTTATTCTCGGCGCTTCAAGTTATCTGTTCGTGCCCATAAGGGCATCGTTGGATATCCTTTATAACTGGGGTAAGCCGGACACTCTCAAGAGCGTCATCTACCATTATCTTGCCCGGCAGTACCAGGGGCGGATGTTCGAGCTGAGCATATTCAAGATAAAGCAGATGCTCTTTTTCGGAGTGGAACTTCTAGCGCGACAATGGGGTGTCCTGGTTATTATTTTAGCTTTTTTAGGTCTGTTAAAGTTTGCCTGCTCCCATCGTCTTTTAAAGATGCTTTTAATATTTAGCAATGCTGTATTTTTGCTTTATGTGATCGATCCCTCCTTTTTCATACCAGCCTACCTAGTACTTTCCTGGCTGGCTGCGGATGCTATGCGAGGTATAAGCGATCTCAAGACTGTAAGCTCAAACAAAATCCTGGGCAAGATGTTGATGGTCGGGATGTTGCTGCTTTTATTAGGAACAGGAATTCGCTCATATCTTATAGCCGATAAGCGAGGCAACTACCTACCTTCAATTCTCCTAAGGCAAACTTTCTATAGTCTTCCGCCCGGCTCGATTGTTCTCACCTCGACTGATGATATCGGCTTCAACGCGTGGTATCTCACCTTGGTAGAGCGCGCATTACCTTCCATTGTGCACATCCACAAGCCGGCGCTGAGCTGGCGGGGGTATGTTGATGTGCTCAGGTCGCAGTATCCTGGTCTTCTTGAGCGATTAAGCCAGATAAACCCAAAGAATCAAGCTGATACTGACAGCGCTTTGGCATTCTTGAGATTAGTCGAGGAGGCTTATGTTGGACAGAGGGCTATTTTCATAGAGCCAGATCCAGATGGGATCGATCCCCCAGCCCACAAAATGCTCCCTCATGGAGTGCTTTATCGGTTGGCTGCCCCTGAAATGGGGGATGCCGAGTCTGCCATGCGAAGGCTGCATATCCTGCATGAAATGATGAGCGCCAGTCCCTATTTCGAGAACGATCGTGATGCCAAGAGAAACATTGCCCTTGGATATATAAATCTGGGAAACTACTATTGCGAGTTGAACTTATGCCATTATGCGGAGTCAGCCTACCGCCGTGCCCTTGAGATCGATCCTGATAATGAGCAGATCTATAACAAGCTCGGCATGATGGCATTTCAAGCAGCCGATATGGCAAGGGCTAGGGCAGCATTCAGCGAGGCGATTCGATTATCCCCACGATTCATCGACGCAAGGCTGAACCTTGCTATAACTTACCATCAGACCGGGCATCTCAAGGCAGCAAAACAGCTATATGAGTCGATATTGTCCATAGAGCCTGGGCACCTTCAAGCGCTGAATAACCTGGCAGCGATTTATCTGCAACTAGGAGACCGGCAAAGGGCAAGATATCATGCTGCAAGGGCACTCGATATCGACCCGGACTACCAGCCGGCAGCAAAACTACTGGAGGAGTTGGAATGATCCCTTTGCTATTTAATAAGTTTGATCTTATCAATCTGAACAAATATTATCGTGGTTGCTTAACTTTGTTGAGATAGTCGATTTCGTACTGAGTCAAAGTTTAGAACTCGCGAACAAGAAACCAGGATGATAAAAGCTAAATGGATGCGAGAACTAAAAGGATGCTGAGGCTTGCGGTCATCGCACTGGTGATCTTTTCGCTCGCATTCATCTATTATCATAATTCCAGTGTTCAATATCACCAGATGCAGGATGAGCTTCAGCAACTAAAAAAGGAGATCGAGGAGCTAAGGGCACAGAACGAACGACTATCCAAGTGGATCGAGTCCTTCAAGAACGATCCCCACTTGCTGGAAAAGGCTGCCCGAGAAGACCTCGATATGGTAAAAGAGGGCGAGATTATCATCAAGTTCGATACAGAGGCGAAATGAAAACGATGCCCAAACCCCAAGCCTTCAAAGGCGGTTACTTCTTTGCACTCGATGGCGCAAGCGGATCAGGGAAATCCTCGATAATGCAAGCCCTTGTAAAAATGATGCCAGATAAACTTCGCTTGATACACCGCTATACGACCAGGAAAAGGCGACCATCAGATGCCGAGGAGGAATATATCTTCATCAGCCAGGATGAATACAAGAAAATGGTCACCGGGGGAAGGTTCATCGAGCACCGCGAGTACCTGTTCGGAATGAGCTACGGAACGGTCATCGATGAGGTAAGAAGCATAATCGACAGCGGTCAGAATGCGATCGGGATCATCAACCTGGGCAACGGAAGAATTGTAAAAGAGCGACTACCGGAAGCGGTTACCATTTTCCTCGAGGTTCCAGCAGAGATGATCGAGCGCAGACTTCGCAAAAGGGGAACACACACACAGGAGCAGATCCAGGAGCGGGTGGGGAACGCTAGAAAAGCCATGAATTATGCTTCTCACTATGACCATATCGTTAAGAACCTGGATGGGAAGCTCAATGAGGCGATCAACCAGGTTAAGGAAATAATCGCCTCTTATATAAGTTAAGCGTGTTTGGCGTTGGATAGGTTAAAATCAGCATCGATCAAGGTCTTTTTTATCCTTCTGATTTTAACCGTGATTCTTCGAGTACCCTATCTGGCTATCCCCTTTTTCTGTATCGATGAGGGGGTCTATGCCACCGCAGCCAGGGAGGTACTGCGCGGGGAGAGACTCTACACCGACCTGTGGCTGCATAAGCCGCCGGGTATCGTTTACATCTATGCCCTTATATTTCTTGTTAAAGATAGCATGACAGCGGTTCACCTTTTCACCGCGCTGTGGAGCTTTGCCACTTCGATTGCTATCTACCGGGCTATGAGGCTGCTAAGCGACCACCAATCGAGCCTTTTAGCAGCCATTTTCTATGCTTTCTTCAGCACAAGTTACCTGCCCAGGGATATGCAGGCGGCGAATACGGAGCTTTTCATGGTATTGCCTTTGGTGTTGAGCTTCGGCTTTTTAGTGGTCGGCATGAAGCGTCAGAGGCTTGGTTATCTCTTTTCAGCCGGACTGTTTTGCTCGCTGGGCATGATCTTCAAGCAGCCGGCTTTGTTCGTGGCAGTGGCTTTTATCATGGCAATCATCTTGCATTATAGGAAACAAGAGACAATCAATAAATGCATCCTAGCATTGGTCACTTATTGCATCGGCATCATGGTTCCCCTGGTGGTGCTCATTCTGTGGGCATACAAATCGGGGAGCTTGGGTGATATGCTGCGGCTGGTGGTGGGCTACAACCTTGGTTATGTGAGCGACATCCACCCCTTGCAGTATCTTTATCGCGCCTATGATATCAGCATCCGGTTCTTTGGCTATAATTTTCTGCTGCTTTGGCTAGCGCTGGTATGGTTGTTCGCCTCCAAGCCCGCCAAAGAGGATGATAAAGAAAATGGCAGACTACTGCTTCTTTTTTTACTTGGCAGCCTTCTAGGCACTGCCTCCGGCAACCGTTTCTTTGGGCACTACTTCATCCAGAGCCTTCCCGCGCTCTGTATGGTAGCAGCGGTGGCGTTGAGCAGCCTCTTCACTAACATCCAACGCATTGAGAATGGTTTGATATGCAAGTCATTGTGTGGCTCCCTTATCATACTGGTTGTGCTCGGCTTCATCATACCCTTCCAGCGCTTCCATGGCTATGGGATGATAGACAGCCTGGGACGGTTGCTCGAAGGTGAAGGAGCATCGCCACTGGTTAGGGAGATCGCAAGCAAACCTCACGATGCCAGTCTGGCTGAGCTGGTTAAGAGTATAACCGAGCCGGGGGATAAGATCTTTATCTGGGGTTTTTACCCGCAGTTGTACTACCTAAGCGGTCGGCGCCCGGCAAGCAGGTTCATCTTCTGCAACTTCCTTACCGGACTACAGCCCGGCTCAGCAGCTTTCTTCGAGGGCCGCGATACAAGCGAATACATAGTAACTGGAAGCCGGGAGCTACTGATGGAGGATCTTGGCAAAAACCGGCCACGGGTGATAATCGACACCGCACCAGCCGATTACTGGGGCTACAGCAGGTACCCGATAGACAAGTATTGGCAGCTAAACGCCTTTATTGCAAAGGATTATCGGCTCTATGCAACCGTGGAGGGCTTTGCCATCTACCAGCGCTGGTAGCCTCGACCAGGTCTGAAGCAGCTAGAAGTTACTGAACCACAATTTGCGCAATAAATCCAGGCACACCTGTCGATATTGCTTCCGTGCGGGCAGATGGGGTCTGAAAAATGAAGCCAGGTAGCGGTAAAACAGGCTCAGCGCTCCGAGAATATATAGCGCACATCTGCTCGGCAGCCTGTTGTGCTTGGCAAAGTATCGATACAGGCTGATGTAGCGGTGAAAGAGCCTGGTATGGCTTGTTTCATCTGTAGCTCCGCCGACCTGGTGCTCGATGACCACTGAAGGGACAAAAACGGTCTTGAAGCCCTCCCTGCGCAGCCGATAACATAGATCAACCTCCTCGTAGTAGAGGAAGAAATCCTCATCAAAGCCGCCGACCCTATCAAAGGCATCCCTTCTGACCAGCAGGAAAGCGCCGGTTAGGTAATCGACCACCTCAGCTTTGCCTGCGATCGGCTTGTACTGGGCAAATATGGCTGCCAGCGATGAACGAATTAGCCTAGCCAGGCGGGTATTCCCCTTTGGCACCAGCCCCTTGAGATCGAATAAAAAGGGGATGACTCGAAGGATGGTGGGGAATGAGCCTCTGCTCGGTTGCAGGCTGCCATCGGGATCGACCAGCATAGCACCAGCAGCGCCGATGCTATCATCGCTATAAAGAATCTCAAGTATTGATGTGATGTTTCCTTTTCTATGCTTGATATCTGGATTGACAAAGAGCAATAGCTCTTCACAAGCCGATTCCTCTTTGCGTTCTTTGCGTCTTTGCGTGATTCTCCATCCTTCTTCCTCATCCATCTTTGCGTCTTTGCGTGAGGCTGTCCTGGCGCCGATGTTGCAAGCCTTTGCAAAGCCGAGGTTCTTATCGTTGAAGACAAGCTCCACATCCTTTAATTCATTGAGTTTTTCTTTGTCATCGGCTGTGGAGTCATTATCGATAATGATAATCTGGTGCTCGAAACCATCGCATAGCCGGTGGATCGCCTCCAGGCAGCCGGGGAGGTAGTCAGCCGAGTTGTAATTGACAATTATCGCCGACATTTTCAGGTTTTCATCCATTCTTTCTTTGTGTCTTTGTGCCTTGGTGGTTTTTCTATGGTCTCATATCTGACATCATCCCCTCGATGCCCTGGATCATCCTTTTGGCTTGCTCCTTATCGCTGCTGTACTTAAGTAGTTGCACCGCGTATTCTCTTGCCAGGTCGAGCTTGCCGGTTCGGATAAGCAGATTGACCAGATGATAGAGGATATCTACTCGGTCCGGTTTTAGTTCCAATCCCTTCTGGAATATATCGATGGCGGTGAACAATTCGCCGAGTATTTCATAAGTCATGGCTAGATTAAAGTAAAGGTCGGCTATTTCAGGATAAAGCTCTACTGCATGTTTGAAGTACTTGAGCGATTGGTGAGGTCTGTCGAGAACGCCTGAAAAAATACCCATGAAATTCAGATATACATACGATTCATTGTCGTGCTCGAATGCCCGCTCAAGCTCCTCCATATATAGATGGACATTTTGCTTGTTTACGGCTGCGAGGTTTATGACTAATGGATTAAGATAACGGTACTCGAATCGGTCGATTATTTCATGGTAAGGTTCTTGGCGACGCAGGTAAATGAGGCATCGGTCATCGAAGTAAACCAATGCGAAGCGAGCCGATTCGACTATCCCTCTATGTATGCCTATCTCACCAGATGCCTCGGACTTGGGATATTTCAAGAAGAAGCACTCGATATCGTACTTGGTTAACAGATAGTAAATCCCTCTCACTCCATTTGAGCTTTCCAGGTAGTCAGCGAGCATCTCTTCTCCATAGAACATGACCCTGCCATCGATGAAAACCTTTATTTCTGGATATAAATTATAGAGCAGATAACCGCCAAACTCGTATGAATTAAAGATCAGCGGCTTAAGGTTATTTGCTCTAAGAAACTCGATCCCCTGTTTAGGGACTTGAGTAGTAATCCCCAAAATCCCATTCTCTTCCAGATGTTCTATAAAAGGCTTTGCGGCAAAGCTAGCAATTATTATCATCAGGATAATCGATACCGACCATTGTGACTTTCTCGCATATCTTTCTCCCCTTTCTCTCCCCAAGAGGGCAAAGATCTGATCCATTACAATGCTGGCAGCCACACAAACAAAAGGGCACAAACACAAGCCGAATATGACCACCATGCGCTGACTGCGCCAGAACGGGTATGCTAATGCTATGAAAAGAAGCAGGTAGTTTATCTGCCTTAGCCTCTCAGGTCCGTTAAGACCGAACCTGGCAACCAAATAGATTAGCAATCCTAATGCAAGGATAAAAAATCCGAGAAGTTGCATGAAATAGGCATCCCACAGCTTGAATCCCCAGGTAGGCAGCCACTCGTAGATAACCGATAAGACCAGCTTGCCGGCGGTGAACTTGAAAGGAAACAACAGAGCCTTGTAACTAAAAGGATTTACAAGGCTACAAAATAGGGATATCACGAAAATTATCGCCATTGTTATAAAGCCTTTTCTGAATATGCTTTTTCTCTTTTGCTGGTCGATGATCGAAGCAATGGCAAACGAAATGCACCAGCTTCCCTGGATAAAAAGCCCTATAATATGTCCGCCATGCAAGTTTACCCACAGGATGGTCAAAATAGGCAATAGATATATAGAATTGCTAGGGATTTTCAGGATAGTTGAGGATAAAACGAATAAATAGATGCTAATAAACAGGTAGGTGAAAAGATAGGGACGCAGATCCATGAAGATCCTTGAATAATGAAAGACAAAAGCGATAAAAAAGGCTGCTCCTGGTGGCGAAGCCCCCATCCGCAACCCGGTGAGATAAAGCAACAATGCAGTAGCTATGAGTAAGGATAACTTGAAGAGATTAAGCAGATAAAATCCTCCCCAGTTATGCAACAGGTAGAATATGATCTGGCTAGCCCACTGGTGATTGAGCCAAGGCTGTCCATTCTTGGTATGAGAGAAGACATCGGTAGTGAGAATCTTTCCCTGTGATACCATTACCTCCCCGCTTTTAAGGTGCAGCCAGAAATCAGGATCAGAGATGGGATATACCGTAAGCATGGCTACTGCTATACACAGTATTAGTCCACCGGTCATTGACCATGATTTGCTATTATCTTTTCTCAATCATCGATTCCAAGGACAGCAAAAAGGTCATTAGCCCCTATTTTCCGCCAATTCAGTAATATCAATTCACCATATCGGTTGCAACTTTATAGCCCTTTTCATTTTATAAATGAATGTGTATTATCTAGAACATAGAGGTAAAAAAAAAGAGTTTGAAACGGATTGGAAGGAAAAATGGCTGCGATAAGACCCAGCAAAAAAGACTATGAGAAGGCAGATGAGCACCTCAAAGAGCATGGATTACTCGATGGTCGATACACCGACTTCGAGCAATTGGGCAGAGGTGGCTTCGGCATGGTTTTCAAGGCTCATGATAATAAACTCAATCGAGATATCGCAGTAAAGTTCATCTTGGGGGGGCTGGATGAGAAGGTTCGAATGGAGATCGAGTCCCTGGCTCGTCTTACCGGAAATCCTCACATAACCCACATTTTCGATGCCTTTACCATCGCACCGGGGGAGATCGGACTCGATCCCGCGACCTGGGGCGAAGACAGTTTTCGAGAACGATCTGATCTCGAGGATATCTTGGAATCGAATGTAACTGTACTTACACTTGAGCTTGTGGTTGGTCAATCGATGAGAAGAAAATTGATAGCGAATAAAAATAATAAATTACGACATGATCCCAGGAAAGCAGCGGAATATATGCTTCAGACCTGCATAGGCATGGATTGGGCTCATATAAATAAAATTATACATCGAGATATCAAGCCGGATAACTTACTTATTGCCATTTTCAAAGATAAATCCCAATTACAACCATACATATCCACGATATATACCGAGACTATCAAGATCACCGACTTCGGATTGGCAAAACTCAATGTAACTCAGCTCGAATATCATTCGGTGTCTGGTACACTTCAATACATGGCTCCGGAGGTAATACTCAACGGGATCAGCAATGAACGCACTGATATTTATTCCATTGGCATTGTCTTGTATGAACTTCTGGAGAATAAGCGCCCTATCCAGAAAGCAGATGGTTATGAGGAGGCTATGTCGCGCGCGGGGAAAGAAATTTTTTTACCTGAATCATATCCACGAGCGTTACGAGATATAGTACACAAGGCTTGCCATCCAGATCCCGACCAGAGATATAGCACCTGTATGGAAATGGCTGTAGAGCTTAAGGAGTTCATCAGGCCGAGAGCCCAAGTGCAGATCGATCTGCAATCGATACATAAGACCATCTTGAAGGAGATCCTGCTTAATCGATGGCAAAAGGGAAAGCTCACTGAAGAGGACCGCAGGGATATCCAAGAATTCAAGCATGAATACAACATAAAGACCGCTATCGCTCGCCAGATTGAGACAGAGGTAAAAAAGGATCTCAATATCGTCACCGAGATGTCCGCCTTTGATGAGATAACCAGTGAAGAGGCATCCCCGATTGGCAAGCAGATTGAGGGCGCATTGGATCGACTTAAAAGTATATCAGAAAAGGTACCGAGAAAAGCTCGGCAAAACTATAGGAGTCTAACCTTTTTAGCAATCTTAGTCGTCATTGCTAGTGTGATCGCTTATTGGATTTTACATAAAGATGTAAGCGCTATAAAAAGTGAAGATCGCTTCTCCAATATGCTTGGCATGGAGTTTGTTCTTATCCCAGAGGGTCGCTTCCAGATGGGATCTCCTGTCTCGGAACCGGGACGCACCGATGCAGAGATGCTGCACTATGTAGAGATCTCGAAGCCTTTCTATATGCAAACCACCGAGGTAACTCAAAGACAATGGGCGGAGGTTATGAAGGAGAATCCGTCCAAGTTCAAGGATAATGACCGTCCTGTGGAAAATGTCTCCTGGGAGAAGGTGCAGCTTTTCATCGAAAATCTAAATAACATCGATACACAGCATAAATATAGCCTTCCAACCGAGGCACAATGGGAATATGCCTGCCGAGCACACACATCATCACCGTTCAATCATGGCGCATGTAAAGACTATACAAGAGATAATATACTATGCCAGGTAAGTTGCCTAGAGGATTACGCCTGGTTCTGTGGTAATGCTGGAGAAAAGACTCATCCGGTAGCACAAAAGAAGCCAAATACATGGGGGCTTTATGACATGCACGGAAATGTCTGGGAATGGTGTTATGACTACAAGGAAGATTATCCGACAGAGGACCTAGTGATAGATCCGAGCGGACCCCAAAGCGGAACACACAGGGTGATACGGGGAGGGGCATTTTACAGCCATGCATTTGCATGTCGGTCTGCTTATAGGTTCTTCATGCTTCCTGATGAGGCTATGGAAGGCGTGGGGTTCAGGTTGATATGCACCCTGGATAAGGCATCAACTCCAAGTCAATGACATCTGGCTAATCATAAATGAGGCAAATCCTCAAGCTCTTTTTTCGCCTTTATGAACCGGGGGTCGAGTTTCAGCGCTTCAAGGAATTCATCTTTGGCTCTCGGATAGATTTTAGCTGCCTTATATACGATGCCAAGGTGATAGTGATGGAGAGGATTGCCAGCCTCTGCCTCGATAGCTTGTGCTCCAGCTACCACTGCCTTTCTTAGGTTTCGGCCGGTCTTTGCCAGGACATAAGCAAGGTAGCTTTGATACAAGGGATTCTTGGGGTCATACTGTATGGCGACCTGGATACCAGTAAGCGCGTGTGCATAGTCCTTGTTGTTTATCGCCTCCAAAGCCCTCTTGAACCTTAGCTTTGCCAGCGATTTAAGATCGATCCTTCCCGAGCTCTCTTCTTTTAGTTTTTTATGTCTCTTGAGGTTGGTTAGTGCATCCTTGGCTAGTAGTGATGACCTGTAAAGAAATCCGATCGCCTTGGCGATATTTTTATCTTGAAATTGTTTCCAGCCATTTAAACAGAGTATGTCTGCTTGCTTGATTCGTTTTTCATCATCGGCATTCAATTCTCTTCGTATCGATTCGGTATCCTCGTCGCGTAGAAATTTATTATAGATCTTTAGAACTCTAATGAAGTTATCTCTCCCCTTTTCCAATTCTCCATTTTTTAGATCTTTCATGGCTTTTATCGACCAGTTTAATATGTTAATAAGATACTCTATTGAGTTCTTGAAATCTGCCTTGAACTCCTCTTTAGTCTCGAAGAACTCCTTGGCAATGCGCTGCATATTCTTATCTCGCTTTATTGGGGATGGCTCCTTCTTGGAGTTTTCTAAATCATTGATCTCATCGCTTTTGAACTTCTTGAATTCATGAGACTCGAACCTATCAAAGATGTCCTTGTAGCTATCGCTGGAGGGTTCCGATTTTTTCTTTTCCTTCTGCATCTCGGTCCAGATGAATTCGTTGGTTTCGCCGGTGGGATTATGATACTTAGGTTCTATTCCAAGGTCTTTTAGGTCTTGTTCAAAGTTTTTGGTTGCACGAGAGATAGGTTCCTGGTCCTTAGAATCAGTTGGTGTCTCAATTCCTCCATCGGTCAAATCAAGGTCTAAATATAGTTCTTCCTTGTCTTCGGGAGCTTCGCCTTCAGCAGCGGATTCGGCTTCCTCCATCTCCTTTTGCCACTTGAGGTACTGGTCGTATCGCTTGCGGTTCTTATCGTCGATTAAGAACTGATAGGCATCATAGACCTCATAGAACTTTTGTCCAGGTACCGAGCCGGTCTTCATCTCCCTCTGGTACTTCATGGATAGACGCGTAAAAGCCTGGCGGATCTCCTTCTTAGTAGCTTTTGGGTTAACTCCAAGAATCTTGTAATAGTTTGGGTACCGGTTCTCAGGCATCTCACTTCACCTCTTTCTTGAGATGTTCTTTAATCTCGTTTATAAATTTGAATCCGCTCACCTGGCTCAGCAATGATTTATCCATTCTTTGAAATACGAGTCTGCTGGGCATCGGTTTCAGCATCGGGGGCATGATGGCGATGATATGTATATCTGCTGTTACCGTGTTATCCTTGAGGAGCTTGATCACCTCATAACGATTATTCTCTCTTATCTGATCTAGAGATACCAGGAAAAGATCTGGCTGTCTGGCGAGCATCTGCTCTATAGCATGTCTCATATCGGAAGTTAGGCGCAAGGTGATCACCTTCTCCTCGCAGATCTCATTAAGTGTTTGTTTGATCTGATCATCCTCGGCGAGCAGTAGGATATCAAGGTCGCCAAAGTCCTTGAACAGTTCCACCAGCATCTCATCGAACTCTTGCCTGATTCTATCTAGATTATCCAAAAAGATATAGTTTTCCAGACCGAGCGAGAACTCGCCATCCTGGTCTTCGGTCAGGTTAATTAAGGAAGAAACGATTATCTCGCCTGATTTTTTATCAGCCAGCATCTTGGGGATGACCTCCCTAAGGTCGATATTTTTTGAAAGTATATTAAGGTAATATGAAGCCTCCTTGAAGTGATTGGCATATTCGAGCAACTTTTGTGGACTTTCAACCGAGATGGGGACCAGATCCAACTCAGTTGCCATTTTTTCCAATTGGAGGCGCACAATGGGATCGTCCTCGACCACAATGAACTTATTGCGGTATCTCTCCGAGTCGCCGGCTTCCATCCTGGCGAATTGCGGGTACTTGAGCATCGGTATCTCGAAGTAAAATTCGGTCCATTGCTCTGGCTCGCTATTTACCTTGAGCTGGGCGCGGTGCAAGCGAAGGATGTTATCCACCGTCTTTAGTGAAAGGGTCTGTCCTTGAGTGATGTAATCAATATCGCTGCTTAGGTTGAAGATATTCTGAAGCTCCTCATCGGTTAATGCCTCACCCTCATGTCTGATGCCCAGATAAACGAAATCATCCATATTATGCGCATTCACTTGGATTGTGCTCAAAGGCTTGCTGTATCTCAAGGCATTGCGCATCAGGTTAAACAGCACAAGTATGACTAGCTGTTCATCGCCGAGTATCGGTTTCAGTTCCTTGTCAATATTCGGTGTGAAGGTCAGATTGAGTTTCTCAGCCATCCCCTCTAAGCCCCTGATTGTGCGGTAGATCAGTTTCTCAAGATGGAGTATGTCCCAGTTGAGCTTAAACTTCTCCTTCAGGTTGGTCAGGGTGTTCATCATATCGGTGTTGTATATCTCCAACTGATCAACCAAATTGGAGACTGGCAGATATATCTTCTTCCACAGATCAGGATCTTGTGAAAGTATGATATCAAAGGTGTTTTTTATATCATTTATCGCATCATTGCTTTGCTTGAGCAGGTTCTCCAAAAAGACATTAACCAGGACATTTTCCTCCTTTCGGAAGGTGTATTCCCTAAGCGCAATGGAGAAGCCTACCAGCTCTTCATCAGCCTCCACTCTCGACATGGTTACCTCGATCATGTAATTGCCATAAGGCACCTTGAATAATATCGGCTCCGTATAAGTCGGTGCAGAGATTATGTCCAGGTTTCTTTTCAGCTCCTTTTGAGCACTGAGCAGCTCAAGTTCGGTGATCTGTTTTCCTAACCAGTCCTCGGCATCTATTTTAAGCAGCTTTTCAGCCACCGAATTGATGTAGTTTATTCTTAGGCTCTTATCACTGACCATAATACCGATATTGAGGCTGTTTATGATGCTTTGGTACCAGCGGATATATTCAAGTAGCTTGCGGGAGTGCATGTGCAAGTCTTCGTTTCCCTGCTCCATAACTAGTTCGTTTGCCTGAGGTGCAGCCTGACCGGAAAGCTTACTGTGGATGAAATCTATGGTAGCCTCCGGGTTGCTGCTGCTTTTAATTATTATCTGGTCTTGATCGTACTCCAATTGTTTAAAGATCCATCTTAGGTCTTCCTCATCAAGAAAGTAGGTCAGATAGTATATTTTACTCTTGGCTAACTTTTCATTCTTGGAGATGAAATTATGTATGGTAAAGCCTTCGGTAATGGGGATGATAAGGTTAAGGATGCAGAAGTCTGGCTTGAAGTCTTGCAGCACCTGTATGGCATCGTATCCGCTGGAGACGGTCTGTACCTTATACCCAGCCTTGCTGAGTTTCTGGTCAAGTTGCTCACAGAATCGCTTATCATCGTCTATGATTAGAACCTGTCTTTTCTGTATCATATTAGCTCCTGCCTTCCTTACAATCCGTCCGAGTGTCTAGTTCCCTTATATATAAATATATATAATGAAGGTTGTCAATTATTTATATTTCTCTTTCCAACCTGCCTTGGAAGCGTTTTCTTGCTTCTTCGAGTAATAGGATATTATAAACGCATATCTTTGTCAAAGTCATATCGCCTTCTTTTATATATAGTTATCCCATGGAGACATTTATGTAAGATATTTTTTATCGTCGCTCTATCTCCCATTGCACCAACCTGTCAGCCTCCAGCCTGATTCGGAGAATCTGCTTATCGGTGAAGATCTCCAAGATCTTATAACCATCATGCTCGGAAAGTTCCTGAGGTAGAGTGAATATTTGTTGTATCTCCTCAAGGGTCGGTTTCATCTCAAGGATATCGGTCTGATAGGTATTAAAATCTGCGCTCCACTCCGAGAAGGCATAGCGAACTTTGCCATCCTTAAGCAGAAATACTATCAGGATAAAAATGTCCTCAAAGACCCATTTTTGGTCGAACAAGGTTATCCGAGGATTGTCATAGTAGGAATATTTCTTATCCGGCTCGCCGGCGAAGTATGCTAGTTGCTGCTCGGTCAATCTCAGCCTCATTGGTATCTTGAAATCGAAATTGACAATGTCTCCTGGATATCGAATAAATAAAGGTTGTCTGTCCAGATAGAAAAGCTTCACAATAGTATCTCTGACCTTGAATCGATAAAGATAAAAGACAGCTTCATCGGTGGAGATCTCCTTTATTACGCTTTTCTCCAGTGGCTCATCGAAGATGTCCTCGAGCACAGATATGAAGTCTATATCGCTTGGATCATGGATCTTGGCATTCAAGGGATCTATATAACCATCAAAACGATCGTCAAGCATATCGTTTTGGGTTATGTAATGCATTATATTCAAGGTTATCAGGCAATATCCTAGCAGGTTTGGGTGCCCATCCCAGAACATGACCAGATCGCGATATTGGTCAAAGAACAGCCCAAACAGTGGGCGATTATCAATAACGGTCAGGTTGCTATCCATCAATGCCCTGTGTAGGGGGATCAGTTGATTGAACTCCCTAGTAGGCGGATATGTTAAAAAAAGAACTTGGAAACCATTTGTAATCCCCAACTCATTCATCTTGCCAAAGTCATACCTAGCTACGCGATACTGCGCTTCATCGCTGGTGAGCAGCGTCTTGTATTCGCTATGACTCCACTCTCGGGTGAACCACTGTATATCATCTCGGTACCTGAGGTACTTCAATGCCCTGAAGATCCTGAGATTTTCAATCACCGACTGGATCTTTACAAAGATCCAGTGCTCCAGCCTTTTAGGCGGATAGAGCTTGAATAAGTTGGAGTTATAGAAGTTATGGATATTATTTTTACCTGCAAAAACTATGACCAGCTCTGGCACCTGGATATCAACCTTCTGCTTGAGTCTTCTCAACACCTGGCTCGAATTCCAAGAGGGCATGCCGAAGTTCTTGATGATATACTTTCTCCCCGTGGTGCTGTACTTGTTCAGCAGATTGGATAGTTGTTCAGCTATGCTCATTCCTCGCGGCGCACCCATCCCATAGGCGTGCGAATCCCCCAGCAAGTAGATAAGATACTCCCCTTGCCGCTTCCTTTGTGCCCTCGATTCCGGAAGCCTGCTTATATAGAAAAAGGCGAGAAAACGAAGCGAAAGCTCACAAAGAACAAGCAGATACAGCGTAAACAACCCTATCTTGAGCAATCTGCGCAGAATGCCCTTTTTCTTCGTTTTATCCCTAGCTGTCATCAAACCTACATTTCCTGTTGAATAAACGATCCAAGGCGTAATACTATCTCTGTGTTTAATTAATCAAGATAAAAGTATATCATTGAAGCGGTATTTGACCAAATGGGTTGGATCTTCTGGAAAAAACGGGAATTCAAGAACATAAAGCACAGCCGGGATTACTTCCGCTGGGATGAGCGCCACCACCAGCCGCATACCGACATGGGAAAGCTGGGCAAGCTGTGGGAGGGGAGAAAAGACCTGGCTGCATACCTTGAGCTTGCAAGGCTGATAAAAAAGGATTGGGGCAATATAACCGCCGCAGTTGCCGACAATTCGCGCATAGCCACTGAGCATAACCTCACAATCAAAGACCTGTCCGGCGTGGGCATAACCCCGATCGATAGATACTTGCAGCAGATCGTGGAGGGAATAGAAACACTTGGGATAACAAATGTCCTGGTGCGCATGTACCGCTGGGAGGCTGATCGGCTAGCTCGCTATAAGCCATTGCTCGAAGCGTTGTCAGCATTGGGGTGCGATATCACCATATCATGCATACAGGATCGCCAAGCGGTACTCAAACCACGGGTCTTCGGTGAATTCTTCAGGGCGCTGATCGATGCTTTCGGCGACAAGTGCTATCGTTTCGAGATCGGTCATGCCCCTAATCGAAAGAAGTGGGGATGCTGGGTTTATGATGAGTATCTCCCTTTGTTCAACGAGGCGGCAAAGGTCGCTAGAGAGAATGCCGACCGCAAGGTCAAGCTGTTGGCTCCTGCGGTTATTGATTTCGAGTATTATTTCACTTACGGCATTCTTAGGCATCTCAGCCCCGGCGAGTTGGATGCTGTTACCCATCTCCTCTATGTCGATCGTCGCGGGATGCCTGAAAATAAGCAGTATTTTCGCTTTGACCTCATGGAGAAACTGCATCTGCTGAGGAGCATCTGTAATGCTGCCGGCTTCGAGCATCCCCTGTGGATAACCGAGATGAACTGGCCGGTCAAGGCGCCCCGCCAGTATTCCCCGGCAGATCCGAGACTCCAGATTAACGAGGAGTTATCTGCTGCATATCTGCTGCGATATCTCCTGATCGCCTGGGCGAGCGGTTATGTTGACAAAGTTTTCTGGTGGCAATTGATCAGCAAGGGAGTTGGTCTTATGGACGACCACAATGGCGCTTTTAGAAGGCGACCAGCATTTAGCATCTTAAGGCATCTCATGCATACCCTAAAGGATGCTCGCCCGGTTACATATCGCCGAGATGGCAAAGAACATGTCGTTATCATCGAGCACCCCAGTTACGGAAGATGTGAGATATGCTGGCTTACCAAAGGGGTGAAGCTGTTGGAAGCCAGGCATTACAAGAAGGTAATTGAGCTGGTTCCCAGAAAAGAGACTGATGAAAAAATCGATAGCCTGTGTGAGCGACCTATTTTATTAATACCGTGATCACGCCGCCTGATCGCAAATAGGAAAAAGAAACCACTGTTATGGCAAAAGCTATTGCTCAATTATGTCCCCTAAAATCGTATCCATCCGCCAAGCATTGGAATGATGGGCAGGTTGTAAATGGTCTCCTTCTTTGGCTCTATTCCTTCCTGCGGGTCGCCGGCATCGTAGTCCCAACCGTAGATATTGCGTTGGTTGAGCACATTCAGAATATCAATATAAGCACCCACCACCATTCGCGGATAAACCCATTGTTTTGCAAGCTTTACATCCAGGCAACTGTAAGTCGGCGTTCGTGCAGAGTTTATGGCTCCGTAGTCCGACACCCATTCTATTCCGCCTTGCTCGCCGCTGTTCTCCTCCAGGTGCCAGCCGACAACTGGTGTATATGGCTTGCCGGTATGGTACTGGTACTTGGCTGATAGCATCCACTTTCTGCCCAGGTCGAAGTTCATCACCGCACACAGGGTATGCCTTTGATCTTGCCTTGGATAGTACCACTTGGGATTGCCAGTAAGCTCCGTGTTATTCAATGGATTGTGGCGGCGAGTGTATCCGTAACTGTATGATAACCATCCATCGAACCATTTAGAGGGTCTCTTTTGCCAAAATAGTTCTAAACCATAGGCATATCCATTCCCGGCATTCTGAAAAGGTTTGCCATCTGCGACTGCTTGGATCAGATCCTCCTCGTTGTCTGGATTGACGATAAGCTCATCCATATGTTTGTAGTAGCCCTCGATGCGAACGACATGGTCTGCCAGCAGCTTGCGTTCCCAGCCGAGTACATAGTGTATCGCCTCCTGAGAGCCTAAGTTGGGATTACCGAAGCCTTGTGCTGTCTGCAGGATATTCATGGGAAACTCCCGGTAAATACCCCAGCCAGCACTAATGGTGCCCGGGTAACCGAGATCATACTTCATGTTGATGCGCGGGCTTAAAATAAACTCCTTTGTCTCACCCCAATAATCCGCCCTGAAGCCATAGATTAGGGATACTTTTTTATTAAGCAGGCTGCAATTGTCCTGGATGAAGAATCCATGCTCCATAGCATCCAGGTCCCGCGGAACCTCGATCTTATCGAAGTTCTCATTACCCCAGTTCTCGCTGCCAGGGATATGGGTGCGGAAGTCATTTATAAGGCTTTGCAGGTCGAGCATATAATAACCGCTTTGAATACCTAGCTTTATATGGTGATTTCTTGGCAGTATATTGTAATCAATAGATATGTGCGCCAGGTCGAAATTGAGGGCAACACCATAAGGGTCGGTTCCGCTGACCGATCCCTTGGTATCCTCTGTCGAGTAGCTAAATGAGCTTTGCAGATAGGTGGTCGTCGCTGGTATCCACTTCCAGATCAGATTTGCATAGTTTCTTCTGTCCTCGAAGAAAACCTTTCCTGGCTTTTCATCCGGCTGGTTGGGGTCGGTATATTCCTCTATTTTCAATCCGTCCTTAGCGGTTAATACCTCGAATATAAGCTCGTGGTCGCCTTTGGAGCCGAGGCTGAAGCGCGCCAGGTAATCGCCATAATAGGGCACCATTATGTCCTTATTGTCTTTGCTATAGTACTTCAGGAAGTAGTCGATATAGCTCCTTCTAGCTCCGATAATATAGCTCCCCTTGCGATCGAACAGTGGACCCTCAAGAGTAAGGTCGGCGCTAATAAAGCTGATATCAGCTCGTCCCTTGAAGCGATAAAGGCTGCCGTTTCGATAGGTAACATCGATGACTCCAGAGAGCACCGGCGGGTACTGGGGTGGGAATGCCCCGGAGTAAAAATCTACCTTGTCTATTAGCTCTGTGTTGAATATAGTGATGAATCCGCCGAGATGATAGGGATTGAAAAGAGGCATCCGGTTGAGCATGAGCGCGGTCTCGTCAACATCCCCCCCTCGAATGTACATAATAGAACTAAAGTCTCCCGAGCTTACCACGCCGGGGAAGGTCTGTATGGTCCTGGTTACATCGCCGAAGGATCCGGCAGTGCGGTCTATGTTTTCAGGGTTTATGATAAGCGAGCTGACCACCGGCTCATCGTTTATCATCTCATCTATCCGTGCCGTAACAGTTACCTGCTCTCGGTAGCGCCCGTCTAACTCGTAAGGGCATTCAAGGAGGATCATCAGCCGGCGTCCGTTGATAATTCGCTCAGATATCTTAATTCCCGATACATGATAATCATTACACAGCCCATGTGAGATGGTCAGGTCGTAATAGCCTGCCGGCAAGTTCTCTATGCTGAACTCGCCCTTAAGGTCGGTTAGGGCTGCCACCTGGTCGATCACGAGACCAGCCATGCTCAAGTTAAGGTCTTGAGGGGTTTCATCAGAGGGCTTAAAGCCAGTTATCGTAACCGTGCAGTCGAAAAGCGGCACCTTGTTATGTTTGGCGATCACCCTGCCGTGTATGCTTTGCCACTTAGATGCTGCTGTAACTGTGGCAATCCAGCATAAAAGCACTCCCAAGAGCAAATGCACCATGTAGTTTCTTTCATTCATCTGCATTTGTAGGTTGCAACCTTTTATTCTAGCATTTATAGGGAATGTCTTTCAAAGAGTGGATCTTGCTAATATGATAAGTTACTCTATACGCCTATGAAACGCTCGCAGCCGACTTTTTTAGAATACCTGGGGCTTTTTTTGGTCTGCTTGAGCACCCTTATGTTGGAGCTGGCTTTGACCAGGATATTCTCTGTGGTCTTATGGTATCACTTTGCCTTCATGATCGTCTCGGTAGCCCTGATGGGCTTAGCTGCCGGTGGCTTGGTGGTCTATTTAAGGTTTTCGAGGGAAGAAATCAACCTTCCCAGCTTTGCTTTGAAGTTTACAGCGCTTAGCGCTTTCAGCATCCTGGGAGTCATGTTCTTTCTGCTCAACCTCAGGGGCATCCCAACCATCTCAGCGGCCGGTTTTTTGCTCATGATGCTGGTTTATAGCCTGGTAGCTATCCCATTTTTCCTAAATGGCATGGTTATAGCTGCCATCATCGCCTCTTATCCATTAAATGTAAGCAAGCTGTATTTTGCCGATCTGTTGGGCGCAGGTATTGGTTGTATGGTCTTGATACCGATTTTGAATCAATTTGGAGGCGTCAATACCATCTATTTCATCTGCCTGGTCCTGCTAGTTGCTTCCTTTGCATTCGCCTCTGGGATCTCGGCAAAAAAGGCTCTTCTCCCCGCGGGATTCTTCGCCTTCATGTTCATTCTGATGCTTGGCAACGATGCTATAGGTCTTCTCAAGATAAGATACCTCAAGGGGGAGTCCGAGGCGACTAACTTTGGGACACCTTTGATACAGAAATGGAACTCGTTCTCCCGAATAGCGGTTTATCCTTGGACTTCAGGGCTTTCATCGACCAATAGGGATAGCCCGCGGCTGGATATCAGCAAGGGCGTAGAACGGGACAGGTTCATAACCTGGGCTTTGAGCGAGCGTTATAGTGGATATTTGCCTGCTCAGCTCGCTATGAACATAGATGGGGCTGCAAATACCATGATAAACCGCTTCAGTGGCGATATCCACGAGATGGAGTACGCCCTGTACGAGGTTACCGCCTTTGGATACTATTTGACCACTGAGCCTTTTGTTTTGATTATCGGTCCCGGTGGAGGTCCGGATGTGTTGGCTGCCCTGCGATTCAATGCTTCCAAGATAACCTGCGTAGAGCTTAATCCGATAATATACGAGCTGGTCAATGAAGTTTATGGCGATTTCAGCGGTCATCTATACTCGCATCCTAAAATCAACGCAATGGTCGCCGAAGGGAGAAACTTCCTTGAGCGCACCTCGGATACTTATGACTTTATCCACATCTCGCTGGTCGATACCTGGGCTGCAACCGCTGCCGGAGCATACACCCTCTCTGAGAATACCCTATATACCAGCGAGGCATTTTCTTCATATTGGGAAAGGCTCACCGACAACGGTATCCTATCCATCAGCCGCTATGTCTTCGATCCCCCACGCCAGACGCTTAGGCTTTTATCCTTGGCTTTATCGCTACTTGAGCAGAAAGGGATACGCAATCCACAGGATCACCTGGTGATCTTCCAGCATGAGCAGATCGGCACCTTTTTACTTTGCAAATCCCCATTCAGCAAGCAGCAGGTAACCTTCATGAGACAAAGAGCCGGCGAACTTGGCTTCAAGGTGAGGCTGCTGCCCGATACCAGGTTAGCTAATGAGTTCAACGATCTTTTATACAGTAAGAACAGGCAGCGGTTTTATGCTGCCTATCCCTTTGATATCACCCCGTGCAGCGATGATAAGCCGTTTTTCTTCAATATGCTGCGCCCCAAGGATTTCCTGGGCGTGCTATTCAAGAGTCCCGGGGGGCAGCAGTTCAACTACGATGCAGTGTTTACCCTGATGGCTGTGCTCGTTATCTCATTTATCTACGCTATTTTATTGGCAACTCTTCCCTTTACACTGAGCAATGGTAGTGATTCAGGGGTTATCAGCGGGCAACTTCGTTTAATGCTTTATTATGCAGGTATAGGCTTGGGATTTATCTTCGTGGAGATATATTTATTGCAGAAGTTGATCTTACTTTTAGGGCATCCGGTGTACTCGCTATCGGTGGTCTTGTTCTCGATGCTCATATCGAGCGGACTGGGCAGTCGGGTTACATCTTCAGTAACCCCCGGCAAGGCGGCTTGCCTGGTAAAGATACCTTTATTGATCATCGTATTGCTTCTCATTTTATATACATGTCTCATCCCCTTTATCCAGGAAGCCTTCATAGGCAGTCCTTTATGTCTAAGGATAGCGATCTGTTTGGTGATTATTTCGATGGTCGGCTTTTTCATGGGTATGCCTTTTCCATTGGGCATCAAGATAGCCTCGCAGGGTAATTCGAGCATGATTCCTTACCTATGGGCAATAAACGGCGCATTTAGTGTTTTCGGCTCGGTGGCGGCATTTGCCCTTGCCATGAGTTTCGGTTTCAGCAGTGTCTTATACCTGTCGATAGTTATTTATTTAACTGCAATGCTGATAAGCCTTGCTTTGTCCCCCAGCAAGACAGCCGTAGATGGCATTAATTGATATTATTTGAAAAAGAGATTATGTATGGTAATTATAATAATAGATATAAAAATCGGTTAGGGTATGAGTCCAAAGAACAAGGATTGCATTGAGCTTTCAATAATCATCCCCAATTTTCAGTCTTCGGATCTGCTTAACGATCTTATTAACTCCATATTATCCTCGAAATTGAGCGTCTCTTTTGAGATTAATGTTGTAAATCATGGCTATATCGACGATCTAGAGCGATGTAGAGCCAAATTTACAAAGGTGAAGTACATGAATACCGGTACAATTCATGGTTATGCCAAGCCATGCAATATCGGCTGGCGTGCAAGCTGTGGAAAGTATCTATTATTCTTAAATGCGGATACTATTATAGAGCCTGGGACAATCAATGATATGGTTTCAGAGCTAGATAAGCATCCTGGGTGGGGAATTATAGCGCCTAGAACCAAGGTTTACCATAAGGATATGGATCTTTTTGTAACTTATATAGAAGCCCCGAGTCCGATAGAGATAGCGCTTGACCATACATTTTTTTCTAAAATAGGGGGAATCTTTCCAATGGTAAGAAAAACCTGGAGGAATTACCTGTCAAAATTGGGCGAAGATGGCACTCCCATAAGCGTGCCTTCTGTATGTGGAGCGATAATGATGGTTCGCAGATCAATGTTCGAGGCATTAGGAGGTTTTTGCGAGGACTTCATTTCCGGCTATGATGATATTGATCTATGCAGCAGGGCAAAGAAGCATGGATATGATGTTATCCTATTACCGAACCTGGAAGCATTTCATTACTGTGCAAGGATCAGAAGGAGGTTCTATGGCAAAGATCCGAGCAGTGAATTCTGGAGGAGTCAGAATAACATGCATCTTAAATATATTCATAACAATTACGGATATATACCGTATTTACTGCTTAAACTATTCTTAAGATTAAATGATATTTTCATCGATATTTTTAATGATTCGAGGGGAGCAAGAAATACTAATCTATATTACTTAAAGGATCTTGTCCCTCTAGAGTCGATCATTTTATCTTGGCATGATGAAGCTAAAAAAGATATAAATAAGTTTATACTTGAGATATCACACTCCAGGTTATTTTATTCCAAAATGCACACCATAATAGAAGATAAACAATTTGAAATGAATCGAGAACTACTTGAGGGCATGCTACCTAAAAGGTACTACTGGCGAGTATTCGGAATGATTAATAACCGACCGATTTTAAAGCCAATCAAGGTTGGCTGGTTCTTTCCTTATAAAAAAGAAAGTGCTTAAAAAATGAATAAAATTGCAATTGAAAAGCTAAAAAGGGGGCTAAGTAAGCCCCAGATCATCAAGAATAAAATCAAGCAGAGGTTTAAATTCCTGGGTTTGGACTATAGGTGGGGCAAGGGCTATTCCTTTTTACCCACAGTGATATTTCATTCTCCGACGCTAAGGTGCAATATCAGTTGCATTTACTGCAATATTCCCCAGGAGTCACAAAGGGTTAGAATAGATGGTGCCCGGCACTACGCTGAGGAGCTAGAGTGGGAAAAAATGGATCAGGTTTTGGAGAATTATTCCTTTTTCAAGCCGAATGTGAATATCAGCGGAGGAGAACCATTGCTTTATCCACATATAATAAAGATGCTTAGAAAACTGGCATTAGAGAAGAATTTATGCGTCAATCTCTCGACAAACGGTGTTCTCCTTGCTGATATTGCAGACGAAATACTGAACAGCGGCATTACCAGTTTAATAATATCCATTGATGGCATCGGCGAACAACATGATAAGGCAACCATGAAGGGAACCTTTGGTAGAGTCATGAATGGCATTGACCGCGTTAAAATACTTTTAAGCCGTAGCAATGGATTGTATCTCAACCTGGTTAGTATTTCGGTAATAAACCAACATAATTATATGAATCTACTTGAACTAGTAAAAGAGCTTCATAAGATGGGATTCAAAAAGATTCAGCTTCATCATCGAGGTTTTGATCAGGGATATCTAGTTGAAAAACACAATCGAGTTTATGATGATCCTTTGCTTTACAAGGGATGGATACATGGCGGAATCACAGCAGAGGAGCAAAATAAGCTGATAGATGTTGATATTCTATATCACAATCTAAGGGAGGTTGAAAGATTTGCTGAGGCAAAAGGGATTTATTTGAACATTGTACCCAATCTGACTAAAGAGGTGATGGAAAGGTTATATCAAGAGCCTAGCCAACTTAAACCAATAGGGAATGGTTGCAAGATTCTATGGCATGTGGCTTATATAATGCCCAACGGACAAGTATTTCCCTCCCTTTGGTGTTTTTTCCACCCGCTTGGGTCACTTTTAGAATCGAGGTTTTGTAAAATTTGGAACAATGAGGAATATCGTAAAATTCGGCGTTATCTTGTGAAAGAGGGTTATTTTGATATCTGTGGTGTTTGTCTAATCTCTCACGGCGCCTGTTAATAAAGGTACAATCATAATGCGAATTATATTCATCTGCTGGGGAACTAGCTTAACGCAACTTGGTTCAAGATATTTGTCATCAGTGGCAAAACTGCATGGACATACCTCGACCATACTTTTTATACCCAAAACAGGAAAAGGATTACTAGAGTTGGTAGAGCATGAAATTATCCTAAAGTTCATAAAGGATTGGGAACCTGATCTTATAGCATTTTCAGTGCTTACATTACATTTTGAGAGCTGTCGAAACCTTTGTAATTATCTGCGTAACTATTTGGATATTCCTATTATCTGGGGAGGAGTTTGTCCCACCTTGAATCCAGAGCTTTGTATCCCTTGTGCGGATGCTGTTTTTATTGGTGAAGGTGAGATTCCGCTTGAAAAGTCTATTCAAGCCTTGCAGGGAAATTTGAATATAAAAGATGTCCCCAATATAGTTTACATGCGGGATCAGACTCCTGTATATAATGCCCTATATCCACCTCCCCACATAGATGACCTTCCTTTTCCAGATTATGATTCTCCGAGTCATTACATTCTTATGGATCGAGTAGTTAATCGCTTGAGTCTTGAAATAGAAAAGTATTTCGTGCCATTGAACATGAATGCACACTATATAATGAGCAGTCGAGGATGCTTGTACAATTGTAATTACTGCATGGGACATATTCAAAACAATAAATTGAAAGCTGGTTACAGAGCTCGCTCCATTGAATCAATGCTCAAGGAAATGAAGTTGATAAAGCAAATGCGTCCTCAGATCAAGTATTTCGGTATAGTGGATGAATTCATTCTTCACCGAGGAGCTGAATGGGCAAAAACATTTAAAGATATATATAGAAAAGAGGTTGGTTTACCATTTTCTGCATATATGGCAATCAAAAATGTGGATGTAGAGGGATTGGATCTGATGATAGAGGCTGGATGTTATGGAATAACCCTGACCATAGGATGTATATCTGACAGAATAAACAAGGATATCTTCCAGCGTCCGGTGGAAATATCTCAAGTAGAAAAACTTATCGAGATCATAAATAAACGCCGAGATAAAATACATTATCTTTGTATAGATTACCTTACGGATAATCCTTTCGAGAATGTGCAAGATAAAAAGAAAATGATTCAAACCCTATTAACAGTAAAACGACCATTTAGAACTGTACGAATAAATTTGATGTTCTATGAAGGCATGAGGATTGTTGAACAGGCAAAGGCACATCGTATTTCAGATATCGATACCCGCATTCAGGCAACCTTTAATCGTACCATCTTTGATGACCAAAAGGATACATTCTCACGGATGCTTCTGGTTTTACCTAAATCTCCCCATTTTATTGCCAAATTGCTGGCTGGCACCTATGGAAGCAGATTGGGAGATATTCTAATACATATTTATTACCCTGTCTGGAGGATTATTGGCGGTTTAATAAGAAGATCAAGATGGCATACTTTAAGGATTTATAATATCTTTAAGCCGTTTTCACTCGATTCCCAAAAAGACATAACCTTATCGCATTGGTTTTGATAGTTATTAAACATAATCCTCGAAAAGCCATCTTCTCCCACATTCTGGACAGCGATGCATCCCCATTTCAAGTATTTTCTGATTGAGGGTGGGTAACATCTTTTTGCTCCAAATATCGACCAAATTATCCTCCAAAATATTACCCCATATTATATTCAAATTATCACAACAAGTTCCCACATCTCCATTATGATGGATATAAATATATTCAATAGGACTATCCTGATACAGTCGTAACTTGATGTTCTTTGACCTCCAATATGGCAGCTTCCTTTTAATTTTATTTATAATTAACTTATGGAACCTTGGTCCAAGCTGCTGTGATTTACATATAAATCTATTATATACTTGTATATAAATGTCCTTCTTGGATGTGTAAAAAGAATTAAGATATATCAACTGATTTATGTATTTAGGTCTAAACGATCTGTATTTGGCTGGATAGTTGTTGTCAAGTAATTTGGGAAAGCTAAGGTTCACGCCCAATTTCCTTGCCAGTTTTACCGCCTGTGAAATAGCATCAAAGGTCTCCTCTTGTGAAGGATGGCTTAAGGTTTCATCGCTGAATTCAGTGCGTCTAAAATATGTGATGGTTACCTTTTCCACATTGTATCGATGTGCCAATGCAACGAGCTTGGGGGCTTGATCTATATTGATATTCATCCCAACCATATTGAACCACAGCTTAGGATAATCGATTCCCATGGTTAGCTTTTTGTTTTTTATAATTTCTATTTTATGAAGAATCTCACTAAGTTGGGAAGGGTGTCTTATCCGCTGGTAAAGACCATCCTCTGCTGCATCTAATGAGATGGTAAGGAAATCTAGCCTGATGTCTAGCAGTTTATCTATCAACTGCTCATCAAGCATGGTGCCATTGGTATATATTCTTAAAGATAATCCATGTCGTTTTATCTTGGTAAGAAAATCGATAGTATTGGGATTTAAGAAAGGCTCTCCCGTACCAACAATGACAATCTCGTAAAGATAGGGGAATACTGGGAGCAGCCTATTGAATACCTCTGGGGTCATCATTCCCTTTTTTATCTTGGGATCTGGATTAGGGCACATCGGACAGTTTAAATTACAGATGCTTGAGGGATCGAGCATCATCCTCTTGGGAAAAAATAGATCTTGCATATCCTTTTTCGTCTGGCTAGCCGAAGAAGATCTCGGCTGCGTTATATATGTCGAAGTCGAGCTTGCGAGGAGCCTTGCTGGCGTGATGCAGCGAGACAGAGTCATACTTGCCCCCGCGAAAAACAACACACTTGCCGAACTCTCTATCCTGCACCATCTGCACCGCCTTAAGCCCGAACATGGTGCCGAGCTGCCTGTCGAAGGGCGATGGAGTGCCAGCGCGCTGGAGATAACCGAGCACGGTTACCTTGGTCTCAATATCGATGCGTTGTCTTATCTCGCCGGCAATGATATGGCTTATCCCTTCCAATGCCTTTCTTTTGCTTGATCTCTCCATTTCATCCCTGAAGTCTTTTACGCCCGGTGGAGGCTTGATCCCCTCTGCGACCACAACGATGCTGAACCGCTTGGTATGGTGTCTTTTTTGCAACATGATAGCCAACTGCTCGATGTCATAAGGTACCTCTGGAATGAGAATACAATCTGCACCACCAGTGAGTCCACCCACCATAGCCAGCCAGCCGCTGTGGCGACCCATGACCTCCACTATCATACAGCGATGATGAGAGGCAGCAGTACTGTGCAGCATATCGAGAGAATTAGCAACCACATGCACAGCGGTATCAAAGCCGACTGCATAGTCGGTGCCGGCAACATCGTTGTCGATTGTTTTAGGGATGCCCACGATTGGCAAGCCAATTTGAAATGCATCGTTAGCAATTCCCAAAGTGCCATTCCCACCAACACAGATAAGTGCATCCAGCTCCAAAGCCTCGAAGCCGGCTCTAACCTTATTACCATCGGGATCATCGGCAAAGGGATCGAACCTGGAGGTATTAAGTATAGTGCCCCCACTGAACAATATCCCAGAGGCATCCTTAGGGTGCAATTGCCTGCCAGCTAAATTAACTAACCCCTCCCAGCCGTCATAAATGCCGAACACTTCATGACCACGAGGCAAGGCAGACTTGACCACCGCCCTGATCACTGCATTCAGTCCGCTACAATCGCCACCACCGGTCAAAATACCTATCTTCATTATTGTCTAGTTGATTCGTTTCTGGTTGATTTGTTTTTTTTTTAATATGTTTCTAGTTAGTTGGTTGTCTTGTTAGTCTGTTTCCAGTTTATGCTGCCAGTTAAGACCTTATCCATCAAAGACCGTTACCATGTTCCTGCCTGCTGCCTTTGAGCGATAAAGCGCCTGGTCAGCATGAATAATTAGCGTGTCAACCGAGTTTATCTTCTTGGTGAAGGAAGCTACTCCGATGCTAACCATGACTTTCATCTCATCGTTATCAGAGAATTTATAGCTCTCTATATACTTCCTTAACTTCTCCGCCACGAAGTGCGCCTCGTTGCTTGCGGTCTCCGGCAGGGCTACAACGAACTCCTCGCCGCCGTAACGGCACGCAATATCATGCTTGCGCAGCTTCTTGATCAGAATCTTGCCCAACTCTTTCAAGACCTTGTCCCCGACGGCATGACCGTAAGTATCGTTTATGTCCTTGAAGTGATCGATATCTATCATCAAGATGGATAGCTCTCGCTGGTATCTTCTGGCTCTATATAGCTCCTTCTCCAGTTCCTCAAGGAAATGCTGACGGTTATGAAGACCGGTGAGATCATCGGTGGTAGCCCGGCTGTAGATCTTGTCCTGGTAGGAGATCTCGACCCTATCGCGGTGCAAAAATTGCAGGATGGTATTGCCCATCAATATCTTGTCTTCGTTCTTGAGCAGTCTCTTGTTAACCTTGTTGTTGTTTACGAAGGTACCGTTGGTGCTGTCCAGGTCAAATATATAGTATCGCTCATTGCCCTTTTTATCCTTGCTTTTAACTATCTGGCAGTGGGTTCTGGACATCATCCTGTCCAGAATCTGTATATCGCAGTTATCGCCGCGACCGATGATGGTGTGATCCTTCTCGATCACGTACTCCTTGCCGATACTCGGTCCCCCAAGCGTAATCAGTACCACTCGTTCCTTGTCCAAGGAGAGTTTCGAGTACGGTATCTTTTGGGTGGATTCTTTCTCAACCATATACAGGTACTATATCACATTAAAATCGAAATCTGAATATATCTTAGACAGATTATTGCAGGAATGCCTTGAACCCCTCGATTGTTGGTGGGATAAGCTTCTTGTGAGCCTGGAGCTTTTCTAGCAAGGTGGGATCTTCATCAATAGCCTTAAGCCACATATCCAGAATATCGGTTCCCGCTGGCTTCGGCTCAAGTTTACCGCAGACTACGCTAGCTTGGAACGAGGTCATTCCGGCATCTTTGGCTGCCAGGAAATTCTCGGCAGCTATCTTGCCAAAATCGAAGGCATCGATGTTCACCCGCTGCACCTTTTCTCCCTTAGCCTTAAACAGCAGCATAATAAATTTCTTCATGACCTGCTCATCCAGTGGAAGGCGCTTGCTGGCTGCACCGATCATGACCATGTTTTGAGCCTTGCCGCTGCCTGCCTTGCGAGCAAGGTCTTCCGAGTTGACTAAAATATGATTTTTAAGGCTCTCAAGTTTATCGATTATCTCCTCGAGCTGCGGGTAGTCGGGTATATTCACATAGGGATTGGAGCTGGCTACAATTATCCCGTCATAGCTAAGATATCCTACATATCTAAGCGTCTCCAACGGCTCTACGCTCAAGATCATATCTGCCGATCCGGCGGGAACCAGGTCGCTGAATATCTGCTTATCCGAGATTCGTATATGCGAGCTGACTGCACCGCCTCGCTGAGCCATCCCATGAACCTCGGACTGCTTGAAGTTATACCCCATGCTCATCGCCGAGTTGTCTATGATAAACGAAATGGAAAGTATCCCTTGTCCACCGACTCCGCAGGTGATAATATCGTACTTCATCGAGTTTCCCCCTATCTACTTCTTGCGAGCGGTTTGGATGCACTCTCTTTGAGGTATTATCACCGATAATCCCTCGTATTCCAACTCTTCCTTGAATACCTTGACATTCTCCAGGTGATGCCTTCGGTGCGGATAGATGACCCGGATATGCTTCTCATCCACGCCCAGTCCTTTGATAAGATTTATCAATCCTTGGCCGCTGGTCAAGGTTGGTTGTCCGCCGGTCATGGCTACTGTTCCGTTATCCATGATCACCAATGTCATGGGGGTATTCTCCTGTACAGCCCCGATTAGCGGAGTTATCCCGGAGTGTCCGAAGGTTGAGTCGCCGATCACCGCTGCCACATGTTTCATCCCCGCATCGGCAGCCCCCTTAGCCATGCTGACGCTAGCGCCCATGTCAACGCAACTTGAGATTGCACTAAAAGGAGGATAAAAGCCTAGGGTATAGCAGCCTATGTCGCTGAAGGCGGTCTTTACACCAAGCTCGTTCATCGCTTCCTTGAGCGCATGGAATGCGTCTATGTGTCCGCAACCAACGCACAATTGAGGTGGCCTGGCCGGAAGCCCCTTAGGTACAGCAACAGTCGGCTTTGATTCGATGCCCAAGGCTACCTTGACCAGGTCGGGATTCAACTCTCCAGTCAAGGGTAGATGACCGCTTAACTTGCCGATAACCTTCTTGGTTCCTAGCACACCATTCAGATTTCGCTCAATGAATGGATATCCATCCTCGACCACCAGTATCCCCTCGACCTGGCTGGCAAACCTGCGGATAAGCTCAACCGGCAGTGGATACATCCCGATTTTCAGGTAAGGTGGCAGCTCATTCTCCATGACCGCCTCCCTGAAATAGTTATAGCCGACGCCGCTGGCGATAACGCCCAGCTTCCTATTCGCTGACTCTAGATGCATCATGTTCAACGGTGAATTCTCCGAGGCTTGCAGGAGACGAGGTTGCTTTTCTATCAGTATGGAGTACTGAACCCTGGCATTGGTGGGCAGCAGTGTCCACCTGGCGAAGTTCTGCGAGGGATCAAGGATATTCTGCGGCATTCTGGTTTGAGTAACCACATTCGCCCTGCTATGGGCGAGCCTGGTAACCAGTCGCACCATGACTGGCAGCTCCAGTTCCTGGGACAACTGATATGCCAGGTAGGTCATGTCATAGGCTTCCTGCTGGTTGGAAGGCTCAAAGCATGGTATCTGGGCCAAGTGAGCGTAGTACCGTGAGTCCTGCTCGTTCTGGCTGGAGTGCATGCCGGGGTCATCTGCAACTGCCAGCACCAATCCCCCTCTAGTACCGGTTATTGCTGAGTTCATGAAGGGGTCTGCTGCCACATTCAGTCCGACATGCTTCATGTTGACCAGCGCCTTTTTGCCGGCAAAGGACATGCCGAGTGCTTCCTCGTAGGCGACCTTCTCGTTTGCAGACCATTGTGCATGTATATCAAGTTTGTTTCTCTTGGCGTAAGACTCGACGAACTCGAAGATCTCGGTAGCCGGCGTACCCGGGTAAGAGAATACGCCACTCAATCCGGCATCGATCGCTCCCAGTCCAACCGCCTCGTCTCCAAGAAGTATTTCCTGTCCCATATCTAGTCTCGCTTGGTTAACAGATCTAGTTTAACAAAACTAAAGCATATTTTACCGTAACTTAACTCAAGGTGATATTAGTAAGTGAGGTTCTATTTGTCAATCGAAGTCATGTCCGAGATCTTCTGTTATCTTGTTATCCTGGAAGCAACACATATTATCCTAATTCAAGACGAAAATTTCAGATACTGTTTCCTTTGCCTTCTGCCCTAAAACTACACCTTGCTATGGGCGGTAGAAAAAGTCTAGTGCATCTGGACGGGAAAAAGATAATATGATATAGAGATATCTCGCTTAAAGATGTTGTTAGATGTGCACCGATGCACTTGAGTGTCTTGGTTGAACCCAGAGACTCGCTGGACACTGAGGGATACCAAGAGAAATAACAGCACTAGCGAAGATCTGTACCTGATTGACATTTGTTGCTTGCGCCAGTAGCTCAACTGGATAGAGCAACGGACTTCGAATCCGTAGGTCGCAGGTTCGAATCCTGCCTGGCGTATGATAATCAAAAGCACCGTGTATTGGGGATCCGAGCGCCACCTAGGTTACAGGAGGGTGATAAAACATATCTATCTATATGTAAGCAGTCTCCGTATTTTTGCTCTACCGGTTACTGCATCGTTGCCCTTTTGGGAGCTTTATGACACAATGAGATACATGATGATTTATTTGGCGAGCGACAGCATTGGGAAGGCGATAATGGAGGTTATCAAGACCCGGCTGTCATCCATGGGCGTTCAAATCGAGGATCTCGGTGCGTTTGCAAGCGGACTCGAGGCACTCAGCGCCTTGGGAGCAAAACTCGCAGACTCCGATGGAGCAAAGGCTATGCTTATCGCCAAGGAGGGCTGTGGGCTTTCAATAATTGCCAATCGAGGATCTCATATCCGAGCGGTCAATGCGAGCGAGCAAAGATATGTTGATGATGGCTGCTGCCATTATGGAGTGAATCTTGTCATCCTCGACCCTCAGTACCTGGGCATTAAGCTAATTATCGATCTAGCTGTAGCTTTTTGTGATCTAAAAAGCTGTTTTGGTAATACGATCACCTCAAGATACTTGGCAAAGGAAGAACAAAAAGGAAGGGATGTCAATCCTTATACATCAGCTAACGCTCAGAAGCATATCGCAGAACCTTCATCATTACCCTCAAGGGAGGCTGCCTTCGAGCGGGAGATCTATCACGCTCAAAATGGAGAGCTGATCTCAGAGGTTAAAGTACGCGATTTGGCTCACAAGGGGATAAAAGAGATAAGAATCGGCAAGGTGATAATCATAACGCCAGCAGCGAAGGATCTGTTGAAGGAAAAAAATATAAAGCTTATAAAAGATAATACCGATTGATGATGGGGATCTTATCATGCGCCTCACCTGTGGACAGATCGTTGCAGAATATCTGATTCAGGCTAAGGATCCTTATATAATTGGCATTGCAGGTCACGGATGCCTGGGGCTGATCGATGCTCTTGATTGCGGCAGACCAGCGCTGTTAGAGATACTGGTCAATAGACAGTATCCCTACAGCGGCAGCCCCGCAGTAGGCTGGTGGGATGTACCCATCCCAACTTAAGCAACTGCTATCGACAACCGCAGCGCCTACCAGGTAAAGAATTTCTCCCCCACGATAAGGGAGGCGAACCTCCTTGGTAATGCAATAATACCCGGATATGGATCGCACTTGTTGGTTCAGCTCACAGTGAATATACTCGCGCACTGGTATTATCAAAGCCGTATCTTGATATCGGAGACCGGGTAGCTGACGCAGGCGTGGATATAGCCACATGCCCGATCAGCCTGTCTGATTTTTGCCTGCGGTGCAATGAAAACCTGACCATCGAGGAGCTTCACCCGACAAACACTGCACTCCCCGCAGCGACAGCCAGGGTTTGCTATCAAACCATTACGCTCCAGGGAATTGAGCAGAGGCTCCTTTGCCTTGACTGGGAATGAGCCGCCCTGAACAATGCTTACCGTAAAGGTGGTATCATCATTGATCTTTTTAGGGAAGCCGGGGACTAAGCCTATATCAGCCGGCGGTCCATATAACTCTCTTTTGATTTTATATTCAGGGACTCCCAGTTTCTCTAGCTCCGGCAGGACATGATCATACATGGCAGCGGGACCGCAAAGATAGAACGTCTTGCCTTTAACATCCCCGATGCGCTTTTTTATAATCTCAGCGCTGATGTAGCCCTTATTTCCCCTGTATCCATCAGGCGGTTCAGAGACCACCAGAGCATACTTGAAGGTCTTGATTCGCCGGTTCAGCAATGCCAGTTCCTTGCCGAAGATGACATCATCCTTGAGGCGGCATCCATAGATAAGGTCGATATTCAAGTGCTGGTTAGTGGCAAGCATCCATCGTATCATGCTCATAAAAGGTGTGATTCCGCTTCCCCCGGCGATAAATACCAGGTCTTTGCCATCTATTAATGGCTCGTAATAAAAGTGTCCAAAGGGACCGCTAGCATCGACTTTGTCTCCGACCTTGAGGTTCTCAAGCAGGTATGGAGCTACGAAGCCTCCCGGATTATCTTTGATGGTAATATCGAGATAATCTACTGCTGGAGGGGATGAAATGCTATAAGCCCTGCTGGTATGGACATCTTTTATCTGAAGGAAGATTTCTATGTACTGACCGGGACGAAATGGTGGTAATTCGGGTTGATCGATCCTTCTCAGGCGATAAGTCTTGGTTGATGCTGTTTCGATTATCACCTCGGCAACCTCAAGTATCATCCGCGATGGATGAAGTGCCTGAACCAACCGGTTACCTGCCTCGATAATTTCCTTGATCTCTACATCGCTTGTTTTGGGCTGCATAAAGGGCAAAAACCTCTTGCCGAGCGCATCTAAATGAGCGCCCATATCGTCGATAAAATATAAAATGCTTCTGAGCATGCTCATTCCCCCCTCTCTCCTTTCTTGTGCTTGCGTACTATATCCGATGCAGCCATTGCGCCTGACATCATGGCAGGATCATATCCTCCGCCCATTGTCCAAGCGCCGACAAAGTACAATCCCTCCAGCGGTCCACGCTGATCAAGGCGCCATGCCACATTGTCGTAAGGGTAATGGTTAAATCCGTAAATGCTCCCACCTATGTTCCCCGTGTAGCGGATATTGGTGATCGGGGTTGCCACCTCGACCACCTCGGCATACTTGCGCAATCCAGGCAAATAGCGCTCAGCAGCGGTAATCATCTCATCAGCGATGCGATTCCTTGTCTTCAGGTACTCGTCTGGCTTGAGCCTTAGCCATGGCTTACCGTAATAGAGGCTTGTCAAGGTCAGCATGGTAGTGCCGGGGGGCGATATTTCCGGATCGACCATGTTGTAGCAGGTTACCGAAAAGTGCCTTTGGGTTTCGAGTGTCATTGCTCTTTTGTAAGCTATTTCATGATCCCAATCGCTGTTGATGAAAAGCTCATGATCGGTTATTCCAAGCTCCCGTGGCGATCTTGCGATGCCCAGATAAACATTGAAGCTGGAAGGCGAAATCTTCCGTATCCTTAGATTATCAAAGAACCTTTTAGAGATCTTGTCAGCACCGATAAGTTCATTGGCTGTAGTGAGCGGTGATGTGTTCGACAGTACCCACTTAGCCCTATACTCGGTATCGTCATCGGCGATGACGCCAGTAACCCTGCCGTTGTGGATCGTGATCTTGCTTGCTCCGCATCCGAATCTGACCGTTCCGCCCATCTTCTCGAAGACTTCTATAAAGGCGTTGGAAAGGGCTTGTGAACGCCCCTTGATGAAGGCTGCACCGTACTTCATATACGAGGCGAGCATCACGGCGAAGTAGATATAGGATGCCTTTGAGGGAGGTAAGCCGATATATCCCCAGTATTGGGTGAGCACAGCTCTTGCTCGCCGATCGGTTACATCTCGTCTGAGCACTGTTTCGAGATCAGTATGTAGATAGCGCACCAGGTTCGGTGCCTCCAGTATTGCCTTGGCTGGGTTGGAGTTTGCCATGGCATCCTGGATGCGACTAAGCTCCCTACTTAGAGCGAATATGCGATCCAGGAATCGCTTGATTCCCAAGGCAGCATGAGGGAACTTCTCGCACAAGGTCGCCTCATATCCCTCCCTTCCGACCGGGAGCGTGATATCAAGTCCCGGAAAGATAGAGCGATACATGGTTGGAATATTTATAAACTCGACCTTTTCGGCGATCCCCAGCGACTCCAGGTATCGATAAAGGCTTCCCCTCGCCCCTGGCTTCCCGATGCTGGATAGCTCGTGAAGCGCAACCTCGAACTCGTAGCGCCGGCGCACGAAGCTAGTCGCATATCCACCAGGGACATTGTGTCGCTCCAGTAAAAGCGTATTCAAGCCGTTTTTTGCCAAAGAGGCAGCAGCCGAAAGCCCACCAAGCCCGGCTCCAATAACTATAACATCATAAGTCTCGCTCATAAGATCCCTTTCTTTTAAGATTAAGAAACTACAAATAAGTTTATGTTAAAAAACAGTACAATTCCCTCTACTGAGGGCTTCAGCTTCTCTTTTTGCATATAAAAGTGCACCGCCCAGATAAAATGATGGAATCTTTGATGGGTCAATATCTCCTGCCGACACCAATGAATATTCCGTTTCCGCCGATATCTACATCACCTCCGCCAGCACCTGCTTCCTCGCCTTTAGCGCTGACCGAGCTGTAGCGATATAAAAATTCTGCGAAGAAGAATCGGGTAAAGAACCAGGATGCTCCAACTTGCACCCCGAATCCGAGGTCGCTACCAGAACTGCCCGGCTCCCAACCGGAAACATCCTCGGACCATTTTTGATAGATAAGATCGCCTCCAGCAGTAATACTAAGACTCTTTGAAAAATTATAAACATATCTTAATCCGGCTGATAGGGGATATGTGGAAAACTTGACCTCCTTTGATGGTATCTCTACGCCCTCGACTGGTTCGGTAACCACGGTTTCCCCTTTTACAGACAGGTAATGAAATCTAAGATCGATCTGGAGGTTCTTTGAGGGATTGTACTGGAAAGCAAAGCCGGGGCTGAATCCACCGCTGCCGAATATCTCGGAGAATCCCTCATCAGAGGGCATGAAATAACCTGCCTTGAAGCTGAAGGCGTAGTTGAAAAAATCCCCCTCGAAATTATAGGCGAAAAGACCAAGGGGCAAGGAGAGCAAGGCTACGATGATGAGAGACAGCCCAAGAGAGTCGAATCTATAATCCCTTTTGAAAAACATCATTTTGCCCCCTTTCCATGCAATCTCTGGGCAAGGATACTGATGTCCGCTCCGTCGATAATTCCATTGCAGTTCACATCAGCCGCAGCGAGCCACTTATTGGATTGTTGTCTCACATCAGCGCCGAAGTTTTCACAAATAAGCTTGAAATCATCGTCCCCAAAGACGCCATCTTCATTCACATCGCCGCTTTTTTGTCCCTCATCGCCCCCTTGATCGCTGACCTTCTTGGAGTAGTTGCTTTCCACGCCCCAGTTGCTTACTGAGGTTGCTGCATACCAGAAGATCTGGTTTACCGGCAAATCAGGGTCAATATACATGTTTTCATTGATCAGCTTCGAGTTAAGACGGGTAAAGCTGGAGGTCTCGCTCTCCAGGCGATAAACATTATATCCTTCAATCAGCTCAGGATCTGCCGGGCTCCAGGTCAGCTTGTTGTACTTGCGCGCATCGAAAAGGCTCTGCGAATAGATGGGTGTAACCATAAGGTTGATCGGCGGATCCGGTCTAACTACCTTGTAACGCATGATGACCTTTGATATGGCGCGAAGACAAACCGGGCAGTAGTCATACTTTGGATCCTGGCTGCGAGCCTGCATTACGCACGAATTAGCCGTGGGTCTGAACAGGTTACGATAATAGCAAATCTGATAGCACCCAGTTCCTGGTACATCCTCCCACTTTACGCATCCCATGTTATCGCAGTTGGGTCCCCAGGCGGGACCGTTCTCGATTCCTCCATCATACTCGTCCATAAGCCCGCCGAAGCTGTGCCCGAACTCATGCACGGTTACCACCGGATCCCCTCTGGTGCTCATCGCATAGGAATCGGCTCCTCCGCCTCCGATGGTTACATAAGCTGTCCCTGCCCATAGATCCGAGTTGATTATCACTATGATCTCATCGTAAGGCAGAACCGAGGCTGCCTCATAAACCTTGGCGCTGTTGCAGCTTATCCAGTTAGTGCCTCCGGTCTCATGCACCTTGCAACCCAGATCCATCAGGTTATCGACCCTATAGTAGTTGAATACACCGCGAAAATCGACAAAAGGATGCCGCACCTTGAGGTACTGATAGTGATCCTCCACATCCTGTCGATAGTAATCCAGCTCGGATGCGCTATAGTCATCGCCGAGAAATACGACATCGATGGCATCCTCTGTATCTCGATATTTCTGCAATACCGTGTAGTCATGGATCCCCTGTTCCCGTCTTTTAATTTTATCAGGAAGCGTGCCTGTAACTACGGTATCTCCTTTTCGATCTATGATCTTGTATGACCTGGCGTTTTTGAAAAACGGGATATGCTGCACGGCCTGATACTCGGTAATCTCCCTGCTTCCGCCCTTGAATACATCATCTTGCACGAAGGTTGATGAGATATATCTTTTCACCTGGAAGCCAAAAGACCAGATCTCCCTTTCTTTCTCATCCAGTATTATCAATCGGTGCGATGATGCCCGTTGAACTCGTCTATCCGGGCAGTATCCTTCCATGATGAATGCATCAATGACATCGATCTTTTCGCCTTTTATCATCAGCTTAAAGGCATATATCTTTCCCTGCATGAAGGTGGGGATCTCGGTGAAGTCTATAAAGCGATCCATCATAGTGAACATGCCGCTTCGATACTCTTGATCCAGCGTCTTTATCCGTTCCATTATGGTATCTTCTGGTATCATACCTCGCAGGGTTTCGAGGTTCTCTCCCTTAGCACCGAGCACGACTATCGAAGGAAAGATATTGATCTCATACTTTTCAACGAGCCCTGGCGCCTGGGTCATCTCGTAGGATGTAAGCTGGTATCTTGCTTTAAGCCTCTCTATGGTTTCAGTCATGCGCATGCAATATTCGCAGTCAAGGCTATAAAAATAAAGCAGTTTTACCCTTGGCTCAAGATCAATTCTGTTGCTCGCCGTTTGTTGGAGCTTAGGTACAAGTTCGTCAGCCACAGCAATTGAGGTTGTCATTAACAGAACCGTGGCGGTTATGAGAACGGCTAAATGCCAATAGCTTTTCATCATAAGCTTCCTCCCATTTCAGATATATAAAATATTGCCATTTCAGTGTCAAATTCCATCAATATCCCAGATTCTCGGCTTGAAATCGAGGGCGCAGGAATGAAATGGCGCAGATGTCCTCCCTTTTGTCATGCCCGCGAAGCCTGTCATCGCGAAGGTGGGGAGCGGGCATCCAGTTCATATTAATGGCTAATAATAGTGTATTTCCGCCGGAGTTTACCACGAACTTTATGCGGGGCAGGAATGACAAGGAGGGGGACTAGGGGCTTCAAGCCTTTGACTTGAAGATCATAATTGATGTAGCTTTAAAAGGAAGATTTGGGGAATAACCCTTTTTAAGAAAAGGGCTTCCCCCAAGAAAAGCAAATTCAAACTGAATATTGTTCGGGACATTGGTGCTTCAAAGTAAGATATAATAGTGCTATACAAACCTTAATGTTGAATTATTTTAGGCATTGGCAATGCAAGATCTATTCAAACTCAAAGTAAAAAGTCTGCTCGATGCGAGGAGGGGTGGCAAACCGCGCCTGCTACTTCTCGAGCTCAACATCACCAATGCATGTAATCTGGCATGCTTATCATGCTGGCAAAGGGGTATGCAACGAATAAGCACTCGCAATGAGCTGCCTGATGAGCGCTTCCTAGCCATCCTTGACCAGGCGATCGCGCATGGAGTCAGGGAGCTTCGGTTGCCGGGAAGCGGCGAACCAATGGTGAAAAGAAAGCTTCTAACAAGGATAATAGAAAGGGCAAAATCCAGTGGAATTAAGGGTTTGCTGATTACCAACGGGACCTTGATCAATAAGAATATGGCAGCGCTTTTAGTCGATACCGGCTGGGATAATCTGACCATCAGCATTGACCATTCGGATCCCAAGCAAAACGACATGTTGAGAGGAAAAAAGGGAACCACGACCAAGATATTGAAAGGCATTGAATTGATAAATCGAGCCAAATCTTCAGCCAGGTCCCAGCTCCCTGAGTTGCGTATAAATACTGTGCTAAGCTCGCATAATGTTGCTGCGCTGCCCCAACTGGTCGAGCTGGCTGCCCAGCACGGCTTCTCATCTATCAGCTTCCAGGGGATGACCATCTTCTCGACTATGGGAGAGAAAATGAAGATTAGACCGAGCCAAGCACAGGAGTTTAACGAGAGTGTTATCAAGACCGATGAGCTTGCAAAAGCAAAGGGTATATATACCAATATTCTCGATTTCGCGGATATCGACCTGGTCAGCAGAACAAACGAGATGGACTGTAAAATATGCGAGCAGACCGATCCGCTTAAAGATGACCCATTTTTGGCGCTCCCCTGTTTTGAGCCGTTTTATAACATGGTGATCCTTCCCGAAGGAGAGACCGGACCCTGCAGCGTATTCGGAGGGCGGGGCGGAGATGATTGCCGGACCAGATCCATCGAACAAATTTGGCATGGAGCTATATTCAATGGGATCAGAGACACACTTCTTAGCGGAGGAATGATGGAATATTGCAGTCAGTGTTGCGTGCCGGTGTTTCTGGAGACATCGCGACTTCGAGAAGCAATAAAGAAAAGCATTACTGAGCAAGGATAATAATGCTATGAGAGCTTGCATTAGAATAACAATCGCTTGCATACTGGTATGTACGGCAACATATTCAGCTAATCAAATAAAAGATCAGATAGAAGAAAGATTGAATGCCCATGGTAAGCGGGCGGGAAGCGTTGCAATTGCACTAAAAAACCTCGAATCTGGCCATTACCTGTATCAAAAGAACATCGATATGAGCTTAAAGCCTGCCTCTACCCTGAAGCTGCTCACCTCTGTGGCTGCCCTAAAAATACTAGGCTCTGAACACAAGTTCCTTACAACCTTTTATCATACTGGCAAGATGGAGCGAGGTGAGATATATGGAGATCTCTATGTGAAGTTCGGGGGGGACCCTCATCTTGTCATCGAGGATCTATATTTAATTTGCCATAAGCTAAAGGTGGAAGGACTAAAAAGTATCCAGGGCGATATTATACTAGACATAAGCATATTCGATCAAAATGCTTCTTGTGTTGGATGGCCAAGTGATCACGATGGACACTGGTACACCGCCCCTATAAGCGCTGCAACCATAAACTTCAACACCATCTATCTGAGGATTGACGGCGATGGCTCTGTTCGCAGAAATGCCTCCATAGTGGTGGATCCACCACTGGATTACATTCGGTTGAAGAATAAAATAAACATAACCAGACATAGCAATAATCCAGTCTGGTATGAGCGAAAAATGGGACATGGAAGGCTTGAGATAATAGCCCAAGGAAAGATCAAACAAGGAGCCGAGGTAGAGGATTGGCTGTCAGTCATCGATCCGATCAGTTATTTTTCGGAATTATTCATTTATTTATTGAATCTTCAGGGAATCGAGATAAAGGGTAACTATAAGACCGGTTGCTTGCCAGAGGATGCCAAGATGCTATATGAGCATGAATCTAAGCCACTTTCACAGATAATCTTCGGATTGAATAAGTACAGTAACAACCTGACCGCAGAGATGCTGGTAAAATACCTAGGAGGTATGAAGAACGGCATTCCCGGAACTACCGGTAAGGGATTGAGCGTGTTGCGCTCATTCATTCTCCTCGCCGTCCTCGCTCGTTAGGGTGGCAGTGATGGCCTCCTCGTGGAGAT
>CAYUVA010000021.1:0-63432 GCA_964448115.1 uncultured bacterium
CACCCGCAGCCGGTATCGATCACCTGTAACCTGGCTGTGTAAGTGCCGATGCCCTCGCTGGCGTAGTTGTAAGTCGGATTGCGCAACTGGGAGTCGAAAACGCCATCATTGGTGAAGTCCCAGTTGTAGTCATATACCCCAGTTCCGCCGCTAGCGTTGCCCTGGAAGTGGATATACTGGCCGTAAGGTTGTGGGCTATCGCTGCTGGCAGATGCCACCGGCACCGTAACCATCTCGACCAGAGAGATAGTCGTGTCGGAGCAGGTGGTCTCCTCATCGATTATCTCCATAACAGCCGTATAGGTGCCCTCGCCATAAGGTGTGTAATCGAAGATAGGATTCTGCTCGGTGCTATCCCAGGTGCCATCATTGGTAAAGTCCCAACGGTAGGTATAAGGAGCCTTGCCTCCCTTGCTTCCAGCAGAGCCATAAAACTGTACCGTATTCCCTAGGCATTGGGGACTATCATTGGTAGCCTGTGCATCCGGAGGATCCTTAATCTCGATTATCATGGTGGTTGTGCCGCTGCAATTGGTGCCGGTGTCGGTAGCCGTTAATCGGCAGGTATAGATGCCAGTGCTTGTATAGGTATGCTGTGGATTCTGCAGACTGGAATCGGAGTTTCCATCATCGGTGAAGTCCCATGACCAGGTGTAGCTTCCTGTACCCCCAGTCGCCGAGCCTTGGAAGTAGATCGTATTGTTCACACAGTTGGGTGCCTGGGCGTTTATATCCGGCTGGGGAAGCTCGATGATATATACATCAACGAATTCCTCCTCGTAGCAGCCGGTCTCCCACTCCGCAGCCCTCAACCTGGTCGTGTAGTTACCAGGTCCATCAACCGCAAAGTTGTAATCCACGCTCTGCTCGAAGGCATCGAAGATATCATCATTGGTGAAGTCCCAGAAATAATCGTACCCGGATGCACCGCCGCTGGCAAGCCCAATATAATTTACATTATCCAGCCAACACTTGGGTGAGTTCTCGAAGATCTCGATGCTCATCGGGTATCCGATGTCGATATTGAGAGTCTCCTCACCGGAGCAGCCGGTCTCCAGATCGACCACCGTAACATGGGCGATATAATGTCCAACTCCCTCCTGCAGGTAATCATAGGTCGGGCTTTGCTCCGTAGAGTCAATGGTGCCGTCGCTGGTATAGTCCCAAGCATAGCTATAGTTGCTGTCCCCGCCGATAACCTCAACATAGAAGGTAACCAGGTTCTCCAGGCACTGCGGCGAGTTGCTGTCCGTGTAGAGCGGAAGCTGGGCTGCAATATATACTGTAAATATTTCTTCATCTATACAACCAGTATCAGCATCTCGCACCCGGAAACGAACCTCATACTCACCCTCGCCCATTGGCGTATAGTCAAAGGTTGGATTCTGCTGGGTTGAATCAATAGAACCATCATTAGTGAAATCCCACATGTACTGGTAGTTGCCTCCCGGCGGATCTGCCGAGCCATAGAACTGTACCGGTATCCCTAGGCAGACCGGGCTGTTGCTGCTCGGATTCGCCTCCGGCTGCTCGTAGATAACGACAGCCGTTGAGGTCTCGGTGGATTTACAGCCGGTATCTACATCCAATACCTCCATAGTAGCATAATAGGTGCCCGGTCCCTCCAGAAAGTAGTCGTAAGATGGATCTTTCTCGAAGACATCCCAGTTGCCGTCGCTGGTAAAGTCCCACCTGTACTCGAAGTTTCCGCTACCCCCCTGCACGACGCCGACGAAGTTCACTGTGCTCCCGTAACAGACCGGGGCATTGTGGAATATAGAGGTAGGCAGCGAGGAGACGACTCTGACCGCAGTGGTAGCATCGGCAAAGCAGCCGTTGACCGCATCGGTAACCCTTAACCGCGCAGTATAGGAGCCAATGCCATAGCCCGCATAATCGTAGGTAGTGTTCTTGTCAAAGGCATCAAAAGTGCCATCATCGGTGAAGTCCCAAGCCCAATTATAGCTCCCTGAGCCACCGGTGGCATTGCCGTAAAACTTGATATCGCCGCCAGCGCACTGCGGGGAGTTGTTGCGAGCAGACGGGAAGGGCGTCTCTCTGATGGTTACCTCAAATGTATGCTCATCCCAGCAGTTACTGTTGCGATCAGCCACTCGCAATCTCACGGTATAGGTTCCCGGTCCCTCGGCAGAATAGTCGTAAGTGGGATCCTTCTGGGTGGAGTCAAATGTGCCGTCATTGGTGAAGTCCCAATAATACAGATAAGAGCCGGTTCCGCCAGATCCCTCGCCATGGAATTGAACATCATCCCCGGAGCAATTGGGATCTGAAGCCCAGCCAAAGGCATTAGGTGCTGGCAAGACCTCTATGTTTAAGGTATCCTCGCCAACGCAACTCGAGGTCGGAGACCATACAAAGAGCTTTGCCACATAAGAGCCGGGTCCCTCGGCTGCATAATCATAAACCGGGTTTTGCTCGAAGCTGTCCCAGATGCCATCATTGGTGAAGTCCCACTGGTAGTTGTAGTTCCCGCTGCCACCGCCGGTAACCAAGCCAAAGAAGGTTACATTATTCCCGAAGCAGACCGGTGAGTTGGATAACGCCACTGCCGGCAGGTTCAAAACAATATTAACCTGGATAACCACCTGGTCGGTACAGCCGGTAACATTATCGGTTACATGCAGCCGAGCATCATAAATACCAATGCCCTCAACCAGATAATCATACACCGGGTTTTGCTGAGTGCTGTCCCAGATGCCATCATCGGTGAAGTCCCATAAAAATGAGTAATCACCGCTCCCTTGCGAGGCGGTACCGCTGAAATAGACTAGATCGCCATAACAGACCGGGCTATTGCTACCAGCGAGTGCGACCACAGTATCCTCGAGGATATGGACGGTGGTGTTATGGTCCCTATAGCAGCCAGTACTCAGGTCGGTAACCCGTAAAGTTGCATTGTAGTATCCATAAGTGGGATACTCGTATTGAGGATTCTGCTCGTAGGTGTCAAAGGTTCCATCTGTCGTATAGTCCCACTTATACTCATAAACACCGCTGCCACCGAACGCATTACCAGTGAATTGAACCGTCTCTCCATCGCACTTGGGAGAGTCATTGGATGCCTCTGCATAAACGGTATTGACCACGACCTCTGCGGTGATCTCATCGTAGCAGACCAGGATATCCTTTCCTTGGAGCTTTTCTCCACCCACCTGTCGATCTACCACACGGACGCGCATGGTATAAGTGCCCACGCCCTCAGCATCGTATCCATAGCAGGGAGATGGATCATCGATCACATCCCAAGCGCCGTCATTGGTCCAATCCCAGAGGAACTTGAAGTCGCCGCTGCCACCGCTGACCGACGGAATAAAGCAAGCCTCTTCGTAAGGCAAGCAGATCGGATTGTTATAATTCAAACTAAGTATCGGCTGTTCAAACACTTGTATGGTTAGATTGCGATCCACAACGCACCCGGAGACCAGGTCGGTAACCGTAATAACTGCATTATACGTACCCGGACCCTCCTGGTGATATCCATAATCAGTGGTTTGCAGGTAACTATCAACGATGCCATCATCGGTGAAGTCCCACTCGAACTGGAAGTAGCCGGTGCCTCCGCTCACCTGTGCAGAGAAGGTCATGTTAAGATCCGGGTCGTAGCACATGGGCGCATTGCTAGAGGCGCTAAGCTCGAATCCCTCATATACATTAACCGAGATATACTCCAAAGACTCGCAAGCCGTATCCTGATCCAACACGCTCAACACGCAGACATAAGCGCCCGGTCCCTCATCCGCATAGTCGTACTGAACGGTTTGACCGGTCGCATCGTAAGTGCCGTCATTGGTGAAATCCCAGCGGAATGTATAGGTTCCCGAGCCTCCAGAAGCTGACGCGGTAAAGGTGATCGGATTGCCATAGCATCCATCAAGATCCTCCTTGCCGCCAAGCAGCTTTCTGAGATCGATGATCGGGGACTCGATGATGTTGACATAGACCTGCGTCTCAGCAGAACATTGCCAATCATTATCAAGGACGCGAAGGGTTACCAGGTATGTACCGGGTCCCTCGACCTCATAGTTATAAGTAGGATTCTGCAAGGTGGAATCTACCACCTCATCGCTCTGGAAGTCCCATTCATAGCTGTAATTGCCAGAGCCAGCAGTTACGATAGCCTGGAATTGAACCGGATCCGGATAACAAACATTGTTATCCGCATGAGCCTCAATGTTCAGCTCTGGATTTACGATCACCTGGTCGGTGTATGTATCGCTGCAAACGATAAGGTCATAGTCTATTGATACGGTAAGGCTTACCGTGTAGGTACCTACACCCTCGCTCTGATAGTCATAAGAGGGATCCACCTCATTGGAATCGATTGTTCCATCGCCATCGAAGTCCCACTCGTACAGCCATGTTCCCTCTCCGCCGGTAACGGTTGAATTGAAGTCAACCGTCTGCCCCAGGCAGATCGGTCCATTATGAGTGAAACGAACCACTGGCGACTCGAAGACCATGATTGTATGATAGATGTCATCATAGCAGTATGGACTGGTGCCCAGGTCTGTGATCCTGAGCCTTACCGTATATGTGCCCGCACCGACATCCATAAAGTCATAGGCTGGATCCTCTTGGTTGGAATCCCAGGCTCCATCATTGGTGAAGTCCCAAAGATACTGGTATGGACCCGTGCCCTCCTGGGTAAGGTAAGAATCGAACTGCACAACCTGTCCAAGACATATTATGGCGGTATAGTTGAAATCCCCCTCCACCTTTGGCTGGATGACTACGGTAAGATTTTGATCCACCGCACACAAGGAGACGACATCCTCAACCCTGACTTGGGCGGTGTATGTGCCCGGTCCCTCTGCGAGGTAGCCGTATTCGGGATCTTCTATGAAAGCATCCCAAACGCCATCGTTGGTGAAGTCCCAGAACCAGTTATAACTTCCCGTTCCTTCTGAGGCTTCGGCATCGAAGTGAACCACATGACCATAGCACTTTGGCGAGTCGCTGGTGGCGGTCAACAATGGCGCCGGATCGATGGTTATTACATGTGTATCCTCGGAGATGCAGTGATTATTGTTATCCTCCACCTGGAGAAGGATGGTGTATGCCCCGTAGTTCTGATAGGTATGCAGCGGATTCGCCTCGAAGGAGTCCCAGGTCGGTGTCATACCATCATACTCAAAGTCCCATCGATAGGTGAAGTCGCCGGTACCATGCTGGACATCGCTTTGCAGTTGCAGCTCATCGCGCTGGCACCAGTTGTCAGGGGCGATGATGGAAGCAACCGGAGCATCATAGATCTCCACTTGGGCGGTGAAGTCCACCTCACAATGCGTCTCGTTTTGCTTGCCAGCCGGTTTGCCGGCAACATCGCCATCTAGCTTCTTCCCTATGTCGGAGTGATCGATCACCCGCAGCAGAACTGTATATACACCAGGTCCCTCTGGTAGATAATCATAACTGGGATTTTCATCGTATGAGTCCCAGGTTGGAGTAGATCCATTGTAGTTGAAGTCCCAGTAGTAATCGTAGTTCTCGAAGCCACCGTTCACATCGCTTACGAAGTTGACCGTCTCGCCGTAGCACTTGGGAGCATCGTGAGTGAAGGAAACCGTGGGGATAGGATTAACATAGACGATGATAATGTTCTGATCGAAGCAGTAGTCATCGGCTTTACCGCCACCTAGCTTCTCACCGGTGCGGTTTTCCACCCTGAAGAGCACCTGGTAAACGCCTGGTCCCTCGACCGTATAGGCATAAGAGGGATCTTTAATGAAAGAGTCCCATTCGGGAGTCCCGCCCTGATAGTCGAAATCCCAGTAATAATTATAGCCGGGTATCCAAGGATCAACATTGCCCTGGAACTGCACCGTCTCCAGCGAATAGCAGATAGGTGAGTTGCTGCTCGGAGAGACGACCGGTTGCGTCATCACTTTGACCACCAGAATATCGGTGTCTGTCTCCATCGTATCCAGGTCGGTTACTTGTCCCCAGCAGTGATAGATGCCCGCTCCCTCCGTGGCATAGTCGTAAGCCGGAGCATCACCTGTATAATCAATGGTGCCATCATTAGTATAGTCCCACTCGAATTGAAGGTTCTCCCCTCCGCCGGTTACATGCGGGATAAAGTGGAAGATGGTTCCGAAGCAGCCCGGATTCTCCTCGCTTGTTATATCCAAGGTTATCGCATAAGCATGCGAGAGACCTGCCAAAAGTAGGCATAAAAAGAGATAGAGATGTCTATTTGCTGGTTTCATTTTCGTAAACCCCCTGCGGTTTTTTTCAATTTCGCCTTTGTTCCTTTACATTTAACTTATGATAGCCTGAACCTCCCCTTGGTTAAGTCTAATTATAATATACATCCAATTTGGAATTTTCGCAAGTGAAAAAGCGACTTTTTTATCAAAAACTTAAAAGATCTCTTCATAACCAGAGACTCTCACCTTCTATTTTGCCGATTTATTTTCCAATTGAAGGGCTAAAATGACCCTCTAAAGTATAGAAAATCCCCCTAAAACGAACATCTGAACCCAATTACATTGAAAGTAGGCTTTCAAATGTAAAGGTGAGACAAGGTCTAATGATGATTCCCGCATACCCCTCCCTGTCAGAGTCTGTCTCAAACCCCACACCGGGTCATCCCGAGTGCAGTCCCGATTTTTGAAAAAATAGGAACCAAGTCGAGGGATCTCCCCCCCCTATATTCCTCCAAACCTTGGGGGGAGAAGAGGTGGGGAGAGATCCCTCGAATTCGCTCCGATATGTCGCTCCGCCCAGGATGACAGGGAGTATTGGTCGCGGCTTCGTTGCTTTAATCTTTAGTCTTTGGACTTTAGTGGCTTTGTGGTGAAAAGTTTTCCTTGCACCTCGCAACTTTTTCTCTTGGCGTTCTTTGCGTTTGGTATCGTGATTTGGATCAGTTGCTGGTAACTATCTAAGCAAGCCTGGTGGGTTGAATGGGATTGCTCCAGGAACTGGTTCACATAAGAACCAGTTAAATGCCTACCGAGCCACTTTCAACTGTTGCGACGCCGCAACAGTTATCAACTTGGCGGTTAGGACATTCTGATCCCAAGCCGTGAGCGTGAGCGAGCGGTCATTTCTTAACCACTCCCTAACCGTCGTGGCTCGGATAATGTATCGCCACTTCGGGGCAAGGACTGGATTCTCGTTCACCCGTGTTTGTATAAGGCAAGCTAATAATATTCGTGTAACATTCGTGAGAGTGGCTCTAGGAATTTAGAACCACCACGACATCTCGACATTGTCGGGAACACGAAGAAATAACACTATTTCTTTGCGACCTTGCGCTTTTGCTACTTAGCGTGAATATAGAAATTGAATGTGTGTTGATTTTTATTTAAAGTTAAGTTAATGTAGATTACGAACAACTTTATTCCAAAGGAGGAAAAGGTGAAAAAGTACAGTTTTTTTTATTATATGTTAGGGCTGTTGTTCCTGATTAGCATCTGCTGGGGCGCGACCTGGGAGTGGCGTAATCCATACCCGACAGCCAATAATTTCTACGCCACCTTTACTATGGGGTCTGATGATGTATATGTTGTCGGCAGTGCGGGGAGCTTTTATCGATACAACAACGATGAATGGAGCAAGATCCCGACTGGCATCCAGTTCGATCTGCGCGGAATAACCACCATCGATGGACAATTAACCCTCTATGGCGATAACGGCACTATCATGAAGTATGATGGCTCTAGCTGGACTGACTATTCGGTGCCGTTTGAGCGTCGAGTCGATGATATGGTCGCCTTCGGCACCGAGGATATCTATGCCATAGAAGGTGGAACTAACAAGTTGTGGCATCGCACCGGGGGAGTCTGGACATCTTACGAATATGGTTCGCTTGAGTTAACTACTATCACCGGATCTAATCCGGGCGAGATCTTCATTGCAGGACATGCTGGCAAGGTGGGAAGGCTTTTGGGGATGGCATATAGTGCACTCGATGTTGTATATGATGAGCCTGAGAAGGTTAACTTCAAGCAATTTTTGCAGATTAACGAGGATTTGATTTTCCTGTTCGGTCCCAAGAGCGACGAGGATATAACATTAGTCTTTATATACAATATAGACTTCGAGTACTGGTATCTACACAGCACCATTCCAACCCAGGGCTTTCGAGCTGCAGCCTCGGCGGGGACCGGCATGGTCATTGCCATCACCGATGATGGCATCTATCGGTTGAATACAGATATCTGGGTGTTAGAGGATATCCCGGTGCAGGATATGTATAACGCAGCGGTTTACTCCCCGACCAATTATTGGGTTTGTGGCGACAGGGGGCAACTGCTTAATGTTCGTGAGGGCTTTGCATTATGGAAATCTACTAATCTCACCCCTACAGGCGCCCTATACAAGCTGCACGGAACCGACTTCAACAATATCTGGTCGGTAGGGAGTGGAGATAACATACTGCGCGGTTTATCAGGCTTATGGACAAAGATGTACACCGAGATACCATCGGTTTATCATGGGGTTCACTCCACCTCGGAGAGCAATACCTGGATAGTCGGCGAGGGTGGCGCTGCATATCGTTTTAATGGAATGACCATGGTATATACACCTTATGAGGAGACGGTCAGGGATCTACTGATAGATGAGACTGGCATAACTCGAGCCGTGGAGCCGGTGCTTAAATCGGTATCATCGGTCTCTTCAAATGATACTTATGCGATCACCAGCGATAAGGTGCTAAAATTCGATGGTGTTGAATGGACAATCTTCTACCAGCCTTCCAGCCAAGTCAACTTCAGCGGCATCCACGCCTTCAATACAACCAACATCTGGGTTTGGGGCGATTATACAGGAGATCAAAAGAGCCTCCTGCGCTATAACGGAACTACCTGGGAGGATATCGTTGTGCCTTATGCCAAGGATAAGGCGAGGGATCTATTAGATATGACTCCACTGACAGTAAATGACCTTCTTTTCTTAACCAAGCAGAACGATATCCTGAGGTACTCGACCAGTGGCTGGACTAGGCTGCCCATGCCTATAATCTCAAAAAGCCCTGCCAAGGATCTCCTCATCGATGAGACCGCGGTCATTCGTCATGGCAACCTTCATGGCATAACCGCGGTTGATGAATCGAATATTTGGGCTGTTGGAGACTATGGTAATGTTTACTACTTTGATGGCGAGTCCTGGGCATCGGTTAATCTGGAGATAAATCTTCCTCTCTATGATGTTTTCGCTGCCTCCTATTCTGATGTTTGGGTTGCCGGTAGTAATGGAGCGCTCTTATATTCTAGCGATGCGGCGGTTATTCCTACTCCGACTCCGACACCCTCCATGACTCCAACTATTTCTCCGACACCAACTAACACATCGCCAACTACTGACACCCCGACACCAACCAGGACGCCGACCAGGACACGCACACCGACCAGGACTCCCTCAAGAACCCCCACCAATACACCAACACCTACTCCCAATGAGAAACCTGAGATAATGCTTGCCGGTTACATGGGTCCTTCCACTAACTATACCTCTGCCGGGGGAGGAGATATTTACCTATTGGCTTATGCGATGGATGATTATGGGTTCGAGAGCATCGATAATATCGAGATGTATCTCAGCCAGGGCACCGTGCCTCTGGGAGTATATCTTTATGATGATGGCAACCATAATGACTTTGGAGCACACGATGGCTTGTTCGCCTTCTATGCTTCAGGTGTTGCGCCCGGTGCACCGGTTGGCATGTATCTAATAGAGCTTATCGCTACTGATTCGGGGGGGCTTAAATCACTGATCTGGCCATACCTAGATGTAACACAATAATAATCACCCGAGCGCCTTAACGACAAAGACAAGCCAAACATCAATATAGTGATGGCTGTATGCAGTGCCTGCCTGGTGAAGTTATAATTTATTTATTGAGTATATGAATCGCGGCGCCGTGAATTGCCTTTGCTGCCTCCATCAGAGTCTCCGAGAAGGTTGGGTGTGGATGTATGAGATCAGCCAAATCGGAGACAGTGGCATTGCACTCAATGGCAAGGGATACCTCGCTAATCATCTCGGAAGCCCCTGCTCCTACGATACGGGCGCCGATTATTCGCTGGCTTGATTTCTCGGCTAGCAAAAGTGCGTATCCTTTGACCTCGCCGGTTGTAAGCGCCCTTCCCGAGGCAGCATAGGGGAACTTGCCGACCTGGTAATCGATACCAGCCTCCTTAGCCTGGGACCCTGAGATGCCAACCACAGCGATCTCTGGATCGGTGAAGCAGACCGCCGGCACCACCTTTGGATCATATCTCGAATCCAGACCGGCGATGGCTTCGGCAGCGACCTCCCCCTCCTTGGAAGCCTTGTGGGCAAGCATCGGCTGTCCGGTGATATCGCCGATGGCGTAGATGTGCTTGATATTGCTCTGTCGCCTGCTGTCAACTTGTATGAAGCCTTTGTCATCGGTTGATAGTCCGATGGTCTCCAGCCCCAATTCGTCTATATATGGTACTCTCCCCACCGCAATCAACATCTTGGAGCATTGGATCTTTTCGATTCCCTTAGTCGTCTCTATATCGACATAGAGTCGGTCATCCTTTATATAATAAGCGGATACTTTCGAATCGGTGAGTACCTTGACCCCAAGTTTCTTCAAGGAAAGGGCGATCATTCTAGCTACATCCTTCTCGAAGCCGGGAAGCAGTTGTGGCATAAGCTCAATGACGGTAACCTTGCTCCCCATCTTGGCAAAGTAAGTCCCCAGCTCAAGCCCGATATATCCTCCGCCGATGATAGCGATGGAATCGGGGATCAGTGTTAGGGATAGTGCGTCCGTCGAGTCAATGATGAACTTGTGATCCACCGGCAGATTGCTAAGCTGGGCTGAGCGGCTGCCGCTGGCGATGATGAGATTGTCTGCGGCAAGCTCAGTCTTGTTACCAGATAATTCTACCAGGATTTTATGCGGCTCGATGAATCGAGCGTTACCCTTTACAACCCTGACTCCGTTGTCTTTGAGCAGCTTGGATACACCGCTGGTCAGCCTGGAGACTATTTTATCCTTCCATTCGATCAGTCTTGGGCAATCGATCTTCGGTTCGCCGAATTCGATACCCATGTTTTGGAAGTGTTTTGCCTGATGGACCATCTTGGCTGCATTAAGCAGCGCCTTTGAGGGTATGCAGCCGACATTAAGGCATGTGCCACCGATATTATCCTTTTCAACAAGGGTAACCTTGACTCCAAGCTGTGCCAGCCTGATAGCAGCGGTGTAACCGCCAGGTCCCCCGCCGATGACGATGGTGGTATAACTTACAGGGTTTTTATCCATTTTGCTTTTAACTAATCACTTCACCATTACAATCTTCATGTTGAGATGGAAACCTTCTCATGGCAAAGATTCTATCCATCTCGTAAGCATAACCGGCAAGGTAAATAGTGGTAATGGAGATAGCATTGAGTGCTTTTCTGCGATACTCCTCTTCATCACATTCATATCTTAAGCTCATGATGTAAAAAAACAATTCGTGTAATAGTAATGGAATATTGTTATTAAGATTTTCAGGAAGAGTATCTAGTTCAGCCTTAAAAAAGCTTATAATATTCTTATAGAATTCTTTATTAGTTTGTTGTTCCTTAAAGCTACTAACTTCTGCTTCACCTGCCACTTTATAAATATTTGATTCATTAAACACATCGAATATTTTTTTCAATAGTTCATTGAAATTCTTTATTTCATTATTTTCACTAATATATTTAAAATGTTTTTTTATAATTTCAATTTTACTTTTAATCATAGAAAAAGAGCAAAAGCAAATAACATTTCCATAATCCTTCATTTCATTATCTGTTAATAAACTCTTTAGATTATTTATGTAGTCATCGAAACTTGAAAAAGACGAAGGATTTTTATTATTTAATTTATTTATTATTGTCTCTGGTATGCGACAATTTGTTAGTTTTCTTTTTAATGAGGAAATATCATCCTCCAGTACCATCTCTTCAGCAATATCTTGTGGATTGTCTATGTTATTTATCAACCATCTCAAGCCATAATCTTCAAGCCATTTTCTAAATAATACATGATTATCTTTATCTGATTTTAGAAAATAATTTATATCATATTCAATCCCCTTTTGAGAAAAATATTCCTTTACCGCATACAATCTCAACGAAAGTTGGTACAATAATTCATCATCAGCAATTTTTATTCCGCGTAAATTCCTAAAATATTCATAAAACATAATTGTAAAAAATTTATAATAATCATCAAAGAAAAAGAAAGTCAAATTGAAAAGATCTGCCAGAAAATCTTCAGTAATTTCTTCTATATGATCTGACATAAATATCTCATTAATGGAAAAATTATCGAAATCAATATTTCCTCTAACCCTTTCCCAATCATACACACTAGAGAAATACCAATGGCCAAATTCATGGAAAATTATAGGAACAATTTCGTGAATATCGTAAATATCCCTTGCAGGAATAAATATTATACCGTATGCAGGATTGATTCTATGGGTAGAATCATTAGTAACCTTTACAACTACCTTTTTTGAGTAATCCCATGCCTCATTAGATCTTTGATTGAATTCTGAAATCTCATATAAGGAAGGTTCAAATCTATTGGTAAGAAAATGTATAATTCCGTCTATGGCTTTGATCAGTATTTGAAGTGATCCGCGGAATTCATTTATACCAGGTGAAAACTCGAAGATCTCTAGATAGTTGCCCTGTCGTCGCTGTGACACCATATCATCGAAATGTTCTATGGCAGTCTTCATAAAATCAATAAGTGCCTCATAATAGCTTATGATATAAGTGGTGAGTTGGATGTTTATCTTCATATTCGAGAATAGGTCTTTCAATATGTTTCTTATGGTTATTTAGATAGCTGTTGAAATCGTTACATCGCGTGGGCATGCTGTAATAAAATAATGAAATACATCTTCCTCCAAGAAATTCCATAGTAGAATCCTCCTTCGCAGAGATATTAATATGGAAAAGAGATTATATAGGAGTTCAAGCCTTCTTTTTACGCTTGAGTTCTTTTACTGCTTTGAATCTATCAGGCAAATAATCCTCAAACATCCCTCTAGTGGTGTGGCGCTTGTCCACGAAGCACTTATCCTTCTCGAAGGATCTTCGTTCCTGTGGGCAACGAACTTTCTTCATAGCTTAACTCCTAGCTTCTTTAACAATGTATGAAACCGTATGTTCCAGTTTATCTTCAATATAATGTAAACAATTTTTAAATACAACAAGAGAATGAACAACGGTTTTTGGGAATTATTTTTTATTTATCTTAGCTATTCCTGCAAAGACCCAGCTATATATACCCCAGTGCCTTTAGCCTTTGTTTGATGGTCTCCTCTTCTTCGGGGTTATAGTCCTCATTCTCGAGCTCTACTTTGGGGATATATCCGAGGATCTCAAGGGTTTTTAGGATCTTTGCAATGCTCTCGTCAACCGTTTCCTTGTCGGTCTCGCAGACGATCTCGGCGTCCTCTGGTTCCTCGTATGGGTCCGATATGCCGGTGAAATTTTCGATCTCGCCTTTTATCGCCTTTGCATATAAGCCCTTGGGATCTCGATTTATGAGTACCTCGATAGGGCACTTGCAGTAAACCTCGACATACTTGCCGATCAGCTTCCGATTTTCATTTCGGATCGCCCTATATGGCGAGATGGCGGCTCCAATGGCACAGACATCGTTGCGAGTCAGCAGGTTGCACACGAAGCCGATGCGCCTTATGTTGATGTCCCTATCCTCCTTGGAGAATCCGAGTCCCTTGGAGAGATTTTCCCTGACCACATCGCCATCCAGAACTTCAACCTTCAAACCTCTTTCCAGCAATTCTTCAGCAACGCTCCTGGAAAGCGTGGTCTTGCCTGAGCCAGATAGTCCGGTGAACCAGATCGTGAAACCCTTCATTAGTGAACTCCTTTCGTTGTTCAGTTGGTTAGTTCTTAATAATCGATCGCCCTATCATGTCTTCGGGCACATCGATTCCAAAGTAGGTCAGCACGGTGGGTGCGATGTCGTATATTGAAAATGTCTCCTTGACTTGAGCAAAGCGCTCCTTCGGCATATCAGTGATGAAGATGCCATCCTCTGCGTGATTGGCATCGTCGGGACCGGTGTCGTTCTCGTACATCCAGATTTTTCCGTTGCCGACGGTTGCAGCCGATCTCCAATCGAGATTTCCGAGATAAACGACCAGGTCAGGGGGTATTCGTTTGCACTCACGATATATCTGTTCGGGTATGAGTGCCTTGGTGTTGATCCTGTTTCCATGCTCATCGGTCATTGCTTCCAGGTCAGCTATGATCCTTGCCCTGAATTCCTCATACTCGGCTTGCGGTATTATGCCCTGCGGCTCTCGTTCCTGCACATTGAAAAAGATACGGCTGTAGTAGCCACCCTCGCCCCATGCGTAAGTTTTCGACCAGTCGATCATCTCCATCTTGAGCCTGGTTGGCTCTGCCGGCTCCTCTTTAAGGGTTAGGTATCCTTTCTTGATGAGCCATTCGTTTATGCATATAGCCCCGATCATGGTCTTGGCGCCGTGATCCGAGACCACCATGACATTACAGTCATCGCCTAATACTTTAAGCGTTTTGCCGATCTCCTGGTCTAGCAGAACATAATAATCATGGATAACCGACTCGTAAGGGTTCCCCGGCTCGTAGAGTCGATGGTTCTTATCCATGTATCGCCAGAAGCCGTGGTGTATGCGATCCGGACCCATCTCCACCATCATTGCAAAGTCGAAACTATCGTTTGCCAACAGGTAGCGCAGCGCCATAAATCTCCTTCGGGTCATCACGATGATATCATCGAGCAGCTTCTCCTTGTTGTCGGTGCGGAAGTTCTTTACATCGATTATATAATCGTCCTCTGCTGCTCGATCCAGCGCATGTTTAATCTCATCAGGATATGTATATTGGACGCTCTTGTCGGGGGTGAGGAAGCTGGCCACCATAACGCCGTTCAGTGGTTTAGGTGGATAAGTCTGTGGCACGCCCAGAATTAGCGATCTCAGGCGGTTGCGCGACAGGTAGTTCCAGACCGTCTTCTCCTTGACATACTTGGCATTGGCGAAATAAAGCGCTTCGTAGTCGTAGCTCTTGCGGTTTCTGAAGCCATAGAATCCGAGTTGACCCGGATCCTTGGATGTCATCATCGCCGTCCAGGCGGGGACGGTGATGGGGGGGATGGTCGATCTCAGCCTGGCATAGACTCCCTTTTGGCAAAGCGCCTTTAGATTAGGGAGATCATCCAACCAGGCATCGAAGGTTAACTGCGGGGTCATGCAGTCCATGCCGAATATGATAAGTTTTGTCATCTTGACTCCTTTAGTATTCTATAGATAACCGAGGTTTTTCAGCTTTTTCTTTATAACCCTTAGCTCCTCTGGGGTAAAGCTCTTTTCTTGTTGTTCATTTTCAGTTTCATGCTCACTCAGGATATCCCTTAGCACATAGACTATGAATTCCGTAGGTGAACTGAATCCAGAGTCCTCGATAAGTGCTTGTATTTTCTTGTATAATATCGTAGGTATCTTGATGGTTACTCTTTTGTCTTTCATTTGTTTCTGCCTTTTCTGCCAACGACACTCATATTGTACTCTAATTTGAGTGTATCACCAGGTAAATATCTTGTCAAGTGGCAGGAAGGATCGTATTGTCTCATTTTTTACTTTGTGTTAAATTTAAAATTGACTATACTTATATTGACCAAGAGGGGAAGTTCCTTGGACGAGCAGGATATTAAGAAACACATCAAGAAGGCAAAGGAATACCTCGATAAAGGCGATTACGAGCTAAGCATCGAGGAACTAGACCTAGTGCTGCGCGAGGATCCCAATCACAAGCTCGCTCAGGCACTAATGCAAAAAGCCCTTGAGATGATGGAGCAAGCTGAACCAGAGGACATGGAATTCGACGAGGACTTCTTTGAGAAGCAACAGCTCGACCAGGATCTTGAAAGCCCGGATATTGATGATGAACTTAAGGCTGAGCCATTCGAGGAACCCTTTGATGAGCTGGATACACCCCTGCCGGATGAAGCTGATTTCAAGTTCGATGAACACGGGGATGACATGAAGCCGCCAAGCTCAACCGATATGGATCTGAGGGACCTATTCGAGGGGGAAGGCGAAAGAGATATATTCGAGAAAGAAACCCCAAAAGACACCGAGGATGGGGGGGAGGAATTCTCCTTTGATGATCTCGAAGAAGAACACAAAATTGACCAACGGGACGAGGATCTCATCGAGGATGATCTCTTCAAGGAAGGCTCTGCATTCACCAAGTATGACAGCGGTTTGGATGAGGAGTATGAACAAGAGGGGAAAGAGGAGATCTTCGAGGATATCGAACAAAGCGAGTTAGATAAACTGGCTGAGGAAACCGAGGATATCTTTGAGGAATCGAGCGAACAGCTTGATGAAGAATCCGAGGAGGAACTTCTTGAGCAAGAAAGCTCTGAAGACCAAAGCTCCCTGGAGGATATTGAAAGGATAAGGAAATACTGGATCGAGGGCGCGGAGTGCTTCCGAAACAAGGACTACCACGGATGCATCCAGAAGATGCAGCAACTACTCAAAATCGATCCCAATAACGAGGGAGCACTTGGATATATCGATATGGCCAAGGAAAAACTGGAGCTACAAAAATCTGCCAAGAAACCACCACCAAAGCAAAAAGAGAAACTCGATGCACAAGCCATACCTCAAGAGGGAACGGTCGATCTGAGACAGGAGCTTGCAAATGAGGGCTTTGCAGACGACCTTCAAGCCGAGGAGGGGGCATCCGAGGAGTCCGCTCCCGAACAAGAGGAATTCCCCTTCACTGATGATGAACAAGCCGAAATCGAAGATCCCTATACGGCGCCCTGGGACACAGAGGAAAAAGAATCCTACGAGTTCGAGGATCTCGAACAAATGCCCGATGAACAACAGAAGGTACAGGCGAGCTATGATGCTATCATCGACTCGGGTGAAGAGGATTCAGACTTGATCGGTAAACTGGAGATGCCTATCGACGAAACCGAGATCGAACCAGAAGCAGAGGAAGAGGAGGAATTCCCCACCGAGACGCCCACGACCTTTGGACTGCCGCTTAAAGGAGTCTCCAAGATTGCCTTATATGTAGGGATTATAGCTGTTGTGATTATAGTTATTGGAGTCTCGGTGTATTTCTATATCTCATTCAGCTCGACCGAGGGACTTAGACAGGGTACCGAAACCGTGCAACCGACATCGACTCCTTTGCCAAAGGAACAGATGATCGAGGAAGCCAAGATAATCGAGGAAAATATCAACAAGGTTAAAGAACTCTTCAACGCCGGACAGTACGAGAAGTGTCTCGAGCTTGCTGGAACATACCTGCAGATCTATCCGGGAAACGAGACCCTGAAGGAATATGTAGATAAATCGTCTGCCATCATCGAGAAAATAAAGGCTGATCAGAAGGAAAGGCAAAGGGTTCAAAGCATAAGAAACTACTATGCAAAGGGAAAAGAATACTTCCAGCAAGGGAAATATGGCTCTGCAATATCCACCCTGAAAAAAGTGCTAGCGCTTGATCCCAATAATCAAGGAGCTAAGAAATATATCGCTGAAGCAGAAAAGAAGCTGGAGGAGATCAGGATTGAACGGGAAAAACTGGCTAAGAAAAACAGGTACATGAGCAAGGCTCGAGAACTGACCCTCGCCGAGAAATATAACAATGCAATCGACCAATTAAACAAAGCGCTCGAGCTTTTCCCCGGCGACCAGGAGGTGCTCGACCAGATACAGGCAGTCGAGAAGGCTAGAGAACAAGCCAAGAAAGAGCGCATCGGTGAGCTTCTTAGTCAAGGAGAAAAGCATTATTCACAGAAGGAATATGAGAAATGCATCCAGGTAATGGATGCTGTATTGCAGATCGATCCGGAAAATATTAGTGCAAAGAACTTCATATCCATTGCCAGGTTTGAGATAGATATAAGAGAACACTTCCAGAAGGGGAAACAAGCCTTCGATGAGGGAAGGTACGAGGATTGCATAAAGAATATGGACTATATCATCTCAAAGAAGCCAGAGGATGAGGAGGCAAAAAGGCTAAAAAACCTGGCTATTTACGCCCTGGAAGAGTAGCTCAAAAGCACTTGCGACTTTGATATAATTACCAGTGTGTATAATCGCACCGATCTGAGGATAGATCATGGAAATATGAAGGTAATTACAATATACTAGCCTCCAATATGGATAGCATGGAGTTGCGATTTTGAGGATACTGCTGATAAACGATGATGGCTTCTGGGCTCCGGGGTTGCAGCAGCTATACAGTACCTTATGCATCTCTCATGAGGTTTTTATAGTTGCTCCTAAACATGAACAAAGCGGCTGTGCGCACGCCTGCACCCTTGATAAGCCTATCAGAACCGAGAAGATGTATCTTGATGGTGCATTGATAGGGTATGCTGTTGATGGCAAGCCTGCCGACTGCGTCAAGTATGCACTTTCTATGGTATATAAAGAACCTCCTGACTTGATAATATCAGGGATAAACAGCGGTTGTAACACTGGTATCAATATCCTTTATAGCGGCACAGTCGCCGCAGCACTAGAGGGAGCCATTTATGGCTTTCCTTCCATGGCGGTGAGCCATTGCACATCTCGGCGCCAACACCTTAAGGCGGCTGTCAAGATAACTGAGCGACTTGCTGAGAATTACTTTGATCTTAATATTGCTAAGAATATTGTTCTGAATGTCAATATACCAGCTATCCCCCTGGAAGAGATGAAAGGGATTATGATAACCAGGCAAGGAATGTATCGCTACCTGGACCGCTTCGATAGGAGAACAGATCCCAAGCAGAGGGAGTACTTTTGGCTTGTCGGCGAGGATGAATTCAAGACAAACGATCCCAGGGACGACGAGATGGCGGTTAGAAATGGATTCATATCCGTTACACCCATATCTTACGAGCTTACCGCTTTTAACACCTTTGAAGATATGAAAGATATGGAGGCTGATATGAGAGGTAGTTTCCTAGATCTTCTGAAGGAAACTCCAAGCACTAGTTGAAGAATTTTCACTTAATTATGTAGTAATAGCTATGTCCATAAAACAGGAAATGATACCGGATTCCACTGAGCCAACACTTGATCTGAGCGTGGTTATTCCCATATTCAACGAAGAGGAAAACCTCGCTTGGCTCATGGATGAGCTTTATAAAGTGCTCAAGGAGAACGAGTATAGCTACGAGGTCATCGCGGTGGATGACGGCAGCACAGATAGCTCGTACAACCAACTTATAAAACTTAAGGAGCGTTACCAGAACCTGATTATAATAAGACTTCGGCGCAATTTCGGTCAGACACCAGCGCTTTCCGCAGGCTTTCATAATGCCAGAGGTAGGATAATCGTTACCATCGATGCGGATATGCAAAATGATCCCCAAGATATTCCAGCTTTGATCGAAAAGCTCAAACAAGGATATGATCTAGTCTCCGGGTGGCGTGCACACCGCAAGGATCCAGCATTAACTCGAATTTTGCCATCAAGGTTTGCAAACTGGCTGATAAGCAAGATTACCGGTGTAAAACTTCACGATCACGGCTGCACGCTCAAGGCTTACCACAACGAGGTCATCGCTAACATACCCCTCTATGGCGAGATGCATCGCTTTTTGCCTCCATTAGCGCAATGGGTTGGAGCCAAGATAGCAGAGCTTCCAGTTAATCATCATCCAAGAAGATATGGCAAATCGAAGTATGGACTGAAAAGGACTTTGGGAGTTATATTAGATCTAATAACCGTAAAATTCCTTATGAGCTACAGCACCAGCCCGATCCGAATATTTGGCGCCTGGGGTTTGTACTCTATCATCCTGGGGATAATAAGCGGGATCGCAACCGTAGTAATGCGCATATTGGAGATTCGTACAATGACGCGAAATCCCCTGCTCACAGTTACAGCTATACTTATTATCGTCGGCTTTCAGTTCATTGTTTTGGGGCTGCTCGGCGAGATCAACATACGCACCTACTTTGAATCCCAGCGAAAACCTATATATATAATTAGAAACATAGTCCGATAAAACTCAAAAAGCGGAATTCACCACAGAGACCAAGTTATCGAGTTCTTGCTGTAGCGATAATCTGTGCATTTTACAAATAGAGAATTCATATTTTTTAATAACTTACAGCTCTCAACTGTCAAACCCAGGAGGGAACTAAAGGAGTGTATTAACCTTGTAGTTTTGTATCCGAAAAGGGCTTTGAGAGCTGGCTGAGAACAAAGGATTAGAGCATGAGAAGATGAAAGAGGAGTTCAAGGAATGGCTTACCGTTAGATCCTTACGATTAGATCCTAAAATCTTCGGCAGATCACCTTCCCCCGCTAGTGGATGACGAAGACCTCCGGCTGGGAGATCGTCCAGGAATAGCCGATCGGCTGCGTGAAGTCGCTGGCGTAAAGATAGACATCCTTGATTATCTTCCAGTCCCTGGAATCATCGACCAGGATCAGCACCAGAGTATTGATCCCCTCGCTGAGGACACCCGCCTTGCCATCTATATCAACATTCAGGTCATGCTTCGTGGAGTGTTCGCCAAGGTCTCGATAGCCTATTATGTGCCGGTTGCATAGGATCGCCAAGCCGTCATCGACCCTGCCGACATTGAGATAAACCGTGCCCTCAAATTCGCCGGGGAGCTTGAACCGGGTCAAGGCATAAGTATAGGTCGCCTCGTTGAAGGTTGATAGATCGGTGTCATAGTCGATGAAGAACTCGTCCTGGTTGAAGTTCTCGGTAATATTGCCAAGGATGAAATCGACCAACTGTCCCCAGAGCGCCTCTTTATCGGAGCCATCGCCGATCATAAGCCCCTGCGTGCCGGATGGCTCGTACCTGAACAGGATGGGATCTCCGTGTCGGCTTATCTTCCACTCCTCGTTATCGGTCTTATATACATAAGGGTCCTCGTAGATCTGCCATTTTACAGGGATCACTTCCTGGCAGAGTGACCAGGCTGCCGTCATCACGGTTAGCATGGTTGCTATAAAGAAGGCTTTTTTAATCATCGTTAGCTCCTTTCATCTTTAATAAGCATGATAGCGCACAAATTCTGCCATGTAAAGTAAGTTCAATGCACAACTAATCTGTTTTCCACCAACCGGTCAAATCTGGGTACGCTTTATTATTTCTTCAGCAATTGAAGTCGCATTCGTGGCTTATCCAGTTGCCATCGAGCAAGCCGTTGCACCAGCAGTCCATATTGTAGCCTAAAGCCTCGCCCCAGCCATGAAATTCAACTGTTCCGCTCATATTGCCTTGTTCATCAATGGTGATGTCTGCTGAAAGATATACAGTTACTCCCTCGAATTCATCAGGCTCGAGGGTCAGCTCGATGTGTATTACATCGCCTGTGTAGGTAGTCTGGTATGGGAAACGGTAGCAGAATCCCATGGACTGGACCTCGATGAAGCCGTATAGTCTTTCACTATCCAGGTTGACCTGCACTAATCCGTGGATGGTTCTCACAATGTTTAATATTGTTTCGCAATCGTAAGAACCACCTGCTCCCCAACAGCCATCAAGATTGATCAGCAAAGAATAACAACCCTCGATCCCCTCGTGAGGTATGGTGGGGGTCGGGATAGGCGAAGGATTCGGGGTTTGCGTCCCTTCGGGGGAGTTTTGACTGCTATAGCTATCGCTGTCATTATCCTCGCATGAGATGATCAAGAAAAATGACATTGATACAGCCAGGGCTATCGCTATAGTAAGTATCTTGTTCTTATTCATGTTCATCCATTCCTCGCGTATTATTATTGTCTTTCTGAAGGGGCCATCTGGGACTCGAACCCAGGACCCGCTGATTAAGAGTCAGCTGCTCTGCCAACTGAGCTAATGGCCCAAGTATCTAAAATCAAGTATTTTTACTTGTTTTATCTTTTCTTTTTTCCTCTTGTTGTCCCAATAGCGTCCAAACCTTATCTAAACTCCTTCATAAACTCCCAGGCACTCACCCTTGACTATCTTAGTCTGTACATCCGATAATACCTGCTCTGCAAGTTTCTTTGAGGGACAAACCGTCTTGCGTTTCCGTTTACCCTTGTAGTAATAGTCGATGTACCAGTTATTTCCCTTCATATATACACCCATTGCAATGAAGAAGTATAATAGATTCCAATTCAAAAAGCAACTTCACTTTAGATTTTTTTAAGAGAAACTCTCTCTTATCTAAGCCTTTCCTTTGTCCTTCCAGCCACTTGTCCAGCTTGCCGACTTTGACTACCGGTACCTTGCCCATGCTAACCCATTCATACAAGGCGATCCATACCTTCGGAATATAAAAGCAATATAGACGATGGAAAGTTTCTCGTTTTTTAATTTCTTGTTTCTTGTTTCAGTTATGGCATGCCTAACCCCCAAAGAAATTAAGGTTTTGAGAATGGATCGCCGGCTTTTGAAGTGGTTCAATACGCCTTTATCACTTTATCACGGTATCACTTCTTCTTTGTGCCTTTGTGCCTTTGTAGCTCAATAACCTTCAACCACCACTAAGCTCATTTGTCTTTTATGGCTTTGTATATTAAGATATCTCCGCTAAAAAGCGAGATGTTCGATGTTTACAGGATTGATAGAAGAATTAGGCAGGCTTGAGAAGCTTGAAGCCGCAAAGGATGGCAAGGTCATCCGCATCGCCTGCCAGAAAGTGATTAAGGGCAGCAAGGTCGGCGATAGCATAGCTGTAAATGGGGTCTGCCTTACTATAACCAGGTTGCTTGCAAATGGCTTCGAGGCTTATGTATCATCGGAGAGCATGAAGGTGAGCGTCCTGGGTAAGCTTCCCATCGGCGCTAGGGCCAACCTGGAACGGGCAATTATGTCGAACACTCGCATGGGGGGGCACATGGTGCTGGGACATGTCGATGGCATTGGTTTCATTGAAGAGCTGAGCCAATTGGGCGAGTCGCACAAGCTGGTAGTGCGATATCCTTTGCACCTGGGCAGATACCTTGTAAGTAAAGGCTCGGTTTGTATCGATGGCATCAGCCTCACCTTGAATGCCATAAATGATGCCACCATGGAAATAAATATCATCCCTCAGACATTCAATGCGACCAATCTACAGTATGTTAAGCCTGGTTGCCCGGTTAATATCGAGGTCGATATAATTGCAAAGTATGTAGAGAGATTGCTTTTAGCTGGCTTGGAGCCATCTTCCACTGGTGATGTAGAAGATGCCTACCAGGCGAGAAAAACGGTTACCTACGACCTGTTGAAACGATATGGATATGTGAAATGAGCTTCAAGGAACACTTTGCGAGCATAGAGGAGGCGCTGGAAGACTTCAAACAAGGGAAGTTCTTGATCGTGGTCGATGACCCGGATCGCGAGAACGAGGGTGATCTTACCATCGCAGCCGAGAAGGTTACCCCAGAGGCGATCAACTTCATGGCAAAGTACGGCAGGGGTCTGATCTGCCTCCCCATGACACGCCAACGATTGGAAGAGCTGGAGATTCCACTAATGGTACGGGATAATACCGCGCCGTTCAATACCGCATTCACCGTCTCCATCGAGGCTAAATGCGGTGTCAGCACCGGCATCTCGGCAGCGGATCGAGCCTGCACGGTAAAGGTAGCGATCGATCCCAAGACCAAGCCCTCGGATATCGCTCGCCCTGGACACATGTTTCCCTTGATGGCAAAGGATGGGGGAGTTTTGAAGCGTGCCGGTCAGACCGAGGCGGCGGTGGACCTGGCAAGGCTTGCCGGGCTATATCCGGCTGGGGTTATCTGCGAGATCATGAATGAAGACGGCACCATGGCTAGGGTTCCAGACTTGATTGAATTCTCCAAGAAACATGGCATCAAGATCATAGCCGTTGAGGACTTAATCGCCTATCGCCTAAAGACCGAGCGCTTTGTCAATTGCATCGCTACTGCAAAACTGCCAACCAAGTTCGGTGATTTCAAGGTCAGATGCTATGAGAACACGCTTGATGGCGAGGTGCATGTCGCGATATTCAAGGGCGATCTGAAGAAGGATGGGGTGCTGGTGCGAGTACATTCCCAGTGCCTGACCGGAGATGTATTCCATAGCGCTCGCTGCGACTGTGGCGAGCAGCTTACCAGAGCCATGCAGCTCATCGAGAAGGAGGGAGCAGGGGCTGTGGTTTACCTGATGCAGGAAGGAAGGGGAATCGGCTTGGCAAACAAGCTGAAGGCTTATGTTCTCCAGGACAACGGCAGGGATACGGTGGAGGCGAACCTGGCCTTGGGGTTCAAGGCTGATGAGAGGGATTACGGTGTAGGTGCCCAGATACTTCATGACCTTGGGGTAAGGAAGATCAGGCTGCTGACCAACAATCCCAAAAAATATGTTAGCATAAGGGGGTATGGTATAGATATCATCGAGCGAGTGCCCTTGGAGACACCACCAAGCAAGCATAATATAAAATACTTGATTACTAAGAAGGACAAGCTGGGACACCTGCTTCTCAATCTACCCGAGGGGGTTAACCATAATGACGAAGATAAAAAGGATTGAAGGGATAATCAGCGCCGAGGGGAAGCGCATCGGCATAGTTGCCAGTCGCTTCAACGATTTCATCACAGAGCGGCTGATCGAAGGATGCCTGGATGCCTTGCTCAGGCACAATGCTGACCCGCAGAATATAACTGTAGTCAAGGTACCTGGCGCCTTTGAGATACCATCGGTAGCGAAACGGATGGCACTAAGCGGCAATTATGATGCGGTGATATGCCTTGGATGTGTTATTCGCGGGGATACTCCCCATTTTGAATATGTAGCTGCCGAGGTTGCCAAGGGGGTAGCCCTGGTCAACCTGGAGGCTTCGCTGCCGGTCATCTTCGGAGTGATCACCGCGGATACAATCGAGCAGGCTATCGAGCGTGCGGGGACAAAGGCAGGCAACAAAGGAGCTGATGCTGCCATTTCAGCCATGGAGACGATAAGCATCTATCATCAGATATAGTGATTCAAAGTGCCTGATATGACTGTAACCTGATTCGGATTTAGTTAAGTATCATATTATTGTCTTTATCTATTAGCAAGACTTACTTATAATCTAATGATAGATAATCACAAAAAAGTGGGATAGTTCCTTGGGTAAACGAAGAAAAGCCAGAGAGTTTGCCGTGCAGATACTCTACATGATCGAGGTGGGCGGCAACCATAATCTGAGCCAAGCCTTCGAGGACTTCTACACGCTAAAAAAAGCAGAGCCTGAAGAGAAGAAATATACTAAAAAACTGGTGCTTAGCGTATATGAGAACCTGCCCAGGATAGATGAAATAATAAAGAAGCATATCGAAAACTGGCGATTGGAAAGGTTATCCATTGTCGATAAAAATATCCTCAGGATCGCTATCCAGGAGATGATATCTGGGGATGATATACCTATGACCGTCTCCATAAATGAGGCGATAGAGATCGCAAAGAAGTTCGGCGATACAAAGTCTGGAATGTTCGTCAACGGAGTTCTGGACTCGATAAAAAAGGATCTGAGACAAAGAAAAGGCTCTTAATTTTTATTGAATTTTCTTTGTGATTTATGGATAATTAACCATTCAGTGTTAAAGAACAACGCAGTATGAGATATTATATAATCTCTGACATCCACGGCAACCTGGAGGGGCTTGAAAGAGCCTTGCAGGATATAGAGTCCGACCTGCCCGGAGAAGTCATATGCCTCGGTGATGTTGTCGGCTACGGTCCGGATCCCAACGAATGCTGCCGGGTTATAAAGGAGAAAGCCTCGGTTACAATACTTGGTAACCACGATGAATCGGTGATAGAGGATGTGGATCTCTCCTATTTCAATCCCTTTGCCAGGGAGGCGATCCTGTGGACTAAGCAGAGCCTGACCGAGGAAAGCCTTGATTTTTTACGCAGCCTCCCCCTCATGCATAACACTGAGCACGCATGTTTCGTCCATGCAACTCCCTTGCAGCCCGAAGAGTGGAACTATATCTTCAACTTCGAGGAGGCATTAGCCAACTTCCGCATGATACAGCAAAAGGTCTGCTTCATCGGGCACTCGCACCAGCCGATGCTGCTCGGATACGATGGCAGGCAGATAATTATCCACAAGTCAAATACGCTAGAGCCAAAGGATAGCCTTAAATATATAATCAATGTCGGCTCCGTGGGACAGCCGAGGGATGGAGATCCAAGGCTATCTTATGCCGTCTATGACTCGGACTCGAAGAGCTGTCAGATTCGACGCCTCGCTTACGATATACAAAAAACTCAGGATAAGATGCGAAAGGCGGGTCTGAACGAGTTCTTGATCGAAAGATTATCCATTGGTAGATAGCACTACCATACATGAAACCACCTGTTTCGATACAGCATTGCACCTTAGCAAATGGCGCTGCAACACCCTTTCTCAGTATCTTATTTCTTATTATGCCCTGCCAACTCTGCGCTGATACATTTATCGTGTGCGGAATCCAGGAGGCAAGATTCGTTTTAGCTGGGCAACCAGCAAAAGTATTTGACTATCAAAATAGAGTCTTCAGCCAAAGGGTCAATATATTGAATGATCGAAGATCGGTCGCCATCACTATCAATGCTAACCCAATAAAATCAAGAGCCGTGCTCGATGCTTCAGTTAAAAATCCTAAGAAGGAATATCCTTCGCTAGTTCGTAAAGTGGCGAGCAATTTTGCTGAACAATCTTATTATAAGGTCGATTATATCCATAAGGCTTTCAACTGGATCGCTGCCAACTTTAGCTATCAAAACACCATCCTGGACGATGGTCAACAGCTTTCCAATGTAATTGCTACAAGAAGGGGCAACTGTGTGGGACTGTCCAAACTCTTCGAGGCTCTGCTGGAATATGTTGGCATAAAGACCAGAGGTGTACACGGCGCGCTTTATATCCCGAATGGAGAGGAAGGAAAACTGGTATTGCACCGCTTCAGCGAGGTATTCATCGAGGATATCGGATGGATATTCTATGACATCCAGAGCCAGCGAGGTTTTGTCGATGCCAATCACCTGGTATTCTTCATCGAGAGTACGCAGTTGGAGAAAGAATATATCATTGACCAGGGATCCAAGCTGACAGGGAAAAGGCTTCTATTCAAGGATAATCTAGAACTGATACAGAGGCTTAAGGGAATGGATCCCCTGATTATCAGCCTGGCGGTTAATCTGTAAAAGAGTAAATCTCATAAGAAAAAGACAATAGATGTGCAAGGTGTGTGGTTTCCTTTTGATAGAGGGGACATTCTGAACATCCCTTCTATAAGAGGGGTGCTCCACCAAGGGGGGCGGGGTGTTAATGGACTTGGGGCTTAAGAAGTGAGAGAGCAGGGGAAAGTGATAGGTGATAGGTGATAAAGGATCGACAGATAACAATGCTCAACACCCGAACAGGTGGGGACGATTCCTCGCTATAGGCGAGTCACTGACCGCTCGCTCACGCTCACGGATCGGGAAATGGGGAAGTCCCCCCTCGGATATCATGGAGCGCTATTTATGCCAAACGATGGGGCTGCACACCCGGTCAAGCTGCCCAGGGCTATCGCTTCGGTGGCTGAATCGCAGGGGTTACTCGTATTCGAGAACACGATGGTCAGCAGCTTCGAGAATACAAGAGATGGGGTCGTCTTATGCTGCAATGATAAGAAGATGGTTGCCGAGCGGCTCGGCAACGCTTGTTTATTGCTTAGGGCACGGTTACCGACTTGGCTAGCGCGCGCGGCTTGTCGATATCGCGTTTAAGGTGGCTGGCTGTGTAATAGGCGACCAACTGCCCGGTTACCATCTGAATCAGGGGGGCGACTATGCACGGAACACGCGGAAGCATGATCGCCTCATCGACCTGGTCTGCATCATCTCCCTCATGCAGCACCCCGATGACCTTTCCCCCGCGGGTCCTTATCTCCTGCACATTGTTCATTGTATCAGTATATAGCTGTGCTTCCTCGCCGGGCGGGATGAAGGCAAGGGTGTTGATATCGGGATCGATAAGAGAGATGGTGCCGTGTTTCAAAAAGCCCCCTGACATCCCCTCGGCGTGAAGGTAGGTAACCTCCTTCATCTTCAGCGATGATTCGAGCGCTATGGCGTGATATATGCCCCTGCCGATATAAAGCCAGTTCTTTATATGCGCGTTAGCCTGGGCGATGCGGCTGATGATGCCCTTGGTCTCGTTGATGAAACGCTCCAGTGTAATGGCGAAGCTGCGAATATCAGCGATGTAATTGCCAAACTCCTTTTGGCTGATAAGACCGCGCATCCTGCCCATCTGAAGCACCAGGCGAAGGAGGATAACCACCTGTGCAAAGGCTGCCTTGGTGGAAAGGACGCATATCTCGGGACCGCTTCCTTGATAGATAGCAAGATCAACCGTTCGTGCGATCTCCGAGGTAGGTACATTAACTATCGCAGCGGTTTTGCTATTCGCCTGGCGGGCGTATTTAAGCGCTCGCTTGGTATCATGGGTCTCCCCGGACTGCGATACCGCTATGACCAGGTCATCCTTGCCCAGCACTGCAAGTTCGGGCAGTACATCGGAGCTTATTGCGCTGGCGTTCACCTTGGCATAGCGTGCGAAGTAATACTGGGCGGTCAAGCTCACATAGTAGGTTGTTCCAATGCCGGTAAGTATGGTTTGCCTGGCGCTTGATATCGATTCAGCCAGCTTGCTTACCAGGTTGTCATCGATTGCCATTGCGGTCAGAAGCGCCTGGGGCTGCTCGTGGATCTCCTTGAGCATGTAGTGGGGGAAGCCGCCTTTCTTGCTCTCCTCCTTGTCCCAAGGTATATGGGTGATTTCCCTTTTCACCTCGGTATTGTTTCTGTGATCCTTTATAATGAATCCCGCTTTATCGATGATGGCATACTCGCCATCGTTGAGCACCACCGTGCGCTTGGTGTAGTCGATGACCGCGTTGATATCTGAGCCGATGAACATCTCCCCCTCGCCGATGCCTAGAATCAGCGGGCTTTCGTTCTTGACGCCGTAGATGCAATCCGGCTCATCGAGGCTAATCAATACAAAGGCAAACGGTCCCACCAGGTGCTTGAACACCTCGCCAACTGCCCGCTCCAGGTCGCCGTATTGATTGCGCAGATCCTCTATGAGCACTACGATCACCTCGGAGTCGGTCTGGCTGTCGAATTTGTAACCTTTGTTGAGCAAACTTTGTTTGAGCGTGCGATAGTTGTGGATCACGCCGTTGTGCGCCAATGCCAGCCTTTTATCGTTGCTTAAATGTGGATGCGAGTTGATCTTGTTAACCCCGCCGTGAGTCGCCCAGCGGGTGTGTGCGATGCCTATGGTCGCCTTGTGCCCTGCAAGGTTAAGCTTGCGGTTGACCCTATCTATATGCCCGACATCCTTTTTTACTTTAATCGCACCATCCTCTATGTAAGCAACTCCACAGGAGTCATAGCCCCTGTATTCGAGGTTCTTTATGCTCTGAAGCAGCTTGTCCTTGATGGGATGCTTGCTTATTATACCGCTAATGCCGCACATTGGCTTATATATATTTTATTTTATCTTTTTTTTCGGTCGTTTTAATGGGACATCGAGGTTATGGGGGATTATGCTGTTTGCATCGACAAGCGCGCCTGGCTTGATGGTATTAGCTGCCCCGATGCGCGAGTAATCCCCGATGAAGGCGCCGAGCTTTTTCAGCCTCGAATCAATAAGTTCCCCGCGCACATCGACTGATACTGTCTGTCCATCGATGTTCTCGTTTATGGTCATAACCCCGGAGCCGATGTTGGTGTATTCGCCGATAACGCTGTCGCCGATGAAGGATAGGCGACCGACCTTGGAGTTGCCGAACAAGATGCAATTCTTTAGCTCCACGCCATAGCCGATGACCGAGTTGGGACCGATGCAAGTGCCCTTGCGCACCAGCACATTGTTGCCGATATAGCTCCCCTCGCCGATGAAACAGGGACCCTCCACGACCGAACCGGAGTTTATCTCCACATCCTTCTCTATATAGACCGGACCCCGCAAAGTAACCATACCATTGAGCTTAACGGTCTCATGGATGACCGCCTGAGCCATCGTTGACATGGCGAGCTTGTTAGCTCTCAGGATCTCCCAGGGGTACTGGGTATCTATCCAATCCTCGTCCCAGATAGCTGCGTAGAAGCCCGGCTCCGAGCACAGCGTCTCGAAGGCTTGGATCACATTATTATCGCTCTTTTTCAGGATACCGAAAAAGCCCTGGGGTAGAACAAAAGCGCCGACCAGCACATAGTTGCCTAATCCCTTTTGTTTTGGCTTCTCGACGATTCTTGTAATCCTCCCCTCGCTGTCCATATAGATATTTCCGTAGATGGAGGTATCCGCGGTCAAAGATACCGCTGCCACCGGCGCCTTGTAGTTATGAAATGCCCTCACCAGCGTGGAGAAGAGTCCCGGCGTAGTCAATGTATCTCCGTAGGCGAGGATGAAGTGCTCCCCTGGCGTAAAGCGGTCGCATGCCAGGCTTATCGCATCGCCGATGCCGGTTGGCTCCGGCTGGTTGTGGTAGGTGATCTGCACATCGAAGTCGGAGCCATCCTGGAAGTACTCGTTGATCTTCTCGCCGTTTAGCCCGATGACCAGGTCAATCCCGGTAACCCCCACCTTGACCAAGCCGTTTATGATGCTTTCCAGCATGGGGCGACCGCCGACTCGTATCATCGCCTTGGGACGAGTCTGAGTGATCGGGTGCAGATCCAGTGCCCTGCCGGCTGCCAGAACCAGTGCTCTCATGCCTTGATACCCCCTATCTACATTCTTTCCCTTGTCATGGCATAAGCGATAGGGATCAACTGTTCAGGCACCTGAACAATCAATCTTCAATCCTTTATCGCTTTATCACTCTGTCACTTTCCTCTAATACGCCAGTGCGACATAGACCAGCTTACCCTTTTCTTTCCCGCAGACCAGGCACGGCTCGGCATGGGGCTGATCTAGGGGAATAGCCCGGATGGTTGCCTTGGTATCCTCTTTGATCTTAGCCTCGCACTCTGCGGAGCCGCACCAGAAGATGCGTGCGAATCCACGTATGCTATCCATCTGCTGGACAAGCTCATCATAGCTTGTGGGTGTCTTGGTCATCGCCTCCAGGTTTCTCTTTGCCCTGTCATATATTGTGCGCTGAAAGTGATCGAGCTGCTCGTTTAAGTATGATTCTAGGCTGTCCAGTGCGACGGCGATCTTCTTTCGATCATCGCGCCTGACCACAACCGCCTGGTTTTTCTCGATATCTTTAGGTCCAAGCTCAATGCGAATTGGTACTCCCTTCAGCTCGTACTCGTTGAACTTCCAGCCCGGCTGCTTGGTGTCGCGCAGGTCTGCCTCGATGCGCAGCTTGCCCGACAGCTCATCGAGGAGGCGCTGCGCCTTGGATAGCACAAGCTCACGGCTCTTCTCGTAGATGATCGGGATCAGTATAGCTTGTATTGGAGCCACCTTGGGGGGCATGACCAGCCCGTAGTCATCCCCGTGCACCATGACAATACCGCCGACAGAGCGGGTGCTTATCCCCCATGAGGTCTGCCAGGCATACTTAACGACACCATCCTCGTCGAGGAATTTTATGTCGAAGACCTTGGCGAAGTGTTGCCCCAGATTGTGCGAGGTACCGGCTTGCAGCGCCTTGCCATCGGACATCATCGCCTCCACCGTGTATGTCTTCAACGCGCCAGCAAAGCGCTCGGATTCGGACTTCTCGCCATCTATGACCGGTATTGCAAGATCTTGCTCATAGAAGTCCTTATAGACTTGAAGCATTTTCATTGTCTCTTTTTGGGCATCCTCGTAAGTGCGATGCACCGTATGCCCTTCCTGCCAGAGGAACTCGGTGGTGCGCAAGAATAGGCGGGTTACCTTCTCCCAGCGAACAACATTAGCCCATTGGTTTATAAGGATAGGGAGGTCGCGATATGACTGCACCCAGTTGGAGTAGATGCTGCAAATTATGGCTTCCGATGTCGGTCTTATGGCTAGTCTCTCTTCGAGCACCTCGTCTCCGCCCTGCGTAACCCAGGCGACCTGGGGAGCAAAGCCCTCGACATGATCAGCCTCTTTTTGTAGTAGGCTTTCCGGGACGAACAGCGGGAAATAAGCGTTTTTATGCCCTGTTGCCTTTATGCGTCTGTCCAGGTGATCGCGCACATTCTCCCAGAGACCAAAGCCATAGGGCTTGATCACCATGCACCCCTTAAGCGTGGTGTAGTCAGCCATGCCAGCCTTTCTTATGACATCGACATACCACTGGGAGAAGTTCTCCGACTTGCTGGTAAGCTCTTGTACGAAGTCCTTGTCCTCTCCTTTTTTCATAATCTCTATCCTTGTTACTAGCTTATGAAGTCAAAGGTACTAGTATATCATAATAATCCAAAAATGTTGAAGAGGAGTTGACAGCTTTTAAGTAAAACTGCAAACTGCCAATGGATACTACTCGACATTCCCCTGCTGGTCGGTTTTTATTACATAAATATCCTTGCCTCCAGCGCCGAATGATTCGGTATATCCGACGATTATGTATCCACTTCCATGGGCAGGTTTGACGCAGCGACCCTCATCATTGCCCGCGCCCCCGTAGGTCTTCTCCCACTGGAGCTCCCCATTGGCAGATGTCTTTATCAAATAGACATCAGCAAGACCTGAGGCTGTGGTGGAGCCGACCACTACATATCCTCCATCATCAGCGGCACATAATGCATAAGCCTTTTCGTCAGCGGCACTGCCGTAGATGTGTTGCCATTGCTGGTTCCCCTCGGCATCGACCTTGAGCAGCCAGAAATCTTGAACCGAGTCGTTTGCTGGATCAGTATATCCCACTGCGATGAATCCTTCATCGCTAGCCGGAATGATGTCAACCAGGTGGCAGTGAGGGTTAGGTGAAAAGTCTTTTTTCCACAAAAATCCAGCAGAGGCATGTATCTTTGCCAACCAGCTACTTGTATTTCCGGTCATAATATCAACCGTGTAACCGCAGACTATGTATCGACCTTCCTGGGATAAACAAGCGCCGGTGGCATACTCATGGAGTCCTTCTTCTCCCATGGTAAGCTCCCATTCCTGGTTGCCCTGGATGTTAGTTTTTATAAATCCTGCATCCATGTTATCCGGGCTACGCCCCACAATGCCTGCAAGGAAAAAGCCATTGTCAGTCGCTTGGGCTAATCCATAACCCTCATCATAATATGCCCCTCCATGGCTCCTTTCCCACATCTTGCCGCCGTTATTGGCAAGCTTTATCAGAAAAATATCGCTGAATCCGACGCCAAGAGAACTGCCCCCAACCAGCACAAAACATTCATCAAAGGTGCTTATCATCGCATTGGCAAGGATTGTGCTATCATAACCGTATTGCTTCTCCCATAGCACTTTTCCAGTCGCATCGACCTTTATGACCACGATATCGTTACTATTGCTGTAGGAGGTAGAATTTCCGGCAATCACGTAACCGAGGTCCGAGGTAGTAATCACGGACACTCCCTGGTCATCGTGTTCAAGCCCGAAGGCAGCGCTCCAACTGGCAGGCAGGGGAGTGCTTGAGGGCGTGGGTGTAGCAGTTGATGGCGGAGAGGTCGGCGTCGGCGTATGCTCCGGAGTTCCATTGGAAGAGCCGTCTCCGCTGCATGAAAGAAGGAAAACGGCTGCTACCAACGCAGCCAGGGTTACGGTTAACAGCATCGGTTGGATATTCTTTCTCATCGATGGTTCTCCTTGTTCGAGGCCTTAGCCCTTGGGCTATACTACATTTTCAGTATATCAGAAGTTTCGACAAAGATGGAATGCTGTGCCCGCCCAAAAAAGCAGGGGAGAAGCTAGCAGCCCAAGCGGGATCTACTTCTCGTGTAATATGCAGATCAGTATATGCTTATGTTCAGATAGGGCCAGAATTGACTCACCTGTCCATTGTCACACCTTGCCACAATCTCCAATAGGTCTTGAATCGGCGGTATGCCCCCTTGCACCGGGCTATCTTGTAGCCAGTAGATGCCTGCCGACGGGTCAACGACCGGCAGCACTACGCCGGTGGGAACACCCATGTAGTAAAGCTCGACCCCTTCGATGGAGCCTTGCGGACTTGAAGCGACCATGGCGAAGATATCCATCGATCCGCCGTCTGCGCTGGTGATGTAAGTATCCCAGTACCCCGCAAGCATTATCCTGGGATCGCACGGCGTGTAGGTCGGGTTGGAAGATACGATGAATGAATCCTGCGCGCTCGCCTCGAACATATCGGACATCGGATCCCAGGCGCTGACATGGGCGGTGTTTATCAGATGGTCTGAATTGCCGATCTGCCAGACCGATGTATCATAGATGCCTGCCGAGTAGGCTATGCTCCATTTCCCAGGCTCGGCGGGCAGTTCATCGTAAGCCCACGAACAGCTCGTTGTCGTGCCTCTCGATGTGTTGATGCCGTCAGGATAGATATAATCGAACCTTGCCGGACCGATGTCTGTGTCGTAATTGCCAACGAAGAATGTCTCCTCAGTCGAACCCGATAGTGTGAAATCAAACAGTTTCTCACCGGTGGTGTTGATGTTGATACAGACCATCCCCTTGGGGATGATCTCGGCGCCCTCGGTGATCCTGAGTTGATAGCCGTTCTCGTCGTTACCGGTGGTAGTTTTCACCCTGAGCACATAGAAACCCGGCTGCTCGATCTCGAAGGCTGGCACCCAGGTCTCATCAAGTGCCGGATCGCTGCCGAAACAGACCTGGTCTATCAACTCATACTTGGAGTATAGGTAAAAACAGGTGTTGGTGTCCCAGGGAGAGCTGTTGTTCTCGTCGTATGCGTTGTAGGTATCCGGGTCGAAGACCTGTAGTGATTTCAAGCCCGGCTCGATCACCTCGACCAGGTACTCGTATTGATGAATCGGATCGCCGAGGCAACTGCTCGCCCGGGGACCGAATATGGAAAGAGTGAGACCAGAGACATTTGGGTACAGCTCGTAGAAACCATCCCTGATCACGCCTTTCTGCCAGTAGGCTGCCTTGTCCAGGCTGACCATGGCGTCAAAGCTGATATTCATATCGGCACCCGGCGAAAGCTGATCCAGCTTCCATCTTATCCAGGTGTCATTATCGCTGGTAACATAATAGGAATCCGCAACCGGATCAGCCGTATCGGGCAGGAACTGGAGACCCTCCGGCAGGATATCGGTGATATTGAGATCGTAAAGCAGCACATTGCCATCATTGTAAACCTTGATATTCACGGAGACTATATCTCCTATATCGCCGTATTCGCTAGAGAATTGCTTGCTGATACCAATAGATGGCAGGTATTGCGGCGTTCCCGTGGCAGTGGGAGTGTGGCTCGGAAGAGCCGTATGCGTGCTTGTTGGCATGTCGGTAGGGGTGCCGGTGGGGCTTTCGGTGGGGATAGATGTAGCCGTCGAGGTCGGTAGGTCGGTCGGGGTCATGCTCGGAGTATCTGTGGGAATAGCGGTAGCTGTCGCAGTGGGTGTGGCCGAGGGTATAGCGGTTGGGGTGTCGGTAGGAGTCATGGTCGGTGAGTCGGTCGGGGTTGCTGTCGATGTCGGCACCACATAGACCAGCATGAAAGCCATGTCCAGGGTCTGGTTGTAATCGGGATGACTCTGTCCATATTCCAGTCGCGTTTCCCAATTATCCCCCTCGTCACCGGATTGCACAGCCGATGCCAGGTTGTGCGAGCTAGCCGTATGCCAGCCCCATAAATCATGACCGTTCTTGGCATCTGCCTTGGCGTCGAAATGCGCGCTTATGCCCAGCCAATAGGTGGTGTTGATATCCTGATCCCAGGGAACGGTGAGGTTGCATTCGTATTGGAAGATATGCTCGTATTGCGTTGGATAGAACCAATCTGGCATGGTGCAATAGTATGTCTGCCGGTAATCAAACACTTGTTCGTAGGCGATCATCATACCGGGCTGCGGGAAGCCAAGCGGTCCCTGGGGAACATGTTCAAACCATTTCAGCTCGAACCATACAGGCAGGTATAATGGCGTTGGAACCGGTCCCGGATCATAGCTCATGTAGTCGAAATAGGAACCCCACCACCTGATCTTGACGATCGGATAACCGTTCTCGCACAACCAGTCATCGGCAAGTAAGGACATATCGAAGTTGTTGCTGCGGATATCGTATCCATCGATTATATCAGGGGGCTGTAACCATTTATACTGTTCTGAGAAGGTAGGCGTAACTGTGGGCGTATAGGTTGGAACCTCGGTCGGAGTATCGGTGGGGGTCACGGTCGGAGTATCGGTGGGAATAGTGGTAGCTGTCGCAGTGGAAGTCGCCGTCGGTGTAGCGGTAGGAATCTCCGTAGGAGTCGTGGTCGGAGTACCAGTGGGAATAGCGGTAGCGGTCGCAGTGGGGGTCGCAGAGGGTGTCGTGGTCGGCGTGTCTGTCGGGGTCATGGTCGGCGTAAAAGTGGAAATAGCGGTAGTTGTCATCGTGGGAGTCATGGTTGGTGAGTTGGTCGGGGTTGCTGTCGATGTCGGCACCACATAGACCAGCATGAAAGCCATGTCCAGGGTCTGGTTGTAATCGGGATGACTCTGTCCATATTCCAGTCGCGTTTCCCAATTATCCCCCTCGTCACCGGATTGCACAGCCGATGCCAGGTTGTGCGAGCTAGCCGTATGCCAGCCCCATAAATCATGACCGTTCTTGGCATCTGCCTTGGCGTCGAAATGCGCGCTTATGCCCAGCCAATAGGTGGTGTTGATATCCTGATCCCAGGGAACGGTGAGGTTGCATTCGTATTGGAAGATATGCTCGTATTGCGTTGGATAGAACCAATCTGGCATGGTGCAATAGTATGTCTGCCGGTAATCAAACACTTGTTCGTAGGCGATCATCATACCGGGCTGCGGGAAGCCAAGCGGTCCCTGGGGAACATGTTCAAACCATTTCAGCTCGAACCATACAGGCAGGTATAATGGCGTTGGAACCGGTCCCGGATCATAGCTCATGTAGTCGAAATAGGAACCCCACCACCTGATCTTGACGATCGGATAACCGTTCTCGCACAACCAGTCATCGGCAAGTAAGGACATATCGAAGTTGTTGCTGCGGATATCGTATCCATAGAATATATCAGGGGGTTGTACCCATTTGTATTGCTCTGAGTAAGTAGGCGTAGCCGTGGGGGTATCGGTTGGAAGCTCGGTCGGCGTATCGGTTGGAATGGTGGTCGCTGTCGCCGTGGGAGTTGCCGAGGGTATAGTGGTCGGCGTGTAGGTAGATGTCATGGTCGGGGTCGTGGTCGGTATCCCCGTGGCGGTGTGGGTCGGCGTGTAGGTAGGGGTCATGGTTACTGTCCCGGTGGGAACGGTAGTTGCTGTCATGGTGGGTGTCCCTGTGTGCGTTGCCGTTGGTATATTGGTCGGGGTCATGGTTGGGGTTGAAGTAGGTGTTGCCGTGGAAGTGGCTGTTGGTGTCGAGGTTGGAGTACTGGTCGTGGTGTTGGTTGGCGTTGCCGTGGGAGTCGCCGTCGGGGTAGCGGTGTCAGCAAAGCAATCTATGACTGAGTAAAACGATAGATCGTATTGGTGAGATAATATGGGACATAAATCTATCCAGCTTGAACCCGGATTCAGGTAAACAGTGCAATCAGAACATGGGATATCATTTAGTACTAAATCTATATTGCAGTTGTCAGGCTCATGGTATTTGATGGCTGCAAAATAGATCTCTCCAGGCTGCGGGCTAAAGCAGCAGTCAAAACCTTGCAGATCAAAACCGATCCACCATAATCCGATACTGTCTAAAGAAAAACTGACCTTATAAACATCACACAGTATTGTACCAGGTCGATAACACCCCGGATTGCCCGGATCTTCATAAGCACTGTAGAGATAGAATGTCATATTCAGATCACAGGGAGCATTATTTACGGAAAGGAGTTGAGCTATGCTATAAACACAGAAGTTGTCACATGAACTACAATAGTCGGGATTCAGCATCAATGCATAGGTCTCGTTGCCATCAAAGCTGTTGCTCCAATAAAACATGTAATCCTGTTTGCCAAACAGGCACAAGTCCTTAGACTTATAGTCTGTCTGGTTCTGGGTGATGTAATTGATTGGCTGATCATCAGGCAGGGCAGTCACGCCTGTTTTACCGAGCGATTGCTTGCCTTCACCGTGCACCATTCCCAGTAATAAGATCATAAGAATGCTTATAGCTAGAATGGAGAAATATCTTTTTCTCATATCAAACTCCCTATCATAATGCGCTTGGTTAAGGTAAATCCTTAAACTTCATTATTTCCCGATGGAACTGTATCATATTTATATCACCTATGCAATATTTTTATTTCTTGCCAAGAGTTTAAGGAGAACTGGTACCTGAATGATAAAGATAATAAATCAATTGCTCGCTGTAATGATGATCTCAGGGAATCATATTCGGTTCATCTCTTCGGCTTGCCATTCTTTCCTCTATATTGCGCAGTCGCCTTACTAGGACTTCCTGCCTGTATGCGATTATTATCAATGTTACCGCGAGCGATATGAACCCAGCCAGTGTAACCAGGAAGGTATGTAACATCCGTGGATGCAAGCTGCTCTCCCCAACCTTGAAAACAGCCGGATGCACGGATCTCCATAATCTTACCGACAGATAGACGATGGGGACATCGATAAAGGCGATGATTCCGTAAACTGCGCAGAACCTGGCACGGGCACCCTCATCCTCTATTGAGCTATGAAGTATTAAGTAAGCCAAATACATGAACCAGAGCACCATTGTTGTAGTTAACCGTGGATCCCATGTCCACCAGACTCCCCATGCTGCCTTTGCCCACAGCGGTCCGGTAATGAAGACCAAAGTACAGAATAGTAGTCCTACCTTTGCGCTAGCATAGCCAAGCAGGTTACTTCTGATATCCCTTTTCACAAGGTATGCAATGCTGGCGACAAACACTATACCGAAGCCTAGAAAGCTCGCCATGGCTGATGAGACATGGAAGTAGAATATCTTCTGGATCACCCCCATTGTCCTCTCGATGGGTGCATAAAAGCCGAGCATGGCTATGGATGCGAGTATGAGTAGGGAAGCTACTGCAAGCAGCCACATTACCCATTGCTTTTTTTGATATTTAGAGGTTTGCATCTTGTCATCTTCAAAGATTTATTTGCTCTGGAGCTTATCTTCTCCTTCTCTTTGCCGTGCGCCCAATCGATGATTTCTTTTCAGGGAGCTTGTCGCCCTTGATCCATAGCACAAAGGGAGCGGCGATGAAGCAGGTAGAATAAGTACCGGCAACAACACCGATCAGCATTGCAAACGAGAAGACCTTGATCACTGGACCGCCAAAGAGAAAGAGGCACAAAACAACTACGAAGGTGGTTAGAGATGTCATTACGGTGCGGCTCAAGACCTGGTTGATGCTGTCGTTCAGCAAGCCGGCAAAGGAGACATTCTTTGTCCTTCTTACATTACGCAGGTTTTCTCTAACTCTGTCGAAGATAACGATGGTATCATTAAGCGAGTAACCTACGATGGTCAGCATAGCTGCGACCACCGGCAGCGATATCTCCATCTTGAATAACAGCAAGAATGTAAGTGCTACGGCAACATCATGGATTATTGCGACCACAGCGCCTAAGCCCCAGATAAACTCAAAGCGGATGGCAATGTAAATGATCATGCAGATCATAGCGAAGACGATGGCGATGATGGCAGATTTTTTCAACTCAGAACCCACCTGGGGTCCGACCATCTCCTCCTGTCGTAACTCAATATTCTCCTTTCCAAAGGTATCGTGCAATTTGGTTAGTATCTTTCTAGCAATATCCTCGTCTTCATGGAGCATCTGTGCGCGGATCATGATCTCGCTTGTCTCTTGGTCTTTCTGGATCACGCTTTGTTGAAGACCTATCTCACCGAGTGCATCGCGCACCTGTTGAACCGATGTATCCTGCTTGAATTTAAGTAGTAGTAGTACACCACCGCTGAAGTCTATGCCAAAGTTGAAGCTACCGATAATAAAATATGCTATCAGCCCGATGATTATGAAGATGGACGATGCAGTTACCGAGATCTTGCCGTACTTGAGGAAGGGTATGTTCGGATTGGTGAAAAACCTCATGAAGTTGAGCTTCTGCAAGCCACCCTTATAGGCGAGAAGATCGAAGATGACCCAGGAGATGACCATTGCAGCGAAAACAGAAGCGAAGATACCGATAGAAAGGGTTACCGCAAAGCCCCTTACGGGTCCGGCACCGAAGTGAAGCAGCACAAAGGCTGCTATGAGCGTAGTTACATTAGCATCCAAGATGGTTAGAAATGCTCGCCTGAAGCCTAGCTCAATGGCTGATCTTAGGGTGCTTGCTCCGGTGAGCTTATCTGCCCTTTTCTTTGCATACTCCTCTCTTATTCGCTCGAAGATGAGCACATTGGCATCCACTGCCATGCCCACTGTGAGGATGATACCAGCAATGCCTGGAAGGGTTAGCACCGCCTTGAACATGGATAGTATGCCAAGGATGATGAAGATATTGCATATAAGGCTTATATTGGCAATAAGTCCACCTAGTCGGTAGGTAACCAGCATCAAGATGATCACCGCAACTCCACCTAATATAAATGATCTCACACCTTGCCTGATCGAGTCTGCCCCAAGTGATGGACCTACGGTCCTTTCTTCGAGGTAATCGATCGGTGCCGGTAGCGCGCCAGCTCTTAGTATGAGCGCCAAGTCCTTTGCCTCTTGGATGGTGAAGTTGCCGGTGATCTGGATATCTCTATACAGCTTGGATTGTATAACCGGGGCGGACATGACCTTGTTATCGAGCACGATAGCCATCTGGTCGCGGATGTGATCCTTGGTCAAGCGAGACATCCTGGTGCCGCCTTGCCTAGAGAGCTGGAAGTTGACCGCTGGTAAGCCATACTCATCCTGCCCGACCATTGCATTCTCCAGGTCCCTGCCGGTTACAGGAGCATTGCGATCCAGCAGGTACCATTCCGGTATGATGTTATTGTTCTTATCTTTCCTGCCTCCCTTCAATATCTCCGTGTTTGGCGGGAGTCTATTATTATACTTGGAAAGCAGATCCTCCCTGGTCGGATAGGGACCGTCCTTTACTATCTGGAACTCAAGGAAAGCCTGGGTGCCGATGATCTCCTTGGCTCGATTCACATCCTGGTATCCGGGGAGCTGTATGAGTATGCGGTCTCCGGCTAATCCCTGTCTTTGTATGACCGGCTCGGAGACACCAAAGGCATCGACCCGGTTTCGTATGGTCTCCAGCGCCTGAGTAACCGTCTCCTCACGCATCTTCCTCAGATCGCCCTCCCGCAAGGTGATCTTGAAGTAGCCCTGGTCCCTGTCCTTATGTAATCCCAGGTAGTTGTATGCCCGGTAGATGACATCATCGACCTTATCGAAATCCCTGGCGTCTGAGATCCAGACCTCGACCGAGTCATTGGTTATCTTTGTATCCTTGATGAAGATCCCCTCATCGGCGCAGGTCTCGATGATATCGGAGCTAATTCGTTGCAGCTCGTTGCGTAGCACTTCATCCATATCGACCTGCAAGACGAGGTGTACGCCACCTTGCAGATCCAAGCCGAGATTGATCTTCTCACTCCAGGGAAACTGGTAGAAGGCTGATATTATCAAGATTGCAAGTATGATCAGCAATCTGTAGGTAATGTCTTTTTTCATACTGTTATATACTCCCTATTGCAGATGATGGTGCGTATATCAATAAAGCTAGTATTAGCTTGTTATATATTGTTGTTTATAGTTTTTTAACCGCTCAGTGCTTCCTGGTCTTTTAGAACCGCTGCGATTCCGCTCTTTGCCATCTTGATCTTTGTGTTTTCGGAGATCTTAAGCATAATGAAGTTATCCTCCACAGCAGCGACAGTTCCGTAAATACCACCAACCGTGAGCACGTTGTCTCCGCGCTTGAGGGCATTTATCATGTTTTGAAGAGCCTTTTGTTTCTTCTGCTGGGGTCTTATGAGCAGAAGGTAAAGGATACCGAACATAAGTGCCAGCATAAGTATCATCTGTCCGAATCCCTGCTGTGGCGTCTGGGCTGCATTTGATCCAGCCTCGGCTGCGAAAGCGATGTCAATCATCTATATCCTCCTTGTACTCGGCAGCGAACTGCCGATGGAATTCACCAAATCTGCCCGCCTGGATAGCAGAACGGGCGCTACGCATTAAACTGCAATAATAGTACAGATTGTGTATGGTATTCAACCTCGAAGAGGTAATCTCCTGAGCAATGTAAAGATGCCTTAGATATGCTCGTGAGAAATTGCGACATGTATAACAACCGCACAAAGGATCGATCGGCATGGGATCTCTCTCATACCTCGCGTTCTTGATCAATACCCTGCCAAAGCGGGTGTAAAGACAACCATTCCTGGCGTTTCGAGTCGGGATCACGCAATCGAACATGTCAATCCCCAGGCGGACGCATTCCAGCAGATCCTCCGGCTTGCCTACTCCCATAAGATATCGCGGTTTATCCTCCGGCAGATGCGGCAAGGCAACCGAGACCATGCGATACATCATCTCCTTGGTCTCGCCAACGCTCAAGCCCCCGATAGCATAGCCATTGAAGTCCATGGCAGCCAGATCCTTGGCTGATCGCTGTCGCAGGTCCTGGTACATTCCCCCCTGCACGATGGCGAAGATCCCGTAATCATCGCGCTTTCTAGCCCCCAGGGATCTTCGTGCCCAGCGAGTGGTCCTGTCCGTCGATTCAAGCGTATAGTCATAAGTCGATGGAAAAGGAATACACTCGTCCAGCACCATAACGATATCAGAGCCTAGATCCTCCTGGATGTGGACAACATCCTCCGGGGTCAGGAAGTACCTGCTTCCATCCAGGTGGGACTGGAACTCGACTCCATTCTCGCTCATCTTGCTCAGTCCCTTAAGGCTATATATCTGGAAGCCCCCGGAGTCTGTCAATATAGCCCTATCCCAGCCAATAAACCCGTGCAATCCGCCAAATCGCTTGATGATATCGACACCGGGGCGTAAAAAAAGGTGATATGTGTTCCCTAGGATTATCTGTGTACCTAGTTCATGAAGCTCATTTGGGGCTAGGGACTTGACCGTGCCCTGGGTGCCGACTGGCATGAAAACAGGAGTCTGTACCTTGCCATGGGGCGTGATTATCTCTCCGCAGCGAGCCGAGCCATCGGTCGCGGTTATCCTGAAGCTAAAGGCACTCATCCCGGTAACTAGTTCTTTCTAAAAGGCGCTTGGATAATAGCAGACCATTTCTCAATGTACAAAGGAAGGCTTTAGACTAATACTGTTCACTTAGGATATTTTGATCAAAATTCCTGGATTCCCGTCCCCGGCTCGCAATATCGGGAGGGGACGGAATAAACTCCAGCTATCATCCAGCTCATATCAATACTGACCTTGTAATCAAAATCATTTCCCCAGTTACGCTTCATTCACCTGCTCCCTTGACTTTGCAAGGGCAAACTGCCATAAGATGATGGTCATGAACGATAGTCTCCATGTACTTTTGATCCTCCCTTCATTCAGTTCCACCATGCACTATGGAAAGCTGAGCAAGGCTGCCCCGTCATTGATACCGGTAAGCCTGGTCTATCTGGCTGCTATGCTTAAACGGGAAGGGATTAAGGTCGCTATTATCGATGGTCAGGTCGAATCCTATACCGAGCAGGAACTAAGCAAGCGTTTGCAAGCGATGAATCCAAGAATAGTCGGCATTACCTGCATGACACCGATATACTACGAGGCGGTCAAGACCGCTCAGGTGGTCAAGGAAACGCTACCTGAAGCCATCACGGTTGTCGGTGGAGTGCACGCAACCTTACTCCCTGAAGGTGTCATGGAAAACGAGTGCTTCGACCTCCTGATGCGAAACGAAGCTGAATATACATTTACCCGGCTCTGCAAGGCGATACTCGGCGGCGGGGATTTCCTTAGTATCGAGGGATTGACCCATCGGCAAGATGGAAGGCTGGTGCATAATCCGGATGCGCCCTTTATCACCGACCTCGATGCAATCCCCTTTCCGGCGAGGGAGCTGGTGAATATGGATCTATACCACCAGATCCCTGATGCAGTCTTTCAGCGCCCGGTGCGTTGCATCCTGACCTCGCGTGGCTGTCCGTTTCGCTGCATATTCTGCTCGGCAAGGCAGATGAGCGGCTTCAAGTATCGCTACCGCAGCGCCAAGAATGTGCTCGAGGAATGGGATCTGCTCGCCGAGCGCTATGGCGCCAGGCAGGTGCTTATTCTCGATGATAACTTCCTGGTCAACAGGCAGCGCACCATCGATATCTGCAACGGGCTTATCGAACGCGGTTACCATAAGCGGATCGTCTGGACGGCAGCCGGCAGGGCTGACCAGGTTGACCAGGAGTTATGTAACCTGATGAAGGAAGCTGGCTGTGTGCTTCTGTCCTTTGGTGTTGAGTCCGGCAGCGAGCGCCTGCTTGAGCTTATAAACAAGGGCTTGAAGAAGGAACGCATCATTCGGGCGGTTAAGATGGCAAAAAAAGCGGGGCTGTTGGTGCGAGGGACCCTGATACTCGGACTCCCCACCGAGACATACCAGGAGAGCATCGAAACCATAGAGTTTGCCAAGTCACTGGGATTAGATGTGGCAAAGTTTAGCCTGGCGACCCCGTACCCGGGCACCGAGCTTTATAATATAGCAAAAAAGGAGGGGCAGCTTAGGGATGATGACTGGAGCAGATTCAGCTCAATGGCTGGATTCTCCGACTATGACCCGTCTTATGTGCCTATGGGGAGGGATCCTGCTGAGATGAAAAGGCTGCAAAAGCTGGCCACTAGGCAGTTTTACTTGCGCCCGAAGCAGATAATGAGACTGCTTGCAAATACGCGATCCACCAAGGATCTGAAGCTGTACTTCGAGGCAGCCAGGAGCCTGTTCAAGTAATCTTTGATCACCTAAGATTATCAAGGAAAATTGGTAAGTACAAAAACAAGGATTCCTTTAGTCTCGGTAATAATCCCAGCCTGTAACGCTGAGAACACGATATCTCAAGCCATCAAAGCCGTGAAAGCACAGGACTACCCGAGCGATAGCTTCGAGGTAATCGTGGTCGATGATGGATCCTCGGATGCAACCGCTCTAATCGCAGAAGCAGAGGGCGTAAAGGTCATCAAGCAATCGAACCAGGGAGCAGCGGCAGCGAGAAACCGGGGAGCCAAGGTAGCTAAAGGAAAGCTAATCCTTTTCACCGACGCTGACTGCGAGCCGGTGCCTAACTGGATAGCTACAATGGTTACTCGGTTCGAGGATGCAAAGGTCGCCGCCGTAAAAGGGGCTTATCTAACCAGGCAAACTAAACTGACCCCCAGATTCGTGCAACTGGAGTATGAGGATAAGTATCAACGAATGCGAAGGTTCGAGACCATCGACTTCATCGACACTTACTCGGCTGGGTTCAGACATGATGTCTTCATCAACGAAGGTGGCTACGATACAAGCTTCCCCAGTGCATCGGTCGAAGACCAGGAGTTCTCCTTCAGGCTGGCGAAGAAGGGCTACCGGATGGTCTTTGAGCCTGGGGCTATAGTATTTCATCGCCATGCACAATCGCTATCTGATTATTTCAAAAAGAAGTTCAAGATCGGCTACTGGAAGGTCTTTTTGCTGCTTAAGCACCCGGAAAAGGTGGTCGCAGACTCTCATACCCCGCAAACGCTCAAGATACAGATGCTCATTGCATGTATCATCATTGCTACCGCTATCATACTGGCAGCCTTCGGCGTTGGCTTATGGTTGATTTTAGCATCGATGCTGATATACCTAGTGCTGGATCTTCCGCTGGTGTCAGCATCGGTAAAGAAGGATCCCCTGCCTGCGCTACTGGCACCTGTTTATACTTTCGTCCGCTCGGTCGCGCTAGGGGCAGGGATGCTGAAGGGATTGCTCGATTTCGTGATCTTAAAAAAGAGATGAATAAGCGCCAACAAATATTTCCGAGCATTGTTATCGGCTTATGCGACTTGCTAATTGTAAATGCAGCCTTTGTTATCAGCTATTACCTGCGTTTCGTGATGGAGCTTTCCCCGCTCGAATACCCCAAGGCGCCCTTTGAGGAGTATGTCAAGGCGCTGTTATTGGTGAACTATATTTATCTTTTCCTGTTTACCGTTTTCGGCTTTTACAAGAAAGAGCCATCAACGGAGAGCATAGTCATCATAAACCGTATCGTGAAGGCGGTATCCATCGGCACTGTATTTTTGGTCTCGCTAACCTTCTTTTACAGGGAGTTCTCTTATTCTAGACTGGTGGTTCTTTATTCATGGGCGATAAGCATCATCGGGATTTCCCTGTACCGCATCCTGCTTGGTAGGCTCGAACGCTTCTTGATGCGCAAGGGCAAGTATAGCAAGCAAAGCCTCATAATCGGCAGCGGGCAGATGGCGAATATGCTCGTTGAGAAGCTGAAAAGCCAGCCGGAGCTTGGCTTCAGAATCGTTGATACCATTGCAGTCGAGAAAGCTGGCGACCACCAAGGCGAGGGTATGAAAAAACAACCTTTAGAGCAACTCAAGGCATTGATGGAAAAACATCAAATCAACACGGTTTTCATCGCCGAGCCATCGCTTTCTCACTTCGATCTACTTGAGATCATAAATACCTGCGAGGAGCATGATCTGAACATAATTCTAGTGCCCGCTATTTACGATCTTTTGATAAATTACAGCGATCTATCGACCTTGAACGGCATCCCGCTGGTGAGCCTCAGTGAGCGCCCTTTATCGACCTTTTCGCTCATCGTAAAGAGGGTATTCGACATTTTATTCTCGCTTGGAGTCATCATCTTGACCCTGCCCTTTTACCCTCTGATTGCGCTTGCCATAAGTCTCGACTCCAAGGGACCGGTATTCTTCAGGCAGCGTCGCGCCGGACTAGACGGCAAGGAGTTCACCATGATCAAGTTCAGGACCATGGTTGTCGATGCCGAGAAGCGGCTCAGGGAGCTGGTGGATATGGACAACCTGCCTGAGCCAGTCTTCAAGCTCAAGGAGGATCCACGAATTACCAGGGTGGGACGCTTTCTTCGCCGTTTCAGCCTCGATGAGCTTCCCCAGTTCTTCAATGTTCTGATTGGTGAGATGAGCGTTGTAGGTCCGCGCCCCGAGGAGACCGAGCTAGTCAAGCAGTACAATGTCTGGCAGAAAAGAAGGCTCAAGATTCGTCCCGGAATTACCGGCTTGCAGCAGATAACCTGCCGGGGCACCACCAGCCTTGCTGAGCGCGTCAAGTACGATGTTTACTACATCCGCAGGCAATCCTTGGTGCTTGATTTATATATCATCCTAAAGACATTGTTGGTGATTATCTCCGGCAAGGGGTATCTGTAACCCCAGATTCTCGGTTCGAAATCTAGGGTGCCGGAATGACAAGGAAAGGGTGTTATCCCATCTCTGTCATTCCCGCCCTGCATCAAGGGTGGGGTAAACTCCGGCGGGAATCCAGTAATCACGGGCAGTGATAGAGGAGAGGAAAAGCCCCGCTCCCCTCGGCACTCTCATAAGGGGCTTGAATAAGAATTGGGTTTGTTATATACAGGCAAGGAAAAGATAAGCATCATCAAGGAATATGATTATGGATTATAGAAAACGCGGACTTTTCATGTTAACGGCATTCAGCCTATTATTATCGTGTTACTGTACCTGCGGTGCATCGATGTTCTCCTTTGCTATCGAGACTGAGACGGCTACCCAGACGCCGACAGGGATGCCTAGCAATACTCCAACGCCGACAGCGACCGAGGAACCGACATCCACCCCTACGCCAACGCCTATGGACCCGCCAGGTCTTTTGGTGCCCGAAGACGAGGCTCGCTTCGGTTACAATAGTGTACCACCCTTATTCGAGTGGGAACAATCGAGCAATGCAGCCTACTATGTTATTCAGATATCAGCCAGTGAAACCTTCGATATCAATGCAAGCGCCAGTTTCTACACCGAGGCAACCAGTCTCGACCTCGGCTTCTTCATTCCCCGAGGAGCCTGGAGCAATATTGCCATAACCTTATACTGGCGGGTTGCTTATGTGGATGCTCAGGACAACACCAGCGATTACAGCCCAAGCAGGGTACTATACAAGACCGATATCATCCCTCCTGAGCCTCTGAAGCCTGCCGACGATGCACGCTATGGCGCCCCTAGCGTGCCGGCTGTTCTCTCCTGGAGCCAAGGAGTTGGAAGCATCGCTAACTACATGGTTCAGGTGAGCATCGACGAGGACTTTGCTTCAGAATCGAGCGGAACGCTGATTGCAATGGAAAATTGGCTCGACCTGGCAACGGTCATCGACCAGCAGACCTGGGACGCACTTAAACTCAAGCTCTATTGGCGGGTCTGTGCCATTGATTTCCAAGCACGACCAAGCCCTTGGAGCCATGCTAACTATTTCTACAAATCGACCCTGCCAAGCCCCAATCTTCTGATGCCAAGCAATGCCTATCGTTTCGGCGCAAGGGAAGAGCCGATGACCAGGCTGCAATGGGGAGAGGTGGATGGTGCGCAGTCGTACATGGTCGAGTTTGCACGAGATGAGCGATTCAAACACCCGCTCGGTTCGATCATCGTCTCTGGTACCGAGCTTGACTTTACCCCTTATTTTGACCTGAATAGCTGGTATATTTTCCATGGGAGGTATTACTGGCGGGTCTGTGCAATAGATAATGACTGGCTTTATGGTCCCTACAGTTCAGCCTGGGAGTTTAGCAAAAATCGCTGGCAGAGGTACGCTGCCTACGGCGACAGCATTACCATGGGATATGGGGTGGAATACTACGAGATGGGCTGTTTCTGCGGATACCCGCCGCTGCTACTGGCTGAGCTTAGGGAACATTATGGCTCGCAGGTTCAGATTGTGCTGTGGGGACTGGGGGGCGCAAAAAGCAAGGATGGATATGATACAGCAGAATTATTGTTGAAGAACGACTTTGTCAGCCACATACTTATCCTGTTCGGCATAAACGATATTGTTGATTCCGGCAACTGCGATCCCCCATTCGAATGTCGCACCGTTGAACACCTCAATAACATAATAAAGCTTGCTCGAAGCTATAAGGCACAGCCGTATGTTGGACAGCTCATACCTGTAAATCCAGAGGGCGGACAGGCGATACACCAGGATAATGTGGATGCGATGAACCGCCAGATCAGGGTATTGGCTACCCTTTCCGATACTCCCTGCGCGGATCTAAATACCCCCTTCTGGGAGGCTGCAAGCGATATATCGATCTTCTTCAAGGACTGGGGACATCCCAACGACATGGGATATGCTATCATGACCATCGGATGGCTGAGCGTGCTAGCTCCATGATCTAAATAAATATGCAAAACGAGCAGAAGCTTCCCGAAGTCTCAATTATTATCTGTACCCATAACCGAAGCGAGTTATGTCACCAGGCGGTAATGAACGTAATTGAAAGATGTCCGCCAGCAATAATCCCTTACGAAGTGATCATAGTGGATAACTTCTCCACCGACAATACGAAGGTGATGGCTTGCCAGTTGGAAAGTCAATTTAGGGGTATAGTTCGCTATATATACGAACCGAAGCTCGGATTATCCAATGCAAGGAATCGAGGGATATCTGAAGCGAAGGCAACTAAGCTGATCGTCTTTCTGGACGATGATGCACAGGTTACGCAAGGATGGCTTCAGGGATTGGTTGCGGTCTTCGAGCAACATGATGATGCAGTCGCCTGCGGTGGAAGGGTGGAACCGCTATTCGCCCAATACCCACCGCCCAGTTACATTGAGGGTAAGGCTTATGAGTACCTGGGCAAATATGATCTCGGCGACGAGATAACTCCCTGCCAGTGGATACCGGGAGGCAACTGTGCATTTCGCAAGGAATTGCTTTTGGAGGTGGATGGGTTCGATGAGCGGCTGGGGAGGAGGGGAAGCAAGCCTACCTTAAGCGGTGAGGAGACATACCTGCTCAAACAGCTCATCCAGAAAACAGGCGGTAGGTTGTATTATACGCCTAAAGCCAAGATCTATCACCATATATCCCCCGAACGCACCAGAATACGCAATATGTGCCTGCTCTATTATGGGCAGGGGAGAAGCAAGTTTACCCTGGAAGCCTTGGAGTTTCCAATAAACCGCGTTATTTGTAGAAACCTGCTGATAATTTCGCTGCTAAGAGTAATTAAAAGAGCTATAAAAATTACCTTTAATATTCTTCTTTTAAGCAAGGACAAAGCAATCAAGGATCTCTTTCATGCCTGCTTTCATCTTGGATACGCTATTTCAGCCATGAGATGGGAATCGCCAGAGTGCTCATAATAACTTGCAGGTTAGCTAGCGTGGATCGACAAGTATCGATTGTCTTATGAAATGAACCAAAAAGACAATGAGGATCGACACCATCAGCCCGCTCAAAGCTATTACCACGCCCCATTGAAGCCTTGCCGGCGTATGTTTTTTTATGCTGATTGTGCCGATATTGCTCGACTCTTTTGCACTCAACTTCGCTTGATCGACATAAGCCTGGAAGCGAAAATAGTCTCTTTGCTCGACTGAGATCACGGAGAGCAGCGCCTCCCACTCGCTTAGCTTCTCCGAGTATTGCTCAGCCAGCGATAAGATAGATTTATGCTGCTCTATTTCTCTTTGAAGCTCGGCAAGCCTTTTTTCGATATTTTGTCTTTCTTTGGATGAGACATCCTCTGTCAGGCGCACAAGCAGCTCTCCCTTCAGTTCGAGGAGGCTTTCGTACTCGATACTCCAAGCTTGGGGAGTGTATCTATCTCTTAGCTTATTGAGCTGCGATGAAAGCTCGGTCTTTGTATTTTGCAAGGAATTAAGCCGTTGAGCGCTGGCAGCAGCCAGTTCTTCATATACGGTAACTATGTAGTTTCCAGTCTTTTGGGCGATAGTTTCGGCAAATATCTTGGCTTGTCGTTCGACAGGGAGGTTCGCTCGTATGATATATTTGTTTATGTTTCCGTCGAATTTCGCTTGGATAGTCTCTGCAATCATCAAAGGATTGAGCTGCAATGATGGATCTTTAGATTTTAACTCCTCAGCAAGGGAGTTAATAAACTCCAGCCCCTGTACATATTCATCGAAGAAATAGAACCTCCAGGGCGAGTCCTCCCTTATTTTATCGAGATCGACTGCTATCTCTGCCGTATAGTAGGTATCCATCATGGCAGATAATATCGTTGCGCATAAGATGCTGAACAAGACCAAGACAACTAACAGCCAACGGTAGTTCAGAAGCACATTAAGATAATCACCAAGCGTCGGGTATTTTTGATCCATTTCGGGCATATCGCTCATATTTTATGTTATCACCCTTTTTTAAAATAATGCAAGAACATTGAAGGATATGGTGTTATCCTTCATATAAATCGTAATATCGATTGTGTCCCTGGTGCCAGCCTGAGCGTAGATCGAAACCTACCTCCCGAAGACGAGCTTGCCGCCTAGGTATCCGAGGACTCCGACCATGCCGCTCGCACAACCTAATATAACCAGGTATATATAGCTCAGGAAGCCCTTGTTTATGACGATATTCGGGGATACCGAGTGAAGGAATATCAACACGAGACCTACCACGGTCAAGGCGATGCCCAGCTTGATCTTCAGCGGAAAGATGCTGCTTGTACCCTTTTTATACAAGATTATCCAATCGAGCATCCCGGATAGAAGCGTCAGCGGCGCAGCTATTGTCCCTGCGATGACCATATAAAATGATACGCACTCGAACTTGGGATTGCCATAGAGCATGTACAGAATGAGAAACAACAGCGACACTGGGAATAGAGCGTTGGGCAGATGGGACATTATGGGGTGCAGGTGAAAACGGCTTAACAGGTACTCCAAGCCGAAGCTCTCTTGCTTTTCTTCCAAAAGGACAAATTTGGACTTATCAGCCTTGCATACCGGGCAGATCTCAGGCGGCTCATCGCCGACATGGATGTAACCGCAAACCGTGCATTTCCATTTCTTCATAAGAAATTGCTCCTTTACCAAGTAATTCTATTGGCTTTTATTGAAAACAGGTATCATTGTCAATGTCAGCAGGTGTGATATAATAAGATAGATTAACACTAGAAATCTCAAGGAGAATACCATGACAGCAAAGTCTATCAGCCTGCTTGGCATCATGGTACTTGCAGCGGCGCTTGTGGGTTGCGAGTCCGGCAGCGATTCCAATAACGGCAACGGGGATGAGGTCTCCTATACGGTGAATATTCAGGCTTCAGCTACATATATAGAGGGACCTCCCCAGAATGTGCACCTGACCGCTATTGTTTATGACCAGGATAACAACGAGGTTACCGAGTGGACGCCAACCTGGACGGCAGACGGCGGCACACTAAGCTCCGAGGCTGGCTTCGAGGTCGATTGGCTTTCGCCCGAGCTTATGGGGTCTTATCGGATCACAGCAAAGATTACCGATGACAAGGGACGAACAGCCGAGGGCTTTGTGATCATCGATGTTTACAATGTGATCTGGCCTCTCAAGGAGGGCAACTTCTGGCGATACTTCTGCGCCGAGGTTGAAAGGGAAAACTACACCATGGAGGTGGTCGGCTTCGAGACGGTGCACGATACCTATTGCGCTGTGGTCTATTACCAGTACCCGACGCCGGATCAGTATCCCTACAAGTACTTCATCAACTTCACCACCGGTTTGTGGTTCTACGGCGAGCGAGATAATCCCCGCTACGAGCCTGGATTGCGCTATATGTTCCCTGGCCCAGTGGGCGCTGAGTGGTACTATGGCGAGTACCGCTTCAAGATTGTGGGAAAGGACCTGACCGTGGTTACCCCTGCTGGTGTCTTTGAGGGATGTTATCAGTACAAGAGAACCTATCACGAGTTCGAGGAGAGCTGGGAGGATCACTATCTATGCCCCAATGTCGGCATTGTGAAGATAGATCGCTATGTCTATTACAACTTCGTCTCCAGCAGCCAGTTGTTAACCTATACGCTTAATTAAGTTAGGCGGTAGAGCGGTTGGTACACGATCTCCCGACAAGGTCGGGGATTTTATAGGGGCTAAGAATAAATTTACTCCCTCATGGCAAGGAAAATCTGCAGGCTGATCCAAGGGTTCAATGCCCTCGCAGATGATGTATAATTCAAGCCATGAGCTTTGTTTCATTGTTCAAGCGGAATCTTCTCCTTGCGATGATTATTGTACTAGTCGCCCTATGCTTCCGAGGACTTCTTTATTTTGAGATAAAGGATGTGGCATTCATCAAGGCTCCCATACTCGACAGCCATTTCTATCAAGAGCAGGCAAAACAGATACTCGGGGAAGATATCGATCCCCGTTTGTCATACAAGCACAAGCCATTCTTCATGTCCCCCGGCTACCCTTATTTTCTGGCGCTCACCTCGCTTATCCCGGCTGTTTCCGACCTCGAGGCAGCCATATTTACCCAGTATCTTATAGGGGCTGCACTTGCCGTGTTGTTATTCTTAATAACAGCCAGGTTCACCACCCTGAAAATCGCCTTTATCACTGGCATGTTGGCTGCCATCTATCGGCCGCTGGCTTTCTATGAGAGCCACCTGCTGGCTGATGCACTGGCATGTTTTTTCGTTGTCCTTATGCTGCACCTGCTATATATCGCCCTAGATTTCGCCAAGCCTGGAATAGGTCTTTTTTTTCTCTCCGGCGTAATCGGTGGTGTAAGCGTGCTGATGCGCACTAATTATTTGCTTTTTTGCCTGCTGGTGCCCCTGGGGGTGTGGCTCAGTTCTAACCGCTTCAATGCTAGGGAGAGCATTGCCCGCTCGCTTCTAGTGTTGGCCGGAGTGTTGTCGGTTATCATGCCGGTTATCATCCGTAATGCGCTGCTCCCAGGTGGCGCGCCACTGATCACTAATAATTTGGGTATAAATCTCTATATCGGCAACAACCCGCGAGCTAACGGCTCATACAAGCCTCTAATGGAGGCGGTTGCGTCTTATGATCCCGAGGCTGCCGACTATGCTCAACAGCAAGCCGGCAAGAAGATGACCAGTATAGAGGTTTCAGCTTTTTACAGGAACAAGGCGCTCGAATTCATCGCAACTCATCCGCTGAAGGCACTCAAGCTCACCGCAAGGAAGGCGCTGATGCTCTTTAACGACTACGAGATCCCGCAGATATATAATATCCATTATTATGCTCGTATAAGTCGGCTGATTTCCGCACCCTGGCTACCTACATTTGGGTGGATATTCGTGCCCGGAGCGGTGGGCATGGTAACCGGATTAAGAAACTGGCGCAGATACATCTTGATATACCTGCTAATTCTTTCCGTGAGCGCCTCGGTGATACCTTTTTTCATCACCGCCCGTTTTCGGCTTGCTATAGCTGTTTCGCTGATGATATTCAGTGGCATCGCAATTCAAAGGATGCTCGATCTGGCGCGCTATGGAAGGATTAAGGAGTTATCCTTGAGCCTGCTTGTAGCTGTGGTCGCCTTGATAATATGCTTACTGCCTCTGCCGGTAGATTTCACCGAGTCCGGCATGGTCTATGCGCACGCTCAGCTCGCCTCCGCCTACCGCAAGCTGGGCGATGATGAGGCAGCCCTGGCTGAGATGCTCAAATTCCTTGAGCATGAGCCGAATAACTCTCGGATGTTGTATAATGTAGGCTATCTGAACCTGGTTTTGGGCAGGCTATCGGAGGCGGAGCGCTATCTTGAGCGGGCAGTATCAGCAGATGCCGATTTCGCCAACGCCTGGGGGCTTTTATTCGAGGTTAGATATCGGCTGGGCAAAAAATTGGAGGCTAAGAGCGCACTTACGAAGTTAAAAGCCATAATGCCCCAACATCCCAAGATAGATTACAACCTGGGCGTGTTGTGCATGGAATTGGGGGATCTACACTGTGCAATGCAAGCTATGCAACGCTCTTTGGTGCAAAGCCCTGATGACCCGCTTGCCATAAGCAACCTGGCTACTCTATATGCCAATATCGGGGAGTTGAAACGAGCCAGGGAGCTATACCAACGAGCGCTTGAGCTGGTGCCTGAGCTATCACAGGCAAAAAACAACCTGGCAAGGCTAGAGAAGATCATGGACACGCAGACCACGATTCAATATGGGAATGATAGGTGAAGCGATACCTTTATGAACATCTCGGCGTGTTTTTATTTCTAAGCCTGGCTCTTTATCTATCCATGCAGCTAAGTTTCATGGGGATTTTATTGCATCCAGAACATTGGTGTGCTCGCTTCATGGATGGCTGGCTGCCCTGGTATGATGGTAAAGCCGAGCCGGTCGGGTATCCAGGGGACTTACTCAGCGAATTCTATGTATTCAAGTACCTGGGTAAGCAATTTTTCAGCCGGGGTATATTGCCCTTGTGGAATCCTTATGCTTTTTGCGGCACGCCGTTGGCTGCCAATGGATTATCGGGGCTATTCTCTCCATTGCAGGTTTTTTATCTTGTATTCCCTATATTTGCTGCAATGAGGCTATCCAGCTTTATTGTGATACTTGTCGGTGCATATAGTCTTTATCTGCTTCTGCGGGATTATGGATTATCGATAATTCCTTCCCTGTTTGGTGCTCTATTTTACATGATCAACCCGCGTGTTGCCTTTAACTTCTGGTTCCCGACTATGGGGGCAAGCTGGTACCTGCTCCCTTTGATACTGCTATTTTTCCATCGCGGGATAGCTCGCAGCAGCGGAATCTACCTATCTTTAGCAGGAGGGATGCTAGGCTTCAGTATTCTAAATGGCTACCTTCAGATGAGTATTTATGTGCTGCTCGCGGTAATCATTTATCCGATATTTATCCCCCCAGCAAAACAATGCGCTCGAATAAAAGCACTTATCATCGTATTAGCACTCGGCTTGATGATATCAAACATCCAGATAATCCCCTCCTTAGAGCTTGCCAGCCTTTCTCAGCGCCAGCCGATACCGCATCAGGGCATAACCTTGTCGCCGACATGGCATCTGCTGACCGCTTTTTTCCCAAGTCTATTCGGTGCTTATGGTGATAGCTGGCTGGGAGCCGTAAGCCTTGAAATACCCAACTGGGGATTTCATTTCTCCGAGATGGTCATATTCATCGGGATGGTGCCTATGGTATTGGCATTGTATTCGATATGTGGCGGAATATCTCGCATAAAGGAGTATTATTTGATCTTGGCTGCCCTGGCGCTTTTATGCAGCTACGGTGGCGAGCTTATCGTGTGGATTGGAAGCAGCCTTCCCTTGCTGGATACGATCAAGATTGTGCCCCGCATCCTTTGCTTGTATTACCTGTCGGTTGCGGTGCTCGCTGGGTTCGGTTTGCAGAGATTGCTTGATTCAAGGCGCAAATTCCCCAGATATATAGCTCTTGTTTTTGCCATAGCCTCTGCGCTTCCTGCTTATCTGTGGTTGCTCGGATATTGGGGGCTATGGACGCCATGGTACCGGGCAAGCGAGGCATTCTTCCAGCACTTTGACTGCCTGGGCTATACATACATACTTCCGTTGCTCATCCTTTTGGCTGTGTTTCTCTCACTATGGCTATATGCCAAGGCAAGGATCGGCTTCGTGGCGCTGGTACTGGTTTTATCGATATGTTGGACTGTGGAGATGCTATCCTTCCCCTCCCCTTCCCAACCACGGCTATCAGGGGATCTTCGCCCTCCTGAAGCGAGGACTCCCGCCCAAATTAGGTTTCTCAAGGCAGACGATGAGCTTTACCGCATAGTAGCAATCGATGCTCCGGGGGATATCCCGGTTCTGCCCCCCAACACGGCGAGCCTTTATGGGATCTATGACCTGGAGGGATATGATTCCATGTTCACCGCCCGTATTCAGCATCTATTGAACCTTATAGCACACGGGAATCCGTATCAACCGCTCCCTGAGGGCTTCATCAACCTGTCCATCCTGAACCATCCCAACCATCCATTTTATGACATTCTCAATGTCAAGTACCTGCTATGTCCCCCGCAGCTTGAGGTTGCTGATTACAGGCTTGTCTATGATGGCAATACAAGGATATTCCTCAATCCCTATGCACTTGCCAGGATCTATTCGCCGATCATGTTATTCAAGGTCAAGGACGAGGCGCACGAGCTGGCGCGGATGTTTTTGCCACAGGCACTCGGCGGAGAGATGGCAGTAACCTCGCAAACGGGTTTGAAGAGCATCTTCGAGCTGGAGAGCCTGTACCCTGAGATCATCGATATAAGCCCCACTCATAAGAGCATTGAAATCAGAGAGCCGGGCAAGGGTATGATAGTCATCTCGGATCAGTACTATCCTGGCTGGCGCGCCACGAGCGATGGGAGAGAGCTTCATCTTTACAGGGTAAATGGCATCATGCAGGGGATCATGGTCAGCGAACAGGATACCCTAATCCACCTAAGCTACCAGCCGATGTCCTACAGATTGGGGATATATCTAAGCCTGCTTGGCATATCAATATTTGTTTTCATTTTATGGATTTTCAAAGATGCAAGCCAAACAAGATAACCTCTTGACAATGAGAAATCGGATTTAAGAGATGATCTCATTGGTAAGCCAATATTCCAGGAATATTTTTTCTTCTTCTAACAAATGACTTTCAGAGCTTGTATTTGCCCAGCTATATTCGGTCGAGAATCTATAGGCAGAAATTAAAGCCATTCTTAGATCCGACGGTTTGTTCAATATGCCATCTTTTAGTAATGTTATTTTCTGTGAATATGTTACAATTATTTTGAAATTAGGAAGGTGCACTAATTTTTCTCTAATATTATTGAAATAAGGGTGATAATGAACCCAGTAAAAATTATATCCTTTCTTATTCCATTTATTTATTAAATTCATTATATCTTTAAGATTTCCACCATTGATTACTGTTGATTCAGGTTCTCTTAGATAATATTTCAAGCAATCTGTATATGTACCAGGTGAAACAAGAATAATTGCTGGTCGATCAATGGAATACATTTCATTGATTATGATTTTAGATATTTCTTTCCAAGGGGTCTTTTTCCCATAAGGTGTAAATGCTTTTGGATTTAACGAAAGAAGCAATATAAAAGCCAATAAAATTAAAAATAATATTCTTTTAATAATTAAAGATTGTAATCGTTTTAAGATCTCATTAAATGTTATCATAAATAAAATAATCCATGGTACTATTAAAAATAAAGCATGTCTTATATTGAAAAAATAATTTTGAAAAAAAAAGCCTGAGAATTGCTGCTAGAACTATTAAAAAAATGAGACATAGGCTGATCGATTGTTTTGCTCGACATTTCATAACTAACTCTATAAAGCCCGTTATTTTATATCAAAATCTCAACCCTTTTTCCAGAAAAGTAGGAACTGGATACTCGCTTTCAAGAGCATAATAATGGGTGGAGCATGACATATTGGGGTATAAATTAACTGTTTATTTTGGGCTGACAACTCGAACCATTTTCAAACCGGCGGAATTGTCAAAGAACTACTGGTGTGCTAATCAATATCGATAGGTGAACTACTGCTAAATATAAGGGGTACATCGGATCGATCAAAGGACGAAACGGCTGGTAAACTGGGCGCTCGGCGGTCGAGAGGGACCCTATCGCATCGATGCCGGGCTTACCGATAGGTGCAACCTGCGCTGCCTGTTTTGCTATCAGATAGAGCAGGGACGACCAACACGCTTTGACCCCGATATTGAGCTTAGCGACCAAAGATGGCTCGATCTGGTCGATGAGAGCGCACAGCTAGGAGTCAAAGAGTGGAGACTGGCGGGAATCGGCGAGCCGTTGCTCAGAAAAACACTGGCGCCGAACCTTTGCAGAAAGATCAAGCAATACGATATGTGGGGGGTCATCACCACCAACGGCACCTTGTTCAGCCCGCAACTGGTGGATATGCTGGTCGATATCGGCTGGGATCAGATCGAGTTCAGCCTCGATGGACCAAACGCCCAGGTTCACGATATGCTGCGTGGAAGAAAAGGCTCGCTCGATAAAGCATTGCAGGCGATGGAGCGCTTCAAGCAAAAGAAGATGCAGCGATCATCGCACCTGCCCGTGATAGCAATAAACATGGTTCTCACCAACCAGAACTACCGCCTGCTGCCTGATATGCTCGACCTTGCCGATAAGTACGGGGCAAGGGAGATAAACCTCAATCCGCTGACCATATTCACCGAGCAGGCTAAGCCGCTCAAGCTCAGCGACGCACAGCGCAGCGAGTTCACCGAGATCGCCTCCCAGGCTCAAGAAAAGGCGGAGAAGCTGGGCATCGGCAATAACCTTTATTCGTTTATCGATTTCTCCCTCGTACAAAGCACTGGCAACATGGAAGCGCGCATCATCGAGGATAGCCAGCGCTACGAGGGGCAGAATCCCTTCCTGGGACTCCCCTGCTTCGAGCCTTGGTACATGATGGCGTTTCGGGGCAACAGTGTCGGTCCCTGCTGCGCCTACAAGGGCAAGGGAGAGAGCATCAGCGATAAAACATTAGAACAGGTCTGGTATGGCAAGTACTTTAACGATATCAGGCAACGCCTTTACGAGCACAACCTCCCCGATTTCTGCGCCCAGTGCAGCGCAAACATGGTCTATGGACACCGCAAGATCCGCGATGAGCTTAAGAAATACCTGGCAGAGGCTGATGTAAGAGAATTTAAGCACCACGAACCAGATATGATTCAAGTCAGCGCCGATACTGAGAAATCCCAGATGGAAAACTTGAAACAGAGGCTGATTACCCTCGAGGTAGCCCTGCGCGAGCTGCAAAGAGACCATGTGCGCATAAGCTCCTTCAGGTATTCCATCCCCTACAAGCTGCTCAAGATAGCCTATTCATCGAGGCTGGAAGCAGCGTTAGGCGATGGCGCTGAGCTTGAAGGCAAGTCATTGGATTTCACAACTTCCGATGAAACGCAAACCAAGCCAATGAAATCCACTACACCATATCCGATCCACAGCACCGAGGCAAAGGTGGAGAGGCTGCTTCGCTGGTATGCCGGCGAACCACAACCGCCATATCGCGCGGAGCTTCACCTGACCAATCGCTGCAATTTGAAGTGCTTATCCTGCTGGCATCGGGGCACGGATAGCGAGATCATAAACGCTCGCTTCGAGCCAGGGGTTGCCAGGCGACTGGTCGAGGAAGCCTCCGCTATGGGTGTCAGGGAGTGGATGGTCTCCGGCGGCGGCGAGCCGTTGTTCTACGAGAATCGGGCACTCGATATCCTACGCATAATCAAGAGCCGCCGTTCATTCGGGCAACTGACCACAAATGGCATCCTGATCGATGATGATGTGGCAAAGCAGCTCGTAGGAATGGGCTGGGACCGGGTGCAGTTCAGCATCGATGGCGCCGAGGCTGCCACCCATGATCGCCTGCGTGCCAAGCCGGGAGCGTTCTTCGAGGCTGTCCAGGCAGCAAGGCGGTTGGTCCAAGCAAAAAAAGAAGCTCGAAGCGATGTGCCCGAACTGGTCATCACCATGGTTATCTCAAGGGATAACTACCGCCAGGTCCCGGCAATGTTCGAGTTGGCTCATGATTTGGGCATCCAGGGGGTCTTCTTCGAGCCGTTGACTGTCTTTACTGAATCGCAGCGGGATATGAAGCTGAGCGACGATGACCTGGCAGCCCTGGCAGAGCTATACGAACCTTCGCGGGAACTCGCGGAGAGGTACCACCTGATAACCGACCTGGAAATGATGAAGGATGCGCAAATAGTCGGCTCAACCGGCGAGATGACAGCCAGAGTGCTCTCTAGCAGACCGCAGCTTAGCGATGATCCATTTCTGGCAGTCCCCTGCTATGAGCCTTGGTATAGCATGATCATAAGACCTGCCGGTGGCATCGCTGCTTGTTGCGTTGCCTGGAGCCATGGAATGACAATAATCGAGAAAGATTCACTGGCATATACCTGGTACAAAGGATTCTTCGCTGAGTTCAGGCAACGGATGCTGGCTGGCGAGCTGCCGGAGTATTGTCGAAGATGCACTACCGGACATGCCAAGGAGACCAACAAGCTGCGCAAAATGCTTTCAGAGAGGATAAAAAACGAGGGAATAGAGCCTGGCTATAATCTCGCATCGGCTAGGCATGGTGTAGCACAAAAAGAGGCATCAGCAAGGGAAAGGGAGCTGCTTGCTGCAATCAAGGAGAAGGAAACTTTATTGAGTGAATATCTTCGCGACCGCAAGGAGCTTGATTTTTGGCGCACCACCTTCTGGCACAAGGCTTTTGTCAAAGCAAAGAACCTGTTGGGCATCTGAGACGCCCCGCATCAGGTGCAGGATAAACCCCGGTGGGAATCCCGCCTAACCACTTCTCTGTAATTCTCCCCCCAGGCGGGAATCCAGTAACTTTGTAAAGTGATGGAGTGACATGCATACTGTCTCAGCGCTGAAACAGTTAACTTTGCATCACCATCCTCTATTCACGGTACCACGGTACCATGGTATCACTTCCTCTTCGTGCCTTTGTGGCTAAAAACCCGAGCCTTACGCTTCAAGCATCCAATTACTCCCACTCGCCGTGCATAACAAACGCGCCCCAGAAATACGGATGCGGATACTTAGCTCTGATCGCATCAATGGCGCCACGAAATGAATCATATCTCGGCTTGCCAGAGCCTAGATCAGAGTAAAGACCGCTCATGAACTCGGTTGTGGTAACCGAGACGACATCCCAAAGCGATACCAGCACCGACTCTGCACCTGCATACTGAAACGCTCGCGCCAGGTTAGCAACTCCCTCGCCGCTAACCTGCTTGCCCAAGCCGGTCTTGCACGCTGAAAGAGCGACCATCTCAGAATTCAGCTTTAAGCCCAAGACCTCGCTCAGCGCCAGGAAGCCGTCATGATCGCCATTTTCTACCTGTGCCAGAATGAGCGCCGGCTCCTTGATGCCAGCAATCTCATCGCTCAGAACGCCGTGGGTGGCAAAGTGCAAGAAGCGATAGTCCGAATGATGACGGCTGCGAAAGGTGCTCTCGTTGGCATGAACGCAGAGAAGGATATCAGGTGAACTAGGGTTCACACCCAATGAACTCGCTATCTTGAGCACCTCCTCCTTGGTGTCGGGCAGCGGGGGTAAAATGACGGTTTCCAGCGAGCGGGTGGTGCGCAGCGGGACGCCGTACTTGGCAGACGCCACCTGGACACCGCTCTCTTTGTTGCGCTTGTAGGCGATGTAGCGCTTATCTGTCTCGTTGAAGACCGGGTCGCCAAGCGCCAGCAGCGGCTTGCTCGCCTTGGATGCGTCCTTTGCATTGCGGGAAAGGGCGAGCACCGTACCAGACTGGTAATAGCTGATATGGCGCAACTGATACAGGTACTTGATATCCGTATAGCCAGTGAAGGTGTCATCGCCAAGCTTGAAGCTCGTCTGCTTAGCTCCACTGGCATCGACAACCAGTATCTCGAACGGCAGGGAGCCTAAGACCCCGGATGGCACGATGATCAGGTGCTTGTCAGAAGGGATGCCCTTGAGCGCATCGCCTAGAAGCAGCTTATACAGATCCTCGCCGAGCTTAGGGGAGTATTTAGCCAGCCGCGCCGGCACCAGGTAGCCCTGGTCATTTGTGCTGTCTCGCATCGGTTCCAGGTATGTCTCGACCTTCTCGGTCAGTGCCTTCTCGCCGAGCGGAATCTCGTATAGTTGAAGCGCCTTGCCCTTTTGCACTACGAAAAGGTAGGTCGCATCCTTAGTTGTTTGGTATTCGAGCAGCACCTCGTTCTTTTTAAGTGGTATCTCGCTCAGCTTGTATGGCTGGGGATACTTGAGCGAGGCGTATTCGGGATAATTGGCTCGCAGCTCGGCGATAAGCTTGTTCAACTCCGCCTTTTTCTTTTCGTATTGTGCTTTGTGATTCTTGAAGGTCTCCTTGCCCTTGTTGTAGGCATCCATCAGCCCGGATTCGAGGGCGGCGACCTCACCAAGCAGAGCCTGCTCCTTTTTGCGCAGCGATGAGGGGATGGCGGCATCATCCGCATAATGGATGACTGCCTGCACCATGCCCTCTGCCATTGTGCGAGCCTTGGTTGACTCGGCGAAGAAGAAGGCGACCTCGCCGTTGGTGCTGCCCAAGACGGAAAGCTCACTGGCAGCCTCGTCATCGCGCTGGTGGTACAGAGAGGCGACTATACCGTAGTAGGGCTGAATGCGATGCTCTGCACCGAAAAAGCCTATCTTGGCTTCCTGCTTGACCAGGCTGCGCGTGTCCTCGACAATTTTGATCGCCTTGTAGTAGGCATCCACAGCCTCTTTGTGCTTGCCCAAGCCCTGGTTCGCCCAGCCGAGCTGATAGTTGTACTGGATGTGGTATTCCGGGGCATACATGATCCCCGCCTCCATATCGGACAGCAATGTTAGAGCCTTCTTGTAATCCCCGCGATGGAGATGGAGATGGACCATTTCAGGCTCTGATCCCGTCTCCTTGAAGCACTCCTCAGCCTTGTCGTACTTTCCTTGGGCAAGATAGACCAAGCCGATGTTGTTGAGGCTGGTGGCGATATCCTGTGGTATATCTAGC
>CAYUVA010000022.1:0-62858 GCA_964448115.1 uncultured bacterium
TCAGGCATTTCACCCCTGTCGAGAAGATCCGCGGTGCCATGGAAGCAGCGGGATATGTGCTGTCTGAGTCGTTCGGGTTCCTGCCGTCGCAGTCGTTCATGATCTTCCGCCGCTCCAACTCGGACGAGAAAGGAGCGAAAAATGAAGATGGAAAATAGAAAGTTGATCGCATATTGCGGACTCTATTTGTATGAGGGCTTGCCCGGAGAAAATAGTTTACTTAAAGGATTGAGTTACACATGTATCTTTTGGTTCTTCAGAGTTGTCATGCATGCGGCTACTACCAGGATGACCTTAAACGTGCCAGTACCTATGATACTCTATGGAGTTGGCACAGGTCATATTGAGATGCTTGTCTTGGGCATTCTCTATGGTTTGACACTGAAACCCATGATATAGAAACGACTTTAGCAGTTCCCTGGCGAAAGTGAGAGCACTGACCATGCCTTATCGTACCTTCCCAAATTGACCAACAAACATATTATCTTTTATATTGGCTGTGGATCTGGAGCACAAACACTCGATTTGGCAAGATTAACCGATGCTCAAATAATTGCCATAGACAATCATCAACCTATTATCAACCATCTTATTAAGCGTTCCTTTTATCTTAAAACTAAATTCGGACTGACAAATTGGGCATATAAATTATCATGCGCAAAATGACTTTATCTTTCTAGGGAAGTGGTCTAATCCCCGAAATAGAGCCTCCTGAAGTGCTCAGGTAGTTTATAGATGGTTATGGTCGGTCCTTTAATTTCCCTTGATGGCTTAAAAACAGCTATCTTTTCGGTCAAGCCCTCCAACTGGCGATAAAAGCTGATGAAACGAGCATCTCCCATTTCCTCGTGTCTTAGTTGGATAAAGCTGCTGACTATCACATAATCATAGCCTTCCACGAGTCTGCGATAGAGATTATACCGCTCTATGTCGTTCATCATCTTGGAGATGAAATAACAGGGTAACCCATCGATATTCAGACCATCTAATGCTTGCAGACTTCGTCTTACTTCAGGAATGATCAATAACTTGTCAAGATCGCTACAATTTATCAGATCAGCCGTGTATGGGTGCATCAAAAGGCTGCTTTGAGGGGCAATATGTTCTTCTATCCACGCTTTTGCTTCGACCCTGGTATCGGGTTTGCTTAGTTTTCGCAGCTCATCTATTGTCTGAAGCAGAAAGGATAAGCTAAGTGCTGCAGGGATCAAACACAACAATGCCTTGAGATAATTGGATTTAGCTTTGCTGATCATATTCGATGAAGCCCCCCCTATCAGCATCAATAAAAATGGCAGTCCGAGCAACCACCAGTATCTCCAACGATTATCAACCATACAGTACGAGATGGTTAAAAACAAAGGAAACGACAAGACTATCAGGGTATTTCTGCTATCGGATAATAAACCGAGACCTATGGATAACAACAGGATGATAAACCCTGGAATTCCTATAATCTCTGGCAAAATACGCAACCAGAACCACTGAAGAACACCATGAGGTGGTAAGCTCTCAACCCCTAGGTTCTCAGGCGATAGTTCATATTTTATTGAGTCCATAACCTCATCAAGGCTGAAGATAAAAAAGGGGCTGGATATAATAAATGATGCAACCGTAATCAAGACAAAAATCACCAAGGCTTTAGGATATCCCCTGGTTCCAATATTGTGGCCATGTTCTTCGATTTTAGCAAAGAATAAAACAAGGGCGAAGGTAGGGATGATCAATCCAGTGGGATACTTTGCGCACAAGGCTTGACCCGCAAAAGCCGCCGAGATTATTAGATCTCGCTTTGATAACGATTTTCTCCATCTAAGTGAAAAATAAAAACAACCCAAAGCCAAAGCAGCGGCGAATATATCAACCCTTATTTGCTTGGAGTAATAGACCAGCATCCAAAGATTCCCAGCTAGGGCGGCGCTGAGTATGCCGGCTGTCCCTCCATAAAGTATCCGAGCGCATAAATAGATTAGATAAACAACCGTTGTGCCGATAATGATACTGATCACTCGACCGGCAAGATAAAGCGGACTCCAATCGATGATCAGGCTGAGAAAAAGATGGGCGACCGACTCATAATAAAGAAATGACATACATGCATAGATTCCAGCGAGCAGATAAAGATAATTGGTCGCCGGATAATTCCACCATTGAGGATTGAGATCGCCATAAAGCAGCATCTTAGCGGCTATTGTTGTATAGATGCGCTCATCAACCTCGATGATAGCCGGCAAAGAAAGACCCATATTCCAAAGGCGAAGTGCAAGGGATAATAATACTATCAAGCCTAAAATGAAGGATTGTAGCCTGCGATTCATGGAGTAAAATCCCAAGATTGATTAAACTATTTTATATTATCAAAAGTTGAATTCGTATCCAAAAGCTATCTCGAAGTTCATCGCCTTAAACTCGCCATTGCATGGCGGAGAGGTTATGCTGTTGTGAATAGAGATCCTCGAACTTCCTTTGCCTGATGGACATCGAGTATATGTAGATCGCTCCGCCAGCGATATTTAGCTTCCGTGTAAGCTGGCAAGCGATAATCGGGGTAATATAAACGGTGCAAAAAGCACCATAAATTGCATGATACTGGGCTACACCATCCTCTATGAGCCATGCGCCGGAAAGATTGGGCGCATATATGGATAATCCGAAGACAGTCTTGTTCCAACCGAAGTCATCTGAGTAGGCGATCGATGGCTTTGTGGTTCAAAACCCCTCAGCCATTTATCCCGACTTTATTTGGTTGCGGCTAGGTTGCCTTAGATATATTGACTTCATATTTTTGCCATCAGCACTTGTAGGGACAGAGCTGGGTATCTGCCATTAAAGAAGTGTTATTAACATAGAATGCTTTAAGAGTCGTCTTTTTATGTAGGAAATTCGATGCTATAATTATAAACTAGCTTCGATTGCAATGTTTTGTAAATACATAAAAGGAGGAGCAATTGTTCGATATATTGCTTGATGAGAGTCAAAAACGCATCAAATATGAGGTCAGACGCTTCGTAAAGGAAAAGGTGGACGCACAACTCATCAAAGACATGGATGCAGGCGAAGTCCAATACCCAAGGGAGTATGTTCAAGCACTAGGCGAGGCGGGTTTGCTCGGCTTGAGATTCCCAGTAAAATACGGTGGCAAGGGCTGCGACTGGGTAACCGAGATGGCTGCCATCGAGGAGATCGGGGTCCTCGGTGGCTCCCTGGCTTGCCTATATTCCTTGCCTAGCATCGTCGGAGAATGCCTGGAGCGCTTCGGAAGTGAGAACCAGAAGGAGAAATACCTGAAGCCGACCATTGAGGGTAAGCTATTCACCGCCGAGGCTCTGACCGAGCCCCGGGGAGGCTCTGATTTCTTCGGCGCCACCACCACCGCTACTTTCAAGGATGGCTATTATTACTTGAATGGTCAAAAGCGCTTCGTGGTCGGCTCCGAGGGCGCTGATTACTTCATGGTCTATGCAAAAACCAGCCAGGATAAGCCGGCGCACCAGTCTCTATCCGTATTCATAGTTGAGCGTGATATGGGAGTAACCGTCAAGCATGTCTATGGTCTCATGGGCACGCGCGGTGGAGGCACTGGCAGGCTAATATTTACAGATACGAAGGTTCCAGCAGAGAACCTGGTCGGTCAGGAAGGACAGGGAGCACAGATCTTCAATCGAATGATGCTTCCCGAGCGAATGACCAGTGCAGCAGGGGCTTTAGGCATGGCGCGCGCTGCCCTGGAGGTGGCTGCAAAATATAGCACAAAACGAAAAGCCTTCGGGCAGACTATAAAGAAGTTCCAGGCAGTCAGCTTCAAGGTCGCTGACTCAGTGGCAGCCCTGGATGCTGCCAGGAGCCTTGTATATACTGCTGCTCGATACATCGACCTCGATCTCGATGCCAGAAGGATGGTCTCCGAGGCAAAGAAGATCGCCACAGAGACCCTCTGGGCGGTGGTAAACAACGCCATGCAGGTCATGGGAGGCATCGGATATACCAATGTCTTCCCCGTGGAGCGTTTCCTGCGCGATGCCAGGCTCTCTTTGATCTGGACCGGAACCAATGAGATAATGGACCTGCTCATCCAGCATGAGTACTATAAGGAGCTTGCAGCCGAGAAGCCTGACAAGCGGGATGTGGAAAAAGATGCTATTGAGGCTGATGCCAAGGATGAAAAGGTTTATGAATAGTCATGGTATTCATCAGGTTACTCGCCGGGGGGGTATGATGGTTAAAAGATATCTATATTTATATATCATGGGGTGCGCCCTCGCCCTTGGAGTGGCGGCGTTTTTTTTCAATGGCTGCGATGATAAGGATGGGGAATACTCCAAGAACATAAGCGATCCCCAACCCCCGTATTTCGTAAATGTAGCCAAGGAGGTCGGTTTAACTGGCATAGACGGCAAGCGAAACGGGTTCTATGATGTAAACGGCGATGGGTGGCTCGACCTTTTGCTGGGATGCAACTACCTTTACCTAAATGTAGAAGGCGAGGACGGGGAGCGTCGCTTCATAGACTACACGCAGGAGAGTGGGCTTATCCTGAAAAACCAGATGGGCTTCGAGCGTTTAGCCAAGCTGGCGCTGATGGCTGATGTTGACAATGACGGGGATCTTGACCTGTACTCAGGAATGTACTTGGATTTTCTTAACCCGGATAATCCGACACCGGATAGCGGTTTTAGAAGCGGCATCTTTCTAAATGACGGTCAGGGGCACTTTACGCTGCTTGAGAATTCAGGCGTGGAGAATAATCCGGGCACCGAGTGCGCCGCTACCTTCTTCGATTACGATAAGGATGGCTGTATCGACCTGGCTGTCGGATATTTCTACAAGATGTACGGCAGAAGCTATATGTGCTATCCAAATCGATTGTACAAGGGTAACTGCGACGGGACATTCAGCGATGTAACCGAACAGGTGGGCATGATGACCTCAGATCGGGTGGCGGATGAGCTGTCCTCGCGACCAACCTACGGCGCCACACACTGCGACTGGAACAACGACGGGTGGCAGGATCTTTTTTATTGTGTCTATGGGAGACAGAGGAACTATCACTGGAAGAACAACGGCGACGGGACCTTCACCGAGATAGGCTCCAAGACCCACTTTGAGGGGGATGATGTCAGAAACGACCCGGATAACCCCTGGTACAGGCAGCATGGCAACACATTCTCTGCTGGAGTCTGCGACTTCGACAAGGACGGGGACTTCGATATCATGCTCGGCGAGATAACCCACGAGTGGGCAGGTCCGGCGAGTGATCTATCTCAATTGTTGGTCAATATGGGACCCGAGAACGATTACATCTTCAGCCGCGAGTTCAGAGGCATAGTAAAGGAGCATCCAAATCCGAACAACTGGAATAACGGGGATCTGCATGTTGGCTGGATCGATTATGACTACGACACCTTGCCCGACTGCCTGGTGGCTCGCGGTGATTATCCTGATGAACAATATCTAACCTTATACGAACAGGTGCTTGAGCCGGTTGGCTTTTGCGAGAGCAACTGCTTTATTGATATAACGGCCGACGCCAACTTCAACTGGGAGGGATGCGGAGCCATATCGGTGGGGGATTATGACCGCGACTGCGTTCCTGATATCATGGTTGGACGCAGCCTCATGCGCCTTCCCGCGGAGAAAAGGGAACTTTATGGCACTGATCCCGGCTTGTTCAAGAACCTGGCTGGCAAGCATCGATATGGCTTGACTATCAGGCTGCAAGGCAAGGGTAAGGGCTTCTCTAATGCGCTCGGCATCGGCGGAAGGATATATGTAACCACCCCTGATGGAACACAGATGGCAGAGATCCTAGGGGGTGCAGGGCACTGTGGGCAGATAAACGCACACGAGGCGTACTTCGGATTGGGGAGTTACAATAAAGCCGACCAGGTTCGCATCATCTGGCCGGACTCGGATAACACAGAGCAGGTCTTCAATAATGTGGTTGCTGATCGTATTTATATAGCGGTGGAAGGCGAGGATAAGCTTACCGTGTGGAGATAAATTTATCCCTTATTTCAACAAAGTCAAAACCGGATTGCAAGTCCATTCTCTTTTCGCTATAAGAGCCAACGCGTTTTTTTAGTTGTTGCAAAAAAACACAATAGTGCTGAGCCAGTAACTGACCCAGCACTACTTTAGGATACCTTGTTGGAAATACTTATTTTACAGCTTCCTTGAGTGACTTACCCGGTGTGAATTTCGGAACCTTGGTTGCGGGTATCTTGATGGGTTTGCCGGTTGCGGGGTTGCGTCCTTCGCGAGCAGCTCTTTGCTTCACGCTGAAAGTGCCGAATCCGATGATGGATACCTTCTCGCCCTTCTTCAGTTGATCAGTGATGTAATCAATGAGAGCATTAAAAGCATCCTCAGCCTGCTTGTTCTTGATCCCCGCTCCATCTGCCATCGCCTTTACGAGATCTTTCTTCATAAGACTTGCCTCCTCTACAAAAAAGTTATTGACCTAATGGTCAACACAATTATAAGTGTCCGATAGGCACTGTCAAGGTTTTTTTTCATTGATCCATTCTTTTTCTTAAGTGATCTTAGTAAAAAAATGAACTTAATCTTTAATTAAATAGTGGTTCATGCAAAACTTGTCCTTTAATATCAAATAATTAGCCAAACAACGGTATTCAATAAGCACTTTGCTGCGGCTTTAATTTCAATAAATTAGATATCTGAAAATTTACCATGCCCTGAGAGATCTCCCTACCTTCAAGGCGGATCGCTGGATCCATATCATCGTTTGATAGTTACGGTTCCTCAGCGATGATCCAAGAGCTGATTGTCTATTGGCTAAATCTTGTGCAACGCTTGGTATATCATCTTGTGCTATCAGGTAGATATCACCGCTGCCTGTCTGAAGGAACACTATATCCTTGGTATCATAACGAAGTCTGCAATCTATATTTCTCTTTGCGATCCTGGTCAGTCCAAGCGCCCGGTCGTAGCGATATACTCCAGTGGCTCCGGGAGAAACATGAACCACTGGATACATCAATCCTGATATCAGGTACATGATCATCATGCCTAATAAAAATGCTATGCTATGGGTAATGATCCTTCTGACCATAATTCCTCTACCTCCTATTCACTTATTTTGTATTGAAGAATTCCCAGGTAATGAGCAATCCCTGTTTCAGCTCAATTACCGGTGAGTAGCCGAGTAAATTTCGTGCTTTGGCTATATCAGCCTGGGAGTGCATTACATCCCCGCGCCTGGGGGGTAAATGATTTATCGGCACCTTATTACCAGCGATCTCCATCAGCATCTCTGCCAGATGCTTTACTGTATAGCGTTTTCCGCAGCCTATATTTAGCACCTCTCCATCGATCCCCTCTGCCTTCAAAGCAAGCAGGTTTGCTAATACTACATTATCGACAAAGGTAAAGTCCCTGCTCTGGGAACCATCTCCATAGATGGTCAATGGCTCATTTCTCATGATATTGTTTATGAACAAAGGGATCACCGCGCTGTATGGAGAATCGGGATCTTGATAGGGACCAAATATGTTGAAATAACGAAGGCAGCAGGAAACAATGGAGCTCTTTGCTGATATGATTCTAGTATAACTCTCTGCCGCCAGCTTGGAGACCGCATAAGGACTCATCGGAGCCGGTGGCATGGTTTCGACTTTCGGCAGCAGATCAGTATCTCCATAAATGGAGGAAGATGAAGCCATGATAAACCGCTCGACATCCGCTTTGATAGCGCTGGTCAATAAGCATAAGGTGCCGGTTACATTTGCCCTGTTGACCAGAAGTGGCTCAAAAAAGCTCCTCGGCGCCGATGGTATTGCAGCCTGATGAAGGACATACCTGACACCTTTTACCGCCCGCTCAGCGATCGTTTGATCAGCGACATTGCCACGGATAAGCTCGATATCATTGTAAATGCCATCGAGGTTGTCCAGCCTACCGGTTGAAAGATCATCAACCAAGCGCACCCGATATCCTTTAATCAGCAGACTCCTTGCCAGGTTTGAGCCGATGAACCCGCAGCCACCGCTAACTAAAACAAGATCATCCATAATTAGCCTTCAAGTATATAGTCAACCAGCAAAAATGATAAGCCCGAAAATACCAGATCGAATCCAGCAAGTGCCTCAAGCCAGGCTATTGCATCGGTGCTATATCCATGAAGCACCGCCTGCCAGGCTTGAACCGAGGCGATCAAGGCTGGAATAGTGATCGGAAAAAGCAGAATAGGCAAAAGGCTATCCTTAAGTTGCGATGATGCAGAGACGGTAGAAAACAAGGTGCCAATTACAACGAAGGCAATTGTGCCCAGAAGCATTATTGGTAAGAACCACAGGTAGATAATCTTAAGCTCCATACGATATAAGATAACCGCCAATGGGAGACAGAGGATCTCGAATATCCCCATCAAAATACCATTGATAATAACCTTCGATAATAGGACTTCCCTGGCACTCAAGGGGCTTAATAGAAGGGCATCCAAGCAATCAGAGGATAACTCCACAGAGAAAGTTCTCGCCATGGCAAGCACCCCTGCAAATGAAAATGCTATCCAAAGGATGCCCGAGGAGATATCCAGTGGATTCACCTCGGCAGGATCGATTGCAAAACTGAACAGGATCAGCACCAAAAGCGCAAATACAGCGGCGGCGTAGAAGAACTCACGACTGCGGGCATATAGCTTTAAGTCCTTGATGACCAAAGCGTAAATGCGACTCAATACCCACCTCCAGTCAATTCGATGTAGCGCTTTTCAAACTCCTCGTCATTATCGTCTTCTGTTGTCTCATCCTGGATTATCTTGCCATTATTCAGCACCAGGACTCTATTGGCAAAAGCATATCCAAGCCTCGGTTGGTGGGTAGTGAAGATGATGGTTCGCTGTGGCTTTGCATTTAAAATATACTGGGATACTAGTTGCAGGCTCATCGCATCCAGGTTGGCAAATGGCTCATCGAGCAGCAGGTACTCAGGATCATTGATCAGGCTCCGGGCGAGCGCCAGCCGCCTTTTCGTACCTTGAGAAAGATACTTAACCGGCTCCTTGGCAAACCATGATAAACTGAAGTCCTCAAAAAGCTGTCCTATTACCTGTCTCGGCTTTGATATGCCATAAAGTCGGGCATAAAAAAGCAGGTTCTCATACGGGGTAAGCTCCTGGTAGCATAGAGTCTCATGGCTGCAATAACCGATTCTAGCTCTAGCCTGGCTGGCAGTAAGATTATCTTTACCATAGGTTACACTTCCACAGTCAGGTGAAATAAGCCCTGCCAGTATGCGAAGCAATGTACTCTTGCCGGTGGCATTGGGTCCCAGCAAGGCAATCCTCTGTTTGGCTTCAACAAACAGGCTTATATCCTCAAGTACCCGATTGACCCCAAAGCGCTTGCTTATGCCCTCCAGTCGAATCATGCATCATCCTTTCCGTTCTTTTCATTTAGCTGTTTAATTATTGGAAATCCAAGATAAAAAACGACCGCCATCACGATCGCAAATATAACAATCTTCTCCAGCATTAAACGCTCCTTGCTTGATTCGTTGAACAAGAGCTATCTATAAGCTCATTGCAGGTACTAATAGCAGAAAACAGGACAATAATGAACAACATAAACGGGAAATGAAGCAGGTTGCTCACCAGGGCAAGCACAAAAGCACAGACAAGTCCACCATTAGCGCCGATTACCAAGATGTTCGATTCTGCATCGCCTTTTCTTGACCGGACATGATGCATTCTTTTTAGTATCGAGGTTATAATCCAAAGCATCAGGAACCCGCCACATAATCCAAGCTCGGCGAACACCTGCAGGAATTCATTATATGCATAAACCCTCTCATCTCTCGACCTGGCAGTCTCCATGATCGCCTTTTTATTGTCATCGCTAATACTATAAAGCAGACGATTGAATTCTGTGTTATACGCGCCCAATCCAGCGCCGAATATCAGGTTTTCCTTGAACAAAACAATTGCGTAGCTCGAGTAAATATCGCGATGAAGCCTGCCGGTCGATGGTTTCATGAACAAAGCTGCCTTCTTGCCGATAGATGGATATACGATCATGAAAGGGAGGATAACAAGGATGGTGCCGCTAGCCATAGAGGCTAGAACCCCCCAATGTTCTCTTAGGATAGGTTTGGTATATTTAACCAGCATCCAGGTTACATAGATAATGGACACAAACACAGCCACATAAGCCCCTCGTGTATGGGTACAAAGTATTGCTATCAAGCCAAGTAAGAAAGACAGCGCACATAACATGCGCACAAATCCCCATTTACCATGAACTGTCAAGACCAAAGCGGTAGGTAAAAATAGTGCCAGGTAATATGCAAGATGATTAGGCTCGCAGAAGAAAGCAGAGGAAGACCAGCCACCTGGATAAAATGAAAAACGAGGCATGAAAAATGGATCTCGACCCTGAAACTGGATAAAAGCATAGATGCTCGAAACAATAACCGGAAAAAGAGAAATGCTAAGAATCAATTCTATAACCTTCGATGAGCGCAAGAATGTGTAACCGGCAAAATAAGTCCCCAATAGCAATATCGGTGCAGCGATGCTGGCAGTGCTAGATACCCTCGGATTCGCCAGTTGATGCAGGTAAATGTATATCACCAGTAAAATAGCCGGCATCCCAACCAGTAGGCAGGATCTGGCCAGGAGAGTCTCGGAGGATCCCAATAACCAAAAGATATTAATTAGAAAACACCCCAAGAGCACAAAGTACATCCGACTAGGCTCGCTTGCATCATCGAGATTCCCGGAATATACAAAGGGTGCAACTATCAAAATAGCAGCAATCATAAATACATTTGCTTTCGCTTTCAGAAACATCTCATCCTCTCTCACCGAGACCAGCTTGCTCCAGAAGTCTTTGACCCTTTTTCGTAAGGATATATGTTCTGAGATCATCGGTTGGCTTGAGCCATTTCTTCTCTAAAAGCTCTAGTGAGATCAGGGTTTTAAGCACTTTTTGCAAATTTTTCTTTCCCTTTAGACTGGCAAGAACAGCCATCTCGGCTTCATCGATGCCATCAGAAGCCATAATCATGGTCTGTGCAGCTAATGGTACCTCCCCGCTGCCTAGAATATTATGGGTGAAAAATATCTCCATGAATATGGCATTCAGAAGCTCGAATAATGTAACAAAGAGGTCTCTGAATAATCCATCGCTCTTAACCCCATCGACCGCAGCGAAGCTTTGCTTTTTTGGTTTACTGGTGCTGGAAAACTTATAATATTGGGCATAAAACCTAAGCAAACCAATAAATAAAAAAAATATGATGGTGTAAATTAACCAGAAAATATAGGGATTGAACTCTTCGGAACTAATATAGATTGTTTGTCCATCCAGTTCAGCCTGGGCGAGCAGGATGGGGATGAAAGCCATAAGGAACACTCCAAGTACCAGATAGACAGCAATTATGATAACCATACCGGTCAGTGCGAAAACCCTTTTTTCCTTGCGTCTTGCATCCATCATAGCCCCCAGATAACCTGACAGGCTGCGGATTTTATCAGGGGAGGACAATCGCTTTGCCTTGTCGATACGCTTTACTACTGCATGCTTATCTGCCGGGCTTGAATGCTTGCCGACTACTTTTCTTACAAAAGGTCTTGACATAATAGCTTATCAACCGCGCTTGCCAGGTTCATATTTTTACCGGCAGGATGCCTTCCATTTTTAGCTCGCCACATAAAGCCTCGATCATGTAAGACTGATAACGCCGGTTGAAAGTATAACAAGCCACAGCGGTTGGGATGGTCAGGTATTGACTGATGTCATAAGGTTCGCCGGCAGAGATGAGGATCGTATCTGGTATTCTCAAGGCAATCTCTTCGAGTAGTTCATGCTCAGGTTGATACAGATGGCTGTTGACTGAAACTATGATGCATAGAGATCCTTCTATATAATGTTGACTGAATTGCTCCCAAGAAAAGGGTATTTCCTTGCCATACAATATTATTTCTACTTGGGAACACCTTGATGCGAGCGCCTGCACGAACGGGCTTCCCAGGCGAGCCAGCTCTCCGGTTGCATAAAGCCTTTCCGGCAGCAGAATGATCACCTTATCGAGTTGAGCCGGCTCTAGTGGAAGATGTTGGCGAACATTTTTTACGCCGGTCAGGAACTTGCTTACCAACTCCTTGAAGTTATGCTCATAGGGAGACGACATCTGTAGTCTATTGTTGCGGGCTGCTCGCTCAAGCAGCTCATCCTTCAGCCTGCATATCAGCCTGTAGGAGTCCTCTACCTTATCAGCGAATCCCTCATCTTCAAGGTAAAGCTTGCAGAGATGCTCGATCGCTGGTGCCTGTTGCTGGGGGTGATGACAGATAAGCAGCATATTTACTCCAGCCTCGACTGCCAGGGCGGCTGCCTCAGCGATGCTCCATCTTTTTGAAATGGCTCCCATTGACAGATCATCCGATATAACTACCTTGCGGAAGCCAAGCTGGTCCCTGAGCATATCGGTTACAAGACGCTTGGAGAGCGTAGTAGGCAGGGGCTTTGGTTCGATATTGTTATACCAGCAATGGTTGGTCATTATTAGATCTACCGAGTTTTCAATCGCCTCGCTGAAGGGAATGCATTCGTGGCGCAACAGATCGTCCATGCTAAGCTTGGCTTTCGCCAGGTCGAGATGGGTGTCTATGTCCGCCTCGCCGAGTCCAGGGAAGTGCTTTGCACAAGCAGCAATCCCCGCCTCGTGGTGTCCTCGGATGAACAGCTTTCCCATATCGGCGGTTAATAGTTGGCTATCTGAGTAAACCCTGGTCGTAAGGTGCGGATTGCCCCCTATTCTGCCCAGATCAAGCACCGGCGCCAAGTTGATATTGATACCAAGTTCTCTTAACCGTGAAGCCAACATAAGACTCCAGCGATAATTCAAGTCAAAATCTCTGGCGGCTCCAAAAGCCATGGCTGGAGGGAGATCGAAAACTCCGCCGTTTAACCGCGAGACCTCACCCCCCTCCTGATCGACGGCGATGAGAAGAGGTCGGGGATTCCCCGCTTCCTGATTAAGCTGCTGCATCTGGTCGCACAGTTCTTTTATCTGAGCGTGATCTGAAATATTTCGTTTGAAAAGGATGATGCCGCCTATATGATATTCTCGGATAAGCCTTGTGGTCGCCGAATCCAGTTCAGCACCTGGAAAACCAACCATGAAGAGCTGTCCAACCCTTTTTCTCACCTTGTATATATCGCTGTTTTTTTTCATTGATTATCTTTTCCTTAACCTGCTACTTACAGTTCTGATAGATCTCGTGAAGCAAATTGATATTGAGATTACCTGGACTTCCATCTCCCATACCTAGATCCCACCAGTTGTCCCTGCGATGCACCAAGACAAGACAGTGAGGCTCCTGAAAGATTACATATACATCGGTGTAATATTCATAAAGTATTTGGTTATCTGATAATCTTTCATGATAAATCATCAGATCGTCTTCTCCCCAAGCTACCAGGCTTTGATTATCATCTGCGTGCTGCTTATAGGGGATAGAAACTAGATCCTTGTCCATGTAGTAGAGCAGCGGATCTCGACTGCGACACGCGGTCCATTTTAGTAGATTCTTGTCCATGAAATGAAGGCGCTCAAGCGGCAATACCCTATCAGAAAGCGCTGTTAGCCATGAATATATCTTGTCAGGATTCTCTCCAACCGTAAAATAGCGAGCCTTCAAGATCACCGTAACATGCTGTTGTGGCTCCAATGATGGGACGATGTTGTACAAGACACCCTCCAATAATAGCTTCCAGCTTTTACATATCTCAAGATGCTTTTGTTTCAAATCCTCTATCTCGCTAATATTGATATAAAGTATCAGGATCAAAAGAGCCAATAATACAAAGACAAGCCACCTGTTTATCTTGAAACCATGCAGCCATCCAGAGATAACAGATGAAATAATACTCAAGAGAAAAGCCCAAGAGATAAGAATCGGGTACAAAACATGACCCGATATGACATCCAAGGGAAAGAAGCCTACTATCGGTACTGACATGGTGATCAAAATGAATACTCCCCATAAGATCATTCTTGGCTTTAGCAAGGCAACCCTTACTTTGGTTTTGCCGCTGGTATAGGAATTGGACTCAGCATCTAAATCCCTTCCATGCAGCATTTTTATCAATCGCTTTAAGGTCAAAAATAACACGAAACCGCCCATTATGGCTGGAAAAGCAACAAAAGGACTGATATCTCCAATGCGGCGGATAAGCTGAATGAGGTGATTGTAAAGCATATTTACCGGGAAAAAAGCTCTGAATGACTCATTCACGGCGCTAAGCGGAAGGGAGATAATGTCCAGCAACTTATTGTTTGCCAATATTGAAAAAAGATCTCCACGCCTGAAATCGCCGATGCCGACGAGCAACATAACAGCCCAGGCTGCCGATGGGATTAGAGCATTCAAGAATAGCATTAACCTTTTATCCTTTAGCAAATCCCAGAAGATAAACAGCATGGAAAGAACAATTAAAGGCATGATCAGCGCTATCTCCTTGGATGCAAAGGAACAAAACACAAGGATGTTTATGCGCCAGAAACGGCGTTTAAATTCGCTTCTGGTTTCACTAAAAAGGTAGCCTGCCAAAAGGAAGATCGCCCACCAGCAAAACAACATTGCTAACAGTCCATAATAGGTTGCCAGGTAAGCAACAGCCTCCAGGCTGAGATAGAATGTTGAATAGAGGAGCACAAAATAAAACGATAAAAAGGAGCTAACGCCAATTCTTCTACATAACAAAAATAGTACAAGACAACATGCCAAATGTAAGGCAAAGGATAAGATATGAAAATAAACAACCTTGTCTTTTACTATCATAAAAAGAGTGGTGGAAATGATGTGTGCCAAGGGCGCTATCTTATAAAAGGGACCTGTTATCCAGACAATATCATCATCCCTGAAATATGCTTTCATGCAGGGTAAATAAATATAGAAATTAGTGATCGCAATGATCATGTAATATGCTGCATCAACGATGAGCGAACGCGGATACCTGCGCAATAGTGTTCTTCCTTGAGCAATTTCATTCATAGATCTTCTCGATAATAATATTGTCCAGGAATATGCCCTGCGGGGTCATGTCATAAATTAGCACCCTGAATTCCATCATCGAAGCACCATCATAATAAAAGGGAATGCAAAAATTGGTGTACTCTCCAGGGGCAGGGAAGCTGTTGCCATTGAAGCCAGCCTTGCCATAGCTCTTGGTGCCGATTGAATGATCTACATATCCATTATGTGAAAAGACATCCATAGTAGCGAGGCTTTTATCTAAGGTTAATGCAGGATCAATCCGTACCCTGAAGATAGCCTGGTATTTGCCAGGGTAAGGGAGTTCGAGGTAAGGACCGTAAGCCAGTGCGTGGACATTTGCCCATGCCTTGCCCTTTGGAGCCTTGGCATCCTCCACCCACTCGCCCATAAGATGCTCGATCTCGTTAAAGTCCCATGTTCTTAATATCTCGCCGCTTTTTTGATCTGCAATCCGAAACTCAAGGAAACGGAAGTCCTTGAAACCATATACTAAAGTACATAAGGCAATGGAGTAAGTACCTGTTTCGTTTATTACTACTGGCATTTCGATAGGGCGATATCCATGACCTCCTAAAAGGTCGCCGGCTTTTATGTATCTGTTTATTGCATTGTTTTTTTTGCCATCTGGTTCAAGGGATAGCAGGGCGATGTTCAGATCAGGCGGTGCATTAGAGGTATATCTGACAACCGCACCCACCATGTAGGTTCCCTTGAGCAGCTTGAACAACTTGGTATAAGCCAGGGTGGCATCCGTTGCCCAGGCGAAACCATTTTGCGCTTCAGGATCGGGTACCCTTCTGCCAAGGTAATGATTGAGTTGATCCTCTTCCAAGACAATGCGCGGGGGATCTCCATAAAGGCTCAAGAACCTGTCGAGAACATCGGTGGCTGATAATGGGAGACCAAAGATCTCTATCTCATCAAAGATTATCTCTAATTCCTCGTCTTTTTTCATATTTCCATGATTAAGCTGTAGCTTATGAGGATACATATTATCTAGGCTTGCAATTGGAAAGGTAAACTGCAAATCATTTGCGCCGTGGCTGAGCTTGCTGTCATCGCCGTTTATGTACAAATGCAGGAAGTCTTCAGGGGTGTTGGCAGATAGATCCCAGGTGACTAGTGCATGTATCCATCGACCAATCTGAATATAATAACGGGGAAGCATCGCATCCCAATGCGTGGAATCGAGAGTATTGTGCAGCCTGAATGCCACGCGAGTGGGATCTCTATACAACATAAGAAGATAGGGAGAATCCACAAATGCTAGTGATGCTATATAAAGTTCTCCATTACTGGGCATTCTATCCAGTTTGAACCACAGGGATATCGAGCCTTTGTGTAAAGAATTTTGTATCACCGAAAGATCGATGCTCGCCGGCTGACTTGATGATACGGACAATCCATTGCCAAGAATCCCCTCCACCAGTGTTATTTGTCGTATCGCATCGAGGTTATTAGGCTTATCGAAGTCGATAAGGAAATCTGCTGTGGATTTTCGTTCAGGTTTTATTTTAGGGTCACAAGAAAATGTAAAAAATACAACCGATATCGACAGTAGAATGCAAAATCTATAATAGCCCCAATAGCCCATCAGTAGCTGTGCGCCTCTCCGATTCCCTTGCCCCTTATATGGAACACCTTCCCGTTACGCTCGAGGGTGAGTTTGAACTCCGCGACCCGGCGGAACTGCCAGGGATTGGTATAGAACAGCTTTACTGCCGTGCGGACAATAAAGGATAGCCGTCCCAGTATATCAATCTCACTGATAAAATCGGTATATTTAATAGTGCCATGCAGCCTGGTGCCCCCTTTTTGATAATTCACCTGGTAAAGCGTGGGGAACTCGATATTGGGACCCCTGGCTCTTTGGTAGCCGGACATCTTGAGCTCGAAATCGCTGGTATTGATTATCTTTTCCCCCTTGTAGAACAGCATGAGGTATCTTAAATCCTCCCCCTTATAATTGTCCTTTAGTTCCTGGCGCCAGACCTTGAAGGAGATATTCTGATCATAGATGGACATCACCTGCCAGCTCTTGGAGTAGCTCGGAATCTTGATGGTGCTGTATCCGTGATCCATGTAGGCGACCCCTTTGATGGGGATTGCTTTCCCTTCCATCTTCAGTCTTCCCTGCATGGTGCCGGCAGGGATGATGATGGCGGTCTGCCAATATCGTTCGCTGCCGCCTGGCTTAATGAAGTATGCCTTGGAATCTCCTATCATTATCGACTCAAACACGGCGGTTATATTCATGTCCAGGACAAGCTCCCCCTCTGCGACATGGAACTTGTAGTGCGGATAGGTGCCTTTAAGCAGATTCTCACCGATGCGTATATAGAACTGATTAGTCTTTCCCTCAATGCTCGATTGCTCGTATTCTCCATGTCCGTTCATAGTTTCTCCGGTCATGTTCTTTTGCACCCAGAGATCGACCGTTCCGCAGAAATTCTTGGTCGGGTGATAATTGGAGACGGAGAGCATGCAATAAATATATAAATCATCCTCGGTGCGGGCGACAAACCACCATCCCTCGCCCCAGGAGTTGACATCCATCGGATGATAGCCGATCTCCGCCTTCGGAATGCCGCCCTCGAGCTGGTCAGCAGGTACCTGGGCAATTGGACGGTATTCGACCCGTATCTCCTTTGCGAATAGTGGGCACATACTAAAACCTAGGACTACCACGAGGCATATAATCCCCGATAACCCTTGGATAGAACCGATTTTCATTATCATTCCTCGACCTGCATGGACTTTATTCTTTACGGCTCATTAAATATGCCATAATTAACTCGAATTTCAAAGCATCTTTGAATATAGCTATTTTTTCTTTTATATTTGAAGTAATATCTCACCTTGCTATAGCAATGGATGTTAAGGGTAATAACTGTTTTTCAAAGAAAAAACATGCCAAAGTATCCACCATAATCGTTACCTGGAACTGTGCTGATTATATTGTCGGTTGTCTCGAATCTTTAAGGGATCATTGCGATGCAGCGGAGAACCACATAATTATCGTGGATAATGCATCTATCGATCCCACGGTGGAGCTTGTAAAGCAAAATGAAGTCAAGGTGGATCTAATCGAGTCGCCAGAGAACTTGGGATTTGCTAAGGCTTGCAACCTGGGCGCTGCCAATACTGAGAGCGAATACCTGTTATTCTTGAATCCGGATACAATCCTTTTAAATGATGCGATAAAAACACTTGCCGATTTTCTTGACTCACATAAGGATACCGGGGTAGTCGGGGGGAAGGTATTGAATCCGGATGGCACATTACAGCCCCCTTGTCGGCGCAGGTTCCCCACCATCAGATCGTCAGTAATGCGCTTGTTTGGCTTGTCCAAACTGTTTCCAGCGCATAGATGGTCTTATTGCTATGAAATGTCAATGGAGAATGCCGACCGGGCGCATGAGGTGGATGCGGTATCCGGCTCGTTCTTCATTATACGAAGAAGCCTCTTCAATGAGCTGGGGGGTTTTGATGAGGATTTCTTCATTTTCGGTGAAGACCTCGACCTTTGCTACAGGGCAAAGATGAAGGGGTGGAAGATATACTATAATCCCGAAGCAAAGGTCATACACTATCGCGGGAAAAGCAGGGTGTTGAGACCGGTGAGCTCCCTGGTCGATACTCACAAGGCGATGCTTTTGTTTTATGATAAGCACTATCGGCATAATCGAGCTGCTTTGGTCAACCTGGCGGTCAGGTGGGCGATCTATGCAAGACTAGCAGTGCTCGTGGTGATCAGCTATATTCATAGCCTGATAAAGAAGCTGAAGGTAATATAGAATCATGCGCAGTGGTCTTGCGGCATCAAGGACGATCAAGGCTGCCCTGATCCTGGTGGATATCATCATCGCGCTGGTAGCCTATATAGGCGCCTTTTATCTGCGCAGCCTAAGTGGCTTTTTTATATTCACAGAGCCGATGCCCTTCAATCGATATTTCCAGGTAACTCACTATCTTTGGCTCATATTTGCCAGCCAACTGGTGATGCTCTACTTCTTCGGCTTGTACGACCGTTTCTGGGGCTTCATGCGCCACCAGGTAGTGCAACAAGTGTTACTGGCAGTTACCTTACAAACGCTTTTTTTAGTGAGCTTTTATTTCTTGCGCGCCGAGTACATATACCCTCGCTCTATATTTGCCATGTTCTGGCTGTTAAATGCAACGCTGCTGAGTGTATGGAGGTTGATTTTATGCAGCCTGGATAAAGCTCGCAGAGGGAAACGCAAGGTGCTCATCGTTGGTGCTGATAAGCAGGTCGAGGAGCTGCTCAACGAGATCAAGCGCTTACCCTCCTATGGATTAGAGGTTGTGGGGATAATAGATGACAAGATGCAGGTTGGCGACAGCTTCATAGGCTATAAAGTGCTCGGTAAAAGGGACCAGACAATTGCGATTGCAGATAAATATGGCGTTGACGAGGTTATTATATGCTCAGACAACACCTGGCAGGACAAGCTCATCGAGCAGATGGGCAGCTTGCAACGCCTAAACATGCGGATAAGCGTTATGCCGACCGTGTATGAGATACTGATCGGTAAGGTTAGGCACCTGCGCATATATGATATTCCCTTAATAGAGGTGGTAAAAGATCCTTCACTCAACTATTCGTACTTGGCAAAGCGCACCTTTGACCTGGTGGTTAGCACCATGCTGGGGACCATCGTCCTTCCTTTGATTATCGTTATCGCCATCCTGGTAAAGTTGACCAGTAAGGGACCTATACTATACAAACAGACCAGGATCGGTAAGAATGGGAAATCATTCAAGATCCTAAAATTCAGAACCATGATCCCCTCAGCGGAGAAGGAGACGGGACCGGTCCTGGCAAGCCCCGATGATATGCGCAGCACCAAGATAGGCGCCTTTTTACGCAAGTATCGCATCGATGAGCTTCCCCAGTTGTACAACATCATTAAGGGGGATATGAGCTTCGTTGGACCTCGCCCGGAACGACCTTATTTCGTAGAACAGTATAAAAAGACCATCCCCGGGTACAATGAGCGCTTCAAGGTAAAGCCGGGGCTGACTGGACTAGCCCAGGTAAACGGTGGATACGCAACATCGCCACAAAATAAGCTCAAATACGAGTTGGCTTACATATACAATCAAAGCCTGTGGCTTGATATAATAATATTGTTCGAGACCATAAAGGTCATTCTCACCTCAAGAACCGATGAACAATAAAATCGGCAATGGCTTGTATCTGGTCGCTTTTGAAGTGCTGTATGTCGGTCTTGATATCGAGATCACTTACCACTGCCAGGCATTCTATTCCTGTGGTGCATAGCGGTGGAGGGGGTGGATCCTTAAATAAGTAAGCCTCTACTTTAGGGAAGTGATATTCCTTGCCTCCCTCGATTATTAACAGGTCAAATCCTTTGAAGTAGGATAACATTTGCTCCAGGGGTGCTTGTTTAGCATCACCTTTACAAAACAAAACGTAGCCCTCGGCTGTAATTAGCCCTGATAATCGAGATCCAGCCTGCTGGTGCCTGTAGGAGTCGCTGCCGGGAACATCGAGCCAGTGCAAGTGCGGGGCATGCTTGATGGTAGCGACCGCTAGCCCCCTTGCTGATAGCTCTTTGAGCAAGGAGCAGATCAGTCGGGTTTTACCGCTGTTTTTATGTCCGATGATCGCCAGAATAGGGATGTTTTTATCATTCATTTCAAGATGTGCCCTCAAAGCACCTTCTCGACCTTGACGGTTCTATCTTCTGCCAGCCTGGTCTCCTCGATCTTTCGTTTGCTCATCAGTATTAAGTCGCGCAGGCTGTCATCATCGAAGGGTTCTCCGGCTCTGGCTTGGGTTGAAAACAAGGCTCCGTACAAGGGGCTAGGGTGGCTGATAAACAGTATATCGCCAGGCTCGGCTTTTAATGTATCCATATTATCCTTGTGCATGAATACCAGGGAGTCGTCTGTGTGCTCGTTGTATTCCTTGATTGTCAGTTTTAGCTTCTTAGCCATTTCTACACCTTCCTTATAATTCAAGCTCTTTTTTGAATGTCTTTGCAGCCTTTGCCTCCGTGCCCCAGCATAAGCCGATCAGTTTATCCAGCGGCTTCGGCTTGGTGAACATGGTAACTATGACCGCTATAGTGCCGGCGCAAATCAATCCATAAAGTGCCCGCATGTAGGAAAACGCCTTTGGACCTGGGATCATTTCAGTACCGTGAGCGAAGGGTATGATAACCTGGGGGACGAATATGGAGAACATAATGAGACTGAATCCGCCTACCAGCGTCCAGAATCCAGCATCCGGCGTGTATCGCTTCCATAGCGCCCCGAGCACTATGGCAAGAACCATCGGCGGTGCTATGGAAGCGGTAAAAGCGGCATGTGCCTCGTAGATGGTAGAGAAACTTGCAAATACAGGCACTAACATAAGCCCTATCCCGGCAGTACCAAGGGAAGCTACCTGAGCTATGCGCACATAGTGCCTGTCCGTTGCTCCCCTTTTCAGATACGGCTTGTAGATGTCATTGACGAAGACCGCAGATACCGCATTTATCAACGTATCTGCCGTGCTCATCAGGGCTGCGACTATGGCTGCGATGATGATCCCGAAAAAGCCAGGCGAGGTGATGATATTGGTTACAGCGATGAAGATGTCCTTGGGGCTGGTATCAGAGGGTAGAACACCTTGCGCTACCATTACTTTGCCGATGAGTCCCGGTCCAGCCACCACTAGCGCGGCTATTGGCATGAGGATAAGGACGGTGAAGAACATGCCCTTTCTCGCTTCCTTTACGCTCTTAGCGCTCATAAAGCGCATCATTATCCCTTGATTCATAAACCAAAAGGCAGCAGTATTAGTGATCCCATCCTGCCAGAAGATCCCCACTGAATTGAACTGAGGGGGATGATTGAACTTCGCCAGTCCGAATTTATGGCTGAAAGGTAACCAATGCCAGAATTCACCGAGACCACCTACATAACTAAGTCCTAAAAGACAAACCAGGAATCCAGCGAACAATAACATGAGCCCCTGAAGCATGTCGGTCATAATCACCGAGGTCTGACCACCGAGTGAAACATAGATGGTAACGATTACAGCAGCGAATGTGGCGCCAACTATTACCGGCCAACCAAGAAGGGCGCGCAAGGCAACACCTAGAGTGAACAGGTTCATGCCGATATACCCTATCATGTATAATAGAAGTATCACCGTTGCTGCGGTGCGCGTCTTGGTATCGAAGCGAAGATGAAAGTACTCCGGGATCGAGGTTACCCTTGAGTAGTAGATAAATGGTATCCAGCCGAACATCCAGATCGGCACCCACCACCAGTCATCCATGTATCCTGTGGTGGCTGAAAGCCCAAACTTATAGGCTGCCTCGGAGTACTTGATGAAGCTGTAGGAGCCTACCAACGAGGCAACCGCAGAGAAAGAGATCATGTACCAGGGGAAGCGCTGTCCAGCTAAGAAGAACTCCTTCGTGCTGGAGTGGTACCTGGAAAATAGGATACCAAACAAAAGTATGCCGAGCATGTAGCCGACTATTATTATGTAATCAATAGGAGCTAGATAAATATCCATTAATAACCCCCCTCTACTACTTGAAATATGGAGCTATGAACTGAAAGAAAAAGTGGTAGCCGAGGAAGCATAAAAAGCCCCCGGCTATCATGAAGAACCACTTGATATCCTCCAGCTTGTTTACATCGGTGGCATCGGAACGAAGGAAGATATATATGCCAACCGCGAACAGCAGACCACCAACCCCGTATTGATAAACAAAGGGGAGCCAGACCTCAACACCATACTCCATTTTATTACTCCTTTTGGAAATCAAGGTTATCGTCCAGGCTCTTGACCATCGCTTGCCAATGATAGGCAAGAGCCTTGCAAAGGTCAAATAGGTGTTCCTAGTTTTTAGGATTCGGATATGCTAAAAGAGCAATGGTCTATGGTCAAGTACAAATTTAGGTTCGTTGTTACAGGTCTGGCAGTTTTTCATGCTTTTATAGCAATATCATCGCTTTATGCATACAGCAACGATGACGATGGCAGTTCAGAAGCAGAGTTGCTGGAGCGTTTCAACTATGGTCTGGCTTTCTTCATCGATATTCCCCTAAGTGGCGGGGGAAGGAATGTCTATGCCCCGGCGCTGGTCAAGATACCAAAGGGTGCTGCCTTGGGAGAGACCTTTGTCGATATAATGATCATCGGCAATGAAGCAATATTCTCCTTCAAGAACAAGGATCTTGGCGGTCGCCCCTATGAGGGCGAGATCACCCTCAAGGGGAGCATATTGAACGCTGATAACAGCTACTTCAAGTACATCAATGGCGTGATGGTCGATGAGCAGCTATTCTTCGCCAATTATGGCTCCATAAAGGTTGGCATTCAGCGCAAGTTCGGGGAGCATGTGAAAACCGGTCCCTCGCTGGAGATGCGCGCCTACAAGTATCTCGATGCCTTTGACACGGCAAGCGAGCTTGTACTACCTAGCGATACAATCAGCAGCATGATTCATTGGGATTTAAAGATTGATAAGGGCAAACATCGGCGAATGTTGGAGCTGTATGATGGATTCGAGTTCACGCTTAGGGGCTTATATGCCAAGCGGACTCCCTGGCGAGATTGGGGGATGCCGGGGGAGGAAGGGGAGTTTTTCGATGGAGATCTCACCGATGAGTACTATAGTTTTCATGCTCGGTTGCATCTGGGTTATACGCCGGGTGGATATCATAACCTTCAGGCTCATCTTACTTATGCCAAAGGGGAGCATCTCGACGATCTAAGCCGATTCGTTGCCGGCGGAGCGCTAAACTTCGGCGACTTCAATTCGCTGATCGGCTATTACTATCGGGAGCTTAAGGTGGGGGAGATCGCCCTGTTCAATTTCTCTTATGGATTCGATCTGGGGAAGCGCCTGCGATTATGGCTGCGCTACGATACCGCTCATGCGCCCGAATACGATGTCGGATGGTTATGCGGACTTGGCGCAGAGCTTAGGATAAAGACCTATATGGATGCGCCGGTTCGTATTATCTATGGTCGCTCGCTGGAGTCTTACAGCAGCCAAAGACGCGATACAGAGACGCTATCCATTGTGCTAGTGGGTGCATTTTAGATTCCAATGGCATTTTATTTCAACCAGAATACAAGCTATATTTACAGAATGTCAGCTTCACGACCGACTTTAGCTGTTATCATACCGGCGCTTAATGAAGCGCACAACCTGCCTGTTGTACTTGATAGAGTACTGGCTTTGCCACTTGATAAGCAGGTCATAGTGGTCGATGACGGAAGTACGGATGCAACGCCGCAAATCCTGGAAGGTTATATCTCAAAAGGGGTACAAACCATCACCAATCCATACAATATGGGCAAGGGTGCTTCGATCCGCAGAGCACTTCCCCTGGCAAAAGGCAGGATCATTATCATCCAGGATGCTGACCTCGAGTACAACCCGGAAGACATACCCAAGGTGATCCAGCCGATAATCGATGGTCGGGCGCAGGTTGTCTATGGCTCGCGGATACTTGGCGGGGGGAGGATGTCATACTTCAGCTTTCTCGCCGGTGGACTGTTGCTATCTTGGATTACTAACCTTCTTTACAAGGCTGCCATTACCGATGAGCCGACCTGCTACAAGGCGTTTGACCGTGAGCTTTTATCGCAGATAAAACTGGAATGCGCTGGCTTCGAGTTCTGCCCCGAGATAACAGCAAAAATCTTGAAGAATGGGATTGACATTCTGGAGGTGCCCATAGACTACACCCCCAGAAGCAAATCGCAAGGCAAGAAGATAAGGTGGAAGGATGGGCTGATAGCTATCTGGACGCTTATAAAATATCGATTGGTTAATTGATTTGTCATCATTGTCATACATAAGGTATAATTAGATCGAAGAAAGCCAAGGAATGTTGGGATGAAGGCAATACTAGATTTCATACTGGAGCGCAGGAACATAGAGGTGCTGTTCAATGTGCTTGCCGTTTCACTCCCCATACTGGGATTGGTGATCGGTCTTGTAGTTGGGCGCATCAAGGGGAGGATAAAGCCTTATTTGATTACATTCACGCTGGCCGGGCTTTTTGGACCCTTCAACTGGGTGATGTGGCGCATATATAATGCAATCACCGACCACTATGGTCTTGACACAGTGAAGAATCTCCTAATCAACCTAGCCTTATTCATCGTAGTCGGCATCGTATTAGGGGTCGGCATCGGGCTTGTGCGCAGAGGCTTTATAAATGCTGACCGTTCCCCTGAGAAATAGGGTGCTATCCTGTTTATATTAGTCCGAAAACTGCCTGAACAGATCTATGTGGAATAAAAGCTCGGTGCGGTGGATTTATTTCCTGTTGTTGCTTTTTTATGTAGCCATCTATGCAACCTGGCATATTATCGACACCCTCCCGCCCAATCCAGAGCCAGTTATTTTTATGGGGGGCATAATTAACCTTAAAACAGCCATCTTGATGGATTTCAATCTACTATATTCGCTTACCCCACAGGATTACATCAATCAGCCGGTCATTTTTTATGTAGGTTTTCCTTTTTCGTTGATAGCGGAGGATGATTGGCATGTGCTCACAGCCGTCAACCTGGTATTTATCGCGATACTTCTTGGTGCAATGTACTATCTGGGGATATTGATAGAAAACCAACAGGTTCCTCTTATTGCAGCGGCTTTCACCCTATTTTCCCCGCTGACCGCCGGGCTGACCCGGCACCTTTATCCAGATGTCGCCCAGACCGCAATGGTCGCCCTGGCGGTTACGATGGTCTTTACTACCAGGGGATTCAAGGATAAAAGGCGGTCAGCGCTTGCCGGGGCTGCGTTTGGAGTAGGGATGCTGACCAAGATATCATTATTCTCCTTTTTGCTCGGTCCTATACTGGCAACTGCCTTCTTGACACCCGGAGCAAATAGACGGACTGAAAGCATGAATGATAAGGATTCCCTGACATACAAATGGAGCAAGTTTTCCAGGCAGCATCTATTGAGTCTCCTGGCAGGGCTGGCTGGCTCTATCATGCTGCGCTTGATGCTACCCAGGGCATTTATCCTGCAACAATCTGGCATCTCAACAGCGGTTGCTCTAATCAGGCATATTTTAGTTTTTGGTGCCATATACCTGTTTGCGCGATGGATTAAGGGCAGAAGGATGAGACCACATACTTGGGGTACTATCGACTACCTGGTCATGGCTTGTTTCATCTCTGCTGCCATATTCTTTCGCAACGAGGAGACTATAAGCTCCCTCTTGCCCTTATGGAGCCATAACCAGGCGGCACTCGGATTATACTATTGCCTGCTGACTAGCGTGATATTTGCACCATTTATTATCTGGCAGAGCAAAACGACAAGGCTGAACAACCTATTATTATACGGCTTGGTAGCGTTGGCGTTCTGTTTTCACTGGTATTTTCTGAATATTCCTACCTTCGTATATTTTATGGAGGCGACCTTTCATAGCGGGGAAGCCCTGCTGCATGGACCCAACGAGGTTTTATCCTTGGAGTCGTTACTGTTTTATCCAATCAAGTTCGTCAAGCACCAGGGTTTTATTCTAAGCATCCTGTTGGTGTTATGTCTGGCTGCTATTATTTTGCAGCGCCTTTGTAAATTCAACATGCTTACCCCAGCAAAGGTTAGCCGCGATAGGGAGTTCATAATACTGGTGCTGTCATGGATTGTTTTTTCAATGCTCATCTATCTTTCGATGATAAACAAGGATTATCGCTATACTCTCCCTTTACTTCCCGCTATTGGGCTTTTTATAGGATACACTATCGATAGGCTACGCTTTATTTGGCTACAAAAAGCTGCGATTGCTTTCTTATTCGTTGCCGGGACAATTCAAGTTATTCTCACCTCGTTTGTCCGCATGGTACCTCCCCAGGAGTTCTACTGGTATATCGATATCCCGAGGACTGAGGACTGGAAATTCGAGGAGATAATCAAGACAATAGAAACCAGCAGGGAACCTGAAAAGGAGATACATGTTGGTGTCTTTACAAATATGTGCCCCTTCCACCCTGAATCCTTTCAGGCGGTTATAAGAAAAATGCGATTGGAGAGGCTTTTTGTTATCGATTTCTTCAACCCAAAGGCAGGAAGCCCCCAAGATAGAATCCTTGGTTGCGATTACCTGGTGCTCAAGGACAAAAAGCACGGCATAACATCGGAGATAAACGGCGTATTCTACGATATGCTGGAAGATATGCTTAAAGGCGAATCGTTGCTGCTTGAGCAAAACTTTAAGCTAATCGAGACTTTTTCACTGCACGATGGTACAAAAGCGCTTCTATACGCGAAATTGTAGGAGTGCGCTTATGGGTTTATCTGGGGCGGTTCTCCCGCATCCGGCTCTCCAGTAAAGTGGTTCACCTTACCTGAATCTAATCAGGTATAGTTGGGAGTTATATTTTTACAACCTTAGAATACTTGCTATGATTAGAAGATAGAAAGTTATGATGTCCTGTAATGAGACCAGGTTGCAACTGACCAAGGGATTATCCGTCAGTCTTTCTTATAATTTGCTTCATCCTTATGGCTCTTGGGATGCTGATAAGATTGAGTCTAAGAACAATTTTGCAATGGCATCATTCCCCGCTGGAGAGATACATGATTCCTGGGAGGTGCTAGAGAGCGGGATTATCAGACTAACCAGGAGATGGATTCTGAATGTAACCGGCAAGGTCAGGCTTCATAACAAGCTGTTATTCAATCAGGATTTCAATCGCTGGCTTGTGCCATCGGTTATGTATGCTGGAAATAGACCCGGTGTGGGAAGTTTTTCGAGATCAGATCTCAAAACCGGCGCATCATACAGAGAAGATCGCACAAGCATCCCTTCCTGTGCTTTATTATGGAACAGCCGATTTGCAGTAGGAGTCTTCACCGAACCATCCCAAGATCTAAGATACATCTCGAGCATTCAGATTAAACCAGATTTTCTTGCTTTCCATATTCCCTTTGTGGAAGAGCCTTATGCCTATCGTTCCAAGTTTCCCCCCCGACATCTTCAATGCTCAAGGGGAGCTTATCTAAAGAGCGATGGAAGTCTTGACTATCAAAGGGATTTTTATCTCATAACTGATCGAGATAATGATCGCTGCTGGGATAGGTTGTTCGAAATTGCTTGGAGACTCTTCGATGCTGAAGATAAAAGAGTATTCACGGTAAACTGGGAGCGTTTGACCGCATCCAAGGCGAGCTATGCATTGGCAGTGCATTATATCGAGCGTTTCGACTGCTCCGGTTTCATTACTCAGGTGGGAAAACACCTGATACCCTTTGGCAATACGATCAGCCCTGGATTCGTTGGAAAGAATGCTGAACTGGCTTTAACAATGTATCGTTACTATAAGCTCTCTAGCTCTTCATCAGCGAGGAATGCAGCCCTCAAGACCGCTAATTTCATTACCAGGGGCGCTATAGGGAACGGTTTGTATTGCGGGGATTATCATCTGGGGCTAAGGCGATGGGTAGGGTATAACTTCCCTGGCACCAAGCACTTGAACACCAGGATCTTGGGTGAGATGGCTTATAACCTGCTTCGTTTATATCAGCAGGCGAATTCTGAACCTTCAAGGTTCGTCTGGTTTGAGGCTGCCAGAGAGATAGTTGATTTCTTTGTAGAGCATCAACTCAGAAATGGCAGTCTGGGTAAATGGTGGAGCAGGAAGGGGGAGCTAGTTTCCGACCAAGGCACCAATGGCGCACACTTGATACCGGCGCTTGTAGAGATGCATCGGATGAGCGGTGATGATAAATGCCTAAGATGTGCCCGAAGAGCTGCAGAATATTACATAAGTGAATTCGTGGAACCTGGAATATACTGGGGCGATACGCTTGATGCTGAGTGCATCGACAAGGAGGCGGGGCATATTATATTGAAAGCGCTTTTGTGCCTCCATGAGGTGGAGCCTTGTGATCAATACCTGGAGGCTTGTCGGCAGGTGGCGCGCTTTCTGCAAACCTGGATTTATGCCTACAATGTAACCTTCCCGGATAAAAGCCCACTTGGCAAGAGGAACATATCGACTCGTGGCGGTACCTCGGTATCGGTAAGCCATCACCACCTCGATTTTTATGGCTTTGCGATCGCTTACGATTTTCTCAGGTTGCAGAGGATAACAGGGGATACCATCTATAACGAGCTCGCCAAAGGTCTGATAAGGTTCTGCGTTCAACTTATTGCTGACATAGATGATCCGCTGGGTGCTCCTCGATTTATGAGAGGGTGGCAGCCGGAGCAGCTCGATCAGACCGACTGGGACTATGTTTCCAACACAATATGGGGCTGGGGCAGCTTCAAGAATGTGATCGCCTGGGTTCCAGCATTGACCCTGGGCGCTATCTTCGACATTGCCGAGGGCTTTCCTGATGTTATCAGCTTGCAAAACCTGCCGGATATAACGGTGCCAGATGGTTCTTATTACCGATTATGCAAGCGAATACAACTAATAATGACCTATTTAAACCGTATATAGGCAAAGGGCTTTTACGGTTAAATTGATTCTTATTTGGAAAATCATATAATGCTTGAGGCAATATTCACTAAGGGTTTTTGTTCAAGGGCGATAATGGGAGCTTTTTCGTGGGCATAATTGATCAGCTTAGAGCCAAGCCTCAATTCATCCCTATTTCCGGCTTCGCAGTTGTTATAATCATCGGTACCGTGCTTCTTAGTCTTCCTTTTTCAGATGCCACTGGAAAGGTAGGCTTGCTGGAGGCTCTATTCACCGCCACTTCAGCGGTTTGCGTTACCGGTCTGATCGTGGTCGATACTGGTGTGGATTTCACGCCCCTGGGGCAAGTAATCATCCTTTTTCTCATTCAATTGGGTGGCTTGGGCATAATGACTTATGCAGGCTTTATCGGGGTCATCCTGGGACGCAAGGTACCCCTTAGGACAATGTCAATCCTGGCAGATACATTCATCTATGATAATCAAGGAAAGATCCTTCGGCGAATGCTCATCTTCATCATCTCCATGACCCTGGCTATCGAGATGATGGGATGGATTCTATTGACCATCGGTTTTAGCAGGCAAGGCTACAGTTTGTCCCAAGGGGCATATCAAGGGTTGTTTCATAGCATATCTGCATTCTGTAATGCGGGATTCTCCACCTTCTCTGATAGCCTGATATCTTTTAGTAGCAACTGGTTTCTATTAGTCGTATTTTGTCTGCTCATATTCAGTGGCGGTATCGGCTTCATAGTTGTCTTCGACCTTGTCCGTTGGTTCTCGGCCAGACTAACCAAACCATCAAATCATTCAAAAAAGTTGCGTCTGCACAGTAGGTTGGTTCTTTTTTCCTCGATTTATCTTATTTTAATTGGTGGAGCCTTAATTACATTTATGGAAAGGCATTTTAGCGGCAAGGAATCTACAGGCTCGGAGTTGATCCTTTCCGGTTTATTCCAGTCGGTCACTGCTAGAACTGCTGGCTTCAATAGCATCGATATCGGGGCAGTATCCCTGTCAACATTATGGCTTCTTATAATCCTGATGTTCATCGGTGGTTCACCTGGTTCGACAGCAGGCGGGATCAAGGTAACAACAATGATTGCTGCCCTGGCGAAATTCAAAGCCACCTTGTTGGGGCATGAGGCGCTTTTTATTCGCAAAAGGAAGTTTTCCGATATGATAGCGGATAGAGCCTTGCTGGTCATTTTCCTCGCTGTCGTCTGGATAGGACTTTCTATGTTAATTCTCTTCATAGCCGAGCAGAACAATCCGAATACAGACCACTTTCATTGCATCATCTTCGAGGTCGTATCAGCCTTCGGTACCGTCGGGCTTTCTACAGGCATAACACCGCATTTGACGGCAACGAGCAAACTATGGATAATAATCACCATGTTCGTTGGCAGACTCGGCCCCTTGACTTTGGTGCTATGGTTTGTGGATAGCTCGGCAAGACCTTCTGTCAGCTATCCTGAGGAAGATATTATGATCGGTTGATAGTTTATGAAAGCAAAGCAAAGGATTTGTATAATTGGTCTCGGGCAGTTCGGGGGGCGACTGGCAAACAAGCTCGCCGAGGCGGGGCATGAGATTATTGCTATAGATAGCCTACAGCAGAAGGTCAACGAGATAGCTAACCAGGTTACTCAGGCTGTGGTGGTCGATGTCAGAAACCGAAGCGCACTGGAAGCAGTTGTACCTTCAAGCGTTGACCTTGCTATCATTGCGTTGGGAGAAAATTTAGAGGCAAGCATCCTTAGCACTCTACACCTGAAACAGATGGGACTACCCAAGATTATAGTCAAAGCCTCCAGCGAAGATCACGCATCAATACTCAGAGCCATCGGTGCATCACAGGTCATCTTTCCAGAGAGAGATAGCGCAGATCACCTGGCTAGCAGGCTGATAAATCCCAATCTGGTCGATTACATACCGCTTGCCGAGGATTACATCATAAGCGAAGTAGCTACCCCTTCATCATTCGAGGGAAGCTCAATTCGGGAGCTGGAAATAAGAAAAAAGTACAATATCTTTGTCATCGCCATAAAACAGATGATCCCCGATGATTTTATCCTCATGCCGGATCCAGATTTTAGGCTAAAGTCAAGCGATGTGCTTATTGTACTGGGGGCAGAAGAGGATATCACCAGGCTCGGCAAGCTGAAGTAATAAGCTCCATCAGCCTGCAAATTGGCATTTTTAAGCGGATGTTTGCGACAGTATTTTCATAATCCTATATAGTCAGAGCCACTTTACCCGAAGGGGCGAATACCTTTCATGCATTAAATTTCCATGCAATCCCCTTCAATTCTTAACGAACAAGGCAGCATAGTGAAGGGCGGCAAAATAGGGCAATCGCGGAAGAGTCATGTACACTAACGGCTTCATGCACATCATGCTTGCTAGATCCCCTGGCTTTATATCGTTTACATGATCCCAGATACGCAGCGGAAACCTCAGAAATAAGAGCCTGGCTACCAAGCAGGTAAGCTGGTTGGGAACCAGGATCACGATCTTACCCTTATTACGACAAACCCTGAGCATCTCCTTGCAGATCAGCTCCGGCTGATCGGCATGTTCCAGGACATCGGCGCAAACAACGCAATCAAAGGCATTATCAGCAAATCCAAGCTGCCTTGCATCATGGAGGCTAACCTGGCTAGATTGGCCATTAGCCCCTGATGAAACGCGTGATAGGGTTCGCTTTAAGCGCAGCTCCGAGATGTCGATGCCATGAACCTTGCCACCATCCAAGGAAAGCTTCTGGGCGATAAATCCATCGCCGCAACCTATGTCGAGAATTTCCTTGTCCTTGATATCACCGAGCAACGATATTACAGCCTTTAGCCTTGCATTGTTCAGCCACCGCACCGCTGGGTTTGAAGACTGGTAGTACTGGCTATGCGGGGTGAGGATGGCGTCGAGCTGGCTTCGAGCCAGGTTGTCGATGGGTGAATCTTTGTTAATCATTCGCAGGATCATTTTTGATTGCAATCATATTGGCATCATCGAAGATCGCCTTTCCCTCGACTGCGAGCAGATCGAGATGTCCGATGACCTCGCTTATGGCAAGGAATATCTCTGATGCAGGCAGGCTAGGGAACATTTTTACTGCCAGGTCATAGACCTTCCTTGGCTTTGCATTAAGCATGGAAAGGAGCTTTTTCTTTCTTCTTTGATGCAGTTTAAGAGCCTTTTTTATATGTTTTCGGTGATCATCTATAAAGAGTCCGTGTCCCGGCAATATCAAGCCAAGCTCCATATCATATAATCGGTTGAGCGTCTCAAGGTAGGCGGGGAGGGACTTGAAGCGTTCAGTTCGCCTGCCATCGATAAGCTCGACGATCGGGTTCGGCGAGATATGCTTTATCAGGCTGTCTCCGCTGAAAAGCATGCCCGTCTGAGCTTGATAGAAGACCGCATGCCCCCGCGAGTGTCCCGGCGCTGACATGGCAGTTAGCTCTATATCGCCTAGCTTGAATCGCTCTCCACCGTGGAACTGTTCATGCTCATCGATGGGGTCGAAGAAACGCTCGAAGTAGCGGTACAGCTTGGCTTGATGTTCAACCAGGTCATCGGGAATGCCGCAGTCGGCAAAGAATTGTCCATAGATATTTGACTCGGCGATATCAGACATTCGCCTTACCACATTATCAATCTCCAGGACAGGGGTTCTGATCAGGCAGCCGGATTCGCTTCTTATGCGCATGGCGAGACCGAAGTGATCCACATGACCGTGGGTTATGAGCACCTGTTGTATATCGCTGACAGCATATCCTAGTTGTCCTAGTAGTCTAACCAGCGCTCCCCACGCCTGGTCACTTTTAGGCCCGGTATCTAGCAATGTCAGCGGCTCACCGGCAAACAGGTAAACATTCACCGTTCCGACCAAGAAAGGAGTGGGCAACTCCAGCAGATATATCCCCTTGCTAACCCCGAAGAGGTTATTATCGAACCATGACTTCATCATAAGAGCATCGAAAACATTTAGTCTAACCAGGAAAGTAATATTGCCTTATCGGTGCTTTTGTCAACCAGGGGTGGAATTAGTGGGCTGTTTAAGCTATAAGTATTCGACCATGACTTGGTTGGTACTCACAGGTACGTTGGGTGTTTTAACCGGTTTAGTTGCCTATTATTCCTTGAAGGTGGAGCCTTTCAGGCTTAAGGTGCTCAAGGGCGTCTTGCTGCATCCCGATCTTCCCAAAGAGTGGGATGGGCTAAAGGTTCTGCATGTAAGCGACCTGCATTTTTTGCGCCCGGATCCACCTATTTTGAGCCAATTAATCAATGTGCTCGACCAGGAATTCGATCTTGTCTTCATGACTGGGGACTATATCGAGAAGGATAGCGGTATCGAGGCGGTCATAGGGCTTATCAATGCTATTCGGAGCAGATACGGCATCTTCGCGGTGCCCGGCAACCATGACTATCATCGCTATAACTACTGGTCTCTCATCGCCTCGCAGTGCATCACTCCATGGCTCAACAAGGCGAGGCATCTGTTCGATCGCATGAGTGCAAGCGGTGTAAACCTGCTGGTCAACAGCTCGGTGAATGTCGGGATAATGGGGCGTTCGCTGCGGATAATCGGGGTCGATGACCCGGTTACATATCGGGATAACATCAAGCGTGCCCTCAAGGGGAGCAAGCCAGCCGACTTCAATGTGCTTCTGTCCCATTTGCCCGACATTATCGAGAAGATTGATAACCAGACCGCGCAGCTAGTCTTTTCTGCACACACTCACGGCGGGCAGATAAGATTGCCCGTAATAGGGGAGCTTGCCACCCACTCACGGCTGCGCAGGGGATATTCCACCGGCTTGATGCAAGCCAAGAACACGGTCATACATGTATCCAGGGGCATCGGCGTCAGCGGTATCCTCCCGGTTAGGCTGCTTAGCCCGCCGGAGATCGGGATATTCACCCTGAAAAGGGGAAAGGGATACTACCGGCTCGCAAAGGCGAAGCGATTCTATAAGACAAGGAACTTTTATTAAACAAGAGGTACCGAGTGAGCTTCTATCTTCAGTTTCTCGATCTCTACCGGCGGATGTTGGTAAACATGCTGCGTAACCTTGACCGCAAGGGAAGGCTGCGCCTAGTTGCTCTTTTACTTCTGGGTGTCGGTTTCATCGCCTTTGACTTCGGCATATTCTACAAGCTGATATCGTATATAATGCAGCGCGAGGAACTCGGTCCTCTGCGCATCGTCCTTTTGACCCGCCTGTTGAGCCTGGTGTTCATCATCTTCATGGTCATGCTCATCTACTCGAACATCATAACCGCCATCGGCTCCATGTTCTTGGGGTATGATATCGAGTACCTCCTTGCCCGCCCGGTGAGCCATCGCGCCATCTTCATCCAGAAGTCGCTGGAGGCTTCGATGTCCAGCTCGTGGATGCTAATTGCCTTTGGCATTCCCATCTTTGCTGCCTACGGCTTGGTGCTCAAAGCGCCCTGGTATTACCATCTCTTGCTGCTTGTGCCCACTATTGCGGTTATAGTTATCTGTGGTGCGGTCGGTACCAGCCTGGCAGTGGTCTTGATGCGCTATTTCCCCCCGCGGCGCACCCAGCAGCTTTTGGCGGTTCTGGGACTGTTCCTAGCGGTCATCATCGTGGTTCTATTCGTATTCCTGCGCCCCGAGGATATCGTGAACCCGGTCGGGATGGAGGTGCTCGCCAGCTACCTTGAGCGGATGCGCGTACCCACGAATCCCTACTATCCGAGCACCTGGGCGACCGAGAGCCTGATGGGCATAATCGATGGCTCAGCCACGGCTTTTACCATGAATACCGCCTATTTGCTATTGTTTGCCGGCTTATGCTTATTCGCATACCTGGAGATTGGCGGCAGGCTATATTACAAGAGCTATAGCCGTTCCGCATCGGGTGGTATCGGCACCAGAAGGAGACGCTCGATCTATGTCCCGGTAGTAAGCGCGGGATTAAGGCGTTGGCTGCATCCATCGACCAGGCAGTTGCTGGCAAAGGATGGGTTATACTTCGTGCGCGAGCCGGGGCAGTGGTCGCAGATTTTTATCCTTCTGGCACTTGTGATCATCACCGTGTATAACTTCTACAAGCTCCCCTTCAAGCTGCTGATGTATCCATATACAATGTCCTTTGCAGCGCTCGGATTGACTGGCTTCATTCTGTCAGCGGTTGCAACTCGCTTCGCTTACCCGGCGGTGAGCCTTGAGGGGGGAGCGTTCTGGCTACTAAAATCGAGTCCCTTGCGCTTCAGGCGATATTTCATGGTAAAGTTCATCATCATAAGTGCGTTGATGGTCATCTTCGGCGAGATGATTATCCTGTTCAGCAACCTGGCGCTGGAGGTGGAAGCCAAGATGATATTCGCCTCCTGCGGGGCTATCTTCTTCATGTCGCTTGCCATAACAGGATTGGCTCTAGGCTTGGGGGCACGGTATCCGGTTTTTCATTTGCGCGATCCGGCAGCGATAGTTACCGGTCCCGGCGGGCTTATCTACATGATAATCGTGGTTATCTATATACTAGGGATGGTCGGACTGATGGCATTGCCCGGGATCATCAGGTTTTTCCCTCATTTTTATCGCTACCGCCGGCACTGGGGGGACTGGGACTTCGTTGTCATCTATGGTCTTGCGGTCCTGATCAGCCTATTTCTTGCCATCTATCCATTGAAAAAGGGGATCAAAGACCTAGAGAGAATAGAGATATAGGCATCGGCGGGCACCAATGGACATCAAAGGTCTAATCGTGTAGTCTTTAACATGTTGAAATTCCCTCTCCGAAGGAGCAATCAGACCATGATCTATAAAACAGCAGGTGGCTTCAATTTATTAAGATTATCTTTATTGCTAGTAATTCTTATCAGCTCCCTTGCCTATGGGATTACGGTCGGTGGTTACTGGGACACCAATATTGACAGCTTGGGCGGGAAGCTGAGCATCTTGTGCCTGGCAGATGAGGACTATAACAGGGTGGAGATACTCTACCAGGGCATACCGACCGGCGTCGAGCTTCCCCTGGCTGGCAGCGAAGGAGGCTTCAATACCTTTTTCTTCTCAGCTCCCATCGGCTCTCAACCGGAACCAGCGCTTTACCTGCTTGAGCTTCGTGCTTATGGCGAAGATGGACTGATGAGCAGCACCTGGCCATACCTTAGCGCCAATACTGGAACTGGATACGCCATCTTTTATCATCAGGACGACTATGAGGCAGTGGCGCACATCGCTGGCAGACTGGCAGAATACATAACGCAGATGTCCGGCGCTGAGGTCGAGCTTATAACCTTATCTAGCCTCTCCGATGAAAGCAGGCTGTGGAACTCGTTCGACAAGGCTGGCTTCGTGCTCAATCCTCAGGTGCTCTCCCCGCAGCTCTTCGGCGACTTCGTATCCGACCCGATGGACGAGGAGAGCTACAAGGTGGAATCGCTGCAACAAGGCTCCAGGCTGCTTTATCTCGTCGCTGGCGAGGGGAAACTGGGCATACAGTACGGTGTCTATGACTTCTTGCATGAGCTTGGTGTTCGCTTTTTCCACCCGGAGCAGGAATGGATACCGGATACGCTTGAGTTGCCACATCCGTTTAACATGGAGTCTCAACCCGCCTTCAAGTATCGCGGTTTCGGCATTCACACCACGCATCCGCTGGATATCATCGACCCCTTGAGCGATTCCAACATCTCGTTTTGCTACGCAGCTAACATAAACGACTGGCTGGTCAAGCTACATACCAATCAGGACGGTAAGGGAGCGGTGCGAGGGGTAGCGCCGGAACATCGCTACCAGCAGAGAGCACAACAGCTCAACGAGTACAACAGGATGCTTGGCTTCAGGCACGGAGCAGGCATCTCGCTGCATGGTTCACAGCAAGGAGGGAGACCTGATGTCGATTGGAACTCCGAGGTGCCACCGGAAGATCAAATCCGAGACCATATCGACAGAGACCTGGGCAATAATCCAGATAATGAGTGGTTCTGTATCAGCTATGGATACACGGAATATACGGCTGCCCCCTGCGATGAAACGCTCTATTATATCCAGTTCGCAGGGCAGTATGTGCTCGACAACTACCCGCATGTGCTCCCCATAGTAAACAGCCATATAACCGGCGATCAGCCCTGCGCGGACTACAACCAGACCGATTTTTACGACCTGGGCATCTACACAGATCCCGATATAGGCATAAAGTGGCACACGGTAATGTTCTACGACCTGTTCGGTCCCGCTCCCTGCTATCGCCAGAGCACCTTCAACCATAAGTGGCGGTATATGCAGCAGGAGGCGCAAAGAGGGAGAAAGCAGATCTACTTTCCAGAGGGTGGCTATTGGCTTTCATTCGATAATGCGATTCCGATGTTCTACCCGGTCTATCTATACACACGCTGGCTTGATATCCAGGCGGTCAAGGAGCTGATCCCGCGGGGGATGATAGGACACCGCCAGTTCACCACCGGCTGGGAGTGGGGCTACTGGATGCACGATTACATGGTAGGACAGTTGCACTGGAACCCGGATCTCAATTGGACCGATGTGGTCGCCGACTGGACTATCGACATCATGGGCGATGCAGGAACAACCGTGCACCGCGTGCTGTGCAATATGGCTCGATATCAGTACCACACGCTAATTACGAAGCAGTTGACAAAGTACTTATCCGGCGAGGATGAGATCGATGAGATCGGTGCTGAGCTGGGCTTCCAGGCTCAGGAATTGCGTCCCTATTTCACCGAGATATATGCTTACAATAAACAGCAACTCTACGAATTCGTCGATGGAGACTTGAACCAGGTGTGGCTGATGTGCCAGCAGTATGGGAGATACCTGGCAGAGCTGGATGCGGTAGCAGATCAAGTGCCAGACAAGGCAGTTCCCTGGTTCCGGGAGATCTACGATGGAACGCAGATAAACTGGCTGCGATGCCGGCATATATACCATCTCTACCAGGCAGTGGTGAAATACAGGCTCGATGAGCTGGATCCGATAGCCGAGGCGAGAGATTACATGGCAGACTACAACATGGCAGTCGCCATCACCGATGATGCATTGCAGGTCATCCATGGCCGTGAGCTGGACTATCGCTATCCGCTTGAGTGGAGCATAGGCGGCGGCTTGACCCCGGAGACCGAAGAGGAGAACGGCACCGTCTATAAATACCGGTATCTGCACAAGACGCACATCGGGCACTACTGGACGAGGCGCAATCACCTGGCTTACGAGGTGATAACCGGGCAGGCAGATCCCTTTGCAGACAAGTTCTACCTCTATCCAGCAATCGCCTACGAGAGTGAGCCGCTCTATGTTCATTTCCCTGAATTCACTGGCTTGGAGGCTGACCTGAACTTCGGAGACGGCAGCACGGGAGATGAAACAACTCAAAGCCATGTTTATTCGGGCAAGGGCTTCTGGAAGGCGATCAGCAAGCTCACATTGCCCGGCTTGCCCGAGCCGGAGCAAAGATACGAGGCATACATAGGCAGGGTTGGCATCCAAGCCTACGCCCCCAAGGGGAGCCTTAGCATCATCGATCCAGAGATACCGATACTAGATATGATTATAAAAAGCGTTATCCCCGGAATGCACCTTGGGCTGGCTTTGGAGACCAAGAGCGAGATCCCGTTTTTTATCATCGGGCTGGATCACAACCAGGATCGCTGCGCCGAGGACTTCACCACCACGCCGATGTTAGTAAAGCCTGAGTCGCTTCCTGGCTTTGAGACCGAGCCTACCGATATGAACCTCACCTTCCAGTATGGCATCTCCGATACCTTCATCAACCTTTCCGGAAAGGAGTGGGTCTTTGCTGGCAGCATCACGGAAGGCGCGGTTGATACACCGGTAAATCTGCATGGTGGCTTGACCATCGAGAGTATCATCCTGGCGCTTATACAGGTCGGTGGAATGGACTACGAGGGGGCGCGGATACTTATCGCCAACCTTTTAGGCTACGAGCCTGAACAACTGCCGGATATTCTTTGGTTCACCGCATTACTGGAGGTTGAGGAACATTGTTTTACTCTACAGAATTGAGTTTAGAGTTAACGGGATTGCCAGATAATATATATGATAATACAAAAGGATATTATATATATTAATAAGGTAAAAAATGCTCCGAAGAATTATTAAAAAACTATATTGTCGAGAGAAAAACCGTAAAAAGTTAATAGATACGGAATCTCAGTCAGCCCTGAACAAAATCTGGGCAACTGGAATGCAGGAAGAAATGCAGTTCTGGTACAACTGGTTCAAAGAAAAAGGGGGACAATGGAAAGTATCATATCTGAAAAGGTTAAATCCAGATGCTATTGTTGAGGGTCAACTAGCTAACTATGTAAGACTAGCCCAAAATGAGGCGGAAAAAGAAGATTATCAAGGAACTCATCAATGGAACTTCTGTATTGATAACAATGAGTATATTATTTGGAATAGATATATTCGAATTTCTATCGATGAGTTCTTCTCAAAAAAAGCAGCTACCGTTTATCTAGGTATGGATAATCAATATGAGGAGATCGTTGTGTTGCAAAAAATCGGATAGGGATTGTAGGGGTGGAGGTGATTTGAGGAAAACTAGATTAAAAATAATGCAATTAATATTGACATCACTGCGATTGTCAGGTTAATATTTGTTCGATCATAAAGAAATCGTTAGCTGGTTGGCTAATGTGCTTCAGGCATTGATGGTCGCCAGGACGATTTGAGCTTGTTTGATTAGCATGATGAAGCTAACAAAACAACCAATATAGAGGAGGTATCATGGCAAGAAGATCTTTTATGTGGGGAGCCATTATGGCTCTGATGTTCACGGTCATGGCTGGAAGCGCTTATGCGGGCGGCTTCTATCTCCCCGAGATAGGCACCCGCTCGACCTCTTATGGGGTCGCATTCGTTGCCCGCTCCGATGACCTAACTGCAATTGTCCACAACCCGGCTGGCATGACCCAGCTAAAAGGGTGGCACTTTACGCTGCAACCGCAGTACTGGATGACCTCAGCATCTTATGAGGGTGCACCAGAGGCTACCGGCTATCCGGGTGGAACCCCAGGAGAGTGGGAGAAAGAGGAAGTCTCCGACAGCACTTTTGTACCCTTTGCCGGGCTTTCCTATGGCATGGACAAGGTAACCGTCGGGTTGGGGATCTATCCTCGCTACGGGCTGATGAGCGAATGGCCAGATGATGGCTTCCAGCGCTTTACAGTGGTTGAGATCGGCTTCCGGACCATCTTCATCTCACCATCGGTCGCCTACGAGGTCGCCAAGGGGCTATCCATCGGCGCTACCTTCAGCTATGTGATGCTCGATGGAAAGATCAAGAAGATGAAATACCTATTGGTAAAAGAAGACATGTTCGAGCTTACCGGGGATGGCTCTGCAATGACCATGCAACTGGGAACCCGATACGAGATGGACAAGATGACCTTCGGATTGTCCTACCAGTTCCCTACCGAGATTACCCTTGAGGGTGATGCTGAGCTGGATGGCTTGAATGACCCCACCATACAGGCGATTACCGGCAAGTACTACACCGGGATCGATACCGGCGAGCTGGATCTATCGCTTCCTGGCATCCTGGCTGTCGGATTCATGTACAACCTGACCGATGAGCTTTCCTTGGAGCTTGATGTCAACTGGATCCAGAACTCCATTTTCCGTGAATATACGGTTGACTTTGCCGGCGACGAAGAGGATCGAGGAGAAGAGGCTACCGAGGATAATCCAGCTACCTTCCCCAAGGATACCACCCTCAAGAAGAGGTGGAAGGACTCTTATGCGATCAGGCTCGGCGGACAATATGAATTCAGCAATAAGCTCTGCTTCCGCGGCGGCGTCCTGTTCGATAAGTCCCCCATCCCAGACGATAGGCTTGATGCCACAACAATCGATACCGACAAGGTTGGAATAGGGCTTGGCTTGGGGCAAAAGCTGGGAGAAAGAATGACCATCGATTACGCATACATGCACATCTTCTACTCTGAGGGCGAGGTTACCGACAGCGCATATCCAGAGGATACAGCCGAGGAGACAGTGCCTGATCAATCGACCAACGGCAAGTACAACCACGCCGTGGACATGTTCTCCATTGCTCTTACCTATCATTTTTAGGTAAGCTAAATAAGGACGAAAACAACGGGCGAGGGAGAATGCGTACCAAATGCACCCCTCGCCCTTTTAATTAAGCAATCACGGTCGCCTTCCTTCAATGTAATCTAATAGCGTCTCCTTGATCGTTTCATCAAGCCTAGAGAGGTGGTTATACTTCAATAAAAGGATATCATCCTGGAAAAACAAGACGCCGTAATTGCCTAATTCCAGGTCGGCATATAAGGATCTATAAAAGTCGCCCTTGCGATACTCCTCGTAGGTCCATCTCGGATCGCTAAGATCGACCAGAATGTACTCTGGTTCAAGGCGCAGTGCGACACGGTGCTGGTAAACCTCGATATTTCGCCGACTGGAGAGGTGGGCTGCAAAGCTGTTGATTGCGGCTACTGAGCTATCAGGGGGGACCAGGCTGATGGCATTATTAGCAGCGTTTTGATTGTCTCTCGCCTGGAGCGGTTTTTCTCTCAAAGGGGAAATCATGCAAAATATAAAGCTCAATGTGGAACAAATAAATACTAGGATAACAATTATTCTAACTGTGATTTGTTTTTTATTTTTCAGAAAGCAAATTATCGAATAATATAATAATACAACGCTTGGAGATAAATAATGTAGCTTAAAAAGAACAAATCCGCCCATATTAGATATGTACTGAATAAAAAGGTAGGGTAATATGATAATAAATGAACCGGAAAGCAATGGTATAAATATAACAGGGAAAAGATAATACAACAGGTGGGTTAACTTATATGTATTTGTTGCCGAGATAACAGAGCGTAAAGGATGGGATGCTAATTCCTTAGTTACTGATCCGATATCATCTCCCAGGAACTGAAATCGATCGATATGAGAATATGGAGCGCCTCGAAAATATGGAATGATATATTCTGTGCTAATAAAGAGATATGTAATTGACAAGATTATCAACAAAAATGATATAATTTTTATCTTCTTAAATATAAGCAAATATATTCCAAAGCCTAAAACGAACAACGACATATCTTCTTTAACAAGCAATAATACAATAATAAAAATACAGCTTAATATATAATTATTTTTCTCCATAAAATATAATGCCAAAGCGATTAAAATAACAGCTAAACAGGACTCATGAAAATCATATAAAATGGCATATATTAGTGATGGATGAAATTAATATGCAGTTGCCAAAAGAATCGCAAGCATATTATTATCGAAGACCCTCAATCCGATCTTAAACAACAAGACGGCAGGTAAAGCCATTAAAAATACTTGGATAATAAGTAACATATCAGGTGCAGGAAAGATCATATATAATGGAAGTAATAATATCAACGCTAACGAGAAATGCTCCCCCAGGAAATTTTTGAATGGATAAAACGATGTATTAAAAAGTCTTCCCTGGCTGCTATTCCAGAAAATCTGGTTGAATACGCCGAGATCGTAGGCAGTTGTCTTGAAATTATGATGTTGTTCTATCGTTATTAAAGAAAAAAATATAAAATAAGTAAAAATTATGAGACTGAACATAAATTTATTCTGCCCTATATTCCCCAAAAACGAACTCATTTTATCATAAATCATGATTACTTAATGATTTAGGTTCATTATGTATACTTACCTAGCGCATAAGCGAAGGATACAATACATAATGAAATCATCATTGATATCGCCAACCATATCTTCATAACATACCTCCTATCATAATTTCATAATAATTTTCAAAAGAGCTGATCAAACACTATCAATTACTAACAGATCAACTAAACAGTTCCTTTGCCTCTGTATTGCTTATAGGGTATAAATCTGGATCATTTCTCCACCAATGGCAGACAACGATCCTGAATTTGTACCCAGACTAACTGAGGTAGGAGCTGATAAAGCACCAGCCGGAAAGGTAATAGAAACTCCGCTAAGCTCGGAGTTTGGTGGTCCAGTGATGGTGCCACCATATAAAACGCTTGAAAAATAGTAATGTTTAGCATACCTTGAGGCATTGAATTTCTATCTATATGAACAAGGATAACCGCTCTAACATAGCCGCTTCATTAACCAGCCTGATCTTTCGCCATAGATGGTTGATCCTGCTGATCTACATCGGTGGTTTGGCGCTGGGTATCTACATACTCCCCGATGTCAGCGTACAAAGCGCCATAGATGATATGATGATAGAGGGCGATCCTGCCCTGGAGTCATATCGCCGATTGCACGATATCTTCGGCAAGGATTCGCTTATCGTGGTGGCGCTCAAGCCGCCAAAGGTCTTCGAGGAATCCTTTCTGCATAAACTCCAGTCGGTTACCGAGCGCATCGAGCAGCTATCCCAGGTCAAGCGCGCCATCAGCCTGACAAACGCTCCCTCGGTTATTGCAACAGAAGATGAGATCACCGTGGGAGCGATAATGGAGCAGGTACCATCGAATGCCCAAGAGATGCAAGACTTCAGGAAGCGTGTCTTCGCGGCGGATTACCTGGTCGATACCATCATATCAAAGGATGCCACGGTTACCTCGATCAATATCCAGGCGATAATCGAAGGGGACGAGGATCGCCAGCGAAAAAAGCTGGTCTCTGATGTGATCGATATCGTAGAGTCCGGCTTCGGCGAGGATGTCGAGTATCATCTATCCGGCGATATAGTGCTAATCCGCAAGGTATCCATGAGCATCTCCAGGAACCTGGTTACCTTCGCGCCCTTGGCAGTGTTTATTCTTTTTGTGATGCTCCTGGTCATCTTCAGGCAGTTTTATGGCGCATTGATGCCAGTGGTAACCTTTGTATCAGCCATAACTGGAACATTGACCCTGATCACCCTGAGCGGCAATAGCTTGAATATAATCACTACTATCCTTCCTCCGCTGCTCCTGGTTATCGGCACCACCAATGTAGTCCATTTCCTGGCTCGCTACCAGGAGGAATACGACAGCTATCACGAGAAACAGGCTGCATTGCATAGTGCGCTGGAGCATGTCATGTTCCCTTGCTTCTTGGCTTCGTTTACCACCGCGGTTGGCTTTTCATCGCTTATAATAAGCGATATCAAGCCGATTCGGCAGTTCGGCTACTATAGCGCCTTTGGCATCATGCTAGCTTATGTTATCGCCATGACTGTAGTGCCGGTGGTGATGCAATGGTTCCCCAAGCCGAGGCTGACCTTTAAGGTGATAAAGAGAAGGACTATGATTAGCCGCCTGCTGGATGGGGTGTCTCGCCTTAATGCAAGATATTATTGGAAGATAGCAGCCATGACCTTTTTCGTTGTAATCATAATGGCTTGGGGCATATACTTTCTCAAGGTGGAGACTAATTTTCTGTCCTATTATTACAAGAATGATCCCATCAAGATAGCCTTTGATTTTATCGAGACACATTTGACGGGCACGGCAACCATCGATCTGATAATCGAGGCTCAGGAGGATGACATGGTGAAGGAGCCTCGGTTGCTCAAGGCTGCTGACCGTTACATGAAGCGCGCGGTTGAGGAGATCCCGGAGCTGGATAAGTTCTTCTCCATAATCGACCTCATCAAGCAAATGAACAAGGCGATGCATGGGGATGATCCCGCATATTATCGCATCCCGGATACACGAGCCGAGGTGAGCCAGTACTTGCTTTTATATGAGACCTCCGGCGAGGATGTAGATCTCGGTTTTCTAGTCGATTACAGCTATCGGAGAATGCACATGCAGGGGAGGCTGCATAATTGTAGCTCCAGGCGAATGGAGCATATAGCGGATACTTTAAGAGCTTATGCCAGGCAATTAGAGGCTGAATTGCCTGGTATCGATATGGAGGTAACCGGCACTTCTGCGCTCTTCGCTGCCATGGCGAACAACCTGGTTTATAGCCAGATAAAGACCTTCGGCTTGGCAATGGTGCTTATAATCATTGTGATGACCGTTATGACCAGATCGGTTAGCGTCGGGCTTCTGGCAATGGTCCCTAACATCGTTCCCCTGGCAATAACCTTCGGTGCCATGGGGTACATAGGCATTGCGCTTAATACTGCGACCAGCATGATAGCGAGCATAGCAATAGGCATAGCGGTGGATGACACCATACACTATTTAGTCAGGCATCGCCGCGAGTATGCTAAATTGGGGGATCATCATAGGGCGATGGACAGGGCATTGCATACGGTGGGACGGGCTATGACCTATACAACGCTGGTAGTCGCTATCGGGTTCTCGGTGGTTGTACTATCGGACTACAAGCCATTTTTATACTTTGGCACCTTGATGTGCCTGACAATGTTTTCGGCTTTGCTGGGGGATATAGTCATTTTGCCCGTGCTCATCCTTATCTTCAAGCCGAGATTCAAGGGCAATACAATTCATCACGCAGATGACAGACCCTCACCCTAACCATCTCCCAGGGGAGTCTGTCTGAAAAAAAGACCAAAAATAGATTTGACAAGAAATAAAAAAATAATAAATTTATCATAAATATGATGCCCCAAAGAGAAAGGAAAAGCAAATTCGTAAAAAAGTTCGATAAAACACCCCCTTATGAATAAGGCACAAGATTACCTGTTTATCGCCTCGGTATTTCTGTTGGGTGTCGTGTTATATTCCCCTTTTGCCTTTGGCAAGTTCAATGATATGGAGGTAATCCGTTTTATATATCCTTTCAAGTTCAATCTTATCGAGGATACCTTTAGGTGGATTTTTATCGACTCCTGTATAGGAGATGAGGCAATTCGTCCCTTCCCGTCGTTCTTATGGTTGCTGTTTTATAAACTTTTCGGCGCGCAGCCGTTCTGTTATTATTCCTTGTTACTGGTAGTTTTTTCGCTCAACGGCGCCTTGGTGTATATCTTGACCAACCGGCTATTAGGTATGCCATCGGCTGGACTGCTCGCCAGCGCATACTTCATCACTCACCCGGTAAATCATGCCCTGCTCAAGTCGGCGATCTACTATACAGATGTCCTGGCAATGAGCTTCAGCATCCTATCGATATGCTCATATATCGCCTTTCGGGAAAGGAATAAGCAAAGAATAGCCCCAGCTATCGCCTCGATATCCTTCTTCGTCCTTGGGGTTGGCTGCAAGGAATCGGCATTGGTGGTACCGTTTATCTTGTTGGTTTATGAGCTTATATATCATCGTCCTGCTCCAAGGCTGTTAATTGGGAGATCATACTTACCCTTGCTGCTCAACTTCTGCCTATTTTTCCTATACATGATGTTTCGAGTCCAGATCATAGGGGGTCTTGGAAAGGATCACGATATCAGCGACCGCCTGATAGACTTAGAGCATGTAATACGCAACCTGCTATGGCTTTTAGGGGTGTGGTATTCCGACTCCTGGATTTGGTATCTGCTGTTGGCTAGCCTGTTGATTCCCCTTGTCCCCATATTTTCCGCTGAGCTACGGTTTTTTACAGCCTGGATATGGCTTGGGATGCTACCCACGCTGAATATGAGCGCCGAGCGTTATATATACCTATCTTCGGTCGGGTTAGCAGCCCTGGTCGCAATTGGCGTGATTAGATTGTCAAAGGTGATCCCGGGGAAAAGAAGTTGGCTTCAAAGGACTATCAAATTAGCCTTCTTAATCATTATCCTGCTGATCAATATTTCTAATGATATAATGGATGAAGACATCAGGAGGGCTTTTTATATCAAGGGAGTAGCCAATAACATTGTCGATGAGACTCTGCGGGTTCTGCCCAGGGTTGAACCTAGAGAGCATATACACATCATAGTCGCCGATCCTGGGGCTTCGAGGATGCTCTTCTCAAAAAGATTAAAGGTATCTGATAAGTTGATAGAGGGCATGATAAAACTTCTCAAGGTCAGATACGGTGATGATACATTGAACATTAGAATTATGCCCCAAAGACCAAAACGCCTCTTCAAAGCTGATCATACAATCGAGGTCAGATCGTTCGAGCAATTTTAGCTCAATCGAAATCAAGGCTCTACATTTATATACGGCCAGAGATATCCATGACTCCCGGTCGGTGTATAGGGAAGCAGCTCTAGCAGGTATTCGCCGGGCGAAATCCCAGGCTCGATCCTGGCACCGAAGCCGTAGATTCCATCTCCGGCTGAATAATCGAAGTGCTCGCCATCATCATAAAGAAACACGCCGACTCCCTGAGCAAAGTAAAATATCTCCAGCGCCTCGATCCCCTCAGACATAGCAGCGCCTAACATTACCAGGTAGCCGCCGTTCCGAGAGCTTATTATCGTATTACCGTACCCGGCAAGTTCTACCTTCAGGATTGGCGTTGGAGTAAGGGATGGATATGCGGTTTGGGTTGGTGTCGGAGTATGGGTATTGTATTCCGCCGGCGTGTTTGTGGGCGTAGGCGTTGGAGTTGGCGATGCCGTGTAAGTCGGGGTGCAAGTAGGATAAGATGGCGTATTCGTGGGAGTGGGAGTGCTAGTCGGAGTATAAGTAGGAACTGGCGTCGGCAAACCACTTTTGATTATCGTAAAATAATCGATGATATCTCCGGTTGGCACCCGCACAGCCTCGAACTCTAGTATCCCGAAAGGGCTTATGGAAAACCGACAATAATGGTAGGTCGCCTCGCGATGACAAGACCAATCGGGTTGATCCTCCCATTGTGGGTACAAGAGCCTCCCGCCGCCCCCGGAGACACAATATATAGTTCCCTGGGGATCCTCGTATTCATGCGTTTCGGTCGAGGTTACCTCTTCGTTATAGATCGGATAACTTCTCTCGTAAGCATGTTGATGACCATTCAATACGAAATCGACTCCATACTGGTCGAAAAGATGGCAAAATGCAGCCCGCACGCTCATGCTAGAAGGGTGTTTGCTCCCAGAGCAGTAGGGTTGCTTGTGGAAATAAGCGAATATCCAGTGGACATCAGGATCTGAGGAGGCAGCCTCCAGGTCATCTTGCAGCCAGTTATATTGATCGGAGCCAATACTGTAATCCTCGCAGTGGGTATCCAATGATATGAAGTGTACCTGCCCCCAGTCGAAGCTGTAGTACCTCTCGTTTCCCGGCAACGCAAAGCGACCGAAGTAGCTGCTGAATTCAGGATCATCTTCCTCATGATTGCCTAATCCAGGAAAGGTTATCGACTTGGAAAATAGCTGATCAAAGAGGTTGAACCAACTATCCCAGACCGGTTGAATATTTGTGCTGCAAGCCAGATCCCCGGCGAGACAGGTAAAAGGTGGGTCCTCCAGGGCGGTCATCTCTGCTGTATATCTCGCCATGTTATATACGCCGGTATCGCTGAACATGCAGAATTCCAAGAATTTCGCTCTATCTGGCGCAGTGATGAAAGAATGTTCTTCGCTCCATTTGCCCTGTTGACCACAGCGGAAAAAATATCGCGTATCCGCAGCGAGAGCTTCCAGCCGTACAAAACTGATATATCCGCTGAACCAGTTGGGTGTGCTTATCGATTCGCCGGTAGCAGTGTAGGGGTAGTAATTCGGAAAAGTACCGAACTTGACCATGGGCACCGATGGCTCCTGGTCGGTCTTGAAGCTAATAGTAACTGTCTGCGAGGGATCGCCCTCGGTTGTGATGTAGATGTGTTCGATAGTAAGGCTAAAAGATGCACAAACTTGGAGGCTTAACAGGACTATGACCAATGATGTCAGCCTGGTGTTCACTGCTTATTTGGTGATTACCAAAAAACCTAAGAATTTTCAAATCCAAATTCTCATGTTAGCCGGGATACCCTCCAACCTGTCATTCCGAGCGATTGAGCCTAAGTGAGCGAGTCGAGGAATCTCCCCCTATATTCCCCCTAAGTTTGGGAGTTTGTCTCAAAGTTTCCCAACATGTCATTACGAGGAGTCCCGGCAAGTCGGGACCGCGAAGCAATCTTCTTTATAATCGAATAGGCTCCATCTCTAATTCAAACATTACAACAATATACGCTATATGAGGCTATAATTTTTATCGCCACCAGGTCCCTCCATATCATTCCCGCATTTCCCTCTGCTGTCATTCCCGCCCTGCATCAAGGGCGGGGCAAACGCCGAAAGACCTTTATTTCGGAATTTTCAACAAGCAACTGGCATAAGGCAGAAACAAGTAAATTATTATATCGGCTTGATTAGCGGCTGGTAGAGCTTCACCTTCTTGCCAACCTTGATAAGCATCTCCGCTGAATCGGGTGGAAAGATCAACAGCACCGTGGAGCCGATCAGAAACCTGCCCAGGATATCCCCCTGCGAGTAGCTCTCGCCAACCTGGTAATTTCGCTCTATGGCATTGACCGCGAAGGAGCCGATCATCGCGATCAGCATGTTAAAGCCAAAGCGCGTTTTGTACTCGGTGGTCAATCTTTCATTCTTTATGTCAGCAGATCTGTAGAATATGACCGGCAAAGCGCTTCCCGGCGAATGAAGACTCCCTACCACTTCGCCGTTACAGGGGAAAATTACATAATGCAAATCCAATGGCGATAGGTACATCTTGGCGTAAAATCCCCCCAGATAACGCTCGGCTACATCATGGTGCTTGACCAGCTCGCCGACGGTCAGGTAGCGCTTCCTGCCCCACAGCGACTTGTCCTCCACCAGCCCTGATGGCGAGATATGCTTTACGGATTGCAAGCGGGATTCGCATGGGGATACCAGAATATCAGGGTATTCCTTGATCTCTGGATTGTGATACTTCCTGAAGGTATGCCGAGGGCGCGAGAACCATTTATTAAGCTTCAGGCGATCGGCAGCATATTTCAAGTCAAAAAAGTTGAAGACTCCCATGATCATTCCTTTTCCTTCAGGGAATATTTGGCATAGGGTGGCGGGTATTCACGATTATAAAACTCCTTGAAAGGGATATGCCAGGAGATAAGACTAGGATTCTTCTCATCGGCTGTGCCGTTGGTGGAAATTATCTTGCCTGGGAAGGTTACCCTGATAGTTATCTGTGTATTGGCGAGCCTTTCAATGGTCTTTTTATCTATATTAGCTTCCACGCTGGTCTGGATGCGTTCCTGATTTGTCTTTGCAGGTTGCTCTCCCTTTCTTTCAATCCTTATGGCAGTTTCAGCTTCACCATCAGATGTCTTTTTCTGAGCAACATCAGTCGGCTTGGACGATCCTGGTTGTTCGGTTTGCTCAGGCTTGGCTTTCCTTTCAGGTTTTTGTGGCTTTTTTATCTCTCCGGAGCCTCTATATGGATTGAAGAAGATCTTGAATTCCCTGGTATTTTCGTCCAGCTCCTTCAGGGTAGCAAAATGACCGAAAAGCTTGAATTTACTGATATCACTGACCTCAGTCTCGACCTTGAGATATACATGCTCTCCCTCTTCTTTAATTGCTGACTTGGTTACCCTGGATACCTCGCTTTGATATTCCATGATATGTTTCTGGATGCCAGCATGGTTAGCTTTGCCCAGCCTGGTAACAGAGGTCATCTTACAGGAATTGTCATCGTTCAAGACTATATCTATCTCATAGCAGCCATACATACTGACCACGATCATCAAAAGGATGACTGTGAATGCTGTTTTGTATCTCTTCATCGGTGTTTCTCCTTTGTTTTTAGATCCATCAAAATCATAAAATATTGAACAAGCCTATAAATGTCAATTGAGAAGGGGCGTGGGATTATGGTATGCATGGTTCTGTTAGGACAAGTTAAGCCTTTAAAAATATTTCTGTTTTCAGTTGCCAACAGTGTCATATTGACTCATTGTCTTGACATGAGGGTAGCATGAAACTAGTATTAATAAAGAATAATCGGTTATTAAGCGGATTTATCTGATGAAAAGACCTAAGCAGCCTAGCTCAATCTTCCTGTTACTCACCTTTTGTGTTTTGATAACGCCAGTAAGTAGCAGCCATTCAACCACCTATCACAACAGCGATATAACCAGCAGCGAGACCTGGTACAGGTCGGGCAATCCGCATATCGTTACCGCGGATATCTCGGTGGTCAACATCCTAGGCATCACCTTGACCATCGAAGCCGGCTGCGATGTCCAGTTTACCGTAGCCAGCAGCCTCACCGTCGATGATAATTGCAAGCTGAGGGCTTATGGTACCGAAAGCGCGCCGATCCGCTTCACCTCCAACAATTCCAACCCGCAGCCGGGGGACTGGGAGGGGATCTATCACAACTGGAGCGATGCTGACGGAAACTACACATACTGTATCTTCGAGTATGCGGGTAATAACGCTGCTGCGCTAAATGCTGAGGATGGCGCTGCAATATATATGCGCAACTGCGAGATACGATATTGCTGGAATACGAACCTGAGTCGTGGGGGGATGATCTATATAGCCAACAACTCCACGCTAAGCATCCAGTGGTCTTCCATACATGACAATGCAGTGCAGTCAGCCCCTGGCGGAGCAATCTATACCTGGGCTTCTCAGACTACGGTAACCAATTGCGATATCTATAAGAATCGAGTGCGCAATAACTCTGGAGGCGCAATCTTTGTTGAAAATTGTAGCCCGACTATCACCGATTGCCGTATCTTCGACAACAACTGCACAGAGGTAGGGGGAGGTATTCATCTGAAGGCGGATACATCGCCATGGACTGCCTTTTCTCCAACAATAAAAGACAATATCATCTATAGGAACTACTCGATTGGAAATGGCGGAGGCATTTATATCGATGGCAACTTCAGCGCTGTTTTGTTGAGAGTAACCATAGCGGAGAATAAAAGCGATGGCAATGGCGGGGGAATTGCATACTACGGAAGCCGCTGGAACCGCATCCATATAAATGATTGCACCATCTTCGCCAATAACCCTCAAGGGATCTACCAAGCGCCGGAGAGCATAAATATATATTACACGAATGTGATCAGCCAGGCAGGTTACGGCATCAGGGGACACCCCAACAGCATCCGGGAGAGCAATCTATACAATAATACGACCTACGAGGTCTATGCTGACAACCCGCCCAGCGTGGATGCGCAGTACAACTACTGGGGCACTAGCGATGCAGGTACCATCTCGGGCAGAACCAACAATGTCAACTACGACAACTATTATTCGACCGCTCGCCATCAGCCGCCTCCCCCACCGCCGATCAACCTTTATCCTGACTGTCGCCACGAGAAGGTGGTGCTTTCCTGGGACAAGGTGAGCGCCAGCGATATCCTCGGATACTATGTTTACTACGATACGATGACGCCGGGGATATTCTATCCCACTTATGATGGTAATGATTCTCTTCAGGGTATCTCACCGCGCGATGCTGGTGATGTGGGCAAGTATTCGCTGACCGGCTTGACCAATGGGAGGATGTATCGCCTGGCGGTCAGGGCTTACGACTCCTCTGAGACCGGCTGGTACTCCGAGGAGGTAACCGCGGTGCCGGTAACCTCCACGCCGACTGCCACGCCGAGCATGACTCCGAGCAGCACTCCTAGCTCCACGCCGACCAGCTCCCCATCATCAACTCCATCGAGCACTCCGAGCAGCACCCCGACCGATACAGCTACCTACACCCCGTCATCAACTCCCTCAAGCACTCCGACATCGACCTCAACAGAAACGCCGACATCGACCCCTTCAAACACTCCTAGCCGTACACCGACCTCGACCAGCACACCGACCGAGATTCCGACCTCAACTCCGACCGCAACCTCCACCCACAGCCCGACCGATACAGCAACACTGACTCCCACCGTAACATCGACCTTCACACCGACAATGACGCCGAGCAACACTCCGAGCAGCACGCCGACAAGTACCTTGACCCTTACACCCAGCTCGACACCGAGCCAGACGCCGACCCTAACGCCGACGGTAACCGATACGCCGACCCATTCTCCTACCGGGACGCCGACAACAACACCAAGCAGTACCTCCAGCTCAACACCCAGCTCGACGCCGACAGCGACGGTTAGCAGCACCCCGACTGCGACCGAGACCGCCACCCCGACCTATACATCCACCGCTATACCGACCTCCACGCCCAGCTTAACGCCAACATCGACTCCATCAGCGACCCCGACCCAGACAGTTACCGATACCCCCTCGCAGACGCCGACCAACACAGCGACCACCATCCCGACTGAAACCCCGACCCTGACGCCGACGGCGACCAGCACTCCAACCAGCACTCCGACGGCGACCCATACTGGTATGCCGAGCACCACTCCAACTTCCACGCCGAGCATCACCCCTAGCCTTACCCCGAGCGCTACGCCCACCGATACCTCGACCTCGCTTCCCAGCGCCACACCGACCGCTACCGCAAGCGCAACTCCGACCAGCACATCAACACCGACCATGCTACCAACCGCTACTCCCAGTGCGACCGTAACCGGCACCCCCTCATCGACTCCAAGCGCCACGCCAAGCGCCACGCCGAGCACAACACCGACCTATACCGCAACCTCGACGGCGACGCCGAGCATGACCCCTTCCAGCACGCCATCAGGCACCCCAACCGAGACGCCCTCCTCAACACCGACACTAACACCTAGCGCTACCTTTACCGCCATACCGACCAGCACTGCCACAGAGATCCCCACCTCAACCCCTAGCGACACGCCCACTGCTACGCCAACAGCGACCGAGACGGCAACGCCGACCTCTACTGCAACCGGTACGCCGACCGCCACAGGCACCGGCATGCCATCCTGGACGCCGAGCAACACCCCGTCTCTTACCCCGACTGCTACGCCATCGACAACGCCGACCGTGATAGCAAGCGCCACCCCGACCTTGACGCCGACCAACACAGCTACGCCGAGCTGGACACCAAGCCAGACACCAACCAACACAGCTACCGATGTTCCTAGTACTACTCCCACAGCTACCGAAACGCTAACGCCGAGCCTTACGCCGACGCTGACCTTGACCCCAACCGACACACCCACGCTGACGCCAACCACGACTGCGAGCACAACCCCGACTGGCACAGCGACCGCAACCACCATTCCGACCACGACTCCGAGCGCATCGCCAACCAGTACAGCCACCTATTCACCAACCAGCACCCCTTCGGGGACTCCCAGCCTGACGCCAAGCAATACTCCCACCGATCTGCCCAGCATGACCCCTACCCAAAGCCCGACCAGCACTGCTACTCCGACCAGCACCCTTACTCAAAGCCCGACTACAACTCCATCTGCAACCCCGAGCACCACGCCAACCAACACAATAACCAGGACTCCCAGCCGAACGCCGAGCCATACTCCAACCCTTACTTGTACATTCACGCCCACCATATCCCCCATCCCCTCCAGCACTCCGACCAACACGATGACGCTATATCCGACCCGCACCGAGACGCAGACGCCGACCCTGACGCCGACCATAACCTCGACTCCCACCAACACGCCATCGACAACGCCTACCGATACAGCGACCGCCTCGCCGACCATGCTGCCAACATCTACTCCCACCGCCACTATGACCCCATGCAGCGAGGTCGATATCTTCGAGCCTGATGATACCTGGGAACAGGCAAAGGATATCTTCTGCGATCAGGCTTTGCAGAGGCGCTATTTCTGCTACGAGGGTGATATCGACTGGGTGCGCTTCGAGGTCAGCCTGCACGCCACTTATGCCATCCGTTCCCTCAACCTTGGCTTGCTGGTCGATACATACTTCGAGCTATATGACAGCAATCAGACAATGATAGCCAGCAACGATGATTACGATGTTAATTCAAGCGCATCGATGATCTCGCTGGAGGCAGTTGTCGAGTATCCCTCACCATGGCGACTTCGTATAATAGAGGATAGCGACCCGCCTCTATGGGGACCGGGTGCCTTGTATGACTTGCAGCTCGTCTGCCTGACCGCCACCCCGACAGCAACGCCTAGCCTAACCCCGACAATGACACCAAGCCCGACCTTCACCCCATCAAATACCCCCTCGCAGACAACGACCCCTACCATGACCCCATCGGTAACCGATACGCCAACTATCAAACCGACCAGGACCCCGACCAAGACGCCAACCCCGACAGAAACGCCGATCCCAAGCTCAACGCCTACCATAACACCAACACCATCGGATACGCCGACCGTATCGCCGACCCCATCGCCTACCCCAACCCAAAGCGCAACCAGCACTCCATCACCTACCCCGACCCTGACGCCGGACGAGGTGCCTCGTTTCTCGGCAGGTGGCTACATGGATACTCGTTTAAGCAGCGCTGCTGGGGGCAATCTGAACATGCTGGCACTCACCTTAGCGCCAAAGTATGGAGTCAAGACTGTTGAGCTATACTTCATGGGCGAGCCAGTCGGTTTGTTTATGGACTACGGCGGACTATCGTTGAACATGCAGGTCTGGAATTTGTTTATCACGGTTGGAGGAGGAGCTGCGCCGGGAACATACCCGCTGGAGTTGATGGCGACCAACAGGCTTGGCACAGAGGGATTGCTCTGGCCTTACCTCAATGTAACCGAGTAATAAAACTGGAAGTTGTCGGTTAATAGTTGAGTAACTACAAAGCCTGCCCCCAGGGAAGGCAGGGGCACTACCGCACGATCGAAGCAAAGAACCCTAAGGAAAAACTGTGTAAATGTGGAGGTATTTCCTTTACTAATTAAAAGCACGCAAGAATTCGAGCAGACTAGACACCGTCTGATCAGGGGTTGAGGTCGCCGAGGCTACAAACAGACTCTCGATCCCTTGTATTTTATCTTTGTCGATGGTGTCCGCGCTCTGAATCAGAAACGAGCGGGGATTGTACCTTCGCGCAGTCCTCAGCAGGCTGTTTGCATTGGCACTGTTTGCCGAGCCTATGATAAGCACAGCATCGTTTTGTGGCGCATTGATCCTCAATTCATCTCTTCTCTTCTGTATCCAGGGGCACAGGCTTTGTATTACCAACACAGAGGCGAAACGGCTTTTAGCCTGCTTGATGAAGTGATCGAACTCTTCTGGCTCCAGCGAGGTTTGGGCAGCTATGGCAACCTTTTCTCCTTCAATATTGCTATGCTGCTCCATGGAGGTTATTGTATGGCAATCAGGGGAGAGCGATGACAAAGCCCGTATCTCCTCATGTCCCTCATCGCCTATTATTAGAACCGTCAAAGATTGTCGCAGCCTTGATAATATTTCATCCCTGATGTTTGTTATATGCGAGCAGGTGCAATCTATTATTCTGATTGCCCGCGCTTGTGCGTTTTCTTCCAGCCAGCGCGGTATTCCGTGCGCATTTGATATAAGAATGCTACCCCGGGGAACTTGCGTGATATCCTCGATACTTATAACCCTTGCTTTATCGAGCATGGCAAGAGCATCCTGGTTGTGCACAAGCTGGCAGTAGGCATAAACCTTCTCGCCTTGATTGGCAAGCTTAAGGGCAGTCTTCATGGCATGCTTTGCGCCGGGGCAAAAGCCAATGTTCCTGGCGATTGTAACCTTCACTTCAAGCGATACCTATATCAAGGCTTTTCGGCTCTTGTGGAAGCGGCGCAGGAAGGATGTTGAGCAGGTGCCATCCTGGAAGCGGTCGCTGTTGATTATTATCTTGTGCAGGGGAATGTTGGTGGCGATCCCACTGATCACGAACTCATCCAGTGCCCTATTGAGGCGTCGAATCGCCTCAGCCCGGTGGTTAGCGTGAATGATCAGTTTTGCGATCAGGCTGTCATAGTACGGCGTGATGCAATAACCCTCATAAGCTGCCGAATCGACCCTTGTGCCTACGCCGGACGGCTGTCTGTATTGGCTGATTGTGCCTAAACTGGGAGTCAGCTCAAAGGGGTGCTCGGCATAGATGCGGCACTCGATGCTGTGTCCGAAGCGAATAAGCTCTTGTTGGGAGGTGCTCAAAGGGTAGCCGGCTGCGATAAGGATCTGCTCCTTGACCAGGTTGACCCCGGTGATCATCTCGGTAACCGGGTGCTCCACCTGGATGCGAGGATTTATCTCCATGAAATAATAGTTTCCCTCAAAGTCAACCAAAAACTCCATCGTAGCCAGGTTGACCAGTCGTATCGCCTCGGCAATGCGCAATGCATCGTTATGTAGCCTTTGTCTAACATCGACGGGGACGCTGCTTGCTGGGGCTTCCTCGATTATCTTCTGGTATTTTCGTTGTATGGAGCAGTCGCGCTCGAAGAGGTGGATGATGTTGCCATGCTTGTCAGCAGCGATCTGTACCTCGACATGCTTGGCGCGGGGCAGGTATTTCTCAAGGTAAAGATCCGCGTTGTTGAAATAGGCGCGAGCTTCGTTGGCTGCAAGCTCGAGATTATTGGATAACTCCGAGGGGTGATTGACGATGCGCATCCCCTTGCCCCCCCCACCGCCGACCGACTTGATCACCAGCGGGAAGCCTATTTGCTCTGCTGATTTAATAGCCTCGCTTGCATCCTTTATCGGCTCGGTTGTTGCAGGAAGGACGGGCACATTCAGGGAGGCTACCATCTCCCTTGCCTTGAGCTTATCCCCTGCGCTGCGCAAGGTTTGAGGTGAAGGACCGATGAAGGTTATGCCCGCCTCCAGGCAGCTTTGTGCCAAAAATGGGTTCTCGGCTAGAAATCCGTATCCAGGGTGTATGGCATCGACCTTTTTCTGCTCAGCGGCAGCCAAGATACTGGGGATGTTGAGGTAACTCGACTGGTTGAGCGCCGCTCCAATGCAGACCGCCTCCTTTGCCAGCTTGACATGCAATGCGTCCTTGTCAGCCTCGGAATAGACGGCAACGGTCCCGATGCCAAGCTCCTTGCAGGCGCGGATGACTCGAATGGCGATCTCCCCGCGGTTAGCGACTAATATCTTGTCGAATGGGAATTTCAAGGCGTCTGATATTACTCTACGAGTTCAAAGCCTACACCCTACTCATCGATCTCGATGACGAAAAGCGGAGTTCCGTATTGCACCGGCTGTGCGTTTTCCACCATGATCTCGCGGATGTAACCGCGGTACTGGCTCTCGATCTCGTTCATCAGCTTGAGCGCCTCGATGATGCAAAGCACCTGTCCCTTCTCCACCAGGTCTCCCACCTTGACAAAAGGCTCTGAGTCTGGAGATGGCGCAGCGTAGAAGGTGCCGACCATTGGCGCTTTGAAGGTGATCAGCCTCTTACCCGCATCAGATTGCTCAGCCAACGAACCTCCTGCTGGTGTAGAGCCAACAATGGGGGGCAGCTTGCGCACAAGCCTTATGCGAAGGTCACCAGACTGGTACTCAAGCTCCACCAGATCCTCTTTTTCTGCAAACTTGGCGAGTCGCTTTAATAGTTCACCATCGAAATCTTTTTCTTTTGCCATCAGCTAACTCTCTCGATGTAGGTATCGCTCCTGGTATCTATCTTAACGATATCACCCTCGGATATGAACGGCGGGACTGTAACAACCAGCCCTGTCTCAAGCGTGGCTGGCTTTCCCCCGCCCTGTGCCTGATCGGTCTTGCTCCCCGGCATGGTCTCGGAGACCCTAAGCTCCACAAATAAAGGTGGCTCGACCACTACCGGCTTATCATGGAAGAACATCACCTGCACCTGGACATTCTCCACCAAGTACTTGGCGCTTTCACCGATGACCTCCTCGGACAACAGGATCTGCTCGTAGGTCTGGTTATCCATAAGGCAGAAAGCCTCGCCATCCTTATACAAGAATTGCATATTTTTCGTTTCGAGGTTAGCCAGCTCGATCTTCTCGCCAGCCTGGAACGTCTTGTCCATGACCGCGCCGGTGATTAGGTTTTTAAGTTTAGTCCTGACCACCGCGCCGCCTCGCCCCGGCTTCTTGTGATGCAGAAACTCAAGCACCATCCAGGGTTCACCATCTATTTCGATCTTGAGATTATTTCTGATATCCGCGGTAGTAGCCATTATTTCTCTCCTTACTATCTATCATTCGTAGTTGACAGCCATCGGCAATCACAACTCAAGCATAGCATAACCTACAGATGCATTGAAAGATTGAAGCATAATTTCAGGACCTGGCGTAAAAAAATGCCTAGTCCAAGCCGGTATGAGGGAGCATGGCATTCAATGGAGGATCGATATTGATGGCGCCAAGATTGGGATCGTTCTTCTTGTCGTACAATGTAGCATGGATTTTCTCAAGATCATTGGTGCCCCACCAGTTGAAGATTACTATTACATCTTCATTCACGGTTGGTCCCAAGGCAAAGTTGTACTCCAGGTTGTCGTATATGTTGTTGCGCAGTATGGATGTATCCTCGTTGGAGCTTGATTTCTCCGCGTAGTACAATCCGATGCGGTTCTCGATGATCTTGTTGTAGGTAACATTGCTCTTGCAGTCAATATATGCGATGCCATACCCGTTCTTGTTGATCTCGTTGTATTCCACCTGCAGCTTTGCGTTCTTGAAGTAGATGCCGTACTGGTTCTTGAAGATGCGGTTTCTTGCGATCTTTGCCTGGCAGTTTTCAGCATAGATCCCATAGATAGCCCCGCTGATCCTCGCATAGCCTATCTTGCTCTCGCGGCAGTTGTAAAGTATGATTCCCCCCCAGGTGCCCTCGGAATACTCCTCGCCTTCCTGTACATAAGGCTGGAATGTGATGGGAGCATTCAGCTCCCCGATAGCCATCAACCTTCCCTTGATAATAAGGTCTGTCTTAGCCGTCTCCGCATCTTCGGCAGTGAGATTCCTTTTCGATAGCGGAAGGAATTTGATCGTGGTTCCCGGCTCTATTATCAAGGTCGCCTGGGGGGCGACTATGATATCGCCGGTTACGATGATGGTCTTATTCCAGATAGTATCATATTCGATGACCTGGCTTTCAATAATAGTGCCCTCCTTGCATCCTGACGCAAAGATAACTATAAAAAGGGCGATTAAGAGCAACCTGCACCTCATTCGCTTTTTCTCCTTACCGTTCATTTCCATTTTCGATGATTATAATGATATATTAAACTATTGCAAACCGAAGGGAGCATTTGCCCGGCTTAACCGAGCTAACTTGCTTAGGAGACAATGGCTATAATCGAGACTGCTAGAGCTGAGATCTTAAACCACTCGGCAGGGGGAAGCGCTGACCTGGCGGGGGTGAAACTATTCTTGCAGCATAGCGAGATTGTGCCTAAAGAGCCTGATACGAGGTTGCTTTGCGAGATCTTGAAGCACTTTTCAGTATTTCCTTATGAGAACATGACCAAGATCCTGAAACTGGAGGATAGAAAATCGGTCCATGATCCCCGTCGATTGCCGCTTGAGATCATCGAAGATTACCTGGCAATGGGCACCGGTGGTACCTGCTATTCGTTGACCTACTTCCTGAAGGCTATCCTGGAGTACTGCGGGTTTACCTGTTATCCAGCCTCTGCCAATATGCCCTATGGTGAGGACATGCATTGCGCTCTAATAACGATAGTCGATGGATGCAAGTACCTTTGCGACCCTGGATACCTGCTGCGCGAACCGCTGCTGATACCGCATTCGGGAAGCCTTGTTTACAACACCGCGGTTAATCAACTAGTACTGCAAAGAGTTACCGCTACAAACGAGATAAGGCTCCATGTCATACGCAAGGGAATATCAAAACTAAGGTATGTATTGAAGGATGTACCCCTAGATGCTGCCGAGTTCGACAGGCTGTGGATGCGATCCTTCGATTTCAGGTTGATGAGCTCGCTGGTGATAACCAAGGGATGCCGGGATGGTCAGCTTTTCTTGCATAATCAGCGAATGCAGGTGATAACCGCCGAGTCGAGGAAGATTCAGAAGATAAAATCCAACTATGCATCGGTGATCGCCGAGTGGTTTCATCTACCTAAGCATCTTATCGAAAGGGCAAGACAAGTGGTAGAGAGTAAAAAATCCCATGGACAGACAGGAGGATAATCTTGATTACTAGATGCCGTGGATGGATAACTCAATCCTTTGTAATTATCATATTCGCAATGCTCTGTTTACATTGTGGCAAAAAGGATCCCTACCAGGGCATGACCGTGGAGGAGAAGAACATTGCACTTTTAAATGAACGGATAGCCCAACTGGAGGAGATCCCCCAGCTCTTCGAGCAAGCCCTGAGATCATACTACGATGGTGATACGAACCGGGCGCTGAAGGTGCTCCAGGAGATAAGGCAGCGCACCCACAACTACGCGCCAGCTAATCGTATCCTGGGGCATATATACCTTGTGCAAAAGGACTTCCCGGCTGCCGAACAAGTGCTTAACCAGGCCTCCTTCGCTGATAGACTTAAGTATCGCTTCGAGCTTATCGAGCTTAATCAGAAGCTGCTCAGGCTGACCAGAAAAGGACAGCAGCCGAGCATAGCTGACTGCCGCCCGATACTTCTTGTCCTTGATGAGATCCTCAAGCTCAGCCCCTTCAACACCGAGGCATTGAAAACCCTGGAGCTAACCTACAAGATGACAGGGGAGATCGAACGCGATAAACTGCTCAATCTCGGCGCATCGTTCCCCTTCGAGCCTTATCGACAAGCGTATCAGGCATACCTGGAGGCTGGCTTGTATCCAGAGGCGATTTGCACATTGGAGAAGGTGGCTGCTGATCCGGCTGGAATCGCTGCATTCCAGGCTTCAAAGGATATTGACCAGGTGGATATATACTTCGAGCTTGGCGAATGTTACCTCGCCTGGGCTGAGATGTTGGAAGGGAAAAGGGGGGGTGCCAAAGGCGCATCGCAGCTTCTTCCTCGCTTCACGGCAAGGGATGCGCCGCTCAATTATATGCTAGCAGCGATCTGCTTCAAGCGCTCATTGAATTTGACCCCGGACAACAAGGAGACATATCGACGGCTTCTGACTGTCTATGAGCGTCTCGGTTACAAGGAGAAAAACATTACCAAGTACATCGACAAGGCAATGGGAGCCTAGACGATGAGGAGATCGCCGTCGTCGAGCAGGATCTCAAGCGATAATCGCATCCAGGTCGATGACGCTGGCTTTACCAGTGAATATCTATATAATCAATAAGATAGAAATTGCTTCGCTTTGCTCGCAATGACAAGGTATGGAAAAACAACACCTGGATGAATTCAGGTGTTGAGGAAAGCCCATTGAACTCTGAAGAGGTCTCGATTTGCTTGAGGGCGTGAGAGTCATTGAACCACAAAGGCACCAAGAGGAAGTGATACCGTGAAGAGAGGATGGTGATACAAGGCTAACTGTTTCAGCGCTGACCGCCGGAGTTTACACCGCACTTGGTGCAGCACGGGAATGACAAGAAGGGTGGCGATTTCCGTAGTTCTGTGATTCCAGCACGGGGGGGAATCCAGTCCTAAAATGCCTAAGAGAATAGCATTAGGCTCAAACATAAGTAACACACCCCGTCAACTTATCTGGCACCCCTCTTTTTAGAGGGGATAAAGATCCTCTCCCTAGCCCTCTCCCACTGGGCGGGTGGATCAAAGCTCCCTTTCCCGCTGTAGTCTGTCTCAAACCCCCCACCTGTCATCCCGAGCGGAGCGGAACG
>CAYUVA010000023.1:0-62145 GCA_964448115.1 uncultured bacterium
TATCAAGACGGATGCTTCGGGGAATATGCTCTGGCAGAAGACCTTCGGGGGAAGTAGTAGTGATGGAGGCTACAGCATCGCCCAGACCACGGATGGGGGATATATTATCGCTGGTTATACAGAGTCTTATGGCGCAGGTTATTATGATGTATATCTAATCAAGACCGATGCGCAAGGCAACACCGGTCCCCCACCGCCGGAGAAGAAGTGATAAAGGCTTATTCAACCACCAAGGCACGAAGAGAAAGAGAAGTTGTGATAAAGAAAGGAAAATGTTCCAACTAAGAGCCTCTAGAGGGTCGATGGTGTCCGTAATAGTCTGGAAAAAAACCTCAAGCAATATGATTCATCTGGCAATTTCTATAACAATCGGTTTTACAGTCTTGCAATTTCTATTTACTCGGTATATATAGCTGTATATTTGGTGGCTAAAAATAGCGACTTGCCGTTAAAGTAAATCATCGCTAATATGTATTGCTGTATGAGCCGAACTTATGAAAGATAAGGAGTAAATTAGATATGGACCTGATAAACTATGTCGAGAAGGCACACTTGAAGAATGATATCCCCCAGTTCCGCCCTGGAGATCGGGTACGGGTGCATGTGAAGATCAAGGAAGGCGAGAAAGAAAGGATACAGGTCTTCGAGGGCGATGTTATAGGCAGGCACAACGCAGGCGTGGGCTCCACATTCACCGTGCGCAAGGTCTCGTTTGGCATAGGCGTGGAGAGGGTATTCCCGTTGCACTCGCCGGTGGTCGATAAGATAGAGGTTACTCGCCGTGGCAAGGTGCGCAGGGCAAAGCTCTATTATCTGCGCAAGCTGAGAGGTAAGGCTGCCAGGATCAAAGAACGATCACTAAAAAGGTAATATGCTTCGAGATCCCTTTGCCAAACTTACCAGGGATTCCAGGGGTAAGTATGACTATGAGAGTTGCCTTTTTGGCTGCGGTTACTCCGCAATAGCTGGAGTTGACGAGGTAGGAAGGGGACCGTTAGCCGGTCCCGTAGTCGCTGCTGCGGTGATACTGCCTGTAGAGCACAAGTTGGTTGAATTGGACGACTCAAAGGCATTATCTATCTCCCAGAGGGAGCGATTGTACAACCTTATTCTTCAGGAAGCTGTAGCTATCGGGACTGGATCGGTTGATAATCATAGGATCGATCAGGTCAATATCCTTAATGCTACGAAGCTGTCCATGATGCAGGCAGTGGAATCTTTGTCGATCCAAGCCGATTTCTTGTTGATAGATGGCATGGTACTTGAGGGATTGGACATCCCGCAAAAAGCTATTATCAAGGGGGATGCGCTTTGTTACTCCATCGCCGCCGCCTCAATAATAGCAAAGGTTACCAGGGATCGCCTCATGGAAGAATATCATAAGGAATATCCGCAATACGACTTTCATAGCAACAAGGGCTATCCCACACCAGCCCACAAGCAAGCCTTAGAAAGAATAGGTCCCTGCCCCTTGCATCGGATGACCTTCAGCGGGGTGAACACGCATGGCAGACGACCAGCCATTAAATAGTGCGCTTTAGCGATGAGCTACCGCATTAAAACCGGCAGGCTTGGTGAAAGGGAGGCTGCCGCATATCTCGAAGCCGCGGGCTATACGATAAGGGAAAGGCGTTATCACACCAGGAACGGAGAGATCGATATCATCGCCCAAAAGGATAATTTAATCGTCTTCGTTGAGGTCAAGGCGAGGAGGAACCTCAAGTATGGCGCCCCCTTCGAGGCGGTAAGAGGAAGCAAATCTCAAAGGATGCTCAAGGTTGCCAAGGAGTATATCTATCGGAAACGGCTTAATGAAATGGGCTTCAGGTTCGATGTGATCTCTATTATGCTGAACGACAAGGATCAGGTTCAATCGCTGGAGCATTTTACCAACACTATCACCGAAGTCCCGAAGTATGACTAGGATGCGGATCATTATATTTATTTATTCGATTATGATCGCGTATCTCATTGCCTGCCAGCCTGTGCAGGGAAATGGACTAGAGGATCCCTGGCATTTCGACAAGGGAGCATCAAAGAGCGCAGCCCAAATGAATTATAAGCATAATATCGATAATCGCTATGTAGCTAATGTCCTGCGCAGCTTCTTTTCATTTTATCAGCACCATATCTCGCCGATGGATGGACCCAAGTGCCCCTTCTACCCGACCTGTAGCGCTTATGCCCAGCAGGCGCTCAAACGATACGGGGCACTGTGGGGTACTCTGATGATGGCAGATCGGCTCATCCGCGAGTATCCTGGAATGGAGAGGGCAAATCGATATGATATGATTTTTAAGGGTATCTGGCGCTACTATGATCCGATTCATCACGAGTATATCTTCAGCCCACATCTGGAGAGCATAATAAAGGTCGAAAACGAAGGCGAGACGGAATGATGGATAAATATATTGTCCTTGCCGGCGCTGTTTTGTGCGTCTTTATTGCAGCCTCAGGTCATTGCCAAGGCACCCTGGTCAGCGAATCCTTGTTCAGTGCTGACCTCAACCTGGTCTTTGCTTACGGGATCGAGCTTATGGAACAAGGGGACTACTACCGCGCCATATCTGCCTTCAAGTGGGTGCGTTTTGTTGTTAAGGAAGGCAGACTGGCACAGGAGGCGCTTCTCAACATCGCCCGATGCTACAGGGAAAGCAAGCATTACGATCAAGCGGTGGAGACATATCTTCGCTTCAACTACTACTACCCCTCCAGCCCTCATGTGGAGCGAGCCAGCTTCGATGCTGCCATACTGCAAAAGGAGGCGGGTGAGCTGGAGTTCGCCGCTGCCAGCCTGGATGGTTTTATCTCCGACTACCCGCAGAGCAGTCTGGTACCCAGGGCAAGGTTTCACAAGGCTATGTGCCGCTTCAATCTCGGCTACATCGAGCAGGCTTGCCGAATGATGGAGTCAATAGCAAGGGATTATCCAGGTGATACTGTAGGTATTACCGCTGCTAATTTATCAGAGCAGATAAGGCGGGGATTGGAGCTGCCCAAGAAAAGCCCGACCCTGGCAGGGATCCTATGCATAGTCCCCGGCTTGGGTCAGTTTTACTGCGGTTATTACGGCGAGGGAGTGATGGCGATCGTATTTAACGGGATCTTTGGATACCTGACCTACGATGCGATAAGGAAGGGGAAGCAGGTAGATGACTATGGTTATGCCACCGCTGGGGCATGGGGATTCATTGAGCTTATCTTCTATAGTGGAAATATCTACAACGGCATAATGTCAGCCAAGAAGTTCAATCACAGGGCTGAAGAGCGCTTCCTGCGGGAGATCAACGCGCAGGGGTACCTGCCGTGAGAAGTAGCTCCATCCCACGATTAAAGAGCGTCGCTACCCGGTCGCTACAAGCCTATCCTTCTGCCGATTTCTAGTCCCAATGCCTTGAAGTCATCTTTAGCGGCTTGTGCAGCGCTCTGATGCGCACCGATAGCTCCATCAGCAGGTAATAGCTTGAATATCGGTTTTCTCGCCTCGTGAGCCATCGGCATCAAGCTTCGATAGTGCTTGATAGTTGCTAGGCAATTTGGATCCGAACCATCTATATGCTCATTTTGATCGCCTTGTTGCGAGATAAATTTAGCATAGTAATCCGGTATCTTATCAGCCCATCTTTCATAAGCCTGGGTCAGTTGACCACCCCTTATTGCATGTTGCATAAGTATATATCCAATAGGCTTGATACCTCCACTAGGTAAGGGATCTTGAATCTTGCCTTTTAATTCTTTATCATATTCTATTAACCTATTCCGCCAGTCACCTCTCCACTTCATCATTCGAGGTCCAAGGCTCCTCAGCCCAAGTAATGAGAACAGGTCGGGCGCCATTGGAATGACAAAGTAGTCTGAGCTTATGATCGCCGAGCGAGTTATTGCACCCAGATTGGGACCGACATCGATAAGAACTAGCTCTGCTCTGGTTTTCCTACAAGCCTTGTACATTAGGAGATAAAAGGATGCTATTACTCTGAAAGAGCGGATATTGCCACCCATACATGATGGCCATTCCTTGCTTAGATCGTCCTCAAAAAAGCTGAGTGAAAGATCACCTGGAACGATGGAGAGATGATCATCAATAGTTATAATATCAGGTTCCTGTATATCCCCAGTCCCTTCAACCAATGGAAGAATTGCTCCCCATATTGACTTGGGTGGCTCTGTTGTCCAGATATCCTCGAGCGATTCCGCAGAAAGTATCACCGAGGTCAGGTTGGCTTGGGGATCAAGGTCGAATAATACGACATCAATGCCCATATCAGCATATATCCAAGCCAGATGATAAACCAAGGTCGTCTTTCCGACTCCACCTTTGTTGTTGAAAAATGCCAAGGTCTTCATTTATTACTCCTGCTACGAAGGATGACTAACACTTGGCTATCGTATACTTCCCATTCAAGCGGTGGATTTCCATTTTTCTCCATCTGTTTTTTAGCCTCGGGTATTCCCAAGCCGAACTTCTGCACATAGCCGAGCACCTTCATCACCTCGGCTATTTGCGGATTGCGATAATCGGTCAAGCCGGTGCCGAAATTATCAACATTTACCCTGCCATAGGGACCGCCGGGGCTACTTATCTCAACGCGATCCTCAAACCAGTAAAACTTTATAGGAGCATTCGTAGTTTCATAATTTCTATGCATAATCGCATTTTTCACGATCTCAAGTAAAGCGACCTTGGGGTAGTCGGGAGTTCTTAATTCTCTTACAGTCTCTCCTATAGTGGTTTGGACTTGGATATTTATCTTAATTAGCTCCTCGATCTCTTTCATAATCTGGAACAAGTTACCCTCGATGACTTTTTGATCCTTGACTGGATCGGTAATTTCCAGCCCATCGAAACGGGCAAACTGGATGTAGGTACCTGGAAGCCATCGGCGCGGATCTTTGCCAAAGACAAGGATACCTGCGGCGGTGCAGCAATTCGCCCTGCCATCAAAGAATCTCAAGGTATCGAGCTGTTTTTCAATACTTCTATCGTTTTTATCAAGAACCTTTTCATCAAATGCCAAAGGAAGATAATTTGTTCTGAAAAGATCGAGATCGAGATCCTCCAAGCTAGTGCCGTAAAACGGTTTGGTATCATAGGGTAATTGAGCTGATCTCCTTCTTTCGGTCAAGATTCTAATCTCATCCTCAGAGGCGACCTTCGGAAGGGGACCGACTCGTATCCAGACATTGTCTTTGTATCTAACTGGCGGACTTTTCGTTGGCTCGACTATAATCGCTGCCATCTGGCAGTCATCAATGGTTATTCGTTTCACATCTATTGCGGGGAGTGGGAGAATCTGCCCGTCTGATCTTAGCTGCGCCAGTTGGGTAAGCAATTCCTCGTTGATATCCAAATCATAGCAAGTACCATCATTCTTTACACCGATAAATATAACGCCTGGCTGCTTGTTGCCCGGCATATCGTTGGAGAAGGCACAGATAGCCTTGCGAACTTCATCAGCTTTGCCCTTGAATTCCGCCTTGAACTCAACTCGGTTGCTTATCTCACCCTGTCGAAACAGGTTTTCCAGTTCCATGTTGTTCAACGACATCTTATATACTCCAGTACATAGCGGAGAGTCGTCTCTTTACATCGAGGTCCCAGGTCGCTTCTTCCCAGTTTACCAGCTTCTGCTCGCTTAGGCGCTCCAGGTTCAATTTAGCTCCTGTGAAATCTGCGCCCTTGATATCAGCATTGTTCAGGTTGACATTCTGAAGGTCAGCCTCCAGGAAGTCGGCTCCTTTAAGATCAGCGCCATGAAAGCTAGCACCGAACAGGTTGCTCCCCCTAAAACTACAATTTCTTGCCACTGCCATATTAAAGATTATTCCCGATAGTTGGCAGCGGCTCATGTCGGCATCCTTGAGGTTGACGCCACTTAGGTTGCTTTGTTTGATCTGAGCACCCCAGAGATCGCAACCGGTTAGGTCGGCATTTTCCAGGTTGCAGCTATCTATTATGCACTCACGCAGTCTGCTGTTGGACAAATCGACCCTGCCCAATAACGCACGCTCGAAGATGGTTTGATGGAAGGAACACTCGGTGAATGCGGAAAAACCGAGATGGCATTTTCTGAAGGTTGCCTTATCGAACTTGGTATTTTTTACAGTTGCTCGTCGTATATCGCAACCGATGAACTTGCTATCGATAAAATCGGCATTGTTGATCAAGCTATTCTTGAAGTCGCACTCCCTGAAATCCCCTCCCCTTGATGTTGTATTGGTCATCTGAGCTCGCTTGAAGTCGCACTTGCGGGCTAAAGCCTCGCTGAAATCGCAGTAGCTCAAGATCGCCTCGAAGAACCCGCATTCGAGCAATCTGGTAGCAATAAGGTCGGAGCGGATGAGATCGCACTGGATGAAAAGGACGCGTATCAGGTCGGCGATGCTCAGCGATGCCTCGCGCAACGAGCTTCCCTTAAAGTTAATGTTATTGAATCTAACCCTCTCGAACTTGGCTCTATCCAGGTTTATTTGATTCAAATCAAGATCCTTAAGGACGATTCCCTCAAGATATTCTCCACTTTTAACCATCTTGATTAGCTTTGGCTTAACTTTATCCACGGATTTGGAGATATCCGGATCGTGCCAGAAACAGAGTTTCTGTTTTGAGTTGTCGTCCTTAGGCTCCTGGCAGGTGGGATGGATAGCTTCCTCGCCGACGAACTGGTACTCGCAGGTGATCCTTTTTACTGGCTTGTCCAGCTCAATATCGACTATCTGCGTTCTTTCAGCCTGCTCCTGTTGGGGGATAGGTAGGTCATCCTTTGCTATCATTACGGTTCTAAGTTCAAAGGAACCGCTTTCCCTTTTGCGCTCCTGTCTTCTTTTCATTATGGCGCTGGAGAGCTTATAGACATCCCTGAAGTCGCGGGCGAATTCCTCAATACTCTGGTATCGTTTATCCGGGTCTTTTGCCATTGCCTTTTCGAGCACAAAGTCAAGCCCTTTAGGAAGCTCATGGTTCATATTGGAGGCTCTTGGCGGATTTTTTTGCAGTATGGCGGTCAGTATCGTATAAATAGAATCTCCATCAAAGGGCGCCTCGCCGGTTAAAAGCTCATAATTCATCACTCCTGTTGCATAAATATCAACTCGGTGATCTACCTTCTGTCCTTTTACCTGCTCGGGAGCCATATATTTAGGAGTTCCGACCAGCAATCCTGTGGAGGTGAGATCTTTCTCAGCTCCAAGCACAAACTTTGCTAGCCCAAAATCCATAACCTTGATGAGTCCATTGGGGAGCATCATTATGTTCGCCGGCTTGATGTCGCGGTGGATGACTCCCTGGTCGTGAGCCATTTGAAGCGCACTGCACACCGCATCGTTTATCGGCACCATCTCCTTATATGGTATAGCTCCTTTTTGCTGATATATCTCCAGCAGGGTCTGCCCTTGTACGAACTCCATCACTATGTAGGCGTAATCTTCTCCATCCAGCCCGTAATCGTATATGGTAACGATATTGGGATGGGTCATGCGGGCTGGGGTTTGGGCTTCCCTGAGCACGCGGCGAGACATCGACTCCTTGTCCTCGGCATCGGTGCTTACCAGGTGGACAACCTTGATTGCGACCGTTCTATCCAGGCGCTCATCCTTGCCGAGGTAAACCACGCCCATATTCCCCTTGCCGAGAAGCTTCCCTATCACGAAGCGTTTTTCCAGGGTGTATCCAGGTTTGAATTTATCGTAAGGATTCATAAATTAACCTTATATCAATTGCCAATTAATATGTTATTGTATTGCTCCTTATTGTCAACAATGTTAGGAGAATCCAATGGAACTGCCGTGATGGTTGCAAAGCCTCTCACATCACATCCACGGGATCGATATCAAAGCGAGCATCGATAGCTTGCTTGTTTGCAAAAGCCCTGGCTCTGCCGAGCAGATTGTGCAGCGATGAGACCTGTTTGCTCTTGATGAACATCTGCCAGCGATACTTGCCGCGCAGCTTTGCTAATGGCGCCGGCGCCGGTCCGAGGATCTCCATATCAGCCGACTTGCCTGCATCCAAAAATCGTCTGATCTTGATGATATCACCGAAACATTCTCTAGGATCGGCATGTGATACTACTATGTTAGCCATCCTGGTAAAAGGTGGATAGCCAAGTCTCTCCCTGAAGACTATCTCGTTGGCATAGAAAGCGTCGTAGTCGTGCTCCTTTGTATGCTGCAAGGCATAATGTGTGGGCGAGTATGTCTGAATGAGCACATTTCCAGCCATATCCCCGCGCCCGGCTCGTCCGGCGACCTGGGTCAGTGTCTGGAATGCCCTCTCGGCAGCCCGGAAGTCAGGCAGGTTAAGCAAATCGTCTGCATTGAGCACGCAGACAAGCGTTACGCCAGGCAGATCATGCCCCTTGGTAATCATCTGGGTGCCGACCAGGATATCGATCGCCCTGGTCTCCATCTCCTTTATGATAACATCGTGGCTTCTTTTCCTGGTTACCGCATCGGAGTCCATACGCACTATCCTGGCACCCTTGAAAAGCTCTTTCAGTTCCTGTTCGATGCGCTGGGTGCCGAAGCCTCTATAATCCAATGGATTGCCGCATTCGGGACAAAGCTCCACCATCTTGCTCTTGTAACCGCAATAATGGCAGCGCAATGCCTGCATCTTTTGATGATACTTCAGGGCAACCGAGCAATCCGGGCAACGTAGCACATTGCCGCAGTGCTGGCATATCGCCGAGGTATGAAAGGCGCGCTTATTTTTGAAGATCAAAGTCTGGTTGCCCTTGATAAGGTTTTTGGTAATCTGTTCGATCATGAGCATGGAGAACTCGCCGACTATATTCCCTCGCCTGTAGTGCTTGCGCATGTCTATGATATGCACCTTGGGCATTGGGCGGTCATCTATGCGCTTGGGGATACGATGCAGGCGATACTTTCCGATCTGAGTGTTATAGAAGCTCTCCACCGATGGGGTGGCGCTGCCTAGTATCACGGGACACGAGGCGAGCTTACCGCGATAGACAGCTACATCTCTGCCATGGTACATGGGAACCTCATCCTGTTTATAGGAGCTGTCATGTTCCTCGTCGCATACGATAAGCCCCAGGTTCTCAAAAGGAGCAAAGATAGCGGATCGTGCGCCGATAGCTATATTCAGCTCTGAGCGCTTTATCTTGCTGAACTGGTCGTACCTCTCGGCAGCGGAAACCTTTGAATGAAGAATAGCTATGGTATCCCCGTATCTGCCGCGAAATCTCTTGACCAACTGGGGAGTAAGGCTTATCTCTGGAACCAGAACGATTGCCTGCATATCATTCTGTAATACCTTATCAATGGCTTGCAGATATACTTCGGTCTTACCGCTGCCGGTAACCCCATAGACCAGGTGAACCTGGAATCGTTTTGCTTCAATGTCATCAATTACTTGTTCAAGAATACTCCTTTGGCTTTCGGTGAGCTGCCGTGGCTTGGGATAATCGTCAACCGGCTCCTCCAGTGGCGAGCGATATACCCTCTCGCGCTCGATGACTATCAGTCCCTTTTCCTCAAGCGCCTTAGCTATGGTATAGACATCGCCGAACTCATCCTTGAGATCGGATAACAGGCAATCTCCCCCCTTGCGGGCTATGGATAGCAAAAATTCTCTTCTTTTTGGAGTAAGCTTGCCCTGTTCTTCCAGAACTTGATCGATCTCATCGATAAAGAAGTTCAATCGCACCGCCTTCTGGAACTTAGGCTGCACTAGCGGTTTCGAGATCTCCTTTTTAAGTGTGATCAATCCATCCTTTTCCAGTATCCGAAGTGCGGAAAATATGTCCTTGCCAGGGAAAGCGTTGGCTAATGATTCAATATCGACCTGTTGATGGTCAAGGATATATCTAAGCACTGCGCGACGGGTGGTCGCTCTGGCAGGCACGAAAGCGAGAGCCATGTCCTTGTTGATATTGGTTGCGGGTACTACCTTGCTTATGCTGCCGACATTTATGCCCCCTGGAAGTGCTGCTTTCAAGGTCAGGCCAAGGGGGCTTATATAGTATCGTGATATCCAACGAGCCAGCTCTATTATCTGCCCGGATAGGATAGGCTTTTCATCGAGTAACTGGAGCACCTCCTTGAGCTTGGGATACTCGGAGGACTCCTTGAGGCTGATCACATACCCGGTTGTATATCGATTGCGCAAGGGAACCACGACCCGGTGTCCGATCTCGATATTCTCCCTAAGATCCAGAGGCACTAGGTAATCAAGCGGTTCGTCTAGACTTTCTTGCACCGCGACAACCGCTACCTTTTTAGATCCCGTGTCCATTGTACGATCATTAAACATCATTTGCGGCTAGCGCCATGCTCATTGGCAAGGAAAATTCACCTCTCCCCAGCCATTTCTCGAAGGGAGTAAGCGATCCTGTTCCCTATTCACTGAAAGAGGACTTTATTAACACCGCGCAATGTCCTTAATAATAAATTGAATCCTCTCAATACCCCTGAAAGTATTGAATTCCGGTGAGTAAGCCATGGAAAACTTCTCTCCCGGCTTGGGGAGCTTGCTCCTGATATCCCCCACCGACCACCAAAGGGCATCGAAGCTGGCGCCGGAGTTATGAGGACGCACATTCAGCTTGATATGTTTATCCTTGAGCAAACTGGGCGCAACGGTCAGTACAAGATTCCGAGAATAAAATACTGGCTGTGGATTTCCGGCTCCAAACGGTTCACACTGGTTTATCTCCAGTAACAACCTTTTTTTAAGTTTGTTAGCATCGATCTGTGCATCGATATCCAAGTAAGGTATGCGCAAGTCAGAGGTGAAGAGATGTTTGTTAAGCTGATTCAGCCTGATCCTCAACTCCTCGATTTTGTCTTTGTGAATGCTAAAGCCGATCGCTCCCTCGTGTCCACCCCACCCCTCGAAGAGATCAGCCAAAGGAGCGATAGCCTTCACCAGGTTGAACCCAGCAATGCTTCTTCCCGAGGCGCGCCCCTGATCGCCTTCCAGCGCGATGAGGATTGTTGGTTTGTTGAGCTGTTCCTTGACCTTGGAGGCAACGATGCCGATGACTCCCTGATGCCAGCCCTCCCTTGCAAGTACGAGTATATTATCTTGGCACATCGGGTGTCTTTGAGCCATTTCCATTGCCTCTTTGAATATCTTCTCCTGTATGCGTTGTCGGCGACTGTTCTCTCGATTCAAGGTTATGGCAAGCTGCATTACCTTTTGTGGGTCTTCCTCCAACAGCAATTGTAGGCTCTTATTTGCATGTTCCAGCCTTCCCATGACATTTAGTCGGGGGGCGATGATAAAGCCGACATCAGTAGCGGTAATTGGTCGGTCGTTTATGCCAGCCAGGCTGCACAACGCCTTTAGTCCCGGATTGAAGATATTGGATAATGCCCTTAGTCCGAAAAATGAGATGATTCGATTCTCACCGATAAGTAGGGAGACATCAGCGATGGCACCTATGCAAGACAGACTCAGCGCCGAATGCATTGCTAGCGGGGGATTTATCCTTTTTTTCAATGCTTGGTATATCTTGAAGGCGACCACGCTGCCAGAGATATTTTTATCCGTATATGGGCAGTCTATGCGGTTCGGATTTACCACTGCAAGCGCTTGTGGAAGTTCATCCCCTCGCGGCTGGTGGTGATCGGTTATTATCAAGTCCATGCCAAGTTCACTTGCTAGCGTAGCCTCCTCGAAGTCCGTAATGCCGCAATCGACGGAGATGATCAGGCTGCACCCTAACCTATGGGCATATTCAATTCCTCGTCTGCTCAAGCCAAAGCCATCCTGGAAACGGCAAGGGAGGTAGCAATGGACATCAACCCCTAGAGGCTTAAATAATTTATACAAAAGCGCAGTGCCAGTGATGCCATCCACATCGTAATCACCATGTATAAGGATGCGCTCTTTTTGTTTTATTGCCCGCAGGATGCGTTCTATTGCAGGCTCCATATCCTTCATGCTGTAAGGATCGGGGAGAGTCGAGAGGTTGGGGTACAAGAATTCAAGCGCTGCCTCTTTTGTATGATAGCCTCTTTTCAAAAGTAGTTCCGTGAGGGTTACCGAGACATCGAGTTGTTTGGCTAGATCTAAAAGGTTCCTTCCTTGCTTCTCTGGTAAGTTCCATCTATAAAAAATACCCTTGACCTTCATGATTATATTATCCCCTTTTCCTGGATTATGCGATAATAAAATTCGATTATGGGTTCAGTTCTATTCTGCTCGCTGAAATGTTCCTTAATTCTTTGATGGGCAGCCTTGCCCAGACTCTTTCGCAACCCATTATCATTGATCAAGGCAACTATATGCTCAGCTAGTTGTTGATGGCTCTGGTAGTCAGCGATCAAACCGCTCTTATTGTGCTCTATTATCTCTGGTATTGCACCTAGATTGCATCCAACGGTCGGCTTCCCACAAGCCATCATCTGGAGCAATGCCCTGCATGTCCCATCAGAGCCTTCGGCAATGTAAATCCCGATATCCAGTGCTGCAATGAGGAAAGGGTAGTCGTCCCTGAAGCCGGTAATCGCTGTCTTATTCTCAATCCCTTTCTTCTCTAGGAGTCGGCGTAGCTTCTTCTCCAGTGGACCTCGCCCTATGAGCAGAAGACGAGCATTTGGAGCACGGTTGGATACAAGCTGGAACGCCTCAAGCAATACAAGATGCTGTCGTTTCTTGACCAGCCTGGCTGGATATCCGATCAATATATCCTCTCCATCTCGCAAGAACTCACTGCGTATGTCATCGGCACTCATCCCAGGATTGTATTCTTGCAGCTTTACAGCTCCTGGCACGGTGATAATGCGATCATTCGCCATGCTGAGCCTTTTTAAGTCAAGCTGCCTGGTGGTTTCAGCCACCTCGATTATGCCGTCGGTAAGCTGGGCATTTATCCTTTTGCTTATGGGATCGATGCGCAGCGGCTTGGAGCGATGATTGCTCCTTATCAGGATACACGGCAGGTTGTTTCTTGTTAGTGCCAAAGCGGCGATCGTGTGATCGGTGCTGCTATGGCAGTGCACTACATCGATATTCCACCTTCTTAGGTTTGCTTGCAATCTTGAGATATCATACAGCGGGTCTATGAGTGCCAGCTTTCTGTTAAGGCGCAGTGATGTATCGGGCATCAATCCCCGTTTCTTTGCCATGACCTCGAGCGAGAGCGGCTTGCTTTGATCAGCCTGGCAGCCAAAGTACACCGTATGCCCAAGTTCCCTTTGTTTCAGGCAGACATCGAGCACCGGCTCGGCGACCCCGGTATATTTATTGCTAGCTACTATGTGGTAGATATTGAGTATCCTTCGGCGCATTTTCCTAAGAAAGTATAGCAAACTAGACTCTTTTTAACTAATTGACAGCTTTGATTGTATTTCTTAAGATCCAACATCGAAATGGATAGTTAACTAGAAAAACGGGGAAGTCATGAGAACACTTAGGTCGATGATAAGCATAGCTTTGATCCTCATTGCAGCCATTGTCCTGGTCGATTGCAAGGGAAAAGGCAAGGACGAGGCTGGTGAAAGAAGCATCGAGGATGCCTATACGTTATATACCTGGGGACTGGAGCTGATTGATCGGGATAAGCCGGATGAGGCTTTTGAGAAATTCCAACGAGCTATCGAGTTAGATCCGACAAACTCGGAGGTTTACCACCAGCTTGGCAACTACTACTATCGTTATAAGCGCGATTTCAACAAGGCTATCGAGAATTATAAAAAGGCTGTCGAGTATAACGAGGAGTACTGGCAATCCTGGAATAACCTGGGCAGCATCTATTACAAGATGGGAGAGGCTGAAAAGGCGATCCAGGCATGGGAACGAGCCATCGAGGTGAATCCCAACTCCTATTTTGCAATGGAGAACCTCGGCTTAGCTTACACTCATAAGGGCGATTTCGACACTGCGCTACGATATTACAGGGAGTGTATCAACATAGATCCCAATATCAAGTCGGTCTATTACCATCTGGCTCAGATGTACGCCAAGGCAGGCGACTTTCCTATGGCAAAACAGGCGGCAAACGAGATACTTAAAAATAATCCTTACGACCCCTTTGCCAAGAACATTATGGGCGATATTTACTTCGCTGAAGGTAAGTATGACAAGGCGCTAAAGGAATACCGGGATGTCATCAAGATCAGACCGAATAATGCTCGACCATATATAACCGCTGCTTTTTTGATCTCGGAGACAGGTGGGGATCTCAAGGAAGCGGAGAAGATGCTGCTAAAAGCTAAGGGAATGACGCCTTCGCTCGACTACCTGGTCGATAACAAGCTCGGATGGGTTTACTACAAGATGGGCAAGTATGAGCAGGCACTGGAATTGTTCGATATAAGCCTGCAAAAGACGCCCCAGGGTGATATCCTGACCCAAAGCGAAATCTATTATCACAAGGGGATGGCTCTTTTGAAATTGAGTAAGATTCCAGAAGCGAAAGAGTCATTCAACCTGGCAATAGAGAAACTGCCCCAGGGAGAATTTGCTCAGGAGGCAAGGCAAGAGCTTGGAAAACTTAACTAATTTAGGTTTGAAACATATTGTAAAATTATTGGAAAAATCACTTGGATATAGATAAACCTAAAATAGATGTCAAGCTCGACCTTTCCATAATCATACCAGTCTTCAACGAGGCGTCCACGCTCGAGGAGTTGCATAGAAGGCTAGTAACAGTCCTTGACCAATTGGACAAAACTTATGAGATCATCTTTATCGATGATGGCAGCACCGATGACAGCCTCCAGGTGCTAAAAGCCCTTCAGCAGGCTGATAAACGCCTCAGGATCATCAGCTTCATGCGCAACTTCGGTCAGCATCCTGCCATAATCGCCGGCTTTACCCACTGTCGCTCAGAGGTGGCGATAAGTATGGACGCAGACCTGCAGAATCCACCCGAGGAGATACCGAAGATACTGGCAAAGATCGACCAGGGCTACGAGCATGTCGGTGGCTGGCGGCAGGGCAGGAGCGACAGTTTTTTTCGGCGACTTACCAGCAAACTGGCAAACCGGATGATCGCGCGCTTTACCGGCGTTGAGCTAAACGACTATGGCTGCGCGCTGAGAGCATATACTCGCAATGTGATAGAGAGCTTGGTGGGGCTAAAGGAGCGCACGATACACATCTCGGCCATGGCTTGCTGGATGGGATTTAACTCCACAGAAGTGCCCATTGAACATGAGGTCAGAAAGGTTGGAAAAAGCAGCTATAACCTGCGCAAGCTGCTCAGGATGGTTTTCGACCTTGTAACCGGTTATTCCAGCTTTCCGATGGAGCTGATGAGCTTCATCGGATTCATTTTCGCCTTTCTCGGTTTCTTGCTCGGCGGATATCTGCTTATGCTAAGACTAATATATGGCGTTGTTTCTGGATTTCGTACAGTAGTAGCTCTCGGATTCATATTCATGGGCATACAGTTGTTATCCCTTGGTATCATCGGTCAGTACCTAGTGCGCAACTATAACCAGACGCAGGATCGCCCCTTGTATATAATAAGAGAGATAATCGACGATTAGATCTGCTAGTCCAGATAGACCTCCAGGATTCCATCTATCGAGTTCAACCTCCTGACCATATTGACCTGGTCTGTCTTGTGGGGGATGACAATGGTCATCTCGAACTCGATCCCTTTGGCTCTGCGATTCAAGGAGAAATTGGAGACCTTTACATTGCTCTTATCAAGCACCTCCATAATCTGGGTAAAGAGTCTGGGGGTCTCCTCGCCGGTTACAGTCAATATCCTGCGCACTGATTTGCCACCTAGTAGCGTCTCCAGGGTCTCGAAAAAGGACAAGGACAATAGCAAGAAGAATGTGGTCATGATAGCTGCAATATAATATCCGCTTCCCACGGCAAGCCCAATTCCGGCGGTTGCCCAAAGAGTTGCTGCGGTAGTCAATCCCTTTACCGATGCTCCCATGCGAAGTATGGCTCCTGCGCCCAGGAAACCGATCCCGCTTACCACCTGAGCAGCAATTCTGCCAGGATCAGCATTGGGGCATTTGGCGAGATCGATTGCGACATGTATGGAGACGACCATTATCAGAGCTGAGCCAATGCAAAGCACTATATGGGTACGAAATCCAGCCGGCAGCGCCTTGCGTTCACGCTCCATGCCGATGAGACTCCCCAACACAAGCGCCAGGAAAAGGCGTTTCAGGATCACAATGTCGTGAGAGCCTAAAACCTGGCTAAGCCATTGTCCTATAGATTCCATGATTACTATTATTATATGTTTGAATCCTAACAGAAACGACATTTAGAGTAAATAAGTCCGCGGATTTTGTTATCTTTGTGCCTTTGTGATTTAATAATCATCGCATTTCGCACTCTTTCTTCTTTTTTGGGTCCTTGCCTCTTTGCGCCTTTGCGAGGGCAGGCTTTGCGTGATCCTCTTTTCCTCCTAAAGCCAAAGGTCCAAAGACTAGAGACTTTTCTAATTTGGTTGTGGCTATGTTGCCATAATTTTTAGTGTCCGTAAATCGCTTTCAGCAGCTCATCGAGATGTTAAGAGACCGAGGGATGAGTGATGCCGAACCTGGAGTCCCCGAAGTTGTGTTTGACGATGGGGGGAGGGTCGAAGGGTAGCTCGAAGGTGCTATCCTCTGTAATAATGTGGTTTGGGGCTTACTTATTGTCCAGGATCGTATTTTTTAGATTTGTCCTATCGAAGATAGCGCCCTCGATGTTTGCGCCGGACAGATTTGCATTCTCAAGGTTGGCGCCGGTGAAATCAGCCCCGCTCAAGACCGCACCCTCCAGATTAGACTCTGAGAGATCGGAGCCAGAGAAATCGGTATTGCTGTAATTTGCTCCCATAAGGTCGCAGCCAATCATAATGCACTCGGTAATCTCGCTGTTCATTCCCTCGGCGAAAGTGAGTCTTACATCCTTCATTATCGATCCCTTGAAGAGGACGCTATTCATCTGGGAGCCTGTAAAATCAGAGTGTTCCAGGTTAGAGTTTATGAACTGTGCCTTGTTGGTTATTGCTCCGGTGAAATTGCAGCCAGTGAAATTGCAGTTATCGAATATCGCTGAGTCCAGATTAGACCCCTCGAAGCTGGTCAGCTTGAAGTTTGCTCCGCTCGCCTTTGCATCCTTTAATTTACTGTTACGGATTGTCGCCTTGGGTAGGTTGGCATTAGAGAAATCTACACCTACTAATGTAGCATTGACAAATAAGGCTTTTTCGAGGTCCGCATTGAAGAACTTTGCCCCGATCAGGTTAGCCTTGGTGAAATCAACCTCGTGCAGATGTGCTTCCTTCAAGCTAGCCCCCATTGCCAGGACACCTCTGAATCTCGCCTTACCTGCCTCGATCCCATCGAGTATGGCGCCAATCAACCTGCTGTTATCCAGGGCGCATCGCTCCATAACACAAAGCTCCATGTGCGCTGATGTGAGGTTGCATTCCTTGAAGATCGCTCGCTTCATAGTAGCTCCGCGCAGCTTGCATGCCTCCATATCGACATCATCGAACCTGCCCTCATTCAAGTCGGAAAGCACAAGCAACACCCCCCGCAGGTTGGAGCTTCTAACCTTTACGCTATGCAGGTCAGCCTCGCTAACATCAATGTCCTCGATCTGAGCCTTATCGAATATGGCACCAACTAGAGATGATCTCTTCAAGGAGGTCTTTCTGAATTTGGTGTGGGTAAAATCAGCTCCATTCATATTCGCTGATTCCAGGAACACCTCATCGAGGGTGGTAAAAGAGAACTTGCTGTATTCGAGATTTGCCCCCGAGAAATTGACCCGCTTGAGCTTGGCGCCGGTGAAAATCGCACCCACCAGGTCAGAGCGTGAGAAGTTGATGCTCGATATGATAAGCCCCATGAAATCGGCGCCAGTAAGATCAAGCTCGGAGAAATCGTCCCGCCTCTTGAGCTTCTCGACGATCTCGCTGTTTGAAAATACGCTCATCGTAACCTACTGGCTAATGTCCGTCTTCTTTATCGTAATCTTAAACATCTAATTTCACTCGTAGTTACAATTAGATTTCATGGTCAAATCGCTCCAGAGACCTCGCTTGTACCATCCTCTTTGCCCAGGTCATCCTTATTTTTCATATCCATCGTCTTGTAAAATATAAACACCAGACCGGCTATGAACACTGCGCCGGCTAGAATCAGAAAACCGGTGAATCCTAGAAGATTTTTACCCTGGTAAAATAAAGGGCTAGTGCCTGTAAGATACTGCTCAAAGGTGCCGACATGAATCAATCGATCAAATCCCCATACCAGTATGGTTACGAGATCGAAAATAGCAAGGGCGAGGATCACCCAGAATATAAGCATCCGTTCTAGCTTCACCAGGCACCATCCGATCGTATATCCGATCGCTGCTGCCACGAAATAGAAGTAAAAAAGCCAAATCGGCAGCCATCGAAAGCTATCGGCTGTATTCAGCGTGTACATCATGGACCAATCAGGATACCTTATCCACAGGTAAACACCGAGCGGAACGAATATGATCGCCTCAAAGAGCATTAGCAAGCCGAACCTTTTATTCAGATACATCCTATCGGATTTGACGATCTGTCTTCGTCCGGCAATGGTTAATCCCATACCGACTATAAGGCTAAGATATAGGTCAAGAGGTACTGTAGTCCTCACCCCCTTGCTGAATCGATATTAGCAATACATATTGTCATACCTTGACTATATTTGTTACCAAACAATCAAGCCTAACCATTTTTATCCTTAATTTAAATATAAGTATATGGGCAAGTTAAGTCAACAGAAAAACAGGAATAGATAACTTACTCCCATTAAAAATTGTAAACCAGCTCCACTCAGCCGGCTGCTTTTTGGATCTTACCTGCCTTGATACACTTGGTGCATACATAAATCCTTCTAGTGCCGCCGTTATCGCGAACTCGCACCCGTTGAAGATTCACATTGAATCTTCTTTTAGTAACATTATGAGCATGGCTGATGTTATGTCCATACATGGGTCTTTTTCCACATACATGGCAAACCTTTGACATATCTATATCATCCTTTCGTCCGCTATGTTATTTTCATTACAGCAAGCTAAGAGTATTGCGTAATTCTTATAAAAAAGCAAGCCTTTTATCAGTTAAATTTTAATTCCGACATAAGAGATGAAAAAATGCATAGCAGGTTAGCTAAAAGCGAGAATTACACGGAAGAATCGCAGACTCAACTGATAAGCTTTAAACCCTACTGTCATGCCAGCAAAGCCTGTCCTCGCCAAGGTAAGGAGCGGGCATCCAGCCTTAAAATGCTTAAGTGAATAGCATTAGCCTAAAGCACCAAGCCTACTTTGCCAGCTCTGGCTTGGAGGTAATGATGACCATTGTATAATTATTAAGGTACTTCTTGGCTGCCTGCATGACATCCTTTGCCTCCAGCGAGTTGATCCTTTTCTCCAGGTCATCGAAGTTCTTGTAACCAAGCCCGAACAGCTCATCGGTGGCGCGTTTCTCTGCCTGATCGCCATTGGTCTGACTTCCATAGACCATCTTGGCAGTGAGAACCATGTTTTTCCCCCGCTGAAGCTCATCATCGGGGACTGGCTCCGATTTTATTCTTTCTAGCTCTTCGAGGATAATATCTCGAGTTTTGAGTATCTCCTCCGGGGCAGAGGCAGCGTATATGCCGAAATACCCTTTATCATTCAAAGGTGCATCATAGGCATGGATTGCATATACGAGCTGGCTGTTGCGAAGCCTATCATGCAGCCTTCCGCCTGGCATATACATGCCTGAAAGAACAGCATCCAACAGCATCAGGTCATAGCGATCCTTCTCTTTCCGATTGATGCCCTCGAAGCCGAAGAATATGAAAGCCTGCGCCTTATCGAGTTTCTCAATGAATACCTCGTTCTTGGTATGGTGAATTGATCGGTTGAAGCGAGGTGGCTTGAAGTTGATAGCCTTAAAGTCGGCGAATTCATTATCAACCAGCTTTTTCATGTCTCTTTCATTGATATCCCCGAAGATAGCCATGACCATGTTATCAGGCACACAGTACTTGCTATGGAATCCAAACAGCGCGCTTTGGTCTATTCGTTTAATGCCCTTCTCGGTTCCAAGTTTAATCCTTGAATAGGGATGACCCTTCTTGAAGTTCTTTTCCAGGAATATGCTGAAGGCTGCACCCCAAGGATCATCGAGGTATCTTTGGATCTCGTTTAGCACCACTTTCTTTTCCTTCTCGATCTCATCCAGCGAGAAAGCAGGGTACATTATGATATCAGCAAGCAGATCCATCATTATCTCGCTGTCCTCAGCCAGGAAACTGGCATGGACTCCGAAGCTGTCGTATCCACCTTCGGTCCAGAGCTTGGCGCCTAGGGAATCGACCAGAGATGCTATATCCTGCGCGGTGCGGCTAGTTGTACCTTTCTTGAGCATCCTTGCCATGAAGTTGTTGATACCGGCTACCTTCTCATCCTCGACACGCAAGCCGGCATTGAAATAGATTCGAACTTCAACGGTCGGTGCAATCGAATTCTCCTTTGTTAACAAGGTAATGCCATTGGAGAGCCTGTGGCGGGAAACATCTGAGATACTTGATTTCTTTGCCTGGTAGGTCTCCTTCTCCAACTTTTGCGCCATCTCTTTTGGAACCAAGGCGGTAGTGGTCATATTATCTTCTTTAAGGTATTTCTTGGCAACTCGCAGGATATCCTCGGCAGTAACCCTGTTTATGTTCTCGACATAGACCTTAGAATAATCGGGATCTCCCATTGCCATTACATCATATCCGATGCTTCTTGCCTGATCCTCAACCCTCTGGTTTTGGAAGTAGTAATCGCTCAGCTTCTGTTTCTTTGCCACCTCCAGCTCCTGCTCGGTTACCAGCGTATTGGTTACCAGCTCTAATTCTTCCATTATTGCCTTTTCGGCAAGCTCGAAGAATTCGGGTTTCATCTCTGCATAGACGAGGAATATACCCCCATCATAGTTGGGTGTGTAGCTGCTGGTACTGATTGCGCTTACCAGCCCGCGCTGGTCTTTTATCTTCTTGACCAGTCGGCTGCTGTCCCCATTGGAGAGGATATAAGAGAGCACATCCAGCGGATAAAGATCCGGGTGTTGATAAGGCACGGTATGAAATCCCTTGTACAGATAAACCAGCTTCGTATCCCAACCCTTGATAGCTCTCCTGGGCGCATTTTGTGGCGGTTCGGTAGGGATGGTTACGGGGAGAAGGGTACGGCGGGGGAACTGCTCGCACATCTGCTCGATAGTCTCCATTGCCCTCTGTGCATCAACATCACCAACCACTACCAGGACTGTATTTTCTGGCACATATCTTTTCTGGTAGTATTTTAATATATCATCTCGGGTCAAACCCTTGAATAGCTCCTCGTACCCGATCACAGGATATCGAGTAGGATGCACCAAGAACATGGTCTCATATAGAAAATTCCATCCTGCATGTTGGATATCGTCATAGGTATGCCTGATCTCGTTTAATATTATGCCCCTTTGTGTCTCCACCTCTTCTTCTGGAAAGGTGGCATTGAATACGCCATCGAGGGTGAGATCGAGTGCCTTCTCGAAGTTCTGCGCTGCCGTGGTGCGGTAGTAGCCGGTTACATTCTTGGAGGTATAGGCATTTGCTGCATTGCCCAGTTCCTCATCGATGCGTTCTATCTCCTGTTTGGTGCGGGTCTTGGTGCCGTCTCCTGCCAGGTGCTCGAAGTAATGGCTGATCCCGGCACCGAGATATTCCTCCTCGTGTATGCTGCCGGTCTTGACAAAGACATGGATGGTTACGATAGGTGCATTGTGGTTTTCCTTGACCACGGCGATCATGCCGTTGTCCAAGGTCTTCATTAGCGGCGGTTGTGCATAGCTCATTGTTACCGTTCCTACCAGGATGGTTAACATTAATAGTTTAATTATCGGATTCTTCATTTATCGACTCCTTTATGATTATAGGTCTTTGCAATTTAAAAAAAGTTACATTAGCTATTACTCCTGAGCAATCCCATCGCCTCCTTGACCGTTTCCATAGTCTGGTTGGCGACCTGGTTGGCTTTCTTACTACCCTCTTTAAGCACATCCATCACATAGTTTTTATTTGTTAAAAGCTCCTTGCGTCTTTGTTGGTGTGGCTCCAGGTATTTCACCAGGTTGTCAGCGAGCATCTTCTTGTCCTCAACGCAGCCGATGCCAGCCTTACGGCATTCTTCATTGACCATCTCGCACTGCTCCTTGCTGGAGAAGAACTTGTGGTACGAGTAAACATTGCAAATCTCAGGATTGCCGGGGTCTTTCTTCGTTTTCCTGGCTGGATCGGTGATCATCTGCATCACTTTCTGCCTTATAAACTCCGGGGAATCACTGAGCAAAATGGAGTTGTTGTAGCTCTTGCTCATCTTTCTATTATCAATGCCAAGCAGCTTGGGAAACTCGGTGAGCTTAGCCTGTGGTTCTGGCAGGATTTCCTTCCCGTATAGGTGATTGAATCTCCGCGCCACCTCCCTGGTAAGCTCTATATGAAAAAGCTGATCCTCTCCGACTGGCACCAGGTTAGCCCGGTATATCAGTATGTCCGCTGCCTGCATCAATGGATACTGCAAGAAGCCGATGGTGGTAAGGTCCTTACCCTCGATCTCGGCGATCTGCTGCTTGTAGGTGGGTACCCTCTCCAGCCAGGGGATTGGGGTAATGAAGCTGAACAACAGGGTTAACTCGGCATGAGCCGGCACCCAGGACTGAATGAAGATGGTCGCCTTCTCTGGCGAGATGCCCGCAGCCATAAGATCGACCATGTTATCGAATGTCCACTCTCGAATCAGGCTAGGATCGCTATATTCGGTGGTCAGGGCGTGGTTGTCAGCCGAGAAGTAGAAGCAATCATACTGATCCTGCATTGCCCGGAAGTTATCCAGCGCACCGAGCAGGTTGCCCAGGTGCAGCTTTCCCGATGGTCGAAGACCGCTTAATACTCGTAGCTTTTGGGTCATCCTTTTAATTACTCTTTAGGCAAGTGGAAAGTTTAACAACAAGGAGCTAATGAAGCCTATTATCGGTCGGATTATGCCATATAGGATGCCGCTTAGCATCAATAGCACAAGGATCAACATTCCATAAGGCTCCAGCTTGTATATGAACATTGCCTGCTCCCTGGGGAGAATCGCTGCCAGGACACGACTACCGTCAAGCGGAGGCACCGGGAGTATATTGAACACGGCAAGGACGATATTAAGAATCACACCGTAGAAAAACATCATCATAATCGGCTCAGCTATTGATGCAGATAACCCACTCAAAGCAAGCAACCTTAGAAGCAAGGAAAATATCACCGCATTCACCAGGTTTATCACCGGTCCAGCAGCAGCCACTATGCCCATATCGCGCACCGGATTCTTGAAGTACCTGGGATCAACCGGAACGGGTTTTGCCCAGCCGAAGTAAAAGATAAACATCATCATAGTCCCAATCACATCGAGGTGTTTTATCGGGTTAAGGGTAAGCCTGCCTTGCATATCCGCAGTCGGATCGCCTAATCGCTTGGCAACATAGCCATGCATATACTCGTGCACGGTCAGCGCCCATAGAACCATCGGTATCATTAGCAGTATCCGCTGCGGATCAAGCCCTGAAAACATTATACCTAGCTCCTTATTCGCCTTTGCATGTCTTCAATTCCATATAACCTTTAGATTATGACCCATATTCCTCATTAAGGCAAGTGGTAGGTATTGGAGACATAGGTGCTCATGCCGGTGCCATCGCTCACCACCTGATGCTTTCCATCAGGGAATGCCCTGACTAAGGCTAAAAGGACGCTAAGTCGCTGCCATGCCTTGACTCCGCTGGTTATCACAAAAGTACATGGGGTATTGAGTTCGCCTGAATCGAGGCCTTCGGCGATCTGCTCGGTGCATAAGAATCTGAGCCTTTCTCCCAGCCCAAATCCGCGAACTCTCAGGTCCATCAATATCTCCTCGCTGCAGTTACCGGATATCCAGTATATGGTATGGTTTCCGGGTGCTTGCTGGGCAGCCTTCATATCAATGTTTGCCGGCTTATAGCGGTAGTTGGCAGGGACGAACAGATAATGATGATAAAGATTTGCTGCAAGTACTATCGGCAGGATCGCTGTAACGGAAAGCAATGTCCTTTTATCGAAGCCATCATGCCCGATGTGCAAGCTCTTGATCAACTCACTTGCAGCCACCCCGGCAAACAGTGCCCAGAAGACCCAAAGGATATGCAGCCTAGTGATGTTGTAAACTGCCCGATCCTGGTTGATTACAGCCACGAATGCTAATGTAACCAGATATAACAAGGCTATAATAAGCCCTATCGGCTCCCGATGAGCCTTGAATAACAAGGAGAAGAAGCCGAGAATGACCAGGCAGCCACTGATCGCATCGAGAATATCACCCGCCTCATAATGACCACAAGCGCGAAATGAGATCGGTATCCTCAGGGCGCTCAGTATCTTGGCAGTGGTCATATTCCTGCTCACCTTAAGTTCCAGCTTTTGGGGCGCATTATCCCAGTCTGGGCGGAAGACCGGGGCATCGATTAGATTAAGCGGTACCAGAAGATTAACTATAAATCCCTTTGTATTGCTTTGGGCTAAAAGGGGCATGAATGCCACCATAAAGCCGATAATAATGACAAACAACATGATTGTCGAGCGCCGCGGAGAATTGAACAAATAGAATAATGTTATGGCTATGATATAAAAAATCACTATACGCGAGGGATGGTATATATAATAGCCAAGCCCAGCCACCAATCCGGACCAGAATGCTAAGACATAATTGCCATCCCTAAGCGCCCATAGAGCCAAAAACAACCCCAAGGCTGCCGGGAAGATAACCATCGCATTGTCATATCCGATGTGAGAAAAGGAGATATTATAATGAGCAAAGGCGTAGATGCAGACCCCTATGATCGCTGCGGTCATCCCTGCCAGCAGCCTTACCAGGAGATATATCGGCAGTATCGATGCCAGGGTTATTATCACCGAGCTAGCCTTCCAGCTAAAGATCCCACAACCGAGAACCTTCATTATCGCCGCCATGATGATGTAAACCAGATCCGGATGGTAGCTGTAGCCTCCACCGAAATAATTCAAGTCAAGAAGTATGAATGAAAACGGTTTGTTACAATTGACCGAGCCGGTCTCGTAAAAGCCCCATTCATCCCCGATACTCGAGAATCTCCATGACAGTAGGTCATTGGTGTAGATAAGATAGCAGCCGATTATTAGACAACCCAAGAAGATAACCTCTTTGTAGCCTATCGGCGACCTGAGCCGCTTCATCTGCGCAAGCTCATAGAGCGCAAAGCCGATGCTGATGATTGCTATACTGCAAAGCCAAAGATATAGATGCCATCTCTTGTAATTGCTTCCATGAAGCGAGACCGACTGGTAGCTGACCATGGTCAAGCCGATAATGATGAGAAATGCTGACACGATTCTGCGCTGTTTGCCGCCTTCTATCTTGGGCATTGATAGCTCCAGGCGGCGATGTGAATTGGCTACTCCGAAGATTAACCCGCCTAGCACCACAAGCATCAAACCTAAAGAATACAGGCTGCCAAACCGTTTTATGGAGATGATAAACAATGCCAATTCCCTTATCTTGTGCACCAGACCTTCAAACCAGGGGAAGGTCCTTACAAAGCAAACCTGGTCTGAATACTCGGTAAAGGTTAGAAGCAGCAGCTTACCGAGTATTGCGAGTGCTATGGCTGTAACTACAAGATATATTTGGAGTTTTTTAGGCATTTCTTAGGATTTCCATCATAGTATATATGTTATTGCGATATTGTTTCTGTTTTCTTTGCGTTTGTTGCACCTCGCATGATTTACTTTCTTTGTGCCTTTGTGCCCTAGTGTTTAGAGAGCTTGCAACTGAGACTGCCATCGATCAATGGTATCCCCAATAACCGCCGTCTTCGAGCATCTCTTCCCATTCCATCTGTTTCAGCCTTTTCTTGTCATGGCGCTTTTTACGAAAATAAATATACAGGAAAAGTATGGTCAATCCTCCCCAAAGTGTGCCGACGCTTGTAACTACTGGTATCCATCCGTATTTTATCTTGATTAGTCGCAGCCAGCTCTCCTCGACCATGTAGAATGGGACACCGCCGGTCGCCTGCCGAAATGCGGTGTGGAACGAGGCGCCCTGGCTAAGCCCTTGCAGTATCCTTCCGACCGCCTCTTTGCCGTACTTTTTGATGAAGTAGGACACAAAATGGAGGCTTTGCGTGTAGGCAATCCTGGCTTGGCGCTCTGTTGCGGGAAATGAATCTGTTAGGTCGGGGAATGGAATAAGCTGCTTGCCGAGATAAAACGATGATAACAGGGCGGACTGGCTCAAGTCCCAGTCCTTGGCGAAATACTGTGCCAGACCTTCATTGAGCCATACCGGTATCTGATCGTAATACCTGCCCAAGCGCATGAAGATCAGGACATGACAAAGCTCGTGAGCCAAGGTGCCACCGTACATTATGGGGCCGCCTTTGGGGGCTTGGGGACCTCGCAGGGCGATGATGTTGGTAACCGGGTGGGCTGTTGCAGCCACGAAATCGGCTATGTAGCCGCCATGAAGGTAGGCGAAGTCATCATCAGTATAAGCTAAAAAGATGATGATCTGGTCTCTGGGCAAATAACCGAGCACCCCTGACATCTGCTGTAGGGTCTTCTCTGCCAGATGGAGCAGCTTGCTGGCAGCCTTTTCATCATCAGGGTGGTATCGAATGATGAAGTGCTCCGATTGGCGCGAACGCGGAAAACGCTTTCTTAGTTCCTTGGGATCCAACGCGGTGTGGGCAGCCTGAAATGCTCCTAGTAAAAGGATGGCTGACACTGCCAGAAAAGCCAGCGACCATGGATTAAGAAATCTTCTATTGGTGCCCGTTATCAAAGCTTCGAGAGGTCAACCTTGCCGTTTTTCTTCATCTCCAGGTATTTTTGCAGCTTGTCCTGGTCGGTTATTATGCGGTAAGCCTTTTTCAGTGCCTGCCTGATTTTTTCTATCTCGCCCTTGCTGAGCATGTTTTTGAGGTTATCATAATTCTCCATTGAGTAAATGGAGATCAGTCGATTGAAGTTTTTCTCTATTGTTGACGGCGAGCTGGCTCGACTGACATTCAAGATGCCATAAACATCGTTGTCTTGTATATAGCTTCGCATTAGGCTTAATTGAGCTTGGCTAACTTTTTTCTCACTTTCGAGGTTCTTGATTGGTGCAGGTTTTTTAAGCTTTTTTTGTTTTGCCTTTTTGGGTGATTGCAGGCGGATGAAATTCTCCTGGAGGAGTTTTGCGATCATCCGTTTTGTCTGTGCTAGTGTCATGCCGCTAACCACCGACAATCCCTTGAGGTTGGTTACTCCATCGATTCGACTAAGCAGATATCCCTCTTTTTCGCTTAAATTAACATTGCTTAAAAACTCGGATGTCAAAGATATATTAAGCACAGGTATTACATTCTCGTCATCGAGCATTTCAATGGAATCCATTCTCAATGGTGCTGTATCATTCACCTCGGCAGGTGGTTTACTGGCAGTTTCAATTCTCTTTATCCCGTTTTGAATATCCGAGGTGGTTTTATTTTTAGCCTTGGCAGTTCGATTCTCCAAGCCAATGGCAGAGATTTTCTCCTTTCTTCTTGCCTCTTGACTTAAGAAATTGCGATGTTCTTCCGAAGCGCCTTGTTTGCGCTCCGATGCGGGTATAACCGGTTCATCTTTCTGAATGTTCAAGATCCCGAGGTCGAGAAGCTTAACAATCGAGCTACAAACCTCATAGTCATCGGCGGTAAGTGCGTCCATGCCATCGATTATACGCATTGCTGACTCGAATTTTTTTATAACAGCTCGATCCATGGCCTCCAGAGACTCTTGTTCAGTCCCATCGAGGGCTTTACGGTCAACAACCAATACGGTCTCCGCCTCGGGGAGTTTCTCAATGAACTCTTGCCACTTGGCGATCCTTTTTCTTGATGAGAGGACTAGCTCCTGGAAATCGATCCTAAAGACGAGATCTCCAGCAACCAGGTCAGATTTCTCCCTGAACTTGAATCTTCCATGGTGATACACAAATAGCCGTTGTAGTAGTGTTTCAGCGTTCTTCTGATAGTACTTTGCCAACTGCTGATTATCTATTTTTGCCTGCTGGGCAATGCAAGAAATCAGATCGCTTTTTTTCTTTTTATGCTCTTGTAGTGCCTTTCTAAGGCATTCTGCATCGATTACGTGGCTGCGAAGCAAGTATTGGCCGATATGATCCTTGAGCCTGGTGGATCGAAAATGAATTATCTTTCCTTCTGAGAAATAAAACTTATAGACCTCTTTCCCGATAAAAATCTCCAGTACGCCCGATAGCTCCCACAGATTCAAGTACTGCAGGATATCGGGAAGAGGCATGGTCTTGAGGTCTCCTCCGAATCCCATCAGTTTCCCAATTTTATCATAGATCTTTCCATTATTTTATCACTAACACGCTTAAATCTCCAAGAGAAATGAAGATACCTATAAATTATGCTCAAAGCAAGTAAATATTAATCGTCATAAACACCTTCTTGGCTATTGTTAAAAATTCCTTTTATTGTTACTATCCAACTTAAGGATAACTCAAGGAGAGAAGATATGGCAGTAACCAGGAAAACATTAAGGGTGCTGATGCAGACAGTTCTCATAATAATAGTCGTCGTGCTTATTTTAGCCGTAGGCTTTGATTTCTCGAAGACCTCCAACATTACCGGGCTGGTGGCGGATACAAATACATCCTTGCCAGTGCCTGATGCCATCGTTTGGATAAAGTACAACGGAAAGACCTCCTTTTCAAAAACGATATATCCCGGTAGCTATGGAGAGCAGTTCGCAGTAACCGATGCGAACGGCAAATATATTCTGGAGGGTATCCGTCCCTACTTATGTAGCAAACTGATTAAATATCTCCAAGGGGCAACCCTGACCGTATGTCACCCTCAATACCATGCCGTAACCGATAATATCGATTATACAAAACCGATCCTGGGATTTCCGGTGAGCGGTTCAGGCAATGACCTTGGTTCCCACAAGACGATCATCAAAGATATTGCCCTAGACCCAGCAGGTAGTCTTATTAAGGATGTTACCGATCTGGAAAGATATTACCGCCAGATCCATCACTGCTTCTCACCACTTGGCGGAAGCATAATATCCTCGGCATTTAACGCCGGCATCAGGGTGCGCTATCGAGGCAGTAAGGTGATCGAGACCTGGCAGAATGTCTTTGATCTTTTTCCCGACTCCAAGACCAGCCGACTCCGCTGGCCGGCTCTTAAATACCAGGTTGAGACCTCGCTACGAACCGACCGAAGATTGTATTACTAGAACATCCTGTATTGCTCGAAGGAAACGAAGGATTGCAGCGAAATCAAGGTGGCAAGCTGCATAGCGGGAGGCTTGAGGGGAATTTATCTTTTTTATTATTTTTTAGTATAAAAAGGGGATCCAACTTATCTACTTAGCCTGATACTGCTTGACAAATGGAGGGGATATGAACACCATTATCAGGGAATTTTTTGCAATGTGTTAGATTATGATTGCCATGTTTAAAAACTTGATCAGGCTAAGGGAGCATGGCGAGCTAATACAAACTCTGGTCTCCAGGGAGTTAAAAGCTCGTTATAGAGGCTCTTTTCTAGGATTCTTTTGGTCTTTTTTAAATCCACTACTCCTTATGTTGGTTTATTCTGCTGTGTTTCAGTATTACATGCGCTTCCAGTGGAGTCATAAGTACCCTTATGGGATATTCCTCTTCTGCGGTCTATTGCCCTGGAGCTGGTTTCTGTCATCGTTGGCAGAGGGTGCAGGTTCGCTTTTAGCTGGAGGATCTCTTATCAAAAGCATCACCTTCCCATCCGAGGTGCTCCCTATCGTATCGGTGTTATCCAACCTGGTGCACTTCATACTTGGATTGCCGATACTGTTTATTTTTTTCATCGCCTTCAAGGTAAAAGTAAGCTGGTTGATCCTTTTTTTGCCTGTAATCATGCTTATTCAACTAGTTCTTTCCCTAGGATTTGCCTTGATGCTTGCCGGCTTAACGGTTCATTTTAGGGATATTCAGCAGATCTTGGGCAACCTTTTGCTGCTGTGGTTTTTCCTTTGTCCGATCATCTACGAGGTTCGCATGTTGGAGAGCCTGCCTGGTGCATTGAAATGGACATATTTCTTGAATCCGATGGCTCATATCATCGTGGCTTATCAGGATATCCTCTACTTCTCACGGATGCCAAACTGGCATGCGCTCGGTGGTGTGGCAGGGTTCTCATTAGCCTGGTTTCTTATCGGATACTGGGTATTTGATCGTCTGCGTAAAACCTATGCGGAGGGGATCTGATGGAAGGCATTGCTATCAAGGCTGACAATATCTGGAAGATCTACCGCAAGCACCGTCGCATCAATAAGTACGAGACCCTCAAGGGCATGTTGCTGGGCAGGATGTCCTACAAGCGTTCGCCGGATGAATATATTCATGCACTCAAGCATGTCTCATTCAAGGTAAGAAAAGGTGAATCGGTCGCCATCATCGGGTCTAATGGCTCCGGTAAAAGCACCCTGCTCAAGATAGTGGCTAGCATCTGCCTTCCAAGCGCCGGCATCGTCGAGGTCAACGGAAAGGTATCAGCATTGATCGAGCTTGGCGCTGGATTCCACCCGGAGATAAGCGGCCGGGAGAACATCTTCATAAACGGCATTATGCTGGGGCTAACCAAGGCTCAAGTAAAGGAAAGATTCGATAGTATCGTCAATTTTGCAGAGCTTTGGGAGTCCATCGATAACCCGGTAAAGACTTACTCGTCGGGGATGTACATGCGACTTGGCTTCAGCGTGGCAATCCATGTCGATCCCCAGATACTGCTCATCGACGAGGTACTGGCTGTGGGGGACGAGGCTTTTGTGCACAAGTGTATTGACAAGATCTATCAATTCAGGCGACAAGGCAAGACGATACTGCTGGTTACACACGGACTGGAGGCGGTAAAGCGGCTCTGCGACCGAGCTATCTGGCTGGAGAAGGGAACTATCCAGATCGATGCAGAGCCGAATAAGGTGATCGGACACTACCTGCATCATGTGCACCAGAAGGAGGAGGAGCGCTACGCCTCTCTGCAAGCAAAATCGCAGCAGATCATCGACTCTGGCATCGAATACAAGCCATCGGAAAGGAAAAAGGATACATCCGAACAGCAAGCCCAAGAGCAGACCGAGGAGAAAGTAAAGGAGCCTAAGTGCATCTTAGATGATGATGGAAATGTCCGCATCGAGGGCTTGGAGGTTGAACGGTGGGGTTCAAGGGAGATCGAGCTTTGCGAGATAAGGATGCTTGATGATAAGGACAAGCAGAGGAATATCTATAACTCTGGCGATAAAATCACCATAGAGATGCATTTCCTTGCCCACAAGCAGATCAATGACCCGGTCTTTGGAGTGGGCATCTATACAGCATCCGGAACTTGGTGCTATGGCACCAACACCGCCATTGAAGGATACAAGATCGCCACTATCAAAAAAGGAAGCGGGGTTATAAAGTTCGTCATCGAGCGCCTCGACCTGGTAGAAGGCTCATACTACCTGGACTTCGCGGTGCACTCACGGGACGGCTTCCCCTATGACTATCAAAGCAAGCTACATGTGATCTCGGTGCGCAGCGAAATAAAGGACTTCGGGGTATTCAGACCACCGCATAGATGGACATTTCCAAAGGGACTGCGTGTCGAGTCCAAGGGAAACCATAAGGCAAAGAATAATGAATCGGACTAATCCTGCGTCCCATACTTGCCCATCAGGTCGAGGTCGAAGTTCTGTAGCCACTGATAGGCATTCCCTTTTAAGATAAGGTTATACCTTCCAGGTTTAGCTCGAATAGGACGCAATATGCGGTCTATCTCACCAGGCTGGGCGCTCTGCATGAAATACGGATAATATGACTTGCCCCAGGTGAAAAGATAGGCACATCTTAGATAATCGAAAATTACTATATTCTTGAACACTCGCTCCGAGTTATTGTCGAACTTGACAAAGAATTCGCTGTTTTCGATAAAATCAGCAGCATGATGTAACATGGGACTCTTGGGATCCTCCAAAGTACGCTCATAGCCAGAAAAGGCAACCATTGGAGCCCCTTTGCCCGAAGTCAAGCCGGTATTTGCCGCAAGCAGGCTCTCCAAAAAGACCTCTCGTTTTGCCAGGACACTATATGCGCCCCATAATATAAGTATCTTGTAAATTAGATTGCTATAGAATCCGGGATGGAGCATCTCGATCTGCCTTTTACTAAGCTCCCTGGTCATTTTCTTGGCTTTGACATAGACCTCGGTCAGCATCTCACGATTCTCTTTATTGAAGCTGAAGCTATGCAGCCTGATCAACTGGTACATGATCCCCTCATCGGGATCGGTACAGTCCTTCAGCTCCAGCGTCGTATGATCGATCAGTCTCGCTCCAAGCCCAGCGAAATGGAGCGTTCGGGAGATTATCTTCTCTATTATCTCCAGGTTCTTCTTTATCTCGAAGGGGATGAACCTCGCCTCCATGAAGATGTTATCCACCGCCTCCTTGAGGGTATCGATGATATATAGCTTCCTTCCTGTTTTGAGATATTCCATGAAGCGCTTTTGAATCTCCAGAGGGCTGGTCTGCTTTGGAGGCGGGGAGATCTTCCCTGGTTCTTGTTTTGAAGGTCTCTGCAAAGGCTCCGATTCCTCGACCAAATCCTCCTCTGGCATCTGTTTTGTCTCAGTGTTTATCGGCTTTCTATTCGGCGTTGAGATCCTCACCGTAGCCATGGCTTCCTGGGTTGGCGGTATCTTGCCCAATTGCTTGACTGCAAAGCTATGCTGTAGCTGTTCGAAAAGCTGGCCAGCATCATTAAAGCGTTGCTCTGGACTCTTGCTCAAGCAACGAAGGATAACCTTCTCCAGGCGCGGAGTTATCATTGGATTGAGCGCTCTGGGTGATACTGGGGCAGTGTTCAGATGCTTGTGAATGATATCGTAAACCTCCCCTTTGAAAGGGACGGTGCCGGTGAACATCTCATATAGCATCACTCCGATGGAATAAATATCGGCTCGAAAATCGATATTCGGCGAACCCTTGATCTGCTCTGGAGAGATATAATATGGCGTTCCCAGGGCGGTGCCGGTCTGGGTAAGTTTGGCTCCGCTTTTTAGTTTAGCCAAGCCGAAGTCCATCAAATAGATATGCCCGAAGCGATCAACCATGATGTTTGATGGCTTGAGATCCCGATGCACAATGCCCATGGAATGGATATAAGAGACAGCGCCAATAAATGGCTTCAGGAATGTTAAGCCCCTCTTCAGGCTCATCTTACCCTCGCGGTTCATGATCTCATCGAGGTTCTCTCCATCGATGTACTTCATAATCATGTAGGTCAAATCTTCCTCGAAGCCGATCCAATAAATATCGATGATGTTAGGATGATTGAGCCTGGCTAGCGTGCCCGCCTCGTGGATAAAGCGATCTCTTAGGTCGGGATCGATCAGAACCTTGATAGCTATCTCTTTCTCGATACCGAGGATTATCCCCTTATAAACCTGGCACATGCCACCTTTGCCGATCGGTTGCAGGATCTTGTATTTCCCCGCCAGAACCTTGTCTTTAAGATCGATCATGTTAGATTACTTCCCTGAAAACATGCACCATTTAGCGCGTCGTAATTTTTATACCAAAACTGTCATTCCTAGCGAGCTTGTCCCGATATTTTATAGAACAAGCGAGTCGATGAAGCCATTTATCATCAATGACTTACAAGGATCCCTCGCCTTGGTCCCGAATTCCAGAAAAAATCGGGACTCCGCTCGGGAAGACAGGGGGTAATGGTTGCGGCTACGCTGCGCCAGTTTTTTGGTCTGAATATACATAATCAAAGATCAATTGGTAAGGAGAAATAAAATGTACTTCCCTGTCCGGGGGCACTCTCCAGCCATATTTCCCCTTGATGCGCTTGAATGATAAGCCTGCTGATAACAAGCCCTAGCCCGGTTCCCCTCTTAGACCTGGCTGATTCCTGGGCATGAGCATATTTCTCGAAGATTAGCTGGTGATCTCTGGCATCTATCCCGCAGCCGGTATCTCGAACCCAAAATATAACCCGGTTCTCTTGAACTATCTGTCCGATGGCTATTTCACCTCCCTGGGGAGTAAACTTGAAGGCATTATCGATAAGATTTGAGAAGACCTGCTCGATCATCTCAGCATCCGCTTTGACCATTATGTCTGGATCATCAGCCTGGAATTCCACCTTGATATCGTGCTTTCCTCGGTACTTATCAGTCAATTTCCGAGCGGCTTCAAGCAGGTTACTCGACTTCACCTGCGCTAATTGAATATCCAGCCTTCCAGCTTCGATCTTGGATAGATCGAGGATATCATTGACCAGCCTGATCAGCTTCTTCCCCTGGTCAAGCGCATCGGATAGTGCCTCATTTTGTGCTTCATTTATGCTCCCTAGCATACCGGATGTTACCGTCTCCAGGTTACCGAGAATGGCAGTCAGCGGATTCTTCAGATCGTGCACGATCATGGATGTGAAGTCCTGTTGCAGCCTTAATAGCTCCTCCCTTTGTCGCTTAAGCCGAATTAAAGCCTGGATGCGCGCAAGAAGCTCGGCTTCGTTGGGCGGCTTGGTGATGAAATAGTCTGCGCCTGCCTTGACCGCATCTACCCGATCCTTGACTGCATCGAGAAAGGTAACCACGATAACCGGTAAAAACCGTGTCCGCTCTTGGGATCTTATCCAACGACATACCTGGAAGCCATCGATTCCCGGCATCATAAGGTCTAGTATGGCAAGATCGAAGTCCTCGGTTTCGAGCAACCGCATCGCTTCCCTACCGCTTTGAGCAACCACTGCCTGGTATCCTCCCTTTTGCAGATAATAGCGAACCAGCTCGACGCTGGAGGGATTATCATCGATCACCAGTATTCTTTGCCCATCATTACCCATAACATGCCACTGTTTCTATAGATAATAACACAAAATGAAGCCTCATTGCTATTAATGATGTTTGAGATCGCACCTGATCCTATAACAGATAAAGACGCGCCAAAAGGTAGATACTCCTCTTGAATGATCGGATAAAGTATGATAAATTGGAACATCAAAAAGTTGATCGAAACAAAATGACCTGAAAGGAGATAACCTTTTATGATGAAAGTAGGCATAAATGGCTTTGGAAGAATAGGTCGGCTAGTTGCCCGTGAGATCCTCAGATATGATGACATGGAGTTGGTGGCGGTCAATGACCTGTTCCCTACAGACATACTCTCACATCTTTTCAAGTATGACTCCGCACACGGCATCTATCCCGGCGAGGTCAGCTTCGAGGAAAAAGCTATAATAATCGATGGTAAGAAGATTGAATGCTTTGCCGAGAAAGATCCTGCTAATCTTAAATGGGGATCGTTGGGTGTCAAAGTTGTCCTGGAATGCACTGGTAAATTCCGAGTAAGGGACAAGGCAGCAAGGCACCTCGATGCCGGAGCTAAGAAGGTCATCATCTCTGCCCCGGGGAAGCAGGTAGATGGCACCTTCGTGATCGGCGTCAATGAAAAGATCTATGATCCCACAAAGCATCATGTCATCTCTAATGCCTCATGTACCACCAACTGCCTGGCACCGCTTGTGAAGGTGCTTAACGATAATCTCGGCATAGTGAGTGGCTTCATGACCACAACCCATTCCTATACGGCAGATCAAAGGTTGCAGGATGCTCCCCACAAGGACTTCCGCCGAGCACGCGCTGCCGCCGAGTCGATCATTCCGACAACTACCGGTGCTGCCAAGACAGTTGGCAAGGTCATTTGCGAGCTTGAAGGCAAGCTCGATGGCATAGCCCTTCGCGTGCCAACTATAAATGTCTCCCTGGTCGATTTCGTCTGCACGGTGAAGATTTCAACCACCATTGAACAAGTAAACCAGATGTTCAAGAGAGCAGCCGAGGGCGAACTCAATGGCATCTTGGGATATTCCGAGGTACCCTTGGTCTCCAAGGACTACAATAGCAATCGGCTCTCATCCATCCTCGATGCCGAGCTTACCAATGTACTAAACGGTACATTGGTAAAGGTGGTCGCCTGGTACGACAACGAGATGGGCTACTCGGCGAGAACAGTGGAATTAGCCAGAATAGTCTATCCTGGATAGAAGATCTATAAATACAAGAATCGATAAATAATAACCAAAGGCGTCATATTATGTCTGACCGCATTCCGATAATCGCTGGCAACTGGAAGATGAACCTGACGGAAGATGATGCAATTAGCTTAGCTGGCTCGCTAATCGATAGATACACCGTGTTCGATAAAGCGAAGATTATCATATTTCCTCCCTATATCTATCTGAAAGAGATAATCGCTCTTGTCAAAGGATCAGTGCTCAGAGTCGGTGCGCAGAACATGCACTTTGAGGATGGGGGCGCGTACACCGGCGAGATCAGCGCCCCTATGCTAAAAAGCATTGATTGCAACTATGTCATCATCGGACATAGCGAACGCCGGCGGTACTTCGGCGAGAGCGACCGTTTGGTAAACAGCAAACTAAAGGCAGCATTCAAACACCGCCTTTCGCCTATTATGTGCATCGGAGAGACCTTGCAACAACGAGAGGATAAGCAGACCTTCGATGTCCTTGAACAGCAAATAAAAGTAGGCTTAGATGGTGTCAAGCTCAGCCATGCAAACGAGCTGATCATCGCTTATGAACCGGTGTGGGCGATCGGCACCGGGCGAACCGCGACTCCGCGGATCGCCCAGGAAGCGCATCAATTCATCCGTGAGCTGCTATCATCGCTGTATGGCAACCAGGTTTCTGATGCAATGATCATCCAGTATGGCGGCAGTGTCAAGCCGGACAATATAGCTCAGCTTATGGCTCAACCTGATATAGATGGAGCGCTTGTCGGTGGAGCGAGCCTTAAGTATGGCGACTTTGTCAAGATCATAGAATACGAGCGATCCTAGAGAATCTCACGAGGAACTAGTATCGATTCCCTCTTTCTTTCCCTCAACTTAGTAACAAATATCAATCATTTTCTGGGAGGTTTTTGATTCCTCACTTTGGCTGATATCTTCTGAGCAGATAATCTAAATTATTTAACAAAAAAGACTTGACAAAATACGACTAAGGTATTATATTATAGGTAGTGAAGATAACAGGACTCGAAAGAGTCAGAACTAACCAAAAACACAGGAGGTGTTGATATGAGCTTAGTAAGATGGAAGCCGTTCAGAGACATCATGAGAAGGGACTTCGGTTGGGATCCCTTTGAGGAAGGAATGCTCAGGAGATTCTTTGATGAAGAGGATACCAGAACCTGCGATTGGTCACCAGCAGTCGATATCCTCGAAAAGGACAAGGAGATAATCATCAAGGCAGAGATCCCCGGCGTAGAGAAAAAGGATATCGATATCAGCGTGCAGAAGAATACCTTGGTCATCAAGGGCGAGAAAAAGTACGAGGAAGAGCGCAAGGAGCAGAACTATCACCGAGTCGAGAGATGCTACGGAACCTTCCAGAGGTCCTTCGTGCTGCCGGAGTATGTCGAGGCTGAGAAGATCAAGGCTACATTCAAGGATGGAGTGCTCACCCTGACCCTTCCCAAGAAGCCCGAAGTCCTGCCTAAGAGCATCGACATAAAGGTCGAATAAGAGACCAAGAACTCAAACAGGCTGTAAATCCAACAACGGGGAGCGATCCCAAGCTCCCCATTTTTCATATCTCGTTCAATAACCATCAGCCTAACAATTTGACACCACTACCAGTGGATAATAATATAGCTATTTTGAACTGATGATTTGAAAGGATAACTACGAGGTATCGAGCTTGTATTTTCAGGACATCATACAACATCTTTCGAGTTTCTGGGCAAAAAAGGGCTGCATTATAGCCCAGCCTTACGATATCGAGGTCGGCGCTGGAACATTCAGCCCGCATACATTTCTGCGCGCCTTAGGACCGGAACCATGGAAGGTCGCTTATGTGGAGCCATCTCGCAGACCGACCGACGGAAGGTATGGCGAAAATCCCAACCGATTGCAGCATTACTATCAATTCCAGGTGATATTGAAGCCTCCACCAGAGGATGCACAGGGATTGTACCTGGATAGTTTGCGCAGCCTGGGCATTGATCCCTTGAGACACGATATCCGCTTTGTAGAGGATGACTGGGAGTCCCCTACCTTAGGAGCCTGGGGCTTGGGATGGGAGATCTGGCTCGATGGAATGGAGATCACCCAGTTTACCTACATGCAGCAGGTAGGTGGCATTGATCTCGATCCCATCTCGGTGGAGCTTACCTATGGATTGGAGCGGATCGCCATGTATCTGCAGAACATCCATAATGTCTTCGAGGTCAAATGGAATGAAGCCCTATGTTACGGAGACATTCACCTTTCCACAGAACAACAATTTTCCAGATACAACTTCGAGGCTGCAAATGTGCGCATGCTTTTCAAGCTGTTCGATATGTACGAGGCTGAGGCTTATAAAGTAATTGGCATTGGTCTTTTCTTACCTGCTTATGATTACACCTTAAAGACCAGTCATATCTTCAACCTTCTCGATGCCAGGGGAGCGATCAGCGTAACCGAACGGGTTGGCTTTATTGCACGGGTGCGCAGGCTAGCCAAGCTGTGTGCCGAGGGATATCTAGCCGACAGGGAGGCGCTCGGATACCCGCTGCTTAAGGAGGTAAAAGAAGATGCCTAAGGAGCTTCTATTCGAGATCGGCTTCGAGGAGTATCCCTATACATTCCTTACCGAGACTACAAATGAATTCAAGAGGATATCCATAAGCATCTTTGAGAGGTATCGCTTACAATATAAGAAACTGGAGACATTCAGCACCCCCAGGCGACTTACCCTTATCATCAGCGGGTTAATGGAGCGCCAGGAGGACACAATAGAAAAGGTTATTGGTCCAAGCATAAATATTGCCTACGACAAGGATATGGAGCCGACAAAAGCTTTAATTGGCTTCGTTAGGTCCAAAGGCGCACGGGTAGATGATGTAAAGGTCATGGATACATCTAAGGGAAAGCGAATCTATCTTGAAAAACGACTCAAGGGAGAACTTACTTATGATTTACTGCCAACCATGCTTGATCAGATAATAGGGAGCCTAAGTTTTCCAAAGAGCATGATTTGGCTGCCGGGGAATAAGGTGAGATTCCCTCGCCCCATAAGATGGATTACTGCAATATATGGCAAGAGGGTTATCCCCTTGAGCTACGCCAACCTAAGCTCCTCCAATATCTCTTATGGACATCGATTCATGGCTCCAGGAGCGTTCAAAGTGGATGATATAGCCAGTTATCATGATGAGCTTGAGCAACGATTCGTTATTTTGGACCCAGAGGCTAGAAGGAGATTGATCTCAAGGGTGGTGAAAACCCAGGCGAGCAGGAAAAATCTGATTCCTCTGCTGGATGATCAACTTTTGCAGATCCTGGTAAATCTGGTCGAACATCCAGTAGTCCTGCCGGGAGAGTTTGATGAGAGATTCCTCAGCCTCCCTAGGGAGGTGCTGATCACGCCGATGAAGGACTACCAGGACTATATACCGGTTGTGGACGAGCAAGGCAACCTGAAACCGATATTCTTTTTCGTCTCCAATATCAGGGTTTCAAATCCATCTGCGATCATCGCTGGCAACGAGATGGTGCTGCGCGCAAGGCTCGAGGATGCTATGTTCTTTTATAACTCGGATCGTAAGGTGAAACTTGCCGATCGCATCAATTCTCTAAACAACATTGTTTACCACGAGGAGCTAGGCTCTGTCTTTGACAAGACGCAAAGGATAATCAAGCTGTGCGAGTCCATTATGGGCGATTTGAAGAATAATGGATATGAAATAGATGGTATCTGTGATGATGTCCTAAGGGCTGCCTTGTTGTGTAAGGCTGATCTGACAACCGACATGGTGAAGGAATTCCCCTCTCTGCAAGGTTATATGGGTTCTATATATGCAATCGATTCCGGGGAGTCCCGGGCGGTTGCTGACTGCATTCAAGAGCATTATCTTCCACGATTTTCAGAGGATAAACTGCCAGGGTCGCTTGCCGGATGCATTCTATCGATCGCCGACAAGATCGATAACATCATGGGCATGTTCATACTCGGCAAGCAGCCGACAGGGACCATGGATGCCTATGGAGTCCGCAGACAGGCTATCGGCATTATCAGGATACTTCTGGACAAGAAGATTAGACTGGATCTGAGGAATCCCTTGCGTTGCTCGCTCAAGTTATTCTCCGAGCTTTTCTTGGAGGATAAAAAAGAGCTTATACAACATCTTATCGATTTCTTCTTCGCCAGGCTGAAGAACCACTTTGCAAATCTTGATTACAGGGCTGACTTCATAGATGCGGTGCTGTCTTCAAATGTGCTGGATCCGGTGGACCTGCACGATCGTATAGACAAGCTGACCCGCTTTTTCACCCGCCGGGACTTTGTACCGCTGGCTATTGCCTTTAAGAGGGTGCAGCGGATACTGCCCCTTGGTAAGACCTTCAATGAGCCTTCGATTAGGCTTTTGGAGGAAAAAGCCGAGACCAGGCTATATGATCGCTTTGTAAGCGCTAAAAGAGCTTGCGATGATTTTCTCGAAAAGAGGGCTTATATAAGCTACCTGGAGGAGGTTGCGCGACTTAGACCGTTCATCGATGATTTCTTCGATGATGTCATGGTGATGGTCGATGATGAGGCGTTGCGTGAGAACCGATTGGCTTTACTTTTCGCCATTGCCAATAACTTTATGAAATTTGCGGATTTCACAAGGCTACAGGTCTCGCTTGAGGAATAATTGAAATATATCGATTTGGAGCATTGTTTTCGAGTGATACGAGATGAAAATGGATAAGTTAGAAAAGGAGGATTACTCTCAATGAGCAAGAGTTATGTCTATACTTTTAGTGTGAATAATGCACAGGGAAACGCCAAGATGAGGGATCTTCTCGGCGGAAAGGGGGCTAATCTAGCTGAAATGGCTAACCTGGGCATGAATGTCCCGCCGGGATTCACCATAACAACCGAGGCATGCATTGATTACTTCAGAAACGATAAAAAATTGCCTGAGTCGCTCTGGGAACAGGTGCTAAAGGGCATTGCTGATACAGAGAAGGTTGTGGGCAGGAAATTTGGCGACAAGGAAAATCCTCTGCTATTCTCGGTTCGTTCCGGTGCCAAGTTCTCCATGCCCGGCATGATGGATACCATCCTTAACATCGGATTGAACGATGAGAATATGGGGGGATTTATCAGGTACGCAGGCAACGAACGAACTCCCTGGGACTGTTATCGCCGCTTGATAACCATGTTCGGCGATGTGGCTTGCGGGGTTGATCGGAAACTTTTCGAGAAAGCCCTTGAGGAAAAGAAGAAGGCAAATGAGGTCAAATACGATGCCGAACTTGGCGCAGAAGCTCTTAGGGAACTGGTCGATGAGTACAAGAATATCTTCAAGGAGCAGACCGGATACGAGTTTCCGCAAGATCCATACGAGCAGCTTCAGAAGGCTATCGATGCTGTATTTGACTCCTGGAATAACCCGCGAGCGGTGAAATATCGCCGTATTCATGGACTCCCGGATGACATGGGCACCGCGGTCAATGTTCAGACCATGGTGTTCGGCAACCTGGATTATCGCTCTGGAACCGGGGTCGCCTTCACGCGCAATCCATCGACCGGGGAGAACAAATTCTATGGCGAATTCTTAATCAATGCCCAGGGAGAGGATGTTGTCGCAGGTATCAGAACACCGCAGCCGATCGAGGCGCTCAAGGAGATCCTCCCCGAACCTTATGAACAGCTTGTCAGCATCCATAAGAGGCTGGAACAACACTATAAGGATATGCAGGATATGGAGTTCAGCATCGAGAAGGGAGTGCTTTATATCTTGCAGACCAGAAACGGTAAGCGGACCGGCTTGGCTGCGATTAAGATTGCCCTTGATATGCTCGATGAGGGGCTTATTGACGAGAAGACAGCCTTTACCAGGATCCATGGCGACCATCTAAATATGATCCTGCATGACATCTTTCCCCCGGTTGATATTATCAAAAATAAGCTGAATTCAGGGGCTGATCCTGAGAAGATAGCTGCCGAGTTTCGCTTGGATCTACCTGATCTAATCTCCAAGTATAATATGAGTCCTACCGATTTGGTGGAAACCATCTACCGGGCTAAAAAGATAGCAAAAGGTTTGCCGGCAAGCCCCGGCGCTGCCTCAGGAAAGGTCGTTTTCACCGCTGATCAAGCCGAGGCAGCCAAAAAGCGTGGAGAAAAGGTGATTCTGGTTCGCCATGAGACCTCAGCCGAGGATATGGGTGGAATGCACGCTGCTGTTGGAATTCTTACCGCGAGGGGGGGAATGACCTCTCATGCAGCGGTGGTTGCCAGGGGAATGGGAAAATGTTGCGTGGCTGGAAGCCAGGATATTATCATCGATAACAAGGGCAAGACATTCTTGGCCAGGGGAGAAACGGTTAAAGAGGGAGATTATATCTCTCTGGATGGCAATACTGGTGAGGTTTACCTTGGATTTCTGCCTGCTGTCGAGTCAGAGGTTCCCCAGGTGCTCGGCGGCATAAAAAATGAGGAGGATTCCGAGATATACCGCTTGTACAAAAGGGTGATGGAATGGGCAGATAAGAACAAGAGACTGGGAGTCAGAACCAATGCCGAAACGCCTAGAGATACCGAGATGGCTCTTAAATTCGGCGCTGAAGGGATAGGGCTTTGCAGAACAGAGCACATGTTCTTTGGTCCCGAGGAGGAGCGCATCCTCCATTTTAGAGAGATGATCCTATCGAATGACACCCAGGAGAGAATCAAAGCACTTGAAAAACTCAAGCCATATCAAAAATCGGACTTCAAGAAGCTGTTTCGCATAATGAAAGGACTGCCGGTAACCATCAGGCTGTTGGATCCACCGCTGCACGAGTTCGTCCCCATCGATGATGGATCGATCAAAGAGCTTGCAGACTATCTCAAGATCGACCAGGAAGCTATTCGCAAAAAATTAACCGCACTGGAGGAATCGAACCCGATGATGGGACATCGAGGTTGCCGATTAACCATTTCCTATCCTGAGATCCTGGATATGCAGGCAAGTGCAATACTAGAGGCAGCCATAGAGCTTGCTGATGAAGGCATCAAGGTATTGCCAGAGATAATGATTCCGCTTGTGGGCATAAAAAGCGAGATGGTTACACTCAAGGACAGGGTCGATAAGGTTGCAAAAGATCTCTTTCAACGCTATGGTAAAAGTGTAGATTACACAGTGGGAGCTATGATGGAGCTGCCTAGGGCATGCCTGGTCGCTGATGATATAGCTGAGGTCGCCGAATTCTTCTCCTTCGGAACGAATGACCTGACACAGATGACCTTTGGATTCAGCAGGGACGATGCAGGGGTATTCCTCGATAATTACCTGGAGGAGGGGCTTTTGCAATATAGCCCCTTCGAGACCCTGGATACCACTGGAGTTGGACAGCTTATCAAGATAGGGATAGAGAAGGGAAGAGAAGTAAAGCCAAGGCTAAAGATAGGGATCTGCGGTGAACATGGCGGTGATCCGAAATCAGTGGAATTTTGTCATAGCGTTAACATGGATTATGTGAGCTGTTCGCCATATCGCATCCCCATAGCCAGGCTGCACGCAGCCATAGCAAATGTTAGGGAGAAAGACGAATAAAGGAGCTTACCACAGTCTTTGGTGAACTTGAGATGGTCGTCTTGAGGGCTTTTTTACAAAGCCATGGCATCACCATTCATAGGCAAGGAAGCCTTGTGCAGTCAGTACATCCGATTAGCATCAACGGACTAGGCAAGATTAAGATCTTTGTCGATGATGATGACTACGAAAAGGCAAAAGAACTCCTCAAGGAGTATGAGCATGGAGAACGATAGACGATCTGATAATTTATTCAATGAGCCAACAACCGCCACCGAATCTCCAGAAGCCTCCATAGCCAAACTAACCTATGAGGGATTAGAGCAATTCAAGAACAACCAGGTGCAGGCATCGTTGAACACCTGGAAGCGTGTCATCAAGATAGACCAGTTCAACCAGGAGGCTTTGTTTTACATTAGAGAAGGCTTTGCCGAGGCTGAGAAACGAAGCATGATCGCCAAGCTGCTCGGGATCAGCAGCACCGCAATCGAAGAGGAAAAACCGCTCAAGGCACTGGTCTATGCACTGATGGTGCGCGGACTGGACAGGAAAAGCGTGCTCGCCAATAGAAATATCCTTATGGCAATGGATATGCTCAAGGGAGAAGTCAAGGACAAGCTTTATTACCAAAACAAGGCAGAAGATTACAATCCTAACCTTGAGCGAGATAGGGGCGAAAAGGATGGCGAAATGGTGGACTCCCAGGCTGGAATTCCACTGTTAAATCCTGATGATATAGACATTGAAAAAGTGAGGGAATTGGAGGAAAAAGGCATGTTGGAAAGCGCACATGCTGCTTGTCAAATATTGGCTGAAAAAAAGCCCCAAGACCTGTTGATAAAAGATAAGCTCAATAAGCTCAAGGAAAGGCTCGAAGAAAAATACTTAAACAGACTAGGTGGCTTATTAAAATACCCGGTAAAAAAGGATATCGATAAGTTCGAGATCTTCAAACATAATCTCCCCATCGAGGAAAAATATATATACTCGATGATCAATGGAAGGAAAAAGGTAAAATCGATCATCAAGGCAAGCAGCCTGGCGGAGATCGATATTCTTAAAATACTGGATAGGTTTGCAAGAAAAGGATTCATAGAGATGCGTGATGAAAAACAACCAAAGGAGCAAGGAGACGATGGTAAATAAACTCTCAAAGATAATTATACTCGTCTTAGCCATACCAATCTTATGTATAGGAGACAATGCAGAGTATGCCTATGCCCAAGATGAAAAGCCATCTGATGAGAAACTCAAGGAGATAAATGGCTATATCGATACAATGATTCAAGCCATTGAGCAGAATAACACCCCGATGAGAAATCGCATGTTCATCAAGCTCCGAGTGGTCGGTAACCAAGCTGTACCAGCGCTGCTTGAGCGATTGGAGGAAAAGCAAAAACCAGGCGTAAAGGAATACATCGCATTTACCCTCGGCTGGCTTAATGACCCCAAGGCGCAACCAGCTTTAATCAAGATGCTCAAAGAGGGTAACAACACGGAGATTATAGCTGCTGCCAAGGCACTGGGACAGATGCAAGCCACCCAAGCGACAGATTTATTGATAGATAAGCTGCAACATAAAGATCCCAAGATCCGAAGAGAGATGGCTTACGCACTCGGCTTGATGCGGGACAAGAAAGCGTTCGAGCCTCTTAAAAAACTTATACAAGGGGATGAGGATGAGCTTGTGCGCTTCTTCGCAAAGGATGCAATCGAGCGCATCGAGACCGGCTGGTAACCGTTTGACCGTATTATTGCAGGTTCAACTTGGAGAAGATATGGCATGAATCATGTAAAAAGATATCCTTTACAACAGCAACGAGTTACCTGGTTTTATTTAATATGCCTTCAAAAATCTCTTCTGCTATCATTATGTGCCCCTGACGATTGGGGTGCACATCATCCAGCAAAATCGACTCCAACCGATTCTTAGTCCCTGTTTCAACAGGGCTTAGGCGATCGAGCAGTTCACTCCGAAGGTCGATATAGATACCGTCGAAGCTGCGGTTTATCTCTGAAAATAAAGGATTGATGTAATTGTAGATACCATCATGGAAGCAAATATTACAGATGACGGTCTCCTTACCTTTTGCCTTCATGTCGGATGCGATCTCCAGGTGCCCCCTAACGAACTCTTCAGCCGAGGTTCGTAGAGGAAGCTCATTGGGGTTCGAGGCTGCACGGTTGCTATGCAAGCCCCCTTTTATTCGCAATAGCAGGTATTTTAACAGCTTGTAGCACTCAAATCTCCCAAGCGTAAAGGTCAATCCCCCAATTATCGTGCTGTTATAGCGCATTATCTGGTCATCCGAGCGCCCCATGGCGTACCAGTCATTGTCTCCGAAGGCTAGAATCACCATATCAGGCTCAAAGGATCGAGCTACCCTGCGATAGAACTCCAAGCCCTGGCGCAGGCTGTATCCAGGCACACCGCAATTGATGACCTCGTAATGTCCTGACTCCCTTTGGTTGAGCATCTGTTCCAATCGTTGCGGAAAGGGATCGATGCGCCTGATGTTGTATCCGAAGCCGAAGGTGCAGGAATCCCCCAGGCACATTATCCGATAGATGCCCTCTGGTTTGCTGCGAGTGATCTCCTTGTTGCGAAAGCCATGAGAGTTGGTCTTCACATCATGAACTGGGCTTTTTACCGACTTTGGCATCGGGGGCAGGCGATAGTTCTCCTTGAGCCGCCAAAGAAGAAATCGATCCGGCTTGAAGATGAAATATGCCTTTTTGCTTGGATGCACAAAGAGATTAGCGCCCATGACGCTGCCGGAGATGAACTCATCGCTTGCCCTCAGATCGCCCCTAAAAGGGACTTGTTGATAAAAGCCGAGATACACCAGGCGAAGAGCAACTTCGAGCACGACTAGGCATACAACCACTATGAGAATGCCTGCCAACGAGGAGGTGATTTTTAGAGTATGACCAGATGGTAGCAATTTTATGTTGCGAGGTAGTTATGCCTTGATCTTTTCAGGTTTTTTGGATGTTTTCTTGGTCTTTTTCTTCTTTGGTTGCCTTGTATCAGAGTTTGTTCCCTTAATATGACCTAGTGCATAAGAGATTAGCGAAACCAGTAACTGGTTGAGGCTCACCTCCTGTAGCTCGGCCAGGTAGGCACAATCTCTATGCAGCCAGGTCGGCATCCTAAGCACCAGTTTCCCAGAGTATTCTGGCGATAGCACCGTCGGCTTGGGGAGCTCCTTGCCCAGCTTTTCCAGAGCACCAAGATAAGAGCCTAGAGCATCATCGATGTTTCCTATTGCCTCCTCAAGCGTATCACCGTGCGTATTACAACCCGGCAGGTCAGGCCAGATAATGTGATATCCATCTTCATCCATTACAACGATGAATGGATACTCGTGATTCCTATTCATATCTTCTTTCATATCATTTTTCCTGTTGGAGATTATCAATAATTACAGCGATTTTTTTAGCATCCCAGCGATTTATCGAAGAATCTTTTCTATGCTGCTTGACCACTGTGATCTCGACTCTATGAATCGCGTTGTAAAAGGTATAATGACTACCTCTGATATTGACGCACGCAAAACCATAGTAATCAAGTATCGCCATCACCTCGCTCCATTGTAGCGTCTGCGGGCGATCCTTCAGCTTCTTTACCAGCTTTTCAATCCGGCTCATTTGCCTTGCATGATATTATATATAGTACTATTTAACTACTTTGTCAAGTGCCAATTTGCATTTTTGTAAGCTTTTTTTAAGCATCAAGTAACTCCATCAGATTCTCAGCCAACTCCAGGCCGGTAAATGACTCCCGGCAATCGGGCTTTTCGCAGGTGCGCTTGTAGCAGGGGCTGCAACCAGGATTTTTATATATGACCCGATGCTGCTCTCCCCAAGGACCATTCCAGAGCGGGGATGATGGACCAAATAGCGCCAAGCAAGGCACCCCTAAAGCCGAGGCTATGTGCATCGGACCCGTATCTGGGGCGATAAAGACATCGAACCTGCGTATCAGCGAATAAAGCTGGCTCAAAGATGTGCGCGGGGAGAGGACAGCCCTTCTACCTAATAGATCGTTCAGCCTCTCCACCCTGGCTCTTTCTGGTGGCGTCCAAAGCAATACCGGCACGATTTTTTCGCTGATAACCTCACGCAGGGCTGCTGCATAAGTCTCCACCGGTATGAGCTTTGTCTCCCAGGCAGCGGCTGCTTGCACGCCGATGACACGCTTGCCGACAAGCCCCTCCTTCTTCCAGAAGCTCTCCGTCGATGCCTCAGCCAACGGATCCACGGGGATATCGAAGCAGACGTTCGGCGAGACGATGCCAAGCGGGCTCAGCAAACGAAGGTTCTTCTCGATGACATGGCTATCTCGTGGCGGATAGACATGGTAGTTGTTCAGGTGGCAGCTTACGGCTTCTCGGCACGAGTCCCGCTCAAATCCGATGCGTAGCCTTGCCCCGCTGAGCCATGCAATGGATGCGCTTTTGATTAAACCCTGGGGATCGATTGTTATATCAGGATTGAAATCACGCAATACACGAACCGATGCGCCAATATCCTTGATGACTGGCAATAGTTTTCTTTTCTTTAGATCATAGCGCCATTGTTTAGTATCCAGGGCGATCACACGGTCGATGTTCTTATGTCCTCGAATTAACGGCTCAAAGCGTTTTTCCACCGCCCAGGCTATCTTTGCATCAGAAAAGCCCCGGCGCAGCGGATGCAACAAGGGCAATGACAGGATGATATCCCCAAGTGAAGAAAGCCTGACTATGAGAATGTTCAAGAACTGTTCCCCCGGCTCTCGGATAATCTTAATACTCGCTGCCTGGCAAGTAGCTCATTTAAATGGTTTTTTACTTTATAAAGGCTGATTGATTTTTCCCCAAGAGCCAAAGCCAACCCGCCCGGATCATTACCTGGAAGGCGCACAGTGATATCTTGCATGGCAGATAGCTTATCCAAGTGCTTCAGTTCATCTAAAAGCACTGCCATATCGACAACCTCAAGGTAGCCTACCAGCTCCATGCGATCTGCCTCTGATAAGATCGGTTCATAGCCATCAAGCAGCGATCTTCCCAGCTTGGAGCTATACACGAGGACGAACAGGTAGTCCCCAAGCGCCTTGCATTCTTCGAGGTATTCCAGATGGGTAATGTTGAGTATATCGAATGCGCCAAGTGCTATGCAGACTTTGCTGCCTTGCTGCGCTAGTTGGCTTACCTGTTCGAGTGCTTGTTCTATCGATTTAGTTTTTTGTTCGGACAAAGGGCTTGCTCGCGAGATTAGATTTCCGGTGGGATTTTGACACCTTTTTGCGCAGCGACCCTTCTAGCTAGTTCGTACCCGGCATCCGCGTGTCGAGCTATGCCCATTCCTGGGTCTGTAGTGAGCACCCTCCTGAGCCTTTCTTCGCGCTTGTTGGTGCCGTCTGCGACGATGACCACCCCGGCGTGAAGCGCATTGCCGATGCCGACTCCGCCGCCATTGTGGAAGCTGACCCAGCTAGCGCCGTTCACCGCATTTACCGCGAAGTTGAGCAGCGGCCAGTCAGCCACAGCATCGGAGCCATCGAGCATCCCCTCGGTCTCCCGGTTGGGCGATGCCACGGAGCCGGTGTCGAGATGATCCCTGCCGATGACGATTGGTGCTTTGACCTTGCCTTGAGCAATAAGCCTGTTTATCTCCATGCCGAATTTCGCCCTATCGCCGTATCCGAGCCAGCAGACCCTGGTCGGCAAGCCAATAAACGGCACTCGTTCGCTGGCAAGCCTTATCCAGCGCGCTAATGCCTCATCCTGTGGAAATACCTCGAGCAATCTTTTATCAATGGTGTGGATATCAGCAGGATCGCCAGACAGTGCAGCCCAGCGAAATGGTCCCTTGCCCCGGCAGAAAAGGGGACGGATGTAGGCAGGGACGAAGCCGGGGAACCTGAACTGACCATCATCCCTGCGGACATTCAATCCACCAAGCTCCGCTTGTGCTCGTATATTATTGCCGTAATCGAAGACCACAGCTCCCTTTTGCTGCATGGCTTGCATAGCATCGACATGTTTGACTATCGACTCCAGGGAGAGCTTTTTATATTGCTCTATATCCTTTTCTCGCAGCCCATCCAGCCAATTAAGGTCGCCGATAGGCACATAGCTCGACAGGTCGTGCGCCGAGGTCTGATCGGTAACGATATCAGGTATCCTGTCCATCTTGACCAGGGCGGGGTATATCTCGGCGGCGTTTCCGACCAGCCCGACGCTCAATCCGACCTTGCGTTTAGTGGCATCATCTATCCAGCGCAGAGCCTCATCGAGCTTATATGTCATCTTGTCGCAGAAACCCTCGTCAACCTTGCGTTTGATCCGTTCGGGTCTCACCTCTACCACCAGTATGGCAGCATCGTTCATAGCGCCCGCCATTGGTTGCGCTCCGCTCATGGCGCCCATGCCGGCGGTTAGGATGAACTTGCCGGCAAGCGAGCTGGTTGCAAAGTCCTTCTTTCCGACGGCGGCGAATGTCTCATAAGTGCCCTGCAAGATCCCTTGCGTGCCTATGTATATCCAGCTTCCTGCGGTCATCTGCCCGTACATCATCAGCCCCTGTCGGTCAAGCTCATCGAAGTAATCCTGGGTTGACCATTTGGGCACCAGGTTGGAGTTGGCAATGATAACGCGCGGGGCTTCGGGGTGGGTGGGGGCGATATAGACCGGTTTTCCCGACTGTACGCAGAGGGTCTCGTCCTCGCTGAGGGACTTTAGCGCATCCAGAATCCGACGGTATTCCTTCCAGTTGCGCGCAGCCCTGCCGCTTCCGCCGTAAACGATAAGCTCATCAGCATTCAGCGCTACATCGGGATCTAGGTTGTTCATCAGCATCCGCATGGCAGCCTCGGCATCCCAGTTCTTGCAAGCGGTCAGCGAGCTGCCCACCGGCGACTTGATCGACTCCTTTGGCTTGTATTCGTAGTACATCGGTCGCATATCGTATTACCTCGCATCTTTTTCTAGCTTTAATAGTATTTCTTGTATTTTAGGTCTTATCTCGGGAAGATTTATCGTTATAGCATCCCAGATCATATTATCGTCGATACCCCAATAAAAATGAATGATTCTATCCCTCATACCAGCTATTTTTTTCCAGGGGATGTCTTGGTAATTGTCCTTAAATTCTTTGGGAATTTTCTTAATTGCCTCTCCAATGATTTCTAAATTGAAATATATGGATTGCTTAGTCTTTAGATCATTTTTAAACTCTTCCTTATCCATTCCTTTGATAAATTCCTGTACAGTGTCAATAGCCAAAAGTATATCCTTAAAGTAGATTTTAATATTTCTCACAAGTATAATGCCTCGCTAAGGATATTTTCTTTAAGCTCTTCTCGTATATTCTTTTGAGGAATTACATCGACCTTGCAGCCGAAGTGTTCCTCCAGGTCCGCGGCTATTCCGCAAAGATCGAACAAGCTAGCGCCTTGGTGGATCTCTATCAGCACATCGAGGTCGCTCTGCTTGCTTTGCTCTCCACGCACAACCGAACCGAAGACGCCGAGTATGCTTATCTTGTATTTTTCCTTAGCGTCCTTGTTGAACTCCCGCAGCTCATCAAGGATCTGTTCTAAAGACATCCTCAGCATCGATTTGTTCTTTGTGCCTTTGTGGTTAAAAAGCCTCAAGCCTATTGCACAATTGTCAGGTATGGCCAGATGAGGCTCGAGTTGCCGCTATGATCCACCGCCTCTAGCTCGAGCAGGTATGTGCCGGCTGTGCCCTCCAAGCCCCCAGCGGGCAGATCGATCTTCAAGCCGAACACGCAGTCGCCAGCGCCGAAATCATTGTTCATCCCATTATCTAATAGCCTCAAGCCAGTATCCATCTGCCCGAACAGAACTCGAACCTCCTTGACATCGCTACAGCCATCCGCATCGGTGATATAAGCCAGCAATGTGAATGTGCCGCCGGTAAGCTCATATATCTCGGTGAAGTAATAACCACCCAGGGCGACTGCCGGGATGCCGGAGCCTTTGGAATAGCCATGAATCAACATCCTGCTAAGTAACCGCCAGTCGTCAATGGTATCCTCGGCGGGCAGAGAATAAGTCGTGTAAGCCTCCTCTTCGCCACTTAGGATGCTGAGGTATGGCCAAAGGGTGCTTTGGTCGTTAGCCTCGTTGAATGCTTTAAGCTCGAGCAGATACTGTCCAGGGGGCGCGCCAGAGCCTATGTCGGCATCGAAGGTAAATATCCCGACCACCGGATCAGTCCTGGTCAAGGTGATGCCAGTCGGAGCGCCGCTAAAGTACATATCGACCTTGTCGATGCGGTATCCCTTCAGATCAGATGCCCAGGCGAGCATGGACAGGTGTCCCCCAGTGGAGGTGCTAATCTGGGTGTTCATATAACCAGCTAGCAGAATAAATGGCTTGCCGAAGGGCGTACTAGTCGGAGTCTCGGTCGGAGTCGGCGATCGGGTAATGGTCGATGTCGGGGTGGCGGTCTCGGTCTTTGTAGGAGTCGAGGTGGGCACTGTGGGGGTGCTAGACGGAGTAAAGGTCGCCGTGGATGTAGGCACGATGGTCGGGGTTGAGGTGCTGGTCGGGGTTGCCGACGGTAGGCTGGTCGGGGTCCTGGTCGGGGTGGCGGTCGGCAATCCAGTCGGGGTGTTGGTCGGAGTCGGTCGATAGATTATCATCGCATCCGGCACAGCCGGCGGAGATTCCTCGTTGCCTACATTATCGTAGCCTAGGGAGTAAAACTCGTAGGTGCCATAATTGCTGTGATCATCAACATAAAATGTTACCGGGCTTACCGTGTAGATGCCTGGATAGGCGACCCAATACGAGGCTGCGTAGTTGTAGTAAACCTTGATATGGCTGAAGCCGGAGCCTTCCTCGCTCCACTGGAAGGGAAGCTCGATCACCGGTTCATAAGTATATTCGGGCAGGCTCGATATACTGGTATCGGGCGCGCTGGCATCCTGAGTGGAGCTTACGATATTGGACCAATCACTTCGAGCATCCGAGGCGTTGCGAGCCTTGACCCTGGCATAATATGTGCCTCCGTCGCTTAGTCCGCAGAATTGATGATAGACCTGGGCAATCCAGCCACTGTCATCGAAAATGACCGTGAAGTTTGAATCAAAGGCGGTCTGCACAAGATACTCTACCGCTCCGCTTTCGCTCTCATCGCTCCAGTAGAATGTATTGCAGATACCCTTAGTGAATGGAGGTTCATCTTGCATCACCGGTATGTTCGGTGCGGTCGGGGTGCTGGTGGGGGTCATGCTAGGGGTGGTGGTAAGAGTTGCGGTCGGAGTGGTCGATGGTGTTGATGATGGCGTCGCCGTAGCGGTTGGAGTCATGGTTGGAGTCATGGTGGCAGTGGGGGTCTGAGTCGCTGTCTGCGATGGGGTTAGGGTTGGTGTCATGCTCGGTGTCGGCGTGCTAGTTGGGATGACGGTCGGTGAGGCTGTTGCGGTGCATGTCGGCGTCCTGGTCGGTGTCGGTGTCCTGGTAGGGGACCCGGTGCAGGTCGAGGTCGGCAGCATGGTGGCGGTTCCTGTCGGGGTGAGCGTTGCGGTTGATGTTGGCAAAGGAGTATGCGTCGATGTCGGCGAGTAGGTCGGCGTGTTGCTCGGAGATGCGGTTGCGGTCGTGGTCGGGCTGAAGGTCGGCGTATTGGTAGCCGTTGGAGTACGAGTTACCGTCGGCGTATTGGTGGGCACAATGGTAGGTGTATTGGTAGGCGTGCGGCTCGGCTTTATAGTAGGAGTGGAGGTCGGCGTGGTGGTTGGCGTATCGGTCGGGGTGTGGGTTGCGGTCGGCGTGGCAGTCAGCTCCAGCACCTGCACATCATAATAAACATCATGCCCCCAGGAACCATCCTGCGACTCAACCAACAGGTAGTAAGTGCCACTGATGGGGGCGAAATGGCTCACCTTGGAGGATTTATCTCCAGCCATAACATCGTTGTTATCAGCAACTAAGACCATGCCTGGATTATAAAGATAAAGATGCGTGTCTGTAATCGGGCTTAAGCCGGAGGTCCAGACATCATATACCTTTCTTGATATCCCATCGAAGTAGTGCCAATCCTTATCCGGCTCGGCGCCTATTGGTGGGCAGAAGTAATGATGCGCCAAGGTGCCATCGGTCGATATCCATTTAGCAGTCTGGAATGTATTATCCAATTCCCAGGTATCATCGTTGGAGCAAGGAGTACCAGTCGGTGTTACCGTTGGTGTAAAAGTAGGTGTAGTAGTCGGGGTGTTGGTCGGGGTATCGGTCCATGTCGATGTCGGTGTTTGGGTTATTGTCGGTGTTTTGGTGCTCGAAGGCGTCATGGATGGGGTTGAGGTCTCCGTAGCGGTTGGCGTTGCTGATGGAGTGCTGCTCGGGGTGGTAGTCGGCGTGCTCGATGGTGCTGCGGTCGCTGTGCTGGTTGGTGTGTTGGTTGCGGTTGGGGTTTTGGTTATTGTCATGGTCGGTGTCAGGCTAGGGGTAAGGGTGGGGCTGCTGGTTGCAATGTCGGTCGGGGTAGAGCTAGGTGTCAAGGTCGGTGTGTTGGTGGTTGTTGGGGTATTAGTGGCAGTTGGGGTGCTGGTCGGAGACCATTGTACCACTGTAAAGTTATAGTAAGCTGTATGCCCCCACCTCAAGTTCATCGAGGTTATCATCACATGATAGAAATCGGTGCTGCTGAAGGTGTACTCCAGATATGATGCGGCAGGCTCACCAGGGATCTCACCGTTGTTATTGTTGTTATAGCCAAGCGGGGTTGCCTCCAGGTAAGGTGTGGGAGCGCCAGGTATATGGTACAAGAAAATTGCGGTATCGACCTGCGGACCCAGCTTATCTGTCCACATCGCGTAGGTGTAGTCCGCATAGCCCAAAAACTTATGCCAGTCTTCCTCCCTTGCCTCGCAGAGGTAATGGTGTTTTGGATCCGGTTGATTCTCGAAGAATATGTTGCTCGCCTCCCAGTAGAAATCATCCGGCTCCCATTCATCATCGAAATAACAAGGTGTCGGGGTAGGTGTGCTGGTCGGGGTAGTAGTCGGTGTGCTGGTCGAAGTCGGCGTGTTGGTCGGGGTTACGCTCGGCCAGTTGGTCGGTGTGCTGGTCGGCGTGTTGGTTGCGGTGCCGGTTGGTGTGCCGGTCGGGGTATCGGTGCTGGTGCCGGTCGGCGTTGAGCTTGGCAAGGCTGTAGATGTGTGAGTCGGCGTATTGGTCTTGGTCGGGGTGCCGGTCGGTATCATGGTCAGGGTATGGGTGGGAGTCGTGGTCGGTGTGCTGGTCTCGGTGTGGGTCGGGGTACTGGTCGGGGTTTGTGTATCCGTGTTGGTCGGCGTTAAGGTCGGAGTATGGGTAGGTGTACGGGTCGAGGTAGGTGAATAGGTTGGAGTCCTGGTTGGAGTATCCGAGGGTGTCCTAGTTGGGGTACCGCTGGGGGTAAAAGTCGGGGTGTCTGTAAAGGTCGGGGTGCTGGTTGGACTATCAGTGGGAGAGGCGGTATTTGTGTTGGTTGGAGAACGGGTTGGTGTCCTGGTCGGCGTGTCGGTCGGTGTTGAGGTGGGGGTTTGGGAAGGCGTATCCGATGGGGTCGCTGTGGGAGTGCTGGTAGGCAATGCGGTAAATGTCGCTGTCATAGTTGGCGTATAGGTGGGGCTATTGGTCGGAGTCCTGGTCGGCGTGTTCGATGCTGTTGAGGTCGGCGTGCTGGTTGGACTCGAAGTAGGTAAACTGGTGGCTGTATCGGTCGGTGTGCTTGTCGGAGTGCTGGTAGGTGAATTTGTGGCAGTGTTGGTCGGTGAGTTGGTCGGGGTTGTGGTGGGGGTTGTAGTCGGCGTGCCAGTGATAAGTACACACTGTAAATCATAATACGATTGCGGTCCCCAGTTGGTTTCTCCATTTTTCGCCCAAATCTTCAAATAATAAGTACCAGCCTCGACAAAACAATACTCCAATAGCGATGCCCTAAGCTCCACCAGTGGATATGCATCATCGTTCTGCGCCAGCCATAACAAAGGTGGATCGCCACCAACATACTTCCAATAGGTAAATATGGTATCGCTCTTCGGACCAAGATTGGATGACCATGACTTCCAAGTAGAGTGCTTATTTGCTTCGGTTACATTAATGAACAGCCAATCGTTGTCCGTGGAATGGCAGAAATAATGAAGCTCCACGCTTCCATCCGGATCCAGGTAGTTCATAACCCCGACCCAGTCATCATCATAACCGGTTGGGTATTCATAAACATCAACCGCATCACAGGGAGTCCAGCTTGCCGTGGGAGTCAGAGTTGGTGTATTTGTGGGTGTTGTAGTCGGTATAGTTGTATTCGTTGGAGTCGAACTTGGCAGTATGGTGGGATCTGTCTCCTTGGCGAGTGGAATGCTCCAACCGGTCCCATCCGGTCCCTTTGCTATCTCGGCATAGACCTTCTGCTCTACATCGCTGAAAATGAGATAACCGAAGACTACAAGAGCTAACGAGAATGAAAGTGCATAGGCTAATAGTTTGGTTCCTACTGAATTGCCCTTATCATCAGCGAGCTTCATTAACTTACTCTTTCTGTATTCATCCAACAATAAACTATATCAGTATAGTACAAAAAGCAATCATCTTGTTAAGGTAGCTTTTATATATAACATTCATTCTCAGTTGCCGGAGTTTACTCGGTTGCTCAAGAATTCCAAGTATGACAGGGCGTTTTTTCGCTCCTCCTCGCTAAGTTGCCTGAATTTTTTCAAGAACTCCAGGATCTCCCTGTCCAAAAGGAAATCCTGCACACCGATATCCTCGCTGAGTCCTAGCAGGTAATCAGTGCTCACATTCAGGGTCTGTGCCAGGGTTGCTAGTGCCTTTGATGTCGGCGTTCTCACCCCGCTCTCGAACTGGGAGATGGCTGCCGGGGTAACCTTCAGCGCCCTGGCAAGCTGAGCCTGACTCATCTTCTGCCTCATTCTCAGCTTTCTGATCCTTTTGCCGATATCCATAGCTAACACCTCCATGGAATTTTATTTAGGGTTATTGCTCCTTTGACAGATCTATGCTGCCTTCTTTTTCACATTTTGTAATAAAAACTCGCCGCCAGGTAGTTATCGCATCTGTCCAGGGGGGAACGCTTTCTTTCTCGTTTAATACCGTTGTCAATTACATCCTCTCCTACAATCGGGATCCGCTTCAATCAACTCTTACAATAGTAATATATAACCTTTTGTTAGTTTTGTCAAGACCAAACTTACATTAAATACAAGTAAACACTGAACATGCTATTGACAGGAAGTTAACAAAGTGTTATATTAAAGGTAGAGGGGTTAACATAAAGTTAACCTTAGAAACAGGGAGGTGAGCAGCTATGGCAGCTAGCAAGGACTCAATTATCGAGAAAATCTCGAAGATGCAGGATATCAAGGGCTTCAAAGACCTCCACTGGGAGGGTACCTTTGAGGAGTACCTCGATATGGTCCGCAAGGACCCAGCCGTGTCTCGAAGCGCCTTCCAGAGGATCTACGACATGATACTCTCCTACGGGCAGACCGAATATACCGAGAACAAGGAGAAGCTGATTCGCTACCATTTCTTCGATGATCCCAAGCATAACGGCGCTGATGCTGTATTCGGCTTGGACAAGGCGCTTATGAAGCTGGTCAATGTCTTCAAGGCGGGCGCCTACAAGTACGGCGCTGAGAAGAGGGTGCTGTTGCTCCACGGTCCGGTGGGCGGCTCAAAAAGCACCATTGTGAGACTGCTCAAGAAGGGGCTTGAAGACTACTCCAAGACCGATGAAGGAGCGCTATATACATACTCGTGGAAGATCGGCGATGAGCGGTATCCATGCCCCATGCACGAAGATCCCCTGCACCTGATACCACCACCAATGCGAGCCGAGATACTCAAGGATCTGAACAAGGGGAACAAGGATAAGTACCCCATACTGATCGAGGGAGATCTCTGCCCATTCTGCCGATATTACTTCAAAGACCTGATGAGCAGATATAAGGGAGATTGGACCAAAGTGATCGGGCATGTTGTTGTACAAAGACTGATTCTTTCCGAGGCGGATCGTATCGGCATCGGCAGCTTCCAGCCCAAGGACGAGAAGAACCAGGACAGCACCGAGCTTACCGGCGATATCAACTACCGCAAGATAGCAGAATACGGCTCCGACTCGGATCCAAGAGCCTTCAACTTCGATGGAGAGTTCAACATCTCCAACCGTGGCATCGTTGAATTCATCGAGGTTCTCAAGCTGGATGTTGCCTTCTTGTACGATCTGCTCGGCGCCTCGCAGGAGCACTCCATAAAGCCGAAGAAGTTTGCCCAGACATACATCGACGAGGTGATCATCGGACACACCAACGAGCCGGAGTATCGTAAGCTACAGAACAACGAGTTCATGGAAGCGCTCAGGGACCGCACCATCAAGATCGATATCCCCTACATCACCAGGCTACAAGAAGAGATCCGCATCTACAACAAGGACTACAACAACGAAAAGGTGCGCGGGAAGCATATCGCACCCCACACGTTAGAGATCGCCTCCATGTGGGCGGTGCTAACCAGGCTCGAAGAGCCTAAGCAGGCGCAACTGACCCTGATGCAGAAGCTGAAGCTGTATAACGGCAAGTCGCTCCCCGGCTTCACCGAGGACAATGTTAAGGAACTCAAGGAAGAGGCAAGGCGCGAAGGGATGGATGGCATCTCGCCAAGATACATCCAGGACAAGATCTCCAATGCGCTAGTGAAAGAAACCGGCGAGGGCTGTATCAATCCATTCATGGTGCTCAACGAGCTTGAGGCGGGGTTGGATCACCACTCCCTGATCAGCAGCGAGGAGCAAAAGAAGCGCTACCGCGAGCTGCTCGCCGTGGTCAAGGAGGAGTACGAGGACATCGTCAAGAACGAGGTGCAAAGGGCGATCAGCGCAGACGAGGACGCCATCAAGAGACTCTGCGCCAACTACATCGATAATGTCAAGGCTTATACCCAGAAGGAGAAGGTGGTCAACAAGTACACCGGGCAAAAAGAGGAGCCGGATGAGAGGCTAATGCGCAGCATCGAGGAGAAGATAGAAATCCCTGAGAGCAGAAAGGATGACTTCAGGCGCGAGATCATGAACTACATCGGAGCGCTTGCAATCGACGGCAAGACCTTCGACTATCGCACCAATGAGCGACTGCACAAGGCACTGGAGCTGAAGCTCTTCGAGGATCAAAAGGACACCATCAAGCTCTCCAGCCTGGTCAGCAAGATAATCGACCAGGATACGCAAGAGAAGATCGACATCGTCAAGAGCAGGCTGATCAAGAACTACGGCTACTGTGATGTCTGCGCATCGGATGTGCTCAGCTTCGTTGCCTCAATCTTCGCCAGGGGGGATACGAACGGGAAGTAAGGATGCTTTGAATCATGAAGCAAGGAGGTGATCTCTATGACAATGAAGATAGAACAAGACCATCAGCGCTTCCGCCAGATAGTAAAGGGTCAGATCAAGAAGGAGTTGGCAAAGTATATCACCAAGTCGGAGCTTATCGGCAAGCAGGGCAAGAACCTGGTCAGCATTCCCATCCCCTTCATAGAGATCCCTCATTTTAGATACGGACACAAACAGACCGGCGGCGTTGGACAGGGCAAGGGCGAGCCGGGAGATCCACTCGCTAAGGGTGATGAAGAGCAAGGCATTGGCAAGGCTGGCGATCTGCCCGGAGAGCATATCTTGGAGGTGGAGCTGACCATCGACGAGCTGGCAGCCATCCTCGGCGAGACACTGGAGCTGCCCAACATCCACCCCAAGGGCAAGAAGAACATCACCACCATCAAGTACAAGTACAACACCATCCGCACCACCGGTCCCGAATCCCTGCGCCACTTCAAGCGAACCTACAAGGAAGCGCTCAAGCGACAGATCATGACCGGCGCCTATTTTTACGAGAGACCAAGGGTCACCCCGGTCAAGGAGGACAAACGCTATCGCTCATTCAGCGAGCTTCCTATTCCGGAGGCGAGCGCGGTAATATTCTACATAATGGATGTCAGCGGCTCTATGGGGGATGAGCAGAAGGAGCTGGTGCGCATCGAGAGCTTCTGGATCGATACCTGGCTTCGCTCCCAGTACAAGAACATCGAGATCCGCTACCTAGTGCACGATGCAGCCGCCAAGGAGGTTGATCGCGACACCTTCTATCACCTTCGCGAATCCGGCGGAACGCGCATAAGCAGCGCTTACGAGCTTTGCTACAAGATCATAGACCATTATTACCCTGTTTCGCAGTGGAATATCTACGCCTTCCAGTTCAGCGACGGGGACAACTGGGGTGATGACAACAAAAGCTGCACCAATCTATTGACTCAATACTTGCTCCCCTTACTTAACATGCTCGGCTACGGACAGGTGAAGAGCCACTTTGGCAGCGGCGATTTCATCAAGCTCCTCGAACCTTTGGCTGAGAAGCATACAAACCTGTTGCTGAGCAAGATTGACTCCAAGGAACAGATTATCGACAGCATCAAGACATTTCTCTCCAAGGGGCTGTAGCTATGGGCATGACTACATATACAGCTCGATACCTCCTTTCAAGCCATGATGCGGGTGGAGCGCCACACCTCCTCCCTGAAGACTATTTCAACACCGCTTCACCCGCATCGAACAAAGGTTGTGTCTCTGATAATAAGTGGTGGTGGCTCCTTATGCTCTACCTGAGAAGAATTCTTTGCTCTCTGTGCCATTGTGGCTTTATGGTAAAAAAACCTCCAACCCTCAACCCTCAAGACTCAAGCCTAACAAGGGGGTGATGAGATGACACTTAGCATGGAATTGGAAAAGGCAAGGAAAAAAATAGAGCGTTATGCAAATGATTATGGACTGGATTTCTATCCTGTCATCTTCGAGGTTATCACCTACAAACAGATGAACGCCATAGCCAGCTACTCTGGATTCCCCACCCGCTATCCGCACTGGCGCTTCGGCATGGAATACGAGCGGATGCATAAGGGTTATGCCTACGGGCTGCACAAGATATACGAGATGGTGATCAACAACAATCCCTGCTATGCGTACCTGCTTGAGAGCAATAACCTGGTGGATCAGAAGCTGGTCATGGCGCATGTCTATGCCCACTGCGACTTTTTCAAGAACAACCTTTACTTCAGCCATACAAACAGGAAGATGCTCGACCAGATGGCTAACCATGGAGCGCAGATACGGCGCTATATCCATCGCCTGGGTAGGGATAAGGTGGAACACTTCATCGACAAGGCTCTCTCCATAGAGAATCTCATCGATATAATGTCCCCCTTTATACAGCGAGGATACGATAAAAGGGCAAGGTACGATGAAAAAGACGATGATGAAGAGAAGTCCGAAGCGATGCGCTTCGATGCCAAGGATTATATGGATCGCTTCATAAATCCTAAAAAGCCTAGGGTTACAACTAAGCAAGGGGCTGATGATGAAGATAATAGCCCTGATCCACCATCTCGATTCCCTTCCGAACCTGCCAGGGATGTCCTGCTATTTCTTATAAACTATGCGCCGCTAGCCAACTGGGAGCGACATATCCTATCCATCATCCGCGAGGAGAGCTATTACTTTGCGCCGCAAGGGCAGACCAAGATAATGAACGAGGGGTGGGCGACCTTCTGGCACTCCAAGATAATGACCGAACGAGCCTTGACCGATGCTGAGATAATCGACTATGCGGATCATCACTCCGGCACCGTAGCCACCGCGCCTGGAAGGCTGAATCCCTATAAATTGGGGCTTGAGCTGTTTCGGGATATCGAGGATCGCTGGAACAAGGGGAAATTCGGGCTTGATTACGAACGCTGTGAGGATATGAAGACCAAGAAAGCCTGGGATAAAGGGCTGGGGCTTGGCATCAGTAAGATCTTCGAGGTGAGAAGGATACACAACGATGTTACCTTTCTCGATGAGTTCCTCACCGAGGAGTTCATAAGGGATCAGATGCTTTTCACTTACAAATATGACAGCAAGCAGAATCTATGGGTGATAGACTCGAGAGAATTCGCCAAAGTGAAGAAGAAGCTGCTTTTCAGCCTTACCAATGCAGGGCGTCCTGAGATAGTGGTCGAGGATGGAAACTACCACAACCGCGGCGAGCTTTACCTGCGCCATATAAACGCCGAGTATAGCCTTGATATACCAAAGGCGATGGACACGCTGCGCAATGTCGAGTTCTTCTGGCGCCGCCCCGTGCACCTGGAGACCCTGGTCGATGGCAACACGACCCTGTTTAGCTGTAACAAAGGTGAGATAGAGGAGCAAAGTATCCAGACATAAGTCTGAGCGAATAATCATACTCCATACCGAGTTCCTCACTGGCTTGCGCCAGGCTCACAAGTAATGACATCTTCACCCTCTCCATAACCCTAGTTGCCATAAACGACATAGATAACTCTACTACTCTAGGATGTTCAGGTATGGCCAGAGAAGGCTATCTCTGCCACAAATATCATGAGCCACTAGCTCGAAAAGAAAAACCCCCGGCAGCACAGTAAAAT